>CALCDJ010000047.1 GCA_937900135.1 uncultured Blautia sp. | reverse complement strand
TTTTTTACTTTTTCAGGCTTCTGTTCGCCCATAAAAGGCGCCTCCCTTCGTGATTGCATAATATTGAATTATACCACAAAAGAAGACACTGGTCGAGATGCTGTTGCACTCGGTTCAATATAAACTTTATCGCATAGGACTATTCTCCCCGACAAACTAATAGATGTTTTTTTTCTCAGCCAATTCCGCCAAACATAATCCCAAGCACAAAGACAACCACCGTCAAGCCACAGAATATGTACTTTCCAAAAGGATAATACCAGGAACCAATCGGTTTTTTTCTTCCCTTGGAAACCTCGGCTTCCACAAATTTTCTGTCCATAATCCAAAAGAACATAATTCCGGCAAGTCCTGCTCCAAGAGGACATACATAAATAGATACAAAATCCATCCAGTCAGATACAATTCCCTGGATACAGATACTTACAACCACACCAATTACTGCAATTATACTGACTGCCTTGGCGCGGCTTAAGCGGAACTGTTCCTGCAAGGTGGCAATCGGGGCTTCAAAAAGATTAATCAGGGACGTCAATCCCGCAAGAAGCACAGCGACAAAAAATACAATGACTAATATCCGGCTTCCTGGCATTCCCTTTAATAAGTTTGGAAGGAAAATAAACAAAAGTCCCGGACCTCCCTGATCCAGCTGGGAACCAGTGGTTGCCATAGCAGGAATGATTACCAGAGCTGCAAGCATAGCTGCAAGAGTGTCAAACAACGCCACTTGAAAAGCGGAGCTTACCACATTTTCCTTGTCTGACAAATAGGAGCCATAAATCAAAGTTCCATTTCCTGCCAGAGACAAAGAGAAAAACGCCTGTCCAAGAGCAAATACCCATGTCATAGGATCTGCCAGACCTTTTGGATCAATTCGGAAAATATACCGATACCCATCTATCGCTCCCGGCTGAAACATCATATAAACTGCCAAACCGGCAAACATAAAGAAAAACAATGGCATCATCACTTTATTTGCCTTTTCGATTCCTTTTGCAATCCCCAATGCCATAATCATAAACGTAAGTACCAGTCCGGCGATCTGCCATCCGTTATTTCCAAAGGAAGAGGCCATGCTTCCGAATTCTGCACCAAACGCATCAATGCTCTCCGGCTTCAAAACACTTCCTGTCACAGAACCCACTGCGTATTTTAAAATCCATCCCACTACAACGGAATATCCGATAGCCAATGCCAAAGCCCCAAGCATGGGAATAACGCCAATCATACGTCCCAGACGCTCTTTCCCTTTTTCCTGCATTGCTCTTCCAAAAGCTCCCACCGGACCGGATCTGGTTCCACGTCCAAAACTCATTTCTTCAATGACACCGGAAAATCCAATGACAATAACAAAGATAAAATATGGAAGCAGGAAAGTTCCTCCTCCATAAGCGGAAACTCTTGTGGGAAACATCCAGATATTTCCCATCCCCACTGCTGAACCGATACAGGCCAGAATAAATCCCCACCTGGATCGGAAGGAATCACGATTTGATGTTTGTTTCATATTCTTTCCCCTCTCGTCTCTTATGTTTTAGCATCCGTATTATTCCCTGTATACCAATGCTATTTTCATTTATGAAACATTATAACAGATATTAAGAATTTTGACTCCAAAAATTGTAGAAACGTTGAAATTTATTATATACAGTAAACCAAACAAAAAAAGAGCAAAAACCACTGTTGAAACGTGATTTCTGCCCTTTTTATTATCTTTTTAAATCAAATAACATTATATTCTTTCATCAATTTTCTTTGGTATTCTTTATCCTCCAGCGCTTTCTTAATTTCCTCATATTTACCTGCTGCTGTTAGATGTTCAATCAGATACAACTGTTGCTCCTGCTCTCGCATTTTCCGTTCCTGCTCATGCATCTGCCGCTCCTGCTCATGCATCTGCCGTTCCTGCTCATGCATCTGCCGCTTCTTTTCTTCCATCAGCTGACCCATTTCTTCTATCTTCTGCCCCATTTTTTCCATTTCACTGGTCATATTCTGAAAACGCTTATTCAATGCATCCTGATCCATTTCATATTTCCTACGAGCCTCACACTGCTGGCGGATTTTTTCGTCATCACTTAATTCTGCCAGAGTAACTACCGCATTTCCCAATGCCTCTGATCTTTTGGACAATTCCATCAGCTCCTTCCACTCTCTTGCCCGGAACAAAGATACCCAATCATAAAGTCCACTTTCCCTGTCCTCTTTTGTGGCATTTTCTATCTGGCTTAAGTTTATCATACCAATCTGAAAATCTCCAGTATAAATTCTTCCGCTTTTTTTCTCTGTCAAAACATAATTACTGCAAAACTGCTCATCATCCTTAAATGGAGAACGTTTTACAAAGCCAAAATGGTAGGTCGGACGGCAATCACCATAATTTTCCCCTTTTTCCAGTCCCACATACATATCGCAGGCATAATAAAGGGAACGCCTTACCCAATCTAAAGAAATACTCATCTGCATTTCCATATTCACCTGAAATTTTCCATTTACCAATACGCAGACATCTAAAATACACTCTTTCCCGCCAATGGTTTTTCCAAGTTTGATTGGGTTTTTCACTTCACATGTGACCCTGTCTTCTTTCGGGATTTTTAAGAGAATCCTCACAATTTCCTGAAGAACTACTGGATTTTCCTGCATTACCGCTCGAAACATATAGTCATTGGTAAAGCCATACTCCACATGGCCTTCCATTTTTTCGCTTAAATCATTGAGTTTTTCTTGCAAAGAATTGATGTGCATAGATTTGTTTTCCATTAGAATTGTACTCCTTTACATATAGAATTGTTTTTCAGATTCGTTCACTGATATTTCCCACCAGTGAAGATATCTTTATTATAACAATCCCCTATGGATTCTTCCACCAAAACTCTTCGCCAAATTTAGAGGTATTTCTCTTACTATGATCCCATTTACCACAACATATTTCGAATTTCAGGAACGCTCCCTCTGCCGTTCCGGAATCTTATAGGATATCAATATACTCTCCGGAAAGTGCTTTATTCATGCTTCTCACTGCGCAGAACTTTCCGCACATGGAACAGCTTTCTTCAATTTCCGGTTTTCTGTCATCTCTTATTTTTCTGGCTGTTTCCGGATCAATGGAACACTCCCACTGTTTTTCCCAATCAAAGGTTCTTCTCGCATCAGCCATCTGATCATCCAGGTCTCTTGCATGTGGAACATGCTTGGCAATATCCGCTGCATGAGCTGCAATTTTTGAAGCAATGATTCCCTGTTTTACATCGTCTACATTTGGAAGCGCCAGATGTTCCGCCGGAGTTACGTAGCAGAGGAATGCGGCTCCTGCAGAAGCCGCCACAGCACCTCCAATGGCAGAAGTAATGTGATCATAACCGGGAGCAATATCTGTTACGATCGGTCCCAATACATAAAATGGGGCACCCATACAAATGGTCTGCTGTAATTTCATGTTTGCTTCAATCTGATCAAGAGGCATATGTCCCGGTCCCTCGATCATTACCTGAACATCCTTTTCCCAGGCGCGTTTTGTCAATTCGCCAAGACGAACTAGTTCTTCAATCTGACACA
Organism: uncultured Blautia sp.; assembly: GCA_937900135.1. Taxonomy (GTDB): domain Bacteria; phylum Bacillota; class Clostridia; order Lachnospirales; family Lachnospiraceae; genus Blautia_A. The sequence goes on along the minus strand of CALCDJ010000047.1, from coordinate 781 downwards.
CATCACTGGCATCTGCAAGACATCCAGGACGGCAGGCGTCTCCAAGAGAAATGGTAACGTCATATTCCCGGCAGATATCCAGAACCTCATCGAAGTATTCATAAAATGGATTTTCTTCACCAGTCATGCTCATCCAGGCAAATACCAGAGATCCCCCACGAGACACAATATTCATTTTTCTCTTATGTTGTCTGATCTGGTCAATGGTTTTTCTGGTAATTCCGCAATGAAGTGTCACAAAATCCACCCCATCCTCTGCATGAAGACGAACCACATCAATAAAATCCTTTGCAGTTAAAGTTGCCAGGTCTCTCTGATAATGAATGACACTGTCATACACTGGAACGGTTCCAATCATAGCTGGACACTCACTTGTAAGTTTTCTTCTGAAAGGCTGGGTATTTCCATGAGAAGAAAGATCCATAATCGCCTCTGCCCCCATATCTACTGCAGCCATTACCTTTTCCATTTCAATATCATAGTCTTTGCAATCCCGGGATACCCCCAGATTCACATTAATCTTTGTTCGGAGCATGGAGCCTACACCATTGGGATCGATACAGGTGTGTCTTTTATTGGCGCAGATTGCCACCTGTCCTTTCGCTACCAGATCCCTGATTTCTTCTTCTGTACGATATTCTTTTTTTGCCACTGCCTTCATTTCTTCTGTAATGATTCCTTTTTTTGCGGCTTCCATCTGTGTATGATAGTTCATTTTGGTTCTCCTTTCTTATAAAACTTTCATGCCTCGCATACTTGGCACCACCATAAATGAAACATA
>CALCDJ010000046.1 GCA_937900135.1 uncultured Blautia sp. | reverse complement strand
GGGTCAGGTTGATTTCTGTGTACTGTAATGTAATCTCCGACAGGTTGAATCTTGTGATCTCAAAAAATTCATTGATCAGATCTTCCAACCGCTGTGCCTTATTTCTGGCAATAGCAAGATATTTTTCCCTCACTTCCTCTGAAATCTGAGGTTCATCGTGTAATAACGTCAGATATCCGATCACGGAAGAAAGCGGCGTTTTCAGATCATGAGCCAGATACATGATCAGATCATTCTTCCTGCGCTCATTTTCTTTTGCAAGACGCGCATTCTGCTCTGCTTCCTGTTTTAACGCGTTGATCTTCACAGCAATATCACTGAGTTCTGGCGAAAGCTCAATATAATCCGTATTTTTATCAAACATTTTTCCAGTTGCCGCCTGTAATTCATAGACATAGCTGACCACTTTTTTTATGAGCCGGTAGGTCAACCATATAATACAGAGCACCCATACAACAACCCCCGCCTCAAATGCATAAAACGCTCTGTAATACCAAAAGAAAAATTCCCCAAACCATCGACGCGACAGGCTCGAAGCAACCAAATCCAGCACAATGGTACCTATCATTACGATCACGGAGCAGATTACAATCTGTACAAAATAACCTTTTAACAGAGTTCCCAGCAGAAAATTTTTTTCCTTTTTATTCAATTTCATATCCCACTCCCCATATGGTTTTAATAAATCTTGGTTTCCGTGCCGGTTCTTCCAGTTTTTCCCTGAGACGCCCGATATGCGCCATCACCGTGTTGTTATTGTTCAGATATTTTTCCTTCCATACCGCCTCAAATAACTCTTCTGATGGAACAACCTTTCCCTGATGTTCACATAAATACCAGAGAATGGAAAACTCAATGGGCGTCAACGATACTTCTTTGCCAAATAAAAAACATTTGTGACTGTTTTTATTAATCACAAGCCCTCGAATATCATACTCTGCCTGTTCTGCAGGCTGGCTGGAAATGGATACATTATATCTGGAACACCGCCTTAACTGGGTTTTTACCCGCGCTACCACCTCCAATGGATTAAAGGGCTTTGTAATATAATCATCTGCCCCAATGGTCAGACCCATGATCTTATCGCTGTCCTCGATTTTGGCAGTGAGCATAATTACCGGAAAGAAAAACTTTTCCCGAATCTTCTGGCAGATACGAAATCCGTCTATATCCGGCAGCATCACATCCAGAATTGCCAGATCAATCTCTGTTTCTTCCACACACCGCAGAGCATCTCTTCCATTATAAAATTTGTAAACCTCAAAATGATCGTTTTGCAGATAAACCTCCAGCAAATCTGCAATCTCCCTTTCATCATCTACAATCAAAATCTTTTCATTCATTCTGAATACTCCTTGTTATTCCGTTCATCTTTTCCAACTATTTCCGATTTTGATTATGCCAACAATCAGATATACAACCACCAGCGCCAAAATCACCAGGGAATCTTTTTTCTCAAAATAACTGCTACCGCAATACATACTGCAATACCGATTCCAAAAGGAATCCCGGTGAAAAGCGCTGTCCATTCTGGCGCGCTGCAGCCACCATACTGCACGCACCACTGCATATTGCAGAATTGATAAGCTACAACTGCACACATCGCATGACTGAGGATCAATGCCAACACCAGAAACAAATTGCTTGCCTTTTTCATAGAAACCTCCTTTTTTTCATTTTGATTATAATTCTTTTTTAATGCTGTTTCTGTTGGAATGATAGTTCCCGACCTTCCATATTCAGCAAAAAAGATTATTGAACTGTTACATATTGTTTTCTGTATTTTACAGGACTGCATCCCTTCACTTTTGAGAATACCTTGGAATAATAATTGGAATCTGTGAATCCCGCTTTTTCCGCAATTTCCGTGATGGAATACTGTGGGTCAAGAAGATATTCCAGGCTTCTTTCTACTCGGTATTCCTGTAGAAAAGCAAAGAGTGAGATGTTCATGCAGCGCTTAAAAAGACGACTGCATTCACTTTTGCACAGATGGATATGCTCTGCAATATCCTCCAGCAAAATTTTATTGCTGTAATTTTTTTCCAGATAATCCATAATGTCTTTGATACGCTCATGCTCCAGCTTATTATAGGAAACCCCTGTATTTTCTCTAGATTTGTTTGCCAGGAGACATCTCCATGCCGACTGTAGTTCTATCACTGTATCAAGCTCATATAATTCTGTTTTTTCTTCATTTAGATGTATGATATTTCGTATTTTTTCGGCAAATGCTTTATGCCATTCTTCACTGTAATCAATGTGTATGGCAAGCAGGGAAAAATTCTGAATGACAGGATCTACATACTTTCTGCAAATAATACTCTGATAAAAACCGTAGATCAACTTTGGATCAAAGGTTACAGAGATGTACCTGCAGTCCTGAAAATTTTCCATAAAGCCTGCATGGAGCACATTGGAATTTTCCATCAGGATTTCCCCCTTTTTCAGGTGGAACGTGCACTGATTTACCTTATAAAGCATCTGTCCTTCTGTAATCAAAGTCACCTCGATCTCTGGATGCCAATGCCATAAAAAAGAGCCTGACGGGTATCTGGAAAGCTGTTCATGGCTCACCAGAATGGGAAACGCATCGCTCCCATGCTTCTTCATTTCCTTCTGAAACTGGTCGGTAACAATCTGCAAAATCTTTTTCTCCTTTCCCAACGCTTCTGTTCTTATATTTTACCACTTTTCCCTTCAAAAGCGCAATATTTTACCTTTTATCCGCTGAATAATTAAGGTTTTTTCTTACGAAGCACTTATAATAGATTTTACACGTATTACGAAGAACATCTATTACCGCAACCCTTTCCCTTTGGAAAGGCTGCGTATTTTGGAGGAAAAAACATGAATTTGCCAAACGCATCAGAATTAGAAAGGATTTACGGAGAATCCACTAAGAGCAGCCAGCGTTTTGAAGCTCTTGCTGAAAAATTCCGTACTACATACCACCATAAACATGCAGAATTTTTCTCTGCTCCCGGAAGAACGGAAATCATCGGAAATCATACGGACCACAACGGAGGCCGTGTTATCGCAGCAAGTATTGATATGGACACCATTGGCGCCGCATACACGAACAACAGCAACATCATCCGTGTCACAAGCGAAGGCTACGATAAAGAAATCGTAGTTGACCTGGACCATCTTGAGGATATTCCGAAGGTATCCAGTACAGAAGCTCTCCTTGGAGGATTGATGGAAGGCATCCAAAAACTGGGATTTAAGACAGGAGGATTTGACGCCTGTCTGACCACAAATGTCATCCGCGCAGCGGGAGTCAGTTCCTCCGCTTCTTTTGAGATGCTGATCTGCTCCATTGTAAATTACTTCTTCAATGCAGAAACCATGAGTTACACCGAATATGCCAAAGCCGGACAATACGCAGAAAATGTTTACTGGAAAAAAGGCTCCGGACTCATGGATCAGCTTGCCTGCGCAGTAGGAGGCCCGATTCTCCTTGATTTTTCAAATAGACAACGCCCCAAATATGAAAAAATGGACTTTTCTTTCCATAGTATCTGCCACCAGCTTATTATTGTAAATACAGGAAAAGGACACGCAGACCTGAGCCGGGAATATTCCGAAATTCCAACAGAAATGAAAGAAGCTGCTGCTGCCTGCGGCACAGAACTTCTCTGCGAAACCACTATTGACCAGCTTCTGAACCATATCCCGGAAATCAAAAATGACCGGGCAATTCTCCGGGCAATACACTTTTTCAAGGAGAATGAACGTGTAGAAAAAGCTGCCGATGCGATCAAAAATCATGACGGAGAAAAATTCCTTCGTCTTCTCAGCGAATCCGGCTCTTCTTCCTGGGAACTGCTGCAGAACTGCTACACAACATCCAATGCCCAGGAACAGAAAATCTCTCTTGTTTTGGCCCTTACGGATCTGTTCCTCAAAAAGCTTGGAAGAGGGGTCTGCCGAATCCACGGTGGAGGATTTGCAGGTGTGATTATGTGCATTGTTCCACAGGTTGAAGCTGCAAACTACATCTCTTATATTTCCAAATTTGTTGGAGAAGAAAATGTTTATCCCATGAATCTCCGTTCTGTGGGAGCCGTACATTTCAGCCACGGCATCAGTCCCTTTTCTTTCCATTAAAAAGTATCCAAAAAGAGCTCGTACAAAAGGTATGGGCTCTTTTTTATGTATTTTTCCTCACTTCACTGTATGATACCCTTCTCTTTCCAATCCTCATAGATATGGAAACTGTTTTTCGTTTCTTTTTTTACCTGATAAAGCGCCATATCCGCTCTTCGGTACATTTCCTCCGAGCTCATCGATAAGTCTGATACAAGCGCAATCCCTGCAGAAACAGTAATCTTCACAGACAGGCCTTCCCCTTCGTAGGTAAGCTCCATTTTCTTTAAGAGACTTGACACATTCCGATCGATTGCCTTTTCCGGAATATTCTTCACAAATACAAGAAATTCGTCGCCGCCCAAACGGCACAGAATATCATATTCTCTAAAATGGTGTCTCAGAATGTCTGCCACATCCTGAAGGGCTTTATCTCCCATCTGGTGTCCCAGGGTATCGTTCAATGTCTTAAAATTATCCACATCCAGAATCATATATGCATGGGTGACCCCTTTGGAAAGTTCTGAGAATGCCAGACATTTCTCGATTTCCTCTATGGCGCTGCTTCTGTTATAAAGTCCTGTCAAAGGATCTCTGGTTGCTTTTTCACGAAGCTGCTGTTCCTCTGCATCATCTTCCAGCACACCGATACATTTCCGAACCTCTCCATTCTGTCCTTCCATGGTCGTAAGCTGTAGATTTAAATGAATCTTTTGTCCGTTTCGCATAAACTCAATTGGAAATTCTCTTTTTCCTCTGTCATTCTCCATGCTGGCAAAAATTTTTCTGACCTGTTCTCTGAGTTCTTCATCATCTGGCAGATACTTCATAAATTCCACCGGGGCATTGTCTACCTGTTTTGGGAATTCCATATCCAGAAGTGTATTGCTAATGAATCTAAGCTGTTTGGACTTAATCCCGTAACTCAAAATCGCAAAACCTGTTTTTTCCGCGGCAATCTGCACAATTCTCTCATCCAGTATCAGCTTTTCATTAAACATCTGGATACGTTTCTGTTCTTTCCAGAAATAGTAAATGATGATCAGGAACAGACAGAAAATCACTCCGCTAACTTTTAAAATCATGATATAAACGTTATTGTTCAAAATATACTTCACATTGTCTGTGACCTCTGAATAATCCACCACAGTAACCACGCACCAGTCATTCAGCTTCAAAGGAGAAAAATACGCAATCTCATGGGCTTCCCCATCTGAAATCTCCGTATATACCTGTTCTTCCTTTTGAATCAGTTCTCTAATCTCCTCTGCGCTTTTCTGACTTTTTACGCTGTTAATTCCATCAAAAATATTCTCTCTTTTTCCAATCAGACTGGATTCTTCTTTTAAAATATACTTTCCATTTAAATCTACAACCTGAATATACTGCTCCTCATTCTCCATGATCGTATTTTCATAAATGTTAAAAACTTCTGTTTCCACAACACCGTAAAGAATCCCCATGGACTCTTTTTTATCATTCAGTATAGGAACTGCAATGATGCATACCTGTTTATCCACCAATTCTGACTGTCGAATTTCTGAAGCGCCACGCTTTTCCTTCATACAGGTCTGAAAATACTCCCTGTCGCTGATATTAATTCTTTGTCCATTGGTGACACTTGCATTTCCCTTCTCATCTGCAATACCCATTCTCTGAAAGCCAATATCCTTCTTATTCATAAACTCCTTCAGTCTGTCGATATTGGAAGGGTCTATAATATCTTCTTCATGCAAATATTCTGCCAGGCCAAATAATGTATTGATAAAGCCTTCCAGCTTCTTTTCCACAACCGCGCTGCCCTGCATGGAAAGCGCTTTTATCGTCTCAATCTGTTTCTCGTAAACACGCTGCTGAATTTCTTTGTTAAATCCGGATAACGTAAAACCAATAAAAATCATCGCGCACAATACAAATATTAAAATGAAAATGTACTTTCTTTTTTCTCTTTTTTTCAAATATCTCTCACCTCATTGCTGCTTATTTCATATCAAAATTCAAAATGGATCATCCATACTCAATTTCAGCATAAAAATGGATAAAAACGGATAATATATTTCATAACATATATTTTCTCCATCTTAGTATCCTATAATTTCTTAATAACATTATACTTTATCCATTTATAGAATGGAAGGATTTTTTTAGTAAAAAAAGTAAATACCTGATATTTTCAGAATAAAAACAGATGAAGCAAACTTACCATCATCTGCTTCACCTGTAAGTTTCATTTATTCTGTTAGCACTCATACATAGACAAACAAAAACAATTTAAACTCCCCATCACAAACCTGAAGTTCCATTTTACCATCTTTTTGCCGAACCACATCTTCCATACTTTTCAATCCGATTCCATGGTTTTTCACATCTGCTTTGGTAGTGGCAAACAAGCCTTTTTGTCTTTTATCCTGTATAAGCATGGAGTCTTTTGACAGAGGATTTTTCACCGAAAGTACGAACATCCCTTTTTGCATACGACTTTCCAGAGTAATCCCTCGAGTTTCTCCTGGCAGCTGTTTACAGGCTTCTATCGCATTATCCAACGAATTGGCAAATAAGGTACAAATATCTGTTTTGTTCAAGGGCAGCTTTGTTGGAATATCTATCTTATAAGAAAACTTAATCCCAAACTCTTCCATTGCAACTGCTTTCACTGTAAGTACCGCATTTACTGTAGAATCTCCACAATAATGTAAATTACGGACGGTTGTCGCGCTGTCTAAAAGGTTCCGTATATATTCTTCTTTTTCCTTTTCCGGTAACATTGACAGCGTCTGAAGGTGATTTGCCATATCATGGCGCATCCGTCGAATTTCAAAATGCTGCTGCTCCATGGATTCGTAATATTTTCGGTTCATTTCCGCATACATACTCTGCTGCTCTAGCTTACGCTGACGTGACAAAACCACTGTTGTCCACAAAAGCCCCACAAAAGAAAACAGCGCCAGTAAAAGCAATATCATATACTGTCTTTCCTGCGCATGATACATATGATCTGCAGTCCCCAGCACAAGTGTCAAAACAATCCCGATTGGTGTAAGATTTAAAAGCAGCAGAAGCCTCCACATCCCTGGTGTAAGCTTGTTGTCCCGTTCCGGGCGGAATAACCATACGGTTCCATACAATACCAACTCAAAAAAAGCCCGGAACAGGGATTTATATTTTAAGAGAGGCATTGTAAAAAATTCATCCAACAGGGCACTAAAGGAGAACACGGCGCTGGCAATCATGATACCAATTGCAAGCTTTTTCAGGCTGCTTCCCTCACAACATACAAACATGGTTCCCAAAAAAAGGAGAAATGTGGGCGGTAAATTTGCCCAGTCAGAAAAAAAGATAATCATATTGGGAACAATGGTACACGCAATCCAGAGTAAAATTTTGGCCCACCAATGTTTCTTTATTTCTATTAATTTTCCTATGGTAAGATACAGTACTCCCCCGCTTATCATCATACAGACTGCTTCAAATATCAGGAAAAGCATATGGAAGTCTGTTTCCGTTATCATAATTGTCTGCTCCTCCCCGAATCATTCATCTGCCAGTATCATTCTTGCCAGCTTTGCAGCGGCTGTTTCTTTTAGCCCCCGGCTGATTGGCAAAGTCTGAAGTTTCCTGTCCTGTCCCAAAATATCCAGAGAGGTACGACCCATATGTAACACTTTTTTTCCATTCACCAGATATCGCTGATGAATCCTTACAAAGGAATTCCCCAGTTTTTCCTCCAACACATCCAGTTTCTCATAAAAAGAATAAGTCCCTCTGGCAGTCACCAGGTTTACCAGCCTTCTATCACTGTAAAAATAGAGAATGTCTTCATATGGAAATCGGTATACTCCATCACTGTTTTTTACAATAAAGGTTTTCTGCATTCTTTCTTTCAGGATGTGTTTTGCCCTGTCATACACTTCCCGAAGTCTCTGCTGTTCCACCGGTTTCATTACATAATCCAACGCTCCCACCCGATATCCGTCAAACACATAATCTTGATATCCGGTGACAAATACAATCAAAAGATTTTCGTCGAAGGTACGGATTTTCTCAGCGGTTTCCATGCCATTCATCCCATCCATTTCCACATCCAGAAATAACAAATCAATCTGACCGGGATATTTTCGCAGCCATTTTTCAGCATTTATGCCAGATGAAAATTCATATACGATTTCTTCTGTCTCCTCATCAATGATTTTTTCTAATTGAAACCGTAAGGCATCTCTTGCCTTTGTTTCATCATCACAAATTGCAATACGAAGCATATGAGTGTCTCCTTTCATCATTTCCCTGCTATTAGGCGTTTGCGAAACGCCAAAATCCGCATAAATACGGCATTTTTTTGTTGTCAAAATAAAATATCTCCTCAAGGTTTATGGTAAAATAGAATTGCCTAGAAACTAATTAACCAATCCACCTAAAGGAGATATACCTACATGATAACATATAAACAGCTCACTTTGGCAGAAATTTTTGAAGATTGTCAAAATAAATTCTACAACGACAAATATCAGTTCCTTTCGCTTCTTGATGAAGCCATTGACCTTGATGAAATTGTTCCTGTTTCTTTTATTTCTCATTTTTACGCCAGTACCGGAAGACCTCGCAAACATCAGCTTTATCCAATGCTTAAGGCACTTCTTATCCAGCGTATTTTCTCAATCCCGACGGACACACTCCTGATCGTATTTTTGAAATTTTCCCAGGAACTGCGTGATTTCTGCGGTTTTGATGTTGTTCCGGATGGTTCCAAATTTACACGTTTCAAACAGGATTTTTTATCGGACTTACAATCTATGTTCGATCATCTTGTTGATCTGACCGAACCGATCTGCCAAAGTCTTGATCCTGCCCTTGCTTCCATGACAATCTTTGATACCTCTGGCATTGAAGCATGGGTTACAGAAAATAACCCAAAATATGCCAACCGTATTATCAAGCAGCTAAAGGCTTTCAAAAAGTCCCATAACCTTGATGATTCCTATGATCCTTATAAAGCTGCTTATGGCTCTATGCCAACTCATGCGGCTTCCAATCAGGCAATCCAGCAGATGTACATCAATGGACATTTCTGTTACGCCTATAAATTTGGCATTATTACGAACGGGCTTGGTATCGTCAGGGATATTAGCTTTTATAATAAAGATTTTCTTAATGCACACCCTGACA
>CALCDJ010000045.1 GCA_937900135.1 uncultured Blautia sp. | reverse complement strand
GTACACATTTCGGCAGTTGCCAATCATAATCACTCAAGATTCCGAGAGATTATATTCTTTTGTTTTCCCCTTTTCTCTTCTTACTCCATCCCTATCAAACTGTTTTCTCAATGCCAATTCTGTTGGAAGTATTCCCCCGACAAGAGGAATCATCTGTATCATACAGATCATTCCACCTGCCCTTCCAATACAATCCTCGCTCTTTCCCAACACCATAAGCATAGCCAGAGCAGTCAGAGGGAGCGTAACAAGCCCGCAGTAATACCATATTTTTCCATAATACTTATGAGCAAAATCCCAAGTATCTTTATTTTTCATGGACATGGAGGTTCGATATCCAAAAAACATGTTCACTTCTTTTGGAGGCTTTCTGATAAACATTTTGCCAAAGAAAATCATTGTCAATGGAATCAGAAGATCCATTATCAGCATACCCCCCCCCCCCAAAAAAAACATATATTTTACCTCCCTCTTCTTGTTCAAAAACTTCCGCTTGAGAACACTAAGGATATTTCTCTGAAGGATTTTCCAGATCAGGAATGATTTTTTATATAAGAAATCGCATCCCTTATTCCTGATACATATACAAATTCCATGTCCGTCTCTTTTCCTATGGAATTTCTGCACACCTCTGGCAGAATCACTGTTTTAAATCCTAGCTTTTTTGCTTCCGCAACGCGTTGTCCAGACATGCTGACTGCACGTACTTCTCCACTTAATCCAATTTCTCCAAAAGCAATCACTGAATCAGGAATTACAATTTCTTTACAGCTTGATGCGAGAGCCAAGGCGATTCCAAGATCAAGAGCCGGTTCTGTCATCTTCATCCCTCCCGCAATATTTACATATGCGTCTGATGCCCCCAGATGAATTCCTGCCTTTCGCTCCAGTACAGCCATCAAAAGATTGACCCTGTTCAGATCTGTTCCCACTGCAGTCCTTCTTGGTATTCCGAAATTGCTTTGACACACAAGTGCCTGTATCTCCACCAGAATCGGTCTGGTTCCCTCCATGGAGCATGCCACAATAGAGCCTGAACTTCCCTCTGGTCTTCCATTTAACATAAACTCTGATGGATTTTTTACCTCCTCTAATCCAGTGTTTCTCATTTCAAAAACACCAATCTCATTGGTAGAGCCAAAACGGTTCTTCACAGCCCGTAAAATTCGATATGATGCATGACGATCCCCTTCAAAATACAGCACCGTATCCACCATATGCTCCAGGACTCTGGGTCCTGCCACATTTCCTTCTTTTGTCACATGACCGACGATAAAAATAGAAATTCCCATTCCTTTTGCAATCTGCATCAGTACATTTGTGGACTCCCTTACCTGAGATACGCTGCCCGGCGCAGAACTGATTTCTTCATGAAACATGGTCTGGATAGAATCAATTACAACGATCTCCGGCTTCTGCCGTTCAATTACTTCCCGAATTGCCTCCAGATTCGTTTCACAAAGAAGGGACAGCTTTTCTGTAAAGGTTCCGATACGATTCGCCCGCAATTTAATCTGACGCAAAGACTCTTCTCCGGAAATATAAAGGACAGAACAGCCATTCCCGGAAAGATTTCTGCACACCTGTAAAAGAAGGGTGGATTTTCCGATACCCGGATCTCCACCCACTAAGACCAGAGAGCCAGGGACGATTCCGCCTCCCAGCACTCTGTCAAGTTCTTTTATATTTGTTGTCTTTCTTTCGTCTCGTTCCAGGCTGATGTCTTTAAGAATCACCGGCTCCTGACGCTGCTTCAATGGTTTTCCTGTTGCCTTGGATTTTACAGGGGAAACCGCTTCCTCCACAAAGGTATTCCATGCTTTACAGCCAGGACATTGTCCCATCCATTTCGCAGACTCGTATCCACATTCCTGACAAAAATAAACGATTTTTTTATTTTTTAGCATTTGACAATTTTTACTTCTGCCTTTGCAGCATTTCCAAGTTCTGCGCTAAAGGAAAGCTTGCCGCCAAGATTTGTTTTCATTTTACCGGTATCAACACCATTTAAAAACACTTCGTACTCGGTATCTGCTTCCAGCTCTACTGTAATCTGAGCATCCTCTGCTCCCTCTACGGAAAAACTCATGCTGGTATCATCCTGAGCCAGACCAAATACGGAAGTTCCCGGCACAGATTCGTATACAAACATTCCATTTCTTTCCAGCTTCGTAATCTCTCTGAAAGTTTTTACTTTATACATATCGCCCTGATGCTGATAATCGGATAATTTGGATTTCTGTCCCAGTTCATAATCACCAAAACTGATAGTTCCATTTTCTTCTGTGCGGATCAGTTCTTTCACTACTGCCATATCTTATGTCCTCCCTAAGACTTTTCTGTTGTTTTTTGTATTCATATTATATAATGATTTTGAGTTTTTGACTATAGTTTTTCTATAAATTTAATTACTTTTTCACATTTTTACAGAATTTCCATCTCCGCATTTTATTCTTTTTGGGGCTCTGCCAAAAAGATGATTTCTTTCTTGGAAACCTTAACCGTAACCAGATCTCCTGACTTTATGTGTCCCATCAGGATTTCATTGGCCATCCTATCTTCCAGCTGTGTCTGAATTGCACGACGCAACGGTCTTGCGCCATATTTACTGTCAAAACCTGCCTGCGCCAGATGATCCTTGGCTGCACCAGTTACCTTCAGCTCAATGTTCATCTGCTCCCGACATCTTTTTTCCAGATTTTTCAGAAGAATGGAAACAATCTGACGGATATGTTTCTGATTCAGAGAATGGAATACCATAATTTCATCAATACGGTTTAAAAACTCCGGTTTAAACATTCTGCGGACTTCTTCCATTACGCCGGCCTTCATGCGTTCATAATCCTGCTTTTCATCCGGCTTGGAAACAAATCCCAGTCGTTTCGGTTCAACAATCGCCTGCGCACCTGCGTTGGAAGTCATAATGATAATGGTCTGTTTAAAATCCACTTTTCTTCCGTGAGCATCTGTAATATGTCCATCATCCAACACCTGTAAAAGCATATTAAAAACATCTGGATGAGCCTTTTCGATTTCGTCAAAAAGGATCACACTGTAAGGATTTCTTCTGACCTTTTCGCTAAGCTGTCCACCCTCTTCATAGCCCACATATCCAGGCGGAGAACCAATCAGCTTGGAAACACTGTGCTTTTCCATGTATTCGGACATATCCACACGAATCATAGACTGCTCACTTCCAAATACAGCTTCTGCCAGAGCCTTAGACAATTCTGTTTTTCCCACTCCGGTAGGACCCAGAAACAGAAAAGAACCAATAGGTCTGTTGGGGTCCTTAAGTCCCACTCTTCCCCGCTTAACAGCCTGCGCCACCGCCCGGACTGCTTCTTCCTGCCCAATCACTCTTTTATGAAGTTCTTTTTCCAGGCTGGCAAGACGTTTTGTTTCTCCTTCTGTCAATCTCTGTACCGGAATTTTCGTCCAGTCTGATACAATATCTGCAATGGAATTTTCTGTAACCACAAATGCTTTTTTCTTATTGCGCTTCTCCAGACGTTTTTTGTGACTAAGCAGTTCTTTTTCCAGGAGATTCTGTCTCTGCTGAGCATTTCTGGCTTTTTCCAGGTCTGCTTCCTTGATGGCCGTTTCCTTTTCCTGCAACAGAGACTGCAGTTCCAATTCCATATCCTCTATTTCCGGTGTGCTTCCATAACCGGAAAGCTGTACCTTCGATGCCGCTTCATCAATGATATCAATGGCTTTGTCGGGCAAAAAACGGTCATTGATGTAACGCACAGACATTTTTACAGCGGCTTCCACTGCCTCATCTGAAATAGCGACTCCATGGTGAGCCTCATAATACGGACGAAGTCCCTTAAGAATCTCTATGGCCTCTTCTTCTGTGGGTTCTTCCACTGTCACTGGCTGGAATCTCCGTTCCAGAGCCGCATCCTTTTCGATATACTTTCGATATTCTTCTAATGTGGTAGCGCCGATCACCTGAATCTCTCCCCGGGAAAGGGATGGTTTCAAAATATTAGAGGCATCCAAAGCCCCTTCTGCGCCACCGGCTCCAATAATCGTATGAAGTTCATCAATAAACAGAAGAATCCCCTGATTTTCCCGAACTTCATCTACCACATTACGGATTCGTTCCTCAAATTCTCCACGATATTTGCTTCCGGCTACCATTCCGGACAGATCCAGAACTACAACCCGTTTATCTTTTACGGTATCCGGAACCATTCCGGAGATAATTCTTTGTGCAAGTCCTTCCACAATCGCTGTTTTTCCTACCCCTGGTTCCCCTACCAGGCAGGGATTGTTCTTTGTCCTTCTGCTCAGAATCTGGATCAGACGGGTGATTTCCCGTTCTCTTCCCACTACCGGGTCCAGTCTTCCTTCCATGGCCATTACTGTCAGATCCCTGCTATACTGATCCAGCACCGGTGTCATAGTCGCACCGCTGTTTTTCATCGCCTTCACTGCCTGCAGTTCTTCTGATATCCGTTCCTGTTCCATGCCCATGACCCTTAAAACCCCGGCATAGAGCTTCTGAACGGAAATCCCCATAGTGTGTAAAAGTCTGGTTCCCACACATTCTGTTTCACGAAGCATAGCAAGAAGCAGATGCTCTGTTCCAATCTGTTCCTCACCAAAGGCTTTCGCCTCCATGGATGCTCCTTCTATGATTGCCTTACTTCTTGGACTTAACTGAGGAACTGGCTTTGCAGCAAGAAGCGTATCTGAAGGTGTGATCAAATTTCGGATCAGTTCCAGAAGTTTTTCTTTGTCTGCGCCAAACTCTTCCAAAATCCTTCCTGCGGTTCCCTCCTCCTCTGACAAAAGTCCCAGAAGCAGATGTTCTGTTCCTATATAACTCTGTCGCATAGACTGTGCGGTTTTCTTCGCCAGCGTCAGGGCATTTTCTGCCTGTCTGGTAAATTTTTCCTGCATATGGTCCTCCTCTATCTGTTTGCTTGATATTCGTCAAAAATCTGGTCAATAAGCTGGTGGGCCTCTTCTCTTGTCACATTTTTACAGCAGCCTCTGGCCAGAGCCACTCTCAGATTTTCCTTCATTTCCTCCAATGCCTTTATTTTATCTGCATCTATGGAGATCATGGCTCCCCGTCTTCGGTCTATCGTGACAAATCCTTCCTGCCGAAGCAGGGTATATGCCTTATTTACCGTATGCATATTGATTCCAATGGTTTCCGCCAGCTGTCGGACAGAAGGAAGCTGATCTCCCTCTCTGAGCCTTGATGTGGCGATTCCCATAATGATCTGGTTGGTCAGCTGCATATAGATGGCTTCATCACTGTTAAAATCAATTTCGATCACCATTTGCCAACCTCCTTATCCCTTGTATTTCTCTGGCTCAGGCCAGATGTTATAGATATAGTAGCACATGAAAGAGATTTTGAAAATACTTTTTTCTTCCTCCTCAAAAGAAAAAACAGCCGCTTTTGACGACTGTTTTTTTCTGTGTCCTGTGAAGATATCCCTTATCCAATGATTTTCTTCAGCTGTTCTTTATTTAAAACCAGATTAAAGCCCATTGGATTGATAACACAAGCCTGTGCCTGTTCCATCATCACCTCTGGCAGCTTGGCAAAAGGAATTTTTGCAATACGCATTTTTCTTCCCTTTGCAAATTTTTCAAATTCCATAATATCGGAAAATACAGGCTGAAGAATTCTCTCCTGTTTGTCTTTCAGATAGGGAATGTTAATTTTTTTCGGATCTTCTTCACTGACTTCCATTCCAATCAGATACTCGGATTTCCGAAGGTTCACAAGAACCTCTTCCTCTAATTCTCTCAGATCTCTATGCGCGTCTTTTTCCACCGGACGGCGCAGTTCCTGCATAAAATAGATGCTGGAAAGCTGCAGCGTAGGATTCAAAAGAGGGCGCTTAGATGGCTCCAATTTGCTCATGTCATTCTGTTTGGCAATATCCGGAAGATCTACTTCAACCTGTTCTTCCCCGTCCACCCAGATCACAGTATTAACGCCAATTGCATACAAGGTCCCATAAAATCTTGGATAATCCTTCTTTTCATAGCGCATTCCCATAAGGAGAATCTTCTCATCCAGTTTCTTCTTTCCGAACTCTTTGATTCCTTCCTCTGTAGAAAATACCCATGCCTGGTCGTTAAAAGTCTCCTCGTCACATGTAACATACGGAAGCTTGGTTGCCTGCGCGTATGCTACGTATACACGTTCTCTGTTCTGCAGTTCTTTTACTGCTTCTTGTTTGCTGATTCCCATTTTTTACCCTCTCTGTCTCACTTCTTGCGTTTATTTTGTCAAAAACTCTGCCATTGCTTCAATCTGTCCCATCTGCGTATCTTTTAAGGAAGATTTTACAGAAATGGTTTCGTCATAAATTTCCATATTCTTCATCTGAGAAAGGACTTCTTTCATCAGTTTGCCTGCGGATAATGCCCAGGTTCCATTCTCAATAACAGCTATCTTACGATTCTGGAAATTATGAGCCTTTAATTCTGCCAGCAGCGTTTCCATTTTCGGGAAAATCCCCGCATTATAAGTAGGTGATGCAAATACGATCCTGTCGCAGCGGAATGCTTCTGATAAAAGATAAGACGGATCGGTTACAGACACATCATACATGGCAATATTCTTTTCTCCTGCATCTGCCAGCTTTCCTGCCAACACATGAACCAGATTTTCTGTATTTCCATAAATGGAAGCATATAAGATCAAAACATTGGAATCTTCCGGGGTATAAGTGCTCCATTTCTGATATTTCTCAATGAACCATCCCAGATTCTCTCTCCAAACAGGTCCATGAAGAGGACAAATTACCTGAATGTCTAATGCAGCTGTTTTTTTCAAAGCAGCCTGTACCTGTGTGCCATATTTTCCAACAATATTTGTGAAATATCTTCTTGCATCATCCAGCCATTCTGTTTCAAAACGAACTTCATCTGCAAAAATATTTCCATTTAATGCGCCAAAGGTACCAAATGCATCTGCACTGAACAAAACCTTGTCATATGCATCATAAGTTACCATTGCTTCTGGCCAGTGCACCATTGGAATCATGGCAAACCCAAGGGTGTGTTTACCGGTGCATAAGGTATCTCCTTCTTTGATCGCAAGTGCGTGAGCATCCACGTCAAAATCAAAGAACTGTTTCATCATGGTAAAGGTTTTGGCATTTCCCACAATCTTCACATTAGGATGGCGCAGCACCACTTCTGCAATGGTAGCTCCGTGATCCGGCTCCATATGATTCACGATCAGATAATCCAGATCCCTTCCTCCCAGTACATAATCCAGGTTTTCAAAAAACGGTTCTTCTACTGATTTATCAACCGTATCCAGAAGCACTGTTTTTTCATCCATTAAAACATACGCATTATAGGAAACCCCTCTTGGAATGGGATAAATATTTTCAAACAGCGCCAGTCTTCTGTCACTGGCGCCAACCCAGTACAGATCTTCTGTCACGTTTTTTACACAATACATTTGTAACTCCTCCTTTACGCCTCATCAATGGCTTTTCCAATATCATGGCGCATATATTTATTTGCAAAAGTAATCCACTCAGTTGCCTCATAGGCATTTTTTCTTGCTTCTTTCAGATCTTTGCCCTTTGCCGTAATGCCCAGGACACGTCCCCCATTGGTAACGATCTGACCATCCAAAAGCTTGGTACCTGCATGGAAGCAGTAATATCCCTCTTTGTCTTTGAACTGTTCAAAGCCATACATAGGAATACCTTTTTCATAGCTTACCGGATATCCGTCGCTGGCAAGCACTACGCATACAGCCGCATTATCCTCAAACTCCAGCTGGATCTGATCCAGAGTGCCATTTACACAGGCTTCCATCACTTCAATAATATCATTTTTCATACGGGGCAGTACCACCTGCGCCTCCGGATCTCCAAACCGGGCATTGTATTCCAATACCTTCGGTCCATCCTCAGTAAGCATCAGACCAAAGAAAATAATTCCCTGGAATGGCCGTCCCTCACTTGCCATTGCATCCACCGTAGGCTGATAAATATATTTCCGGCAGAATGCATCCACCTCTTCTGTATAGAAGGGACTTGGGGAAAAGGTTCCCATACCTCCGGTATTTAAGCCCTGATCTCCATCCATGGCACGTTTGTGATCCTGTGCGGAAGTCATGGTCTTAATGGTCTTTCCATCTACGAAGGAAAGCACAGAAACTTCCCGTCCTGTCATAAACTCTTCCACTACCATGGTATTGCCTGCGCTGCCGAATTTTTTGTCTTCCATAATTTCTTTTACGCCGGCTTCTGCTTCCTCTAGTGTCTCACAGATGAGCACGCCTTTTCCCAGCGCAAGACCATCTGCTTTTAACACAATGGGGAATTTCGCCTGGGTACGCAGGTAAAAAAGAGCCCGATCCGGGTCCTCAAAATTCTCATATGCCGCTGTGGGAATGTGGTATTTTTTCATCAGATCCTTTGAAAATGCTTTGGAACCTTCCAGGATTGCTGCATTCTTCCTTGGCCCAAATACCTTCAGGCCTCTTTCTTCAAATACATCCACCACTCCGCCAACCAGAGGGTCGTCCATCCCAATAATGGTAAGATCCACCTGATGCTCCTTTGCAAAATCTGCCAGCTTTTCAAATTCCATGGCGCCAATGTTTACACATTCTGCATATTCTGCAATTCCCGCATTTCCGGGAGCACAGTAAATCTTGTCCACCTTAGGGCTTTTTGCCACGCTCCATGCAATGGCATGTTCTCTTCCGCCGCTTCCTACGATCAATACTTTCATATTTTTACTCCTTTATTGAGACCTTACCCTCTGTAACTGTTATTTTTCCATTGGCAATCAGATCAATGGCACGGGGAAGAATGATCCATTCTGCCTCTTCCATTACCCGTCGCTGCAGAATTTCCGGTGTATCTCCTTCTCTGACTTCAACTGCTTTCTGAAGGATAATGGGACCGGTATCGGTTCCCGTATCCACAAAGTGTACCGTTGCCCCAGTCACTTTTACTCCCCTTGAAAGTACCCCTTCATGAACATGAAGTCCGTAATATCCCACTCCACAAAAAGAGGGAATCAGAGAAGGATGAATGTTAATGATTCGATTGGGGAATGCTTCCACAATACACGGCGGAATTGCCACCAGACAGCCTGCCAAAACCACAAGATCTACTCCGCTTTCCAAAAGCGTCTGAAGAAGCGCTTCATGGAAGCGCTCCCTGTTTTCAAACTGTTTCGGAGAAACACATTTCGCTGCAATGCCATGGGCTTTGGCCCGCTGCAGGGCATAAGCGTTTGGGTTGTTGCTCACCACCAGTTCTACCTTTGCATTGGTGATGCTTCCCTGGTCAATGGCATCCAGAATCGCCTGGAGGTTTGTACCCCCTCCGGAAACAAGTACACCCAGTTTTAGCATAAGGTCACTCCCTTTTCTCCTGCCTCAATACGGCCAACTACATAAGGAGTATCTCCTGCTGCCCGGATTGCTTCCATTGTTTTGTCCACATCTGCCGGATCTACAGCAAGAATCATACCAAGTCCCATATTATAAGTATTGTACATCATCTGTTCTTCAATATTTCCGGTTTTTGCCAGAAGTTTAAAGATCGGAAGCACCGGATAGCTGTCTTTTTCCACTACCGCATGAGTGCCTTCTTTTAACATACGGGGAATATTCTCATAGAAGCCGCCCCCTGTGATATGGCTGCATGCATGAACACGCACCCCTGCATTTTTAATGCTTTTCAGCGCTTTTACATAAATTCTGGTAGGTGCAAGAAGGGCTTCTCCCAATGTGGTTCCCAGTTCCTCATAGTAGGTTTCCAGAGATTCTTTCGTAATTTCAAATACTTTCCGAACAAGAGAAAAACCATTGCTGTGTACACCAGTGGAAGCCATACCGATCAGAACGTCTCCCGCCTTTAATTCTTCTCCTGTAATCATATCTTTTTTATCACATACGCCTACGGCAAACCCAGCCAGATCATAGTCATCCTCTGGCATCAGACCTGGATGTTCTGCAGTCTCACCGCCAATAAGCGCTGCTTCAGACTGTAAACAGCCTTCTGCCACACCTTTTACGATGGTAGCGATCTTTTCCGGATAGTTTTTTCCACACGCAATATAGTCCAGGAAAAACAGAGGTTCTCCGCCTGCACAGGCAATATCATTTACACACATTGCAACTGCGTCAATACCAATGGTATCATGCTGATCCATTACCATCGCCAGTTTTACCTTTGTTCCACATCCGTCTGTACCGGATAACAGTACCGGCTCTTCCATTTCCTTGATTTTTGCCAGAGAAAAAGCGCCGGAAAAACCTCCCAGGCCTCCCAGAACCTCTTCCCGCATGGTTTTTTTCACATGCTCCTTCATCAATTCCACAGATTCATATCCCGCTTCAATATCTACTCCTGCACTCTTGTAATCCATAATATCCTCCTTGTTTGTGAAGTCTGATTTTTTTCTTTATATGGTAACACTTTGTCTGCTGACAAAAGAGTAAGATTAATAGTTTTTATATCCAACTTCCTGTAATCTTGCGTCCTTCGCTTCTACCTGTTCCTTCAGTTCCTGGCTGTATGCTTTTAACCGTTCCAGAAGCTCTCCATCAGAAGTTGCAAGAATTTTTGCAGCAAGAAGTCCGGCATTTGCGCCGCCATTGATGGCTACTGTAGCTACAGGAATACCAGATGGCATCTGTACGATGGAATAAAGAGAATCTCTTCCTCCAAGGGAGGTTGTATGCATAGGAATTCCGATTACCGGCATAGGAAAGATTGCCGCGCACATTCCCGGCAGATGTGCTGCCATGCCTGCACCTGCAATAATCACCTTAAAGCCTTTTTCTTCAGCCGTTCTGGCATAATCAAAGAACACATCCGGTTCCCTGTGAGCAGAAATGATCTTCATCTCATAATCAATTCCAAGTTTCTCCAGGATATCCGCTGCTTTGCTCATTACGGGCATATCAGAATCACTGCCCATCACAATTCCTACTTTTGCCATAATCGTTCTCCTTTTGTGTATGTATTTTTTATGGAATGTCACATGCATCCTCATTGCTTTTTTCGTAGGGACATTCACTTATCCGCAATCATTCTACTAAGATTCCCTTTTTCTGTCAACCTGATTCCGGGAAAGAAAATTTTTGTTCTGTTTACAAATTTTGTCTGCCGAAAGGTTCATTCAGTGCTTCTGTTCCAGGCAGCACAAAACGTCCCTTTTCTATAATAGAAGTTTTTTCTCCATCTTCATTGATCACACAGATACTTCCCAATTCCTCGTAGGGAATGGTAATATCTGTATGACACCCATAATATGCCAGGCTGAGGTCTTCCTTACGAAGCGCAGAAATTTCATTGTCTCTGGCAATAATCTCTTTTCCATCCGGATTGAACACTGCCGTATCCTCTGCCCAGCTGTAACAGGTGTCTCCTACGGCAAAATGAGGCCCCATTTTTTCTGCAATCAAAATCGGGAGACGGTCTTCAATCTGATACTTCCGCGCCGCCACATAAGCAGTGGTATTGGTACCAATGGCAAATTCTCCCATAGCCAATTTTTCATGGTGGAACAAAATGTTGTCTTCAATATATTTGCGATTCTCTTCTTCACTTTCAAAATTGGAGCAGGAATAATCAATGACCTGTCCACAGTCAAACACCAACTTCAGATCCCGAAACTGTAAGCCGTTTAAATACACCTTTGATACATGAAGGATTCCACCGGTTCCTGCAAGCATTGGTGAAGTAAAGACTTCTCCCACCGGAATGTTCACATCTGCCACACCATTTTCAAAATTTGACTGATGCGCAGGATCTTCCAGGGGATGAAGATGAATGAGAAGATCTGTTTCGTTTCCATTCTGTCCTTTGATTTCCACCCATTGGCATGTATCCAGCGTATCAATGATTGTCTGTTGAATGCTCTGATATTTCTCATAGTCCAAATTATTGATCTTTACAATTTCTCCGAAAATTTCCGGGAAATTTTCCCCGATCTCAGGAATTGGATAAGCTATGATGGTAAAACTCCTTTCCTCCCCTTTGATATAACGGTTTACAATTTGTCCAGCTTCATTATCCATTTCCACTAAGAGTTTCTGCTGCGCTTCGTTCAAAGTCCATGCCTGTGTTTTGGATATCGGGGCAAAAGGTATTTCTCCAAATGTCTCAATGACAGCCGGACCACCATGAACAGAAGCCAATTCTTCATACTTTTCATATGCGATCTGCATCGCCCGAAGTTTTTTCTGCACAAACTCGCCATCCAAAAACAATGCACAGTCCTGACGATGGTCATACTCATACTGAGGATTTGCCATCGCTCCTTCAAAACCGATCCACGACTGGCTCTTTTTGTTTACCGCGTGAACTCCATGTCGGTAGATTACCGGCTCAAGCCCCATATCAGCAAATTGGAGAATCGCCGCACGCACCATGCGTTCAAATCCCAGGCGATAACGGATATTTACTGTTTTTTTCTTGGAAAGATCTTTTTTGGTAACCAGGAATCCAATTCGATATCCTTCCGTATAGGTTCTTGCCATTTCATTGATCTGTTCCTGGGAAAGCGTGTTGAGAAACTCTGCCATTTTTCTTTCATTGTCAGAAACATATTCTCCATACTGATACAAATACCGAAGATCCGTCAGGTCAGATTCCATAATAATCTTTACTGCAAAATCCTTTTCCGGATCAATACCTTCCCTGATTCTCTCTCCAACCATATCCTGACAATAATCATTCACATAAGAACGCAGAATTTCTTTCACCGTTCTTACGGATGGCATTTCCCGGTTCTCAAAAGCAGCATAAACTTCCAAAAACAGTTCCATACAAACGGTAAAATCCCACCACCGTTTTTCAAACGCAAACGCAATGGTTCCCCGAAGCTCTGCATACAGAAACGTAAATGCTTGTCCGTATTCTCCCAGTCTTTCTGCGCAATATGTGGGGTTTCCGTAGCAACTGTCATAATTTTGCGGGAACAGATCTTGAAACAGTTCTTTATTTTCCAGTTCTGCTTCTTCCAGACTTTGCTCTTGTTCCTTCCGTGTAAGAATTTCCGATGTCTTCATTAAAAAATCAGCTGTTTTCTTAAAAAAATCTCGAAATCGTTCCTGGGTTTCCTGTTCCCCGGCAATTTCAGCAACCCGCTCCCTGGCAAGGGTGAAGCGTTCCATAATCCATTCGTCCAATGTTTCCTCTCCTTTTCTTTGACCGGCCTTTTTGCCGGATTTTATATTTTGTTTTACATATCGTCAATCACATGCCCCTTTTGTATATGGAGTTCAATGAGTTCCTGCATATACTCCCAGATTTTTGGGGCACTCTCTGCCACACGGCTGTTCCGCTTATAAATCTGGCTTTTTTTCACTCCATGCTCTGTCCAGCTTTTTCCGTCAGACACATGATTCAGAAGAAGAGGCTGAAAATTATCCAGTACATGTGCAAATTTTGCCTCTGGAGTCTCATAGGCCTCAAACTCGTCCCAAAGGGAACGGAAATATGTCCCCTGCTCTTCCGGCAGCAGGCCAAAAATCCGATTGGCTGCTTTTTTCTCCCGGATTTCTTTATCCATGGCAGCCTTCTCGTCATATGCATAGGTATCTCCTGCATCTATTTCCACCAGATCGTGAACCAATACCATTGGCACCACCCTGGCAAGATCCACTTCCTGCGCTGCATACTCCTTCAAAAGTACAGCCATCAGAGCCAGATGCCAGGAATGTTCTGCATCATTCTCTTTTCTTTTTCCATCAGAAAGGTAAGTCTGGCGAATGATGTTCTTTACTTTGTCTACTTCTACAATAAAATTCAGTTGTTGTTCCAATCGTTCCATATCCTACACTCCCATCAAAAAAAAGCCCAGCCATCCCACCATCAGGATTCCATTGAGAAAGGAACCAATCATACTGGTGCGATGCGCCCGCTTTTCCTCCGAAAAACTCAAAAGTCCTACAATAAAGCCATAAACAGAAAGCATTGTGGCAAACAGGCAGATCCCCCCCACAACAAAGCCATACTTGCCCTCCAGAAAAAAGGAAGTCAGTACCGATACCACAAACAGGCAGAAAGAGGCGATGGCCAGCCCCACTGACCATTTCCCCTTTCTGGCTTCTTTCTTCTTTGTAAATGCATATCTATATCTTTTTGCCATAATAGTTTCTCCTAATGTAATCACAGAAAGCAAAACCCAGATACCCAAGAACTGCCCCCATTGTGTTCAGAATCAGATCATCCACATCAAAGCATCCCACCTTTGTCACAAGCTGTATGATTTCCACACTGAGACTTACAGCAAACCCGGAAAGCCCGATCAAAAATCCATTTCTCATTCCTCTGAAAATCACAGGAAGAATAAATCCAAAGGGAAGGAAGCCCAAAACATTCCCAAAAAGGTTCAGAAAAAGAGCCATTCCTCCCAGTTGTTCCCGATACATCCAAAATCTTCGGATTTCTACAAAAGGAACCAGATTATAGCGGTATGCCCGCTCTGCCTCTGCCACACGTCCGTATTCCTCTGAAAAAAACAGAAGATACATCAGCAGAAAAACA
Organism: uncultured Blautia sp.; assembly: GCA_937900135.1. Classification (GTDB taxonomy): domain Bacteria; phylum Bacillota; class Clostridia; order Lachnospirales; family Lachnospiraceae; genus Blautia_A. The sequence goes on along the minus strand of CALCDJ010000045.1, from coordinate 59,066 downwards.
TAGAGCAGAAAAAGGACCACCCCTGTTCGTTTTATGATATGTTTTGTTTCGTTCTTCAAATTTCTCCCCTATCCAAAACGTCCCGGAAAGCCACAGGTAATTCCTGTGGCTTTCCGACCGGTCCTTATATCAAAATATCTGATTTGCGTTTCAGAAGTCTTGCTCCGCCTAAGATCATGAGAATTCCGGCAGCAACTCCTGTCACCAGCACTGTAATGCCAACTGCAAGGTTCAGTGCCCCGCAGCGTGACATGGTCTTATAGATTTTTTCGTTCAACAGAATCCCTCCTAACGGTCCGGTACATGTTATCGCTTCCATTGCGGCAGTTTTCTTCGTCTGTTATTTTACACCATACTGCTCATAATATGCATCAATGGCTTTTTTGATTTCATCATCAATAACAACTTTGCCGCCGCATTCTTTATTATAAAGATGCTCCACCACTTCTTCCATAGTCACAATGGCATTGGTCTCAAAGCCGTAGGTGTCACGCACTTCTTCCAGAGCGCTCTTCTCTCCGCCTTTCCCTACTTCCATACGATTTAAAGAAACCATAAGTCCCACGATGGTTACATCAGCAGCGCCCTTTACCTTGGGAACTGTCTCCTCCATGGATTTTCCGGAGGTAGTTACATCCTCGATCATTACCACACGATCGCCATCCTGTAATTTACTTCCAAGAAAGCTTCCCTTATCTGCGCCATGGTCTTTTTCTTCTTTACGGTCGGAACAATAACGAACTTCTTTTCCGTAAAGCTCACTGTACGCAATCGCTGTAACTACACTGATGGGGATTCCCTTGTAAGCCGGTCCAAACAGCACATCAAAATCATCGCCATACTTGTCATGGATGGCCTTAGCGTAATATTCTCCCAGACGTTTTAACTGAGAACCGGTTACATAAGCGCCGGCATTCATAAAGAATGGAGATTTTCTTCCGCTTTTCAGAGTAAACTCTCCAAATTTCAGCACGTTGCTTTCCACCATAAATTCAATAAATTCCTGTTTATATGCTTCCATTTTTCTTTCCTCCATTATTTAACAGCTCCAATGAGCTCCTGAATCTCTTTCACCTGATATCGGTCCATATATTCCTCGAGTCCCTTCACCACTTCTTCTGTGGCATATGGGTTAAAGAAATTGGCAGTTCCCACAGATACTGCGGTGGCGCCTGCCAGAATAAACTCCAGCGCGTCCTCTGCTGTAGCAATTCCGCCCATACCGATAATTGGAAGTTTTACTGCGTTAGCCACCTGATATACCATACGGACAGCCACCGGCTTTACTGCCGGACCGGACATACCACCGGTTTTGTTTGCCAGAGCAAAGGTACGTCGATGAATATCAATCTTCATCCCTGTCAGTGTATTGATCAGAGACAATACGTCTGCACCGCCGGCTTCTGCTGCCCGGGCCATTTCTGTAATGTCTGTGACATTGGGACTTAATTTCATAATGATCGGCTGTTTTGCGTATTTCTTCACTTCTTTTGTGATGGCCTCCAGCGCCCTGGGGTCCTGACCAAAGGCAATGCCGCCTTCCTTTACATTGGGGCAGGATACATTGATCTCCAGAAGATCTACCGGCTCCTCTCCCAGACGTTCTACCACCTCACAGTAATCCTCAGTGCTTTTTCCACAGACGTTCACTATGATCTTTGTGTCATATTTCTTCAAAAAAGGAATATCTCTTTCGCAGAATACATCAATCCCGGGATTTTGCAGGCCAATGGCATTGAGCATACCGGAACTGGTCTCTGCAATACGAGGAGTGGGATTACCTGGCCATGGCACATTGGCAACCCCCTTTGTCACCACCGCACCCAACTTGTTCAGATCTACAAATTCACTGTACTCTTCGCCGGAGCCGAAGGTACCGGAAGCAGTCATTACCGGATTTTTCAGTTCCACGCCTGCAAGGGTTACTCCGAGCTTACTCATAACTCCACCTCCGTACTTAAGAATACCGGACCATCTTTACAGATTCGTTTGTTGTGTACATGAGAATGCCCATCTACCTCTTTGGACTGGCATACACAGCCTAAGCAGGCGCCAATGCCGCAGGCCATACGTTCTTCCATGGAAATATAGCAGACAATTCCCTGCTCCTGTGCATATGCCTTTAACGCGCGAAGCATAGGCGTGGGTCCGCAGGCAAAAATCATATCTGCCTGAAGGTGATGTTCCCGGATTGCATCCAGTACATTTCCTTTTGTTCCGGCACTTCCATCTTCTGTTGCCAGATACACGTCTCCATATTGTTCAAATTCCTGATTCAGAAACAGTTCGTCCCGATATCCCAAAATAATCTGTTTTTCAGCCTGTAACTGTTTGGCAGTTTCCAGCATGGGCGGAATCCCAATTCCTCCGCCAATCAGAAAGATTCGTTTTCCGTTTCCTTCTTCCAGTGGGAAGCCGTTTCCAAGAGGTCCCATCGCTTCCACCGGAATTCCGGCATGAAGACGGGAAAATTCTTCTGTTCCGGTATTTTTTCCGGTAACCCGGTATACCAGACGAATCCTGTTTTTTTCTTTATCTATTTCACAGATGCTGATGGGACGGGGAAGAAGCTTGCTTCCATCTTTGCTGTAAAGAGAAAGAAACTGTCCCGGTTTTGCGCTCTGTGCAATGGTCTTTGTCTCAAGCCACATACTGTAGATATCTGTACCAATACATTCCTGGCTTACAATGCTGCAGCTTTCTTTTGCCTTTTCACTCATAAGTTCCTCCTTAGCGTGCAGAAAGTGCGCCGCTGATATCTGCGATCATATCTTCTACTGCCTGGCGGGACGCATCTGCATAGTTTAATTCTCCAATAGAAGCATATTTTTCCTGTTTGTAAGCAGCAATAATACCTCTGGAGGAATTGACAATGGCTCCTAATCCATCTTCATTGAAGAAATGTACCAGATCAGCGCCCTTTCCTCCCTGCGCTCCATAACCAGGAACCAGAATAAAGGTTTTCGGCATCAGTTTTCTGAGCACCTTGCCCATTTCCGGATAAGTAGCTCCTACTACAGCGCCGATGTAACTGTATTTGTCACCCATATGTTCCTCGCCCCAGCTGGCAACCTTTTCTCCTACCCATTCATAGAGCGGACGGCCGTCAATGATGCGATCCTGGAATTCTCCGCTGGATGGATTAGAGGTCTTAACCAGAATGAAGAGACCTTTGTTTTCTTCCTTACACACATCGATGAAAGGCTTCACACCATCAGAGCCAAGATATGGATTGACTGTGGCAAAATCTTCATTAAATCCGGCAAATTTCTGGCTTCCCACCTGAACCTTGCCAAGATGGCCTACTGCATAGGCAGCGGAGGTGGAGCCAATATCTCCACGTTTGATATCTCCGATCACCACCAGATCTTTTTCTTTACAATAATCAACGGTCTTTTTGTAGGCGATCATACCTGGAATTCCAAACTGCTCATACATAGCGATCTGTGGCTTCACTGCAGGGATCAGATCGTATGTAGCATCCACGATTCCTTTATTAAACTGCCAGATTGCCTCTGCTGCTCCTTCCAGAGTTTCTCCATATTCTGCAAATGCTTTTTCCTGGATATGTTTCGGAATATAATTGAGCATTGGATCCAGTCCTACCACGATGGGTGCATTTGTCTTCTGAATTTTCTCAATGAGTTTGTTGATCATGTTTGTTTCCTCCTGTATGGTTTATATTTATACTCTGCCACGTTTTCTCTGTGACAGACTGGTTTCCTTATGCCTGTTTCAGTTCCTCATACGCGATTTTTCCATCGCAGATCGTATAAAGAACCTTTCCTTTTACCTTCCATCCGTCAAACGGTGTATTCCGTCCCTTGGATGCAAACTGATTTTTGTCGATCTGATACTCGGTATCCAGATCCACCACAATCACATCTGCCGGATGTCCTTCCTGAATGGTTCCTGCATCAATTCCCAGAATCTGTGCCGGATTCCAGCTCATCTTTTCCACCATCTCCATCAGTGTGATCACACCTTTTTCCACCAGTTCTGTATAGGTAAGTGCAAGGCTGGTTTCCAATCCTACGATTCCAAAAGCTGCGTTGCGCATGGAACCCACCTTATCCTTAGCTCCATGAGGCGCATGATCTGTGCTGATCACCTTAAACGCACCGCTTTTCAGGCCTGCCCTTAATGCTTCCACATCTTTCTTTGTGCGAAGGGGCGGATTCATCTTGTAATTGGGATCGTCTCTTTCAATGTCATCGGAAGTCAGGATAAAGTGATGGGGGCATACTTCTGCGGTGATCTGCTCTCCCATGCCTGCTTCCTGTACAACTTCCATCATCTTAGCCACGCCTGCTGTGGAACAATGGCAGAGATGGAGGTGTACTCCTGTTTCGCTTGCCAGAAGAATATCCCTGGCTGCAATGGTATCCTCTGTGGCATTGCAGATTCCCGGAAGTCCCAGGCGCACTGCATTTTCGTCTTCGTTCATACAGCCTTTTCCCCGAAGATCAATATCCTCACAATGGGCAAAAACAGGCAGATGATGTGCGGCAGCGATTTCCATGGCCTTTTTGTAAACTCTGCTGTTCATCACTGACTTGCCATCCTCGGAAAGACCTGGAATTCCCGCTTTGGCCATTCCCTCAATATCTGCCAGCACCTCTCCTTTTTCTCCTCTGGTAATTGCACCGGACTGGAGTACATGGATCTTGGAAAGCTGCGCCGCCTTATTATGCACATAGCTCACACGATCCGGGCTGTCAATGACCGGCATGGTATTCGGCATAGCTACCACAGTGGTTACCCCACCTCTGGCTGCTGCCTTGGAACCGGTGATAATATCTTCTTTATATTCCTGTCCCGGATCTCTTAAGTGAACATGGAGATCAATCAGTCCCGGCATAACCACGCATCCTTTTGCGTCGATCAGACGGTCCGTTTTCTCCTTCTTCTCCAGTTTTTCACCTATACATGCGATTTTCCCATCTTCCAGGTAAATGTCTGCAATTTTATCTGTGTTCGTTGCCGCATCCACAATACGGCCTCCTCGAATCAGAATACCCATACGAATATGCTCCTTCCTGATTATTATGGCAGCTTTTTGTTCTCATCTGCTGCTCCTTCTTCTTATGGAAATATTCTTCTCTTCCCATAATACTCCTAAGATACATAATACACGAAATGAGGCATTTAATAAAGAGTTTTTTTTCGTCTCAGAATAATCTTGACAATTCGAAAGTCAGGGGATATAATCAGAATTGTATATGGATCATTTAATATAAAATCACTAGTTTTTAGAGATTATATATTAGGATATAATCTGTAAAATCTGGTGATTTTTTATCGCTGGATAGCTTTTTAACTTTTATTTTTTATGGAGGTAACATCATGAACAAGGGAACTGTAAAATGGTTCAACGCAGAAAAAGGTTACGGATTTATTACTGGTGAAGACGGAGCAGATGTATTTGTTCACTTTTCTGCAATCAACGGAGAAGGCTTCAAATCCCTGGACGAAGGTCAGGCAGTAACTTATGACTTAACTGAAGGCGCTCGTGGCATGCAGGCTGCTAACGTTACTAAATTATAATTTTATTATAAATAGTAATCCGAAGGTTTTTAGTCGAATAATTCACGAAATCCCTTTCTCTTTGAGGGACTTGCTCCGCTTTGTGCGTCAGATGCAGACTGCCATTGGCTGTCTTATTCCATATACATCTGGCTGCATTCTTGCGGAGCATTTTTTATTGGCCAGGAAAGTTAATACAGAATGTACTACTTTCCTGACCAATAAAAAATCCCCGGCGAACCGGGGTTTTCTATTTCTTTTATTCTTCTGTTTCTGCTGAAAGTCCGGAAACATAATCGTCCAGAGCGGCCGTATCCATAACTGTTTCTTTTATTTCCTCGGTCTTATTCTCCGTCATCTTACCATATACAGAGAAACCAATCCAGCCAACTGCAATGATGCAGAGCACCAGAGCTACCAGTTTCTCCAACATTAAGATTCTTTTTTCTTTCTTGATCAGTTTCTCACGGTTTGCTTTTTCTTTTTTATAAGCATCTACTTTCTTCTGACTCATATTCCGTCTCCTTTGCCTGAAATTCATCTGAAGCGACTGCCTCTGCTCCACCACAGTCACCAGCTAGGGCTTATTATAGCACATTCCAAAGGAAAAAGGAAGTAAGAAAGCCCAGCTTATACAGCAATAATCACGCCTCCGTCATTGGCATACATTGTGCTGACGCCTGCGGTATCCAGAATCACGATTCTAGCGAGCTTCATCTTTTCCTGAAGAGCTTCCTTGAGAAGCTGAGCCCTCTCCAGACAGTTACAGTGTGAAATAGCCAGCGTTCTGGTTTCGCTTCCTGCAGTCTTCTCCACAACATGTTCTACCATTTTAATCAGGGCTTTGTTCATACCACGAGCCTGGTCCAGCTGACAAATCGTGCCTTCCGGTGTAGAGCCCATCACTGGCTTGATTTTCAGAGCACTGGCTACCATTGCCTTCACCGTACTCAGACGGCCGTTTTTACGCAAAGTGTCCAGATTCTCCAGTACAAAAAAGGTATTCTGCTGTTCAATATAAGCCTCTACGGAAGCAACTACCTCTTCAAAAGAAAGGCCGGCCTCTTCACATTCCTGAATCTTCATGGCAATCAAAGTTTCACCCACGGAAGCGGAACGGGAATTAAACACATGGATCTTCTTCTCCGGCGCATCCTCCAGAAGAAGGTTCTTGCCCAAAAGCGCGCTGTTATAAGAGCCGCTCAGTTCTGAAGAAAGGGTAACTCCGTAAATATGGTCTGCATCACAGTCAAATGCCTTCATAAAACATTCCGGAGACGGGCATGCAGACTTGGGGGATTCTGGACAAGCGTCCACTTTTTTCAAAAAATCCCCCTGATCAAATGTCTCATCATCTACAATCTCTTCCCCGCCCACAAGCAAAGTCAATGGAACGGATTCAATACGTGCATCGCCCTTCCATTCTTCAAGAAGTTCTCCGCAGCTATCTATTACTATTTTATAGCCCAATTATATCGTCCTCTTTTCTATTATATGTAGTATCAAATACTACCTTTTATACTACCACATCCTCTCTTATTTGAAAAGACTTTTATAGAAAAACTCTGTTTTTTTTTCTGTTTCTGCATTATAATTTATCTCAGTGGGAGTTTTCTCTCTCACTGAGATAAATATCCCAATCCAAAGGAGTCTGCTTATGCTTGCTTTAAAAATTCTTGATGTAAAAGATTTTATGAATAAATTACTGATTGGTGAAGACTTTGATTCCCTTCAGGTCGTGGAGGCATCCATCACCACCTTTAACACCTTTACCATTGATGGAAAACTACACAGGGATTTCTTTGACACAGATGTATGTGAAAATCTGGAAAAAAGAGCTGTCTTCTACTCTTCCTGGAAAGAATTGAAGCCCTTTTGCTATTCTGTGATCCGGGGCAAACGAACCCCTCTTTCTTTTAAACTTGTTTTTCAGCTTTCTCAAAAACAGCGGGATGTCCTGGCAGCACAGCTGTCCCCCCGCATTTCTCCGGAACAGATCCAGGGATTTTTCCTGAACCTTCAGTATCGAAATCAGGAATTGCTTTGTACCACAGGCGTAGCCCTTTCCACCTTTCTTCCGGATAAATCTCCGGAGCAGCTGTGGGATTCCACAATCCGGGATTTTTTCACCAGACACCGACTGATCTTTGAAGAACTCTGACTGGTTCAGCTTGGCTTTTCCCTTGACGAAAGATAATATGCCATCATATCCACAAATTCACTGTTGGTAGGCCGATATATCAGGGAATAGCCCGCAATCTGATCCATGGCATCACGATTGGTTTTCCAGCATACATTTACCACCGTCCGAATATCATGTTCCACATTCATGGGTGTGGATTTATATTTCACAGCCAGATAAGGATAAATATCCTTGGTGATTCGCATGGGCTTTTCCCTTCTTTCCATAGAAAACTTAATTGCCTCAGCCACAAAATAATATCCCTTATATTTTGAAGTTGCTCCCAGTTTTCTGATCAGCCTATATACTCTTCTCATATTTTACCCCCTTTTGTTATTTTCTCTATTATATACAATTTCATGCACATTAAAGTATAATCTATTTATATCGAGCTTCATCGACACAAAAAGAGAAAATCCTTTTTTTCTCCACACATTCCCCATCCATATTAGCATAAAAATTCTTTCTATTTTTGTCAAGGAAAGAAAAACTCTCATAATTTTTTCTTTTTAAGAAAAAACTACAAGAGTTTTCTTTATGTTTGTATTATTTTCTATTTGTTTGTTATTTTGTAAGCATTAACAATATTTCATTGCTTCTCTGAACAAATCTGGTCATTTCCTCTGGGGACAGCTGTTTATGGCTCATCATAGCCAGATCATACAACTGCTGGCAGATTACAGATACCGGTTCTTCTTCTTTATGGTCTGCCACATACTGTACCAGCGGATGGTTGCAGTTCAGCACCAGTGTTTCCTGTCCGCCAAACATACCGGAATCCATACCATACATATTGTACATTTTCATCATATCCTGCATACGGCGATTTTCTTCTGACAGAGTTACCATGGCTGCTATGGATTCGTTTTTCAGTTTTTCAACACGAACCTCCAGATTCTCTTTTCCTAACTGTTTCCGGAAGATTTCAGTCAATGTCTTGGTTGTTTCTTCGTCCGCATCGCCTTCTTCTCTCAGTTCTTCTGTGAGGTCTGCATCAATACGCTTAAACTGAATTTCCTGATGTTTCTGCTCCAGATGGGAAATAAACGGAGAATCAATGTTGTGTTTCAGGATCACCGCATCTTTTCCAGCTTCCTTAAACATATTGATGTACTGGCTCTGCTGTACTTCATCTGTCACATAGAAAATCACAGTTTTTTCCGGTTCTTTCTTTTCTTCACTGTTTTCTTCCTTGGACTCTTCTGTCTCGGAAACCTCTGCCTCAGCTTCTTCTTTCTTGTTGGTCTCAATGCAATCTTTCAGAGTCATATATGCTCCATCCAGGTTTTTAAAGAGAACGTAATCATGAATTTTCTCTTCAAATTTCTGATCCTTGATACAGCCAAACTTAATAAACGGGCTGATATCGTCCCAGTATTTCTCATAGGACTCCCGATCTGTCTTGCACATTCCTGTCAGCTTATCTGCCACCTTCTTGGAGATATATTCGGAAATCTTTTTCACAAAGCCATCGTTCTGCAGAGCGCTTCTGGAAACATTCAGAGGAAGATCCGGACAATCGATTACACCCTTCAGAAGGAGAAGGAATTCCGGAATCACTTCTTTAATATTGTCTGCAATAAATACCTGGTTGTTATACAGCTTGATGGTGCCTTCAATGGAATCGTATTCTGTATTAATCTTCGGGAAGTACAGAATACCCTTCAGATTAAACGGATAATCCATATTCAGATGAATCCAGAATAACGGCTCCTTGTAGTCCAGAAATACTTTTCTGTAAAAATCCTTATATTCATCATCTGTACATTCATTGGGATGCTTCATCCAAAGAGGGTTGGTATCGCTTAAAGATACCGGACGTTTGTTGATCTTTACCCGGTCTCTTGCAGGAGAAACTTCTACAATTTCTTTTTCGCCGTTTTCATTTTCTTTTTCTTCTGTCTTGGCATCTTCATGAATGTGTTCTACTACAACATCATCTTCCTTTAAATCTGCCTCTTCAATGGTCTCATATTCCTGAGGTGCATTAGCCTTGGAAAGATAGATATTTACCGGCATAAAGGAACAATATCTTTCAATTACTTCACGCATCCGGTATTCATTGGAAAATTCCACGCTCTCTTCGTTTAAGAACAGTGTGATTTCTGTTCCCACAGTATTCTTGCTGCCTTCCTGAAGCTCATATTCTGTACCGCCGTCACAGGTCCAGTGTACCGGAGCTGCTCCCTCACGGTAAGAAAGTGTATCAATGTGCACTTCATCTGCTACCATGAATGCAGAATAAAAACCAAGTCCGAAATGTCCGATCATCTGATCGTCTGTTGTTTTATCCTTATATTTTTCCAGAAACTCTGTAGCGCCGGAAAATGCGATCTGTGTAATATACTCTTCCACTTCATCTGCAGTCATACCAATTCCGTTATCAATAAACTTCAGAGTTTTCTCCTCTGGATTTACCACAACCTGAATCTCTGCCTTATAGTTATCCGGGAATGTATATTCTCCCATGATTTCCAGTTTCTTTAATTTGGTAATGGCATCGCATCCATTGGATACCAGCTCACGTACAAAAATGTCGTGATCGGAATACAACCATTTTTTAATAATCGGAAAAATATTTTCACTGTTAATTGATAAGCTACCATGCTTTACAGCCATGCTGCCCACACTCCTTTATTCTTAAATTTCAAATTTTATTATTGTCACTTGACCATCTATCCCATATAGTAATACCACTTTCAGAAAAAGTCAAGAAAAATTTAGCACTCATTTTAATCGAGTGCTAACAACATATTCTCCCATATTTCAAAGGGCACCGCCTAAGCGATGCCCTTCTAAATTCACTTTTGTTTATTTTTTCTTACGGTATACCACCACGCCTGCTCCAATTGCCAATGCAGCTACCAGTGCGATAACAAACGGAAGGATTGGTGTATCATCTCCGGTCTTAACCGGATTCTTCTGATTTCCGGCAGGAGTAGGTGTTACCTTGCTGTTGGCTGCTGCCGCAACCTGGAAACCTACTTTTTTCGTATCCTGTTCCCCGGTATTTACCCAGTTGCTTCCATCAAATTTCTGCTGATTATAAACAACGCTTAACGTATAGCTTCCTTTCTGAGAAAGACCAAAGGAGGCTGTATATGGCGCTGCGCTCCAGCTGTTGGTATTTAAGACTGTCCAGTTTAACGGAACATACCGCACATCTCCCTTACGTGGTTTTGCATTATCCATGCCTGCGCCCACTGCAGTAAAGGTGATTTTGGACTCTGTGGTATAACCTTCGCCTTTGATTCCGGAGATATAGTTTTTATCTGTTGATGGAACCTTTGGCTCATATGCCTTCACTGATACCTTAACCGATACCTTCTGGCTGATTCCATCAGGATTGGTTACGCCTTTGGGAAGGCTGATCTTACCGCTTACGGTAAAGGTTTGCTTTTCAGTGCTCTTTGGATTGTATGCACAATTCTTTACATCCCAGGAAATAGATGCTTTGGATTTGCCCTTGCTGGTACGAATAGATACTCCAGAAGGAAGTTTCAGGCTCTTCGCACTTTTTTCTGCTCCGTTTTTGATTCCTGTAATGGGATCAAGTTCCGAAACGGAAACCAGTTTTTCCTTTACTTCGGTTACACTGAAGTAGGAATTTACCAATGCCTGTACCTGCGCATCATTGGGAACCTTAATCACTTCCAGATATTCACTGTAGGTAAGTCCCTTCTTGGGCTGTACTGTAAAGGAAGCGCTTTCTCCTGCCTTTAATACCAATAAGGAAAGGGCGCTGACTTCATAATATTCGCTCTTGGGCTGTTCCAGAGTAATCGTACCGGTACCTTTGTTTGTCACTGTCACTGTCTGCGCCTTGGGAGCCTTTTCATAGCCTTCTTCCATGCTTCCAAAATCCAGCATATCCGGTGTCACTGCCAGCTTAAAGGTTTCTTCTTTTTCCTGAACCTTCCAGCTTACCTTTACAGATGTAAGGGTACTGGAATCCTCTGCATTTTTAACAGCAATCTTACCGCTGTATTCACCTGCCTTCAGCCCTTCCTTTGGCTGAATGCTGAAAGAAGCACTTTCCCCTGGTTTCAGAGTATTCTGAGACAATTCTCCAATTAGGAAATTCTTAGCTTCCGGCTGTACAAGGGTTATCTCACGATTGCCGGTATTGGTCAGGGTAACGCTTCTTGCCTCTGGAGCTGTTTCATATCCCTCTGTCACAGTATCAAATTCCACAGCAGAAGGCTCTGCTTTGATCTCCACTACCGGAACTTCTTCCTTCTGAACCTCTACAGACGCTCTGACAACAGCCTGAATAGACGTATCCTCCAAAATACTGAAAATCAGATCATTGCTGTAACTGCCTGCTGTCAGTCCCACAACAGGACGTACCTGAAGGGAACAGCTTGTGCCCGGGCTCAAAACATAATTCTCCAGACTTCCTTCGCCTTCCAGCTTTACGTCAAAATAATCTGTTTTTCCCAATGTGATTGTTACCGGAGTCTGTCCGTCATTATAAAGAGATACCTTCAGAGCTTCCTCTGCGCTCTCATATCCCTCTTTAAGAGGGGCAAAGGTCAGTTCTCCCGGTTCTGCCCGAAGAGCATAAGTCTCCTTGGGTTCTTCTGCTTTTTCTGTAATGATAACTTCTGCCGGAACTGAAACGCTGGTGCCTTCTGCGCTTGTATAAACAATCTGATCCTGATAGGAACCTGGTTCCAATCCCTCTCTCGGCTGCACCCAAAGGCTTATGGCATCTTCCGGGTCCAGTGGTTCAGAGATATCCTGTACCATAAAATATTCCGGACTTGCAGATTCAAAATGTAAGGTTCCGCTTCCTGTATTCTGCACATAAATGTACTGGGGTTCTGTTTCTGATTCCTGACCATCCACCACATTTCCAAAATTCAGAGTACCGCTTCCGTCTTCTGTTGTTGCCTCTGCAGAATAAACTGCTGGTGTCTCTGGCGCTGTTTCTGTATTTTCCCAGTTTTCTTCGTTACCCATTTCAGACTGTTCCAGAGTTCCATCCTCTGTGGCTTCCGGAATTTCTTCCAGTCCCTCATCCTCGGATAACTCTCCCTGAGGAAGCTCCGGCTCTTCCACATATTCCAGCCCTGATTCTTCCTCTAACAATGCCTCTTCTTCCGGAACTGTTTCTTCTGTACTTTCTTCCTCTTCCGCCTTGGTAGCTTCGGTGCCTTCGCCTTCTGCGGCAATGATCACAGAAGTTACTTTCAGGGAACCGCTCAGTCCCATATCCTCAAGGCCTTTGATCTCCAGAACAATTTCTGCGCCCAGATCTTCTTCCGCTACCACGTAGGTTTTCTCTTTTCCTACTTCAGTCAGTTCCTCTCCTGTTTTTCTCGACCAGGAAAAACTAACGTACTCATCGGTTACACCCTCCGGCGTCACCTTTTCGTAATCTGCGCTCAGGGTACTTCCCACTTCTCCTTTTCCTTTTAGTTTCAGCTTTCCACCCAGCTCACCGGATGGCGCCGCTGCAAATACCATAGAGGGAAGAAGAGAGAATGCCATAAGCACAGCCATCACAATCGCCAATACTCTTTTTTTCCACATAAGATAACCTCCTTTTCTGCTATTGTATCTCATTTTTCAGAAATCCACAAGGAAACTCCCTTCAAAAACGAAAGGTTTCCCTTCCAATTTCTGTAAAGTCAGAAAATTTTTCCTTATTATTCTATCTACAGGATACCATATGCTGATTTTACTATGTAATCCACACTTGACCTTATCCCTCTACGATAAGATACTGGCCTCCCGGAAGAGGAAATACTTCACTGGCATCCTCCAGTTCTTCCATGGACATTCCTTCCACATCTGCCCCGATCTCATCCAGATATTTCCGCACTTCCTTCAGAGAATCCACGACAACTGCCATACAATCCTCCAGAAAAGCCTCTGCTTCCTCATAGGTTTCTGCCACCGGTTCATCAAACAACTGTCCCTGATTTTTTAAAAAAGTCTCCACACATTCTTCTGTATACATATTTTTTCCTCCATTTATTTATTTTTTTATTTCTGCAGCCTGGCTGCTCTTATCCACGAAAAATCTGAAAAATCTCCTCCGGTTTTTCAGCCAGAGCCTTTGCTCCATTTTCCAGAAGTTCCTCTCTGGTACGAAATCCCCAGAGTACCCCAACCGTAAACATCCCTGCGTTCTTCCCGGTTTCCATATCTGTTCCGGTATCTCCGATATACAGACATTCCTCCGGTTTTACTCCAAAGGCCTCTGCAATCTTCAGCGGACCATCTGGAGAAGGCTTTCTTGGGATTTCCGGACTCTGTCCCAGAATCATATCAAAGGTATCTCCAAACATACTGGTAACCACCTTTACGGCAGCTCCATGGGGCTTATTGGAGCAAACTGCGATTTTCGCACCTTCCTCCTTCAGTCTGGCAAGGGTTTCCACAATCCCCTCGTATGGTTTTACCCGATACAATGGATTCTGATCGAATTTTTTCCGGTAGGAAGCATCTGCTTCCTGAAAATGTACCAGTTCCCTGTCTCCGGCATCCTTCAGACATCTGCGAATCAGCATGGATGCCCCTTCCCCGCAGTAGTATTTAAAATTTTCCACCGGCAGTTCCTGAAGTCCCAGTCCACACATAATCTCATTGGCCACATAAGCCATGGATTCCAGCGTATCTGCCAGTGTTCCGTCCAGATCAAAGATGCATGCTTTCCACATATGTTTCCCCTCTCAGATCAATTCCTAATTTTTTTAATTCCTGAAACAGGCGCGCCACAGGAAGTCCTACCACATTGTTGTAATCTCCGGAAATGCCCTTCACATAAATCTGGAAGGGACCCTGGATTCCATAGCTGCCTGCTTTATCCAAAGGATCACCTCCGGATACATAGCGATGAATTTCCTCCTCTGAAACAGGATAAAAAGTCACCTGGGTACACTCATAAAAAGTAACAGGTTTCCAGGTTCCAGGCCGCCCCAAAAGTATGGTTACTCCAGTATATACCTGATGCGTCTGTCCCTGAAGTCTCTGTAATGTCTCTTCCGCCTCTGCCATGCTTCCAGGTTTTCCAAGGATTTCCCCCTGATAAACAACAATGGTATCCGCTCCAATGATCAAAGCCTCTTCTTCTGTTTCCTTTGCCACTGCCATTGCTTTGGAAAAAGACAGTTGTTTCACCGTTTCCACCGGATCTGTGCCGGTTACAGGCTCCTCCTCTCTGGCCGGCTGTACCACAAAGGAAACGCCTGCCTGTTCCAGCAAATCCCTGCGTCTGGGAGAAGCAGAAGCCAAAATTATTTTTCTCATAAGCCACTCCTTTTTCAAGTCTTTCCGCAAGATTTCTCACATCTGCTATCCTCTCAGGTAAGTATAACCCGAAGCTATCCCCGGTGCAACTGTTTTTGCAAAACAGGCTTTGAAACGCTGGAATTCCAGTCAAAATTCCTTTCATCTTCCCCTTTTCTTTTTCCTTCAAAAGTATTACAATAGAAATAGCATTCATTATGAAAGGAGTCAGAATTATGGCAAAAATGAATAAATATTGGGGATATGTTGCTCTGGGTGCAGCCGCTGCCGCAGCAGCAGGCGCCATCGCTGCCATCGCAGCCAAAAAGAAAGCCAGCAAAGAAATATTAGATTTTGAAGATGATTTCGATGAAGATTTTGATATTCCAGAGGAAGAAGAAAAGCCGCAGGAAACTCAAGATCACTTCGCTTCCTGGGATGTGGAGTATGAGGAAAACCAGGACGAAGAACTGGACGAAGTTTTTGAAGAGGAAGAAGAACTGGATGAGGATTTTGAAGCTCCGGAAGATCTGGAAGACCTTTCCCGCTTAGACGGTTCAGAAGAGACGGAAATCCCAGAACAGGAAGAAACGGAAGAAACCTCTGAAGAAGAGGAAGCTCCTGCACAGGAAGAAGTTCCTGCTGACAAATAATGTTTTTCAAAAAAACAGCCCGGCTGTGATTCTCCAATCACAGACCGGGCTATTTTTTATTGGAAGTTTTTCAACAACGCTATGTATCCTTATGCTTCTTTGATTTCCAGAACGTCCATTGGACATGCTTTTACACAGATTCCACAGGCGATACACTTGCTTGCATATTCCTTATCTTCAGCCTTCACCATAACGCCGAACGGACATGCCTCCACACATTTTCCACAACCAACGCATTTTTTCTTGTTGATCATATAAACGCCCTTTGTGTTCTGAGTGATTGCACCTTCCGGACATGCTGCCGCACATTTTCCACACTGTACGCAGGTAGCCGGCTTCGGTGTCACGCCATCCTTTTTCACATCAATATGAATACAGGAATAGGCTTCGTTGAACTCTTTGTAAAATGCCTCTGAACAGGCGATTTCACAAGCCTTGCATGCCATACATGCATCTTTCTTTGCCACATTGAGTCTTTTCATCTTGATTTCCTCCACATGTTCTTCTTCTATAGCAAAGCGTGGTCCGCTTTGGTATCCCTTATGCCTTCGGCAGTTTAAAGGAGCTCTTCAGAGAAACGATTCTGTTAAAGACAGGCGCTCCCTCTTTGGAATCGTGAATGTCCGCACAGAAAAATCCATTTCTTACAAACTGGAAGCTGTCATATCCCTTTGCTTCCATAAGCGCAGGCTCCACATATGCAGTTACTGTGGTCAGAGAATTAGGATTCAGATTTAAAGAGCCGTCTTCCTTGTTGTATACGCCCTTTTCTTCATCTACAATATTCTCGTACAGACGGGTGACTGCCTTTCCTGCTCTGGATGCCTCTACCCAGTGAATGGTTCCTTTTACTTTACGGCCATCCGGCGCGTTGCCGCCTTTTGTTTCCGGATCGTAAGTACAGTGTACAACCCGTACAGTTCCATCACCGTCTGCTTCAAAACCGGTACAGGTAACAAAATATGCATTCATCAGACGAACCTCTGTACCTACAAACAATCTCTTGTATTTCTTCGGCGGATCGATCATAAAGTCTTCTCTCTCAATGTAGAGTTCCTTGCCAAAGGGGATCTGACGATTGCCAAGTTCCGGATTTTCCATATTGTTCGGAGCTTCCAGATATTCAATCTGGCCTTCCGGATAGTTGTCGATCACCAGCTTAATGGGGTCCAGAACTGCCATCAAACGGGGACGTTTCAGTTTCAGGTCTTCACGGATACAGTATTCCAGCATTGCATAATCCACAGAGCTGTTTGCCTTGGATACGCCGCACAGATCCACAAACATCTTGATGGATTCCGGTGTAAAGCCACGACGGCGAAGGGCTGCAATGGATACCAGGCGAGGATCATCCCAGCCATCTACAATACCATCCTCTACCAGTTTCTTAATGTAACGCTTACCAGTTACCACATTGGTAAGATAAAGCTTGGCAAACTCAATCTGCTTCGGCGGATGAGGATATTCCAGTTCTCTTACCACCCAGTCATACAGCGGTCTGTGATCTTCAAATTCCAGTGTACAGATAGAATGGGTAATGCCCTCAATGGCATCTTCAATAGGATGCGCAAAATCATACATGGGATAAATACACCATTTATCGCCTGTATTGTGATGGGTCATATGAGCCACACGGTAGATAACCGGGTCACGCATATTCATGTTCGGGGAAGCCATGTCAATCTTTGCACGAAGAACCTTTTCTCCGTCCTCATACTTGCCCTCTTTCATTTCTTCAAAAAGCTTCAGGTTCTCTTCCACACTTCGATTGCGGTAAGGGCTCTCCTTACCAGGTTCTGTCAGGGTACCTCTGTATGTGCGGATTTCCTCTGCACTCAGATCGCAGACAAAGGCTTTTCCCTTCTGGATCAATTTCACAGCAGCCTCATACATCTGCTCAAAATAATCAGAAGCAAAAAACAGTCTGTCTTCCCAGTCTGCACCCAGCCATTTAATATCTTCTTTGATGGATTCTACAAATTCTGTTTTTTCCTTGGTGGGATTGGTATCATCAAAACGCATATTGAATTTTCCATGATACTCCTGTGCAAGGCCGTAGTTTAAAAGAATTGATTTCGCATGTCCAATATGAAGATATCCATTGGGTTCTGGCGGGAAACGGGTGTGTACAGTGTCATAGACACCTTCTGCCAGGTCTTTGTCAATGATGTTCTCTATAAAATTTTTTGAAACGGTTTCGTTCTCCATCTCTTTCCCTCCTAGAATACTCTGATTATTAATCATACCATAAAACCTTTCGTTTTTAAAGATTTTCCACAAACTTTTGTGAAGAAAAAAAACGGCCCTTGATTTATTCAAGGGCCTAACTTAAGCTGCTGACGGGAATTGAACCCGTGACCTCCGCCTTACCAAGGCGACGCTCTACCGACTGAGCCACAGCAGCGTCTTTCGTGTTGGCATTTATTTCTGCCGCTCACAGTTGATTATATTACCAGAGAGACAGACAAATGTCAACACTTATTTTTAAATTTTTTTATTTTTTTTGAAATCCAGTTTTTTTCCTCTTTTTTAGATCTTTTTATTCTGTCTGATCCTGATACTTTTCAATGCATCCACGGATTTTTGTGCGGATTCTCTGTAAGGCATTGTCCACAGACTTGGCGGACTTTCCCATTTCTCTTGCAATCTGCACATAACCCAGCCCCTTCAAATAGTATTCCAACACTTTATTTTCCATGGGACTTAACAGGGATGCAATCTCCTGTTCCAGTATCCTTGTATTTTCTCTGTCAATGATAATGGATTCCGGATTTTCCGCCCAAAGCTGACGGATGCTGTTTTCTTCTTCCTCATGGCTGAGGGAAATATAGGAGTTCAGCGGCATATGCTTCTGCCTGTTGGAGCTTTGCACTGCACTGTAGATCTGTCTGTCTACACACAAGCCTGCAAAAGTCTGAAAAGAGGCATCCCGATCCGGCTGATAATCTCGCACTGCCTTAAAAAGTCCGATCATCCCCTCCTGAATCAGATCATCGGTGTCTCCCCCGATGAGATACATGGCTCTGGCTTTTTTTCGCACCAGCCCCTTGTACTTTTCCATGAGGTAATCTGAAATCCCCTCTTCTCCGGCATGCATTCGGGTAATCAGTTCTTCGTCGGTATAACTGTCATATTGAATCATAATTTTTCCGCCTGTTCCTCTTACGCCATTCTCTGACGCACGATCTCATAAGCCAGAACTCCTGCTGCCACAGATGCATTCAGGGAATCAATATCCCCTTTCATAGGAATGGATGCCACAAAGTCACATTTCTCCCGGATCAGACGGCTTACTCCTTCGCCTTCATTTCCGATTACCAGTCCAATGGGTCCGGTAAGATTCAGATCATACATGGTCTCTCCGCCCATATCTGCACAGACAAACCACAGTCCCTGCTCTTTTAGCTCTTCAATGGTTTTGCCAAGATTTGTCACCTTGGCAACGGGGGTATAGTTTAATGCCCCTGCGGAAGTCTTGGCCACTGTTGCCGTCAGACCAACTGCACGACGTTTTGGAATGATCACTCCATGAGCGCCGGCCAGATTGGCAGTTCGGATAATTGCGCCAAGATTATGGGGATCTTCAATGTTATCCAGCACAAACACAAAGGGCGCTTCTCCTTTTTCCTTTGCCTTGTTCAGGATGTCCTCCACAGAAGCATATCCATAGGCAGCTACCTGGGCAATTACCCCCTGGTGAGCACCGGTTTCACTTAATTGATCCAGACGTTCTTTTGATACATAATTAATAATGGTGTCTTTCTTACGCGCCTCTCTTGCAATGGTTCGTACCGGGCCGTCCTGACATCCATCCAGAATAAAAAGCTTATCCACATCTCTTCCTGACCGGAAGGCTTCCAGTACCGCATTGCGGCCTTCTATCTGTTCACTCATAGTACATCCTCTCCGATTCCCAGACGGATCAGGGTCAGTATCCGTGAGAAATCCTCCTTCAAATATAAATATCCCATCAATGCCTCAAAACCTGTAGCCCTGCGGTAATCTGCCATGGTAGCATGTTTTGCCATCGTGGGAGAATGGGCATTCCTGCCTCTTTTGTATACCCCCAGCTCTTCCTCGGTAAGTTCCGGCTGGATTTTCTCCATCATAGCCGACTGGGCGCCTGCTTTTACCAGGCTGCTGGCCTGCTTATGCAGGCGGTTCACCGGACAGTTGCCTTTTTTTACAAGGATGGTCCGGATCACCAGTTCATACACACCATCTCCAAGATAGGCAAGTGTCAAAGGAGAATAGGTTTTTAAATCCCTATCCTCCAGCTGAAACAGTTCCTTTAATTGGTTTAGATTCTCTTCCATTTTACTCCTTCACGGGTATCTTTTAATTCAATTCCTTTTTTCAGAAGAATGTCTCTGATCTCATCTGCTCTGGCAAAATTCTTTTCTTTTCTGGCTGCCTGGCGCTCTTCAATGAGTTCTTCAATCTCCTTGTCCAGAATTTCTTCTTCTTTTATGGCTTTCAGACCCAGCACACCGCAAAGCTTCACAAGCTGATCCAGAAGTCCCTGTGCCAGAGCTCTGGAGCAGTCTGCTTCCACCTTGGTATTGGCAAATTTCACCAGTTCAAAAATTGCAGCCAGCGCATCTGCTGTATTAAAGTCATCGTCCATGGCTTCTTCAAATTTAGCGGTAAAGCCTTCTGCCTCTTTAAGAAGCTCTTCCTGTTCAGGCGTTGCCTCCTGAGTAACTGCTGCAGCGGCGCGGTCTTTTAATCGCTCTGCGCCTTCTGTGATTCTCTCCAGAGCATTTTTGGATGCTTCCATAAGATCTGCGCTGAAATTCAGCGGACTTCTGTAATGCGCATTCAGCATAAAGAAACGCAGTACCTGGAGGTCATACTGCTCGCTGATCTGACGTACTGTACGGAAATTGCCCAGAGATTTGGACATTTTTCTGTTGTCAATATTCAAAAAGGCATTGTGCATCCAGTATTTTGCAAAGATTTTTCCATTGCAGCACTCACTCTGAGCAATTTCATTCTCATGGTGAGGGAAGATCAGATCTTCTCCGCCTGCATGGATGTCAATTTCTTCTCCCAGGTATTTCTTAGCCATTACAGAACACTCAATATGCCAGCCTGGACGTCCATCACACCACGGAGATTCCCAGGAAGGCTCTCCTTCTTTTTTGGGCTTCCAGAGAACGAAATCCAGAGGATCTTCCTTCTGCTCTTCTCCAGATACCTGAATGGTACGGAACCCGGACTGGAGATCATCCAGATTCTTATGAGACAGTTTTCCATATTCCTTAAAGTTTTTCACACGGAAATAAACGGTTCCGTCTGCTGCCGCATAAGCATAACCCTTTTCGATCAGTGTCTGGATCATTTCGATCATTCCCTGAATCTCACGGGTAGCCTGTGGATGAATCGTGGCAGGCTTTACATTCATGCCGGACATATCCTGTTTACATTCTTTGATGTAGCGCTCTGAAATTTCTTCTGCACTGACACCTTCTTCAATTGCTTTTTTGATGATCTTGTCATCCACATCTGTGAAATTGGATACAAAATTCACCTCATATCCTTTGTATTCCATATAACGGCGCACAGTATCAAAAATAATCATCGGACGGGCATTTCCAATATGGATCAGGTTATAAACCGTAGGCCCGCAGACATACATTTTGACCTTTCCTTCTTCCAGAGGAACAAATTCCTCTTTTCTGCGTGTTAATGTGTTAAAAAGTTTCATCGCTATTTTCCTCCCTTATCCTTCTCCAGCAAAAGGCAGATTGCCTCCGCTGAAATTCCCTCACCGCTTCCGGTAAATCCAAGTCCTTCTTCTGTTGTTGCCTTTATATTCAGCTGATCCACGGAAATTTCCAGCGCCTGAGCAATATTTTCTCTCATGGCTTCTATATAAGGAGCCATCTTTGGCCTCTGGGCGATAATGGTGGCATCAATGTTTCCCACAGCATACCCATGGGTATCCAAAAGAGCCGATACATGCTTTAATAAAACCACACTGGAGATTCCCTTATATGCCGGATCTGTATCCGGAAAGTGCTTTCCTATATCTCCAAGAGCTGCAGCACCCAAAAGAGCGTCCATCACTGCATGGATCAGCACATCTGCATCTGAATGTCCCAGAAGTCCCTTTTCCCAGGGGATCTTCACTCCGCCCAGGATCAGATCTCTTCCTTCTGTTAATTTATGCACGTCATATCCCATTCCTATACGCATGATGATTCTCCTTCTATCTCAAGCATTTTCCCTATACGGAGAAAACTCAGTCTTCTTCGCACATAAGGTGACAGGGCCAGACTTAAAGGAATAACCTCCTCGGTAAGACCAATATCGGAAACTGTTTTTTTGCAGCCGGCTTTATCCAGCATTGCTGCCATTTCCTCTTCCTCTGGAAGGGCTTCCAGAATTTCTCTGATTTCTTCCAGAGATTCCTTCAATCGGTCAGGGTCCACCTCCAGAAGAAGATCTGGCTGGTTTTCTCCCTGAATCGCTCTCAGCAGTCCCTTTCTGTCGAAATATTCTTCCAGAAGTTCCTCTTCCATTCCTTCGTAGGCCTTCACCTTACATCTTCCCTCTGCAATGGCACGGGCAATTCTCTTATATTCCTTCAAAACCAGCATGGTACCCACAGAAACCTTTTCTCCGTGAAGGGCATCCAGCGGGCCGTTGACCACTTCCATCTCCCAAAGATGGGACATATGATGTTCTGCACAGGAGGCAGGTCTGGAATTTCCCACCATCTGCATGGCAAGTCCGGATAACAAAAGTCCATACATCAGCTTCTCGCAGCTTTCTTCTTCCCCTGCAGCAATGGAACGAAGACAGGAACGCACTGTACGAAGCGCCTTTTCTTCCATTTCCACCACATGACTGCAGTAATATTCACCGGTGAGAAGATGCGCAATTTTCCAGTCTGCCAGACAGATGTATTTCCCAAACAGATCGGATACGCCGGAGGCATTCAGCCTTCCTGGCGCACTGGCAAAAATGCGGGTATCCGCAAACACAGCCAGCGGCGCCTGCGCCGGAACGGTTTTCTTCATTCCATCCAGTGTCATGGCAGCCACTGTGGATACAAATCCGTCCACACTGGCAGCGGTAGGTACGGAAACAAAGGGAATTCTGTACAGATGTGCTACATACCTGCTGATATCATGGATGGTTCCTGCTCCCACAGAAAGGATCAGGTCAATATCCTCATCCATATTGTTCTCTACGATCTCAACGGCATAATTATCCGCATGAAGTCCCTCTGCATCCAGAACCAGGACCTGACATCGGTCGTAGATCTCTTCCATGATCTCCTTGGTTGCTTCATAAGTATGGGTGTCACAGATCAGCAGCGGAGAAATATACTCCTTCAAAAATCCTTCTGACATCGCTTCTTCTAAGGCATCCACCGCATTCTCTTCTATGAGAATCTCCTTCACTTCAATCTGGTGCTCTTTCCCGCAGCTACAAGGTCGGGCAAAGTCATCCGTATCCACTCGCATGTATTTATTTCCTCCTGATATTTATTCTTTCTTGTGTCAGAGTTCTCTGACAACAGTCTGATTGATATTTTGGTATACTTCTACAGTTTGGTATTATACACGATTCATGGTGGAAAAGCAATCGTCACCCGTGGATTCCAGCGGAAAAAGAAAAAGCCTTCCACGGATGAAAGGCTTTTTCTTCTGTCTGCTTTGAATTATTTTTCGATAGCAGCGATCACTTCTACCTCGCAGAGAACATTTTTCGGTAATGTCTTCACTGCTACGCAGGAACGTGCCGGTTTATTTACAAAATATTTTGCATAAATTTCATTGAAAGCTGCAAAATCTCCCATATCTGCCAGGAAGCAGGTGGTCTTCACTGCGTGTGCAAAATCTGTGCCAGCCTCAGTGAGTACTGCATCCAGATTTTTCATAACCTGTTCTGCCTGTGCCTCGATGGTTTCTCCAGCCAGTTCGCCAGTTGCCGGATCTACCGGAATCTGTCCTGATGTGAACAGCACGTCATTTAAGATCATGGCCTGTGAATATGGTCCGATGGCTGCCGGAGCTTTGTCTGTGTAAACTACTTTCATGGTAAAATCTCCCTTCATACATTCTCTTTTTTTCCGCTGATTCTGCCTTTTGGCCTCTGCGGTTTTCTGTCTTTATTTTATATCAAAAAAATTTTAGCGTCAAGCAAAATATTTTTGTTTTCTATGTTCCATCTGGTTTTTTCAGCCATCTGTCACTTCTCCCAGATTCAGATAATTATATACCACCTTGGAGACTTCCTGAATGTTTTTGATGGCTTCCGCCTCATTGGGGAAGTCTTCTGACATCACACACACAATATACGTTGTTTTTGGGCCGTACACAATGGCAATGTCATGCTGATCCTTATCTGTCTCCCCTGTTTTATTGGCAATTTTAATGTCTCCGCTGATGCCTTCTGGAATTTTCCAGGTTTTTTTCTGGTTCAGAAGCAATTCCAGCATCTTTTCGGAGGCCTCCTTACTGACACATTTTCCCTGATAAATCTTCTCCAGAATCTTTCCACAGTCCTCCACAGAGGTTTTATTATTTCCTCCCAGTCCCACGGAAGGGGAAGCGGAAGGCGCAAGGGTATGCTGCACCGTAGTTTCTTTATATCCTTCCTTTTCCAGATAGGTATTGACTTCCTGGGCCCCTTTGAGAAAATCGTGCGTTTCCGTCTGAAGACGAATCAGCTCATTATAAGACTCATTGTCACTGACAGTAATCATATTCTCCAGAAGTCCCTCTACCTTTGCCTGTACCGCCGGGTCTTCCGGAGATTTGTTCATTCGTTTTCCTTCATTAGAAAGAACTGTTTCCATATTTTCGTAGGTCTTTGCCATCACAAAGGTTTTGATCAGACTTGCAGAATACATCTGCTGGTTATTGACTGCAAATTTCTCCCCGGTATTCATATCCTTGACATAAACGCTCCACGTTCCCTGATACCCGGAAAGCATTTGCTCCAGAAGGGGATGGAGCGTATCCATTCCCAAATCCTCCAAAGCGCCTACCTTTCCTGTTTCATCCACAGGAAATCCCTCTTCTGTCATACCTGCCTTCTGCTCCAGAACGCCATTGGGACCGCCGAAGTAGTAATTTCCCTGAAACATCTGGCCATTGGAGGTCATTTCAATATAATGGATTCCAGGCTCTGTTGTCATTCTCCCATATTCGTCAAAATAATAATATCCCTGAAATGCGGTTCCATTCATCACCAGCTGATCCATATATCGAATCTGCGGCGCTGCTGTAAGCCTGCCCAGATTGTTGACCATATAATACCCGTCAAAGGTACGGTTCCAGGCATACTCCTCTGTCCCCTGTGCAATGGTAAGATTCTTCAACTGTTCCACATGGGGGGAAGCACTTTGAAATCTTCCTTCTGCATCATGATAATAATAACCGTTAAAAACAGTACCATCTATTTCCAGATGATCGAAATAATGCACAGCAGGCTTCTGATCTTTGCTTCCATCTGCCTTGAGGCAGTAAAACCCATCGCTTTTCAGCAGATAGGTACCGGATCCATCTGAAATTTCCCGAATCTGCGCTTCTCCCTCTACCGAAAGAAGAACATCTTTCTCTGCTCCGGAAACATTTACGCTGGCTGTGAGAATACCAAAAGCCGTACACAAAAGCTTCCATCTCTTGTTCCATTTTGTATTTTTCATAGGTTTCTCCTTTTTTTCAGTAGAGAAAGTATACCTTGTTTTCGGGAGAACTGCAATTCCTTTATTCCACTGTCACAGATTTTGCCAGATTTCTTGGTTTATCCACATCCAGACCTCTGCCCAGAGATACGTAATAACCGAAAAGCTGCAGCGGGATGATTGCCAGGGAATTGGTAAAGTAAGAACTTGTTTTAGGGATATAGAATACATAATCAGCTGTTTTTTCTATTTCCTTATGGCCCAGATTAGTGATTGCCATCACAAAAGCGCCTCTTGTTTTTACTTCCACAATATTGCTGATGGTCTTCGGATATAACTGTTCCTGTGTGGCTACCGCAACCACCAGCGTGTTGTCTTCGATCAAAGAAATCGTTCCATGCTTCAGCTCCCCTGCTGCGTATGCCTCTGAATGGATATAGGAAATCTCCTTCAGCTTCAGAGAACCTTCCAGAGAAATGGCATAGTCTATGCCCCTTCCAATAAAAAACATATGATCTGCTGCCAGATACCGGTTGGCAAATCTCTGAATTTTTTCTTTCATCCCAAGAAGACTTTCCATCTGCTCCGGCAGCTGCTCCAGTTCTCCTTTCAGCTTCTGGAATTCCTCCTCGCTGATGGTTTTGCGAACCCGGGCAAACAAAAGCGCCAGAAGATACACAGCTGCCAGCTGAGTGCTGTAGGCCTTGGTCGTGGCTACTGAAATCTCCGGTCCTGCCCAGGTATACATCACCTGATCTGCTTCTCTGGCTATGGAGCTTCCCACCACATTCACAATTCCAAGCACCGGACAATGATGCGCCTTTGCTTCCCGAAGAGCTGCAAGGGAATCTGCAGTTTCTCCGGACTGGCTGATAACAACGGTCAACATCCCTTCTTCAAATATGGGATTTCGATATCGGTACTCACTGGCCAGATCTACTTCTACCGGTATCCTGGCCAGTTCTTCAATCACATATTTGGCCGTCACGCCCACATGATACGCTGAGCCACAGGCAACGATACTGATTTTTTTCAAAGCCCGGATCTCTTCGTCACTCATGCCCAGTTCCTGAATGCAAATGTCATTGTCCTTCAGTCTTGGGCTAATGGTATCCCGCACTGCCTTGGGCTGTTCGTATATTTCCTTCAGCATAAAATGCTCATAACCGCCCTTTTCTGCTGCATCCACATCCCAGTCAATGGTTGTGGTCTCTTTCTTCAGTGGTTCCCCGTCAATGTTATAAAACCGGATATGTTCCATGGACAGGCAGGCAATTTCTTCATTCTGCATATAATATACATTCCTTGTATATTGCAAAATGGCCGGAACATCTGAAGCAATGAAATTCCCGTCTTCGCTGGTTCCAATGATCAGCGGGCTGTCCTTCCGCGCAGCATAAATATGATGAGGATGATCCACAAACATAATGCCCAGCGCATAAGAGCCTTCCACACGATGCATCACCTTTTCCATAGCAGCAACCGGATCACCCTGATAATATTCTGTGAGCAGATGTACCAGCACCTCTGTATCTGTCTCTGAGACAAACTCATACCCTTTGTCTTCCAGTTTTTTCTTAAGTTTCCCGTAATTCTCAATAATTCCATTGTGTACCACCACAATGGAATGCTCTTTATTAAAATGAGGATGTGCATTTGTATTGGAAGGACAGCCATGGGTTGCCCAGCGGGTATGTCCAATTCCGGAAGTCCCCCTCATTGTTGCTCCGTCATGAGTCAGTTCCTTTAGTCCCTTCAGGCGCCCCATCACCTTTTCTGTCTGAAGTCTTTCTCCGTCAAATACAGCAATTCCTGCTGAATCATACCCACGGTATTCCAGCCTGGAAAGTCCCTCCAGAAGAATAGGCGCTGCCTGTTGTCTGCCAATATACCCTACAATTCCACACATGTCGTTCCCTCCTGTTGTCCTTCTTTCATTTGCACAATCAGTTTCTTTTTTTGCATTTTCAGTGTTTTAACTCAGTAAAGTATACAGCATTTTTTCTATCTGTCAAGATATTTTTCCCAAAAAGTTTTCAGAAATCCCTCTACATTGTGAAGGGTACATCTCTTACGATCTTCCCATTCCAGTGGGAACAATCTCTGATATTCTCCCTCAGAAAACCGTTCATCCAGAAGAAGGATGCAACCCACATCCTCCTGGGTACGGATTACTCTTCCTGCTGCCTGCAAAACCTTATTCATTCCCGGAAAACGGTAGGCATAATCAAAACCGTTTTCTCCCTTTTTATCGTAAAACTCTTTTAAAATCTCACGTTCATGACTGATCTGCGGAATCCCGGTTCCCACAATAGCAACACCTATAAGACGTTTTCCTATGAGATCGATCCCTTCTGAAAAAACTCCTCCCATGACACAGAAGCCAATCAGGGTTTTCTCCCGCTCCTGAAATTCCTCCAGAAATTCCTCCCGGACCCGTTCATCCATGGATGCCGTCTGAGAAATACAGTGTACCCAGTCCACAGAAAACTCTTCTTCATAAACCTGACGTACCTCTTCCATTAACTTGTAGGAAGGAAAAAACACCATGTAGTTTCCCTTTTTCTGCCAGGCCATCCGGGCAATATAGGCTGCAAGTTTCCGATATTCTTCATAATTTCTTCTGGTATAACGGCTGCTCACATCCACTCCAGTGAGAATACACCGTTTTTCCCGGTCAAAGGGAGAAGGTACGTAGATCCCGTAATCATCTTCCCGGCAGCTTAACAGTTTCCGATAATAGGTAAGAGGAAGAAGGGTCGCAGAAAAAAACACTGCACTGATTCCCTTTTCCAGATATGCTTTTAAATTCTCTGCCGGATTTACACAAAAAAGCTTCAGACGAAACCGTCCATCCTCTCCCTGTTCTGTGTAGATCACATAGTTTTCATCCACCAGTTCGGAAATATTTAAAAAATCACGGACAGAAAAATAGAAATCCAAGATTTCGTCTGCTATGCCTTCTCTTGGCGGTTCCTCCAGCATCTGTTCCATTTCGCCCATAACCTGCATCAGATACAGAGGCATTACCCCCTGGTTTTCCTGAATCTGATACCTGTCGCACTCTTTTTTCAGTTCCAGAAGCAATTTATTGACCTTTTCCAGGGCTCTGGCCAGCTTTGGCCAAAAGGGCTTCACCCGTTTCTTTACTTCCAGCACTTCCTCTTTACAGATGGAGGCGCTGTACATCTCCCGTCCCCTTTCTGCCAGATTATGCGCCTCATCAATGAGAAAAATGTACTTTCCCCGGCTCTCCTCTCCAAAAAAGCGCTTCAGATGCACATTGGGGTCAAACGCATAATTATAATCGCAGATCACACCATCCATCCACACGGACAGATCCAGGCACATTTCAAAAGGACAGACCTTCCATTTTTCTGCCTGCTCTAAAATGCAGTCCCGATCAAAGTTCTCTTCTGTAGTCCAAAGCTGATAAACCGCTTCGTTGACACGGTCAAAATGGCCTTTTGCATAGGGACATGCCTCGGGATTGCATTCTGCCTTTTCCAGAAAACACATTTTTTCCTTGGCGGTAATGGTGATCGTCTTAAACCGAAGTCCCCGTTCCCGTAAAATAGAAAATGCCTCCTGGGCCACAGTTCTGGTAATGGTCTTTGCAGTGAGATAAAAAATCGTTTCTCCCTTTCCCTCTCCCACAGCCCGTACTGCCGGAAAAATAGTGGACATGGTTTTTCCCACTCCAGTAGGCGCCTGAATAAAAATCTGTTTTTCGCTGACAATGGAATGATACACACTGGAAACCATTTTTCTCTGCCCCTCCCGGTAAGGAAAGGGAAATTCCAGTCCTTCCATGGAACGGTTCCGTTCCTTCTTCCAGCGCAGCTGATAAGAGATCCATTTGTGGTAGGCATCGGTAAGCTCCTGATACCAGTTCACAAGATATTCCATGGAAAGTTCTTCCCGAAAGCGTCGGATCTGTTCTGTATCCAGATTGGCATACGTCATCTGAACCACGATTTTATCCAGTTGTTCCATCTCACCGTAAATCCGTGCATAACAAAGGGCCTGGGCACGATGAACCGGTATCGGTGCTTCCAAAAGCTGAGGATCTCCATAGATTCCTTTGATCTCGTCTATGAGTACTCCATCCCCTTCTGTCTGGATTCCATCTGCCCGGCCCTCCACAACCAGGATGACATCTTCATATTCTGTTTCCCGTTTCAGGGATACCTCCGGACGATATTGGCTTCCCATCTGTTTCTGTATTTTTCTGTGCAGACGGCTGCCTTTCTGCATGGCTTCTTTGTCCATGGTATTTCTGCGGTTGTCCAGATCCCCGCTTTGCAATATAAATTCCACCAGATTCCTTACGGAAATGCGGACGATTGGTTTTTTCATAATTTCTCCTGTTATACGAAAGAAGGTGCACACCTCTGTGCGCACCTTTTTTGCTTCTTCTGTATTTTACTATACTATGCTACTGCAAATTTTGCAATGGTTTTATTGAATTTCTGGTCTTCTCCGTAGCATTTCACGGTTAAAACTTTCGTCAGGTCCATGCTCAGGATTCCCAAAATAGATTTTGCATCAATAATAATTCTGTTGTAAAAGATATCAATGTCAAAATCACATTTGCTTGCCGCGTTTACAAACTCTTTTACGTCTTCCGTAGCATTTAGTCTGATCTGATGCTCCGTCATTGTTTCAGCCTCCTATTCTCAATCAGCAGTATCATCCATCTCTACAAACCAATCGTTTTCTCGATAAAATGCATTCACAAACAATCATTTTATCTGACCGTATTTTGGCATTTTGAAAAGTGAATGTCAAGGGGCTTCAAATTTTCGTTACATTTTTCCACATTTTAAACAAAAATCTCTTCCAAAAAATGGGAACTTCGTTTAAAAATCTAATGCTTTTTGAAGAATTTTGGCTAAATTTGAACGTTTTTTTAAGTTTTTTCAGGCTGAATAAAGAGCAGACACCATACAGATCAGATCTGTGTCATGACAAAAATATCATAAATAGCCTTTACTGCCGTCTCAAAATCACGATTTTCCACACCGATGATAATATTCAGCTCACTGGAGCCCTGGTCGATCATTTTTACGTTTACGTTGGCATGCGCCAGAGCTGAAAAAATCCTTCCGGCTGTTCCACGCTGTGACTTCATTCCACGGCCCACCACTGCAATCAGAGCCAAATCCGATTCCATTTCCACAAAATCCGGCTGAACTGCCCGATGAATGCCGGCCACCACCTGCTGCTCCTTCTCTTCAAACTCGTCCTGATGTACATACACTGTCATGGTATCAATGCCAGAGGGCACATGTTCAAAACTGATCTGATTATCCTCAAACACCTGGAGTACCTTACGGCCAAAACCGATTTCGCTGTTCATCATGGATTTTTCAATGTTTATGGAACAGAAGCCCTTCTTTCCTGCAATTCCTGTAATCACATACTTTGGTTTTTTGCAGGTGCTCTCCACAATAAATGTTCCCTTATCCTCTGGACGGTTGGTGTTACGGATATTGATGGGGATCCCTTCCTTCCGTACCGGGAAGATTGCTTCTTCATGAAGCACTGTAGCGCCCATATAAGAAAGCTCCCGAAGTTCCCGGTAAGTGATGGTTTCAATCACAGCAGGCCGATCCACAATTCTTGGATCCGTAACAAGGAAACCTGATACGTCTGTCCAGTTTTCATATAAATCCGCCTGGATTGCCTTGGCTACCAGAGAACCAGTCACATCGGAACCACCTCTGGAAAAGGTCTTTATGGTTCCATCCTCACAGGCACCATAAAAGCCCGGAATTACTGCTTGTTCACACTTCGCCAGTCTTTTTGAGAGAAGTTTGTCGGTTTTTACCGGATCAAAATTTCCATTCTTATCAAAACGAATCACTGTTGCCGCATCCACAAATTCATAGCCTAAGTACGCAGCCATCACCTTTCCATTTAAAAACTCCCCACGGGAAGCTGCATATTCCACTCCTGCCTGCGCCTGAAAATCCTGCCCAATCTGCGCAAATTCTTCTTCCAGTGAAAGTTCCATCTTCAAACCACGGATGATTTCATAATACCGCTCCTTGATTTCTTCCAGTTTTTGTTCAAAGGCTTCCCCTTTTACTGCAGCGTCATAACAGCCATACAGAAGGTCTGTCACCTTGGTATCCCCGTCAAACCGTTTGCCTGGCGCAGACGGAACCACATAACGTCTGCTCTCCTCACTTCTGATAATCTCTCCTACCTTCTGAAACTGTTCTGCATTGGCCAGAGAACTTCCTCCAAATTTCACTACTTTTTTCATAATCCTGCTCCTCACTGCTTTTTCTCTTTACCACTATAAAGTATGTTCCTATTTTATTGAAAAACAGCGAATTTTGCAAGTATTTCTTTCATTTCCATAAAAAATTGTAGAAATATACAAGGAAGTCCCTGATTCTCTTTCTTTTTCCTGACGGACTTAACAAAAACAGTTTTCACAATACTCCTTTAAAATTCCATCGAGAGCTGCTGCGCTGCTGCTGTGGCAGCGACATACGGGAATGGATTTTTTCTTTGCTTCTTCCACTGCACAGTTCACCATTTTGTGCGATACTGTATTGGTAAACAGAATCAGCAGATCCGGTACTCCGATTTTTTTCTTCATGGCGCCTTTTTCCTTGGCAAATACCTTTGCCTTACATCCATATCCTTTACAGATATCCTCATACTGACATACCATCCGTTCGTTACCGCCTACAATCACAACGCTCATTTTTGTCATCTCCTTTTATATTAGTTTAGACTAACTTTTAAAAATAAAGAAAAGCGGGGCTTTCTCTCATGTAAGCCTTTTTCACAAAGAAAAAGCAGCTCCGCTTTTGTTGTTTGTTACAACTAACTTTATGCAATTTACTTTAGCACAATTGTCCTGGGGTGTCAAATATTATTTTTCCCTGTTATTTTTCCCTGTATGTCTTTTTCAGGGAAATTCCTTCTTTTCTGAGAAGGATTACTGACATCACCGCAGCCAGGGCTTCTGCCACCGGAAACGAAATCCAGATTCCTTCTGCCCCCATAAACCGAGACAGCAGCCAGCCCAGAGGCAGGATAATCACAAACTGGCGAACCAGGGAAATCCAGAGAGATTCTTTTCCTTTTCCCAACGCTTCAAACACACCTGCGCTTACAATTCCCACAGTGGAAAATAAAAATCCAAGTCCAATAATCCGGAACGCTGTAATACCATAAGAAAGTACCTTTTCATCTGCATCAAAAGCCCGGAGAATCCATTCTGGCATTCCCACTGCTGCGATGGTTCCCACCAGCATAATTCCGGCAACAATCTTCATGGCATATCCAACAGCCTGATTCACTCGCTTCTGGTTTCCAGCGCCATAATTAAAGCTGATAATGGGACGCATTCCCTGTACAACACCGTTGGAAGGCATATTTACAAAGGTCTGAAGTTTAAAATACAAACCAAAGACAGCTACATACGCCTTATCCAGCTGTGCCAGGATTCCGTTTAACAGCGCCACCAGAAGAGAAGGCATAGCCAGCATCAGACTGGAAGGAATCCCAATGGAATAAATCCTTCCAACCATTTCTTTGTCCGGCTTCATATAGCGTGGATGAATAGTCACACCAATATCTCCTCTGGCGCAAACCACCAGATACATCACAAACGCTCCAATCTGTCCGATCACCGTGGCAATGGCAGCTCCTTTTACTCCCATAGCCGGGAAACCAAACCATCCAAAGATCAAAATAGGATCCAGAATGATATTGATGATACAGCCGCTTGCCATCATCACCATGGTGGTTTTCATTTTTCCAAGACCCTGAAAGATTTTTTCCAGACACATCTGCAGAAGTTCTCCGAATGAAATACAAAGCACCACATAGGTATAATCGCAGGCCCACTGATAAATCACCGGATCATTGGTAAACATCCGAAGAAAGGGCTTTGTAATCGCCAGACCGCCCACAGCAAAGATTACACAGTGAAGCAGCACCAACGCGACTCCAATGGACGCTGCCCGATTGGCTTCCTGTCGATTCCTGGCTCCAAGGCTCATGGAAATCACAGAACCGATACCAATTCCCATTCCCACGCCCACTGACATGACAATATTTTGCAGGGGAAACGCCAGGGACACCGCAGTGATGGCATCTGTTCCCAGTTTTGCCACCCAGATGCTGTCCACAATGTTATACAAAGCCTGAATAAACATGGATAAAACCACGGGAATAGACATGGATACCAAAAGCTGCAGCACTGGTTTTCTTCCCATTACATGTTGTTTCTGTTCCATAAAATGCTCCTTTTAGTTATTCTTATGCAAAAAGAAAAGCCTCCCCGGCCTGTTTTGATGCGGGAAGGCTTGCATATCTTTTTTTATTTTACACAAAGTTCTGCTGCTTTGCAATGGATTTTTCCTTTTTGTCCTGTTTTTTTATCATTCTCAATTATTTATACGCTTCTACCTCACATACGGTAAGCACCGATTCCCGAACCTGAAAGCGGATATCCCGGGTTCCAAATGCCAGCCCATAAATTCTCTCCGGATCTTTCTGGTAACCGGGGCGGGGATCATTGGCCAGAACCTCCAGTAATGCTTCTCTTTGTTCTTCTGGTATCTTACTAAGAAGCCCTTCTGGAAACTCCACCTTTAACTTATGATCCACAATCTGATCGGTGAATCCACCGGATGCCTGGGGATGACTGTCCACATAAGGGAGATAAGGCTTAATATCATAGATGGGAGTTCCATCCATCAGATCTGCGCCTGTAACATGAAGCACCGGTCCCAGCTCTGGATGAAATTCCACCCGTTCCAGTTTCACCGAAGACAGACCCAGGGCATTGGGGCGGAAGGGAGAACGGGTGGCAAACACACCCTTCCGGATATTTCCCCCAAGTCTCGGAGGGCGTACCGTCGGTGACCAGTCGTCCCGGATTGCCTCAGAAAACTCCCAGATCAGCCAGATATAGGTATATTCCTCCAATCCCCGAAATGCATCTGGATTACGGTACTGTGGCTCAAAGATAATCTGTGCCTTTAGAGCGTCAATGCGATTGCTCTGATGAGGAATTCCGAACTTGGTTGGAAAATCCGTGTGAATCCTGGCAATTCTCTTTAAGTGCAGTCCTGTTTCCTGATTCTGTTCCATGCTTGTCTCCTTTATGTTTCAATAAAAATCGCTTTTTATACACAATCTTTCCATACTGAAGGATTGCATTTAAATAGATGGCGTCATAGGCGCCGCCCACAGCACCCACAACAGGAAGTCCCTGGAGAAACTTCATATATAACAGTTCCTGGGATAACACTTCCGCTGTCTTCTGGATTTCCAATTCCCGGTCATAGCAGGGAGGCAGCTGTTCCTCTATAAGAAAGGCCTGCATTCTTTCCTTCGCCTTCTCCCATGCCCGTTCCCTGGCAAGGGCACAACGGATCAATAAGAGAATAAAATATTTTTCTTCTTCTGTTTCATATCCATATCCGTAATGCAGGGCAATTTCATAAATGCTTTTTAGAATCATTCCTGTAAACAAAGGAATATCCGGCAGACCAATTCCCAGTATCCCAAGCCCCACGCCTTCCACACCGGAAAGCAGAAGGTTTTTATTTCCGGAAGTATTTGCTTTTTTTGAAAAGTTTCTCAGAGATTTTCGGTCTTTCTTCACCTCTGCGGTAAAGGCATGGATCTGATAATCCTCCTCCATCTGCTGCTTTTTGTAGGTTTTTTCGATGATTCCCGTTCCCTTTTCAAATACAAGCCCAAAGGCTTTGGAAAAGGCGGTATCCAGTCTTCCCTGGAGGTTTGGGGGAACCTTATCTTCCAGAAGCTGATTCAGAGCCGATATTTTCTTTGCTTTCTTCTTATCCAGATATTGTTGTTCCCGTTTCTCAAGAGCTCTCCATTCTTTTTCCCATGGAGTCATTTTTTTAAATAAGTTCATTTTCTTTACAACACATTCTTCTCTTCAAATACAACGCCTTCCAGTAAAAGTTTCACCAGATTCTCATCTGCCTGAAGGCTGCAAGAACCTTCCAGAGCGCTCTCGCTCACCATA
This sequence comes from uncultured Blautia sp., assembly GCA_937900135.1. Lineage (GTDB taxonomy): Bacteria > Bacillota > Clostridia > Lachnospirales > Lachnospiraceae > Blautia_A. Next base: position 23,787 of record CALCDJ010000045.1, on the reverse strand, counting down.
CACTGAAGATATTTCTCTCCATCCAGCGGAGCCAACAGACAGAGCTGGCGATTCTTGTCTGTGCCGTCATAAGAGAAATCCATGGTAAGACAGGTAAATTTTTTATTTCCCACCTGAATGGTCTGTGGTTCCTTGCATTCCAGACTCTTATAACCATACTCTTGCGCGCTCATCTCCTGCTCCATGAAAGCATCTATAAAATCCTGCTCCGTATAATACTCGTCAAACTGCTGGATGTTATAGGTCATGGACACAAAGGTATCTCCCTGATCGGAAGTCTCCTTGGAATAACTCAGAAAGTTTTTATCCATATATCCCTCTTGGAAGCCTTCTGGTGTTTTAATACTTACTTCCATGGATTCATCATAATCTTCCAGGATATAGGAGCCATCTGCTGCCTGTCTCGGCGCTTCCGGTTCAAATTCTCCTTCTTCCTCTTCCGGAACGTCCGTAGGTTCTGCTTCCGGTTCCTCTGTTACCGTGGGTTCCGGCGCTTCTGTAGGCGTGATCTCCGGCTCCTCTACATTAAGCTCTGGCTCACTTTCCTCTTCCAGAAGTTCTTCTTCTGCTCCCAGAACATCTCCTTCCAGTCCGGAAAGCAGATCATCGCCAGAGATGCTCTCCACATCCAGAGCTTCTTTTGGCACTTCAATCTTCTCGATGGTGTTAAAATCCTGGAATTCCAGAACCAGCGCACAATTACTGATTTTTGCGCTGAGTTCCTGACCAGATGCCTCTGTCAGTTCTTCCATGGCCTGATCCAGAACTTTCTGAAGGCTCTCATTCAGATCCAGGGTAAAGCCTGCCGGAAGTTTTTTCTCTTTGTCCACAGCAAGCTCCACATCCACATCCAGTTCAGAAAGTCCCACTTCTTCCAGATCTTCTTTGGAAATTTCTTCCATATTACTCAACCACTTATTTAATTCCTCTCCGGTGAGTACCGTATGGAAAATGTATTGTTCCCGATCCTTCTCTTTCTTCGTCTCTTCCTCCATGGTCATTTTTGAGAGAATGTCGCTGGATATCTTAGACATATCCATTTCTTCCTGTGCCTTATTGGCTTCCTCTAAAGACTGTTCCGCATGAGTCCACTGATCGGCAACCTTGGTATAGAGATGCAGTACCTGATCTTCTTCCACTCCATACATTTCCATATCCATGGACAGGTTCATCATATTAAAATAAACTTCCCCGTCAAAATGAAATGCCGCGGGATCATTCACCACTTCCATGTCTCCGGAAACTCCAAGCTCTACTCCCATGGATACACCGCTCTGACTTAAATCCACTGCCATATTCATATCCATATTTCCCGCAAAAGACGTTGCTTCCTTGGTGTTGTTCGCCATTTCCTTCAGAATATCCTCTGGAGTTTCTTTGCCGCATCCGGAAAGAGAAGAAAGAACCAGTGCTCCTGTGAGCAGGTATGCATATCGTTTTTTCATAGGCGCCCTCCTTTTTAAATTTTCACAATTTTTCTCTTTTTTTGCACCTTTTCTTGTATAAGATGACTACATTTTATCCTAACCGTTTTCTAAAGTCAAACAATATCTCATCCAGAAAAAAAGTTTTTCTCTCCGCCCATTACTGTTCACGACCTTCCTTTTTCTTTAATCCGAACCTGTACATACTCACAACATCCTCCGGTGCGTACCGGATATCCCCAGCCTCCCATACCGGAACTGACGATTCTGTGAAACGTCCCCTTCGTCTCCATTCCATAATTCTGCTCATTAATTCCAAGGGCATAGGAAATCTGTCCCATGGGAAAAATCTGTCCCGCATGGGTATGCCCGGATAACTGCAGATCCACTCCCAGCCGGGCATTGATTTTCCCATCCACCGGATGGTGATCCAGCATTACCACATACATAAGCATCTCATCGCCTTTTTTAAAGATTTTACTTTGTTTTCCTCTATCTGTCCATGAAAAACCTTACATTTTCTGTACATTTCAACGAAAATGTGGTATGATTTTACTATTCCACTCTATAGAATTACAGTGACAAACCAAAAAAACAAAGAAAGGTTAAAAACATGTTAGAGATCATCAAATCTGTCAACAGCGCCGTGAACAGTTTTATCTGGGGTGTTCCGGCCATGATCTGTATCATCGGTGTGGGACTGTACTTAAGTATCCGTACCAACTTCATACAGATCCGAAAATTCCCCTACGCCATCAAAACCACTCTGGGGCGTATGTTCCACAAAAAAGAAGCCTCTGATGGCACCATGACGCCGTTCCAGGCTGTCTGTACTGCCCTGGCAGCTACCGTAGGAACCGGAAACATTGCCGGCGTGGCAGGAGCCATTGCTATTGGAGGTCCCGGCGCCGTATTCTGGATGTGGATTTCCGCATTTCTTGGCATGTGTACCAAATTTTCCGAAGTTACCCTTGCTGTCCACTTCCGTGAACGAAACAAAAACGGAGATTACGTGGGCGGTCCTATGTATTACATAAAGAACGGTCTTAGCAAAAACTGGCAATGGCTGGCAGTTCTCTTTTCTGCCTTCGGTGTGCTCACCGTATTCGGAACCGGAAATGCCACCCAGGCAAACACCATTACCACTGCCATTAACTCTGCTCTGCTCAATTACAACATTCTTGATCAGTCGCAGTTAAAAACAAGCAATCTGATTATTGGAATTCTTCTTGCCGTTCTCCTTGCTCTGGTTCTTCTGGGCGGTGTAAAACGTATTGGAAAAGTAACAGAAAAGCTGGTTCCCTTTATGGCTCTTCTGTACATTGTTCTGGCTCTTGGTGTGGTGTTCTTAAATATTGAACACGTTCCAGGCGTATTTCAGTCCATCGTTTCCGGCGCATTCAATCCGGCTGCTGTGACTGGCGGTATTGTGGGAAGCTTTTTCCTCAGTATGAAAAAAGGTGTTTCCCGGGGAATTTTCTCCAATGAAGCCGGCCTTGGTACCGGTTCCATTGCCCATGCCTGTGCAGATACCCAGGAACCGGTAAAACAGGGACTTTTCGGAATCTTTGAAGTTTTTACAGATACCATTGTAATCTGTACCCTTACCGCACTGGTCATCCTTTGCAGTGGTATCCCGGTTGCTTATGGAAGTGATGCGGGAGCGGAACTTACCATTCTTGGATTTACCTCCACTTATGGAAACTGGGTTTCTATTTTCACTGCAGTTGCCATGTGCTGCTTTGCCTTCTCTACCATGATCGGCTGGGGACTTTATGGCGCGCGTTGTATTGAATTTTTATTCTCCATCAAAGTGATCCGTCCATTTATGCTGGTATATTCTCTGGTTGCCATCCTTGGCGCTACCGTGGATCTTGGTCTTCTCTGGAGCATTGCAGAAACCTTTAATGGACTGATGGCCATCCCCAACCTCATTGCCCTTTTCCTCTTGTCCGGAACTGTGGTAAAACTGGTAAAAGAACATTTCAAAACAAAAAAAGCATAACAAAAGCGGCAGGAAATTTCTCCCTTTTTTCTATGGAAGGGGATTCCAAACATTCCTGCCGTTTCTATTTTTTCTGATAAAACTCTCTGAAATTTAAGTCATCTTCAATTCCTCAATAATATTATTTTTCCGGATTTTACACATGGTATATACCATGGAGGCAAATACCACCAGGAACACGCCTGATATGGAAACCAGAAGGGCTCCATATGGCATCACAAAACCGGTATCTGCGCCAAAGCCGATCACCTTGCAGATCAAAAAGCTCACCAATATGGTAAGAATCGTTCCATAAAAAATGGATCTTCCTCCATAAATCAGACATTCATAATACAACATCCGGTTAAAGCCTTTCGGTGACATACCCATGGAACGCAGCATGGCAAACTCTTTTCTTCGTAGCATGAGATTTGTGGAAATGGTATGAAATACGTTGGCCACTGCGATCAGAGAGATTAGAATAAGGAAGCCATACGTCAGCACCCGGATCGCCATTAAGGTACTCCGGTCCTGCTCGTAATAGGATCTCAGATTTGTAATGCTCATTTCTTCAATTCCAAGGGCCTTCCACTCTTTTTCCAGGTTTTTACATACACGTCCGGAATCTTCACACCAAAGCTGATAAACTCTCTGGATTCCATCCGAAGCAAAAAATTCTCGAAATTCTTCATACATACTCTGGGGCAAAAGAAAAACTTTGCTTCCTTCCAGAGTTCCCAGTTCTCCTGGAAGCGCATCTAAGGAATTTCCCAGAACTGCGGTTCCTGTTTTTTGAAATTTTGTTTCTTCCTTTCCCTCGTTTTCTTCGTAAAGCATCTGACCAATCTCTATCTCACATTCCTCTTCCCCCTGGAAAACACTCTGACGCTCATAACGCTGGGTAGACGGATGATAAGCATTGACCTCTGGTACATAGAGGAACCGAAGCTCTTTGGGTTCTTCATAGGATTTTTTTGAAATTCCTTCTTCTTTTCTCAGTTCTTCAAATCTTTCATCGGGAAGAATGACCAAAGTACCGGAAAGTACGGACATCTTTCCCTCCTCTTCTTCAAAAACTGTCACATCCCCTGCCACATTGGGATTTAAGTATTCCCTGGGAATCCGAAGCATAAACTGGGTTATGTCATAGTATTTCTGTTTGGTCACCCCCTCCTGATTTGCAAGAATCTTTTCTGCTTCCTTTTGTTTTTCCGGCTGATACATGGAGCATTCCACATCCACGGAAGGAACCTTCAGCACAAAGGCGCCAGTCTCCATAAGATACGTCTGAAACAGAGAAGCGGTTGTAAACAACACCATGCTGATACTTAAGGATACCACCGTTGTTCTGTATTTTTTCCGATCCCGCTTATAATTTTTATCTGCCATCATTCCTGACAGGCCAAAAAGCCGAAAAACCCAGGGACTTGTTTTCACTTCTTTTGGCCGCACCTTGATATTCTCACTGGAACGGATGGCTTCCATAGGAGACAGTTTTTTGATCCGTCTGGAAGGAATCCAGGCGGATAACCAGATGGTCACAAACGCAATCCCCCCTGCCAGAAAAATGGACCAGAGCTCCACCACCAGAGGAATTGCCTTTTCCTGTCCATAAAACCAGGACGAAATCCCTTTTCCAATAAAATGAAGGGTCACGCCAATGCCCCCGATCCCGGAAAGAATCCCAAGGGGAATTCCCAGAAGACTCACCAGAAAGGCTTCGTATCTCATCGCGCTTTTTAACTGTTTTTTCGTTGCTCCCAAAGAAGAAAGAAGACCAAACTGTGCGCTTCTCTCCCGAAAAGAAATGGAAAAAGCATTGTAGATCAAAAGGATCGATCCCGTCATGATCACCACGATCAATATGGCAAGCAATCCTATATAAACCTGACTAAAATGTTCATTGTCCACCACACCATACCAGCGCAGCAGTCCCACATTGGTTACGGCTCCCACATCTTTCAGGAACGTATCCATAAATGTGTACACTTCTTTTGGATCGTTCAATTCCAGATAAAGATCCACATATGTTCCATCTGTTTTCCCAGGTCCTGCATAGAGTTCATACCCCGGCGCTCCCAAAGAGTGAACAAAGCTCGCGTAATCATAAATCCCCACTACCTGAAACTCTTTTGTCTCCTCTGGCACAAAGTTTTCTTCCGCCTTTGTTTCTGTTCCCATATAGGAATTGGTCTGATGCATCCGCTCCCCCTCATAGGTGCGCTCTCCCAGTTCCAGAGACAGCTGATCCCCCACCTTTATGGTTTCTTCCCCGATATTGGCAAGAAGATGGTCCGGTATGATTACCTCTTCTGGAGAATCGGGCATTCTTCCTTCTGAAAGAAAAACAGGCATCAGATCCATTGCCTCCCGTGAAAGAGACTGCACATACAGATAGGGCATCATGGGCGATTCCAGAGGCTCATAAAGGGCGTAGCCTATTTCTGTCACCGCTGCGCTTTTCTTTACTTCTGGCTGACTGGCGATTTCTTCTGCCTTAGAAACAGGCAGTCCCTCTCCTGCCACGTGCCAGTTTCCGTCGGTTTCCACGGTATGCTGGATCAGAAAATTCCGAAAACTGCTTCCCAGAGTTACCACTGCCGTGATCATTGCCGTTGAAAGAATGACGCCTATAATGGTCACAATGGTCCTTGTTTTGTTTTCCTTCATGGTCTTTGCGGTAATTCTTGAAAAAATATTCATCGAATCACCTCATCTCTGATGATCTTTCCATCTTCCAGCGCAAGAATCCGGTCGGAAAGAAGCGCAATGTTTTCGTCATGGGTAATCACGATCACTGTCTGATGGTAGGTTTTGTTGGAATACCGAAGAAGATTCATGATCTCCCGACTGTTTTCAGAATCCAGATTTCCTGTAGGCTCGTCTGCCAAAAGCAGAGCCGGGGCGTTCAGAAGGGCTCTTCCTATGGATACCCTTTGCTGCTGCCCTCCTGACAACTGATTGGGAAGGTGCTTTTCTCTTTTTTTCAGCTTCAGCAATTCCATCAGCTCTTCCAGCCTTTTTTCATTCACCTTTCTTCCATCCATCAATACAGGAAGCGTCATATTTTCCCGGACATTGAGAACCGGAATCAGGTTATAGAACTGATAGATCAGGCCCACCTGTCTTCTCCGAAACACTGCCAGCTCTTCTTCCTTCTGTGCATACACATCCATCCCCCCTACGAACACCTTACCAGAGGTGGGACGATCCACTCCGCCGATCAGATGCAGAAGGGTTGATTTTCCAGAGCCGGAGGAACCCACAATGGCTACGAATTCTCCCTGCTTCACCTGAAAAGATACCCCATCTAAGGCAGCCACCGCGTTCTCTCCGCTGCCATATACTTTTTTCAGATTTTCCACACGTAAAATATCCATATATTTTCCCTTTCTATTCTTGTCTTTCTTGTTTCTTTCTAAGACAATGATAGAATCCTTCCATGACTCTGCCGTGACTTTTTCATAACAAATCTGTCACTTTCGCCTGTTGCCCACAGATATTTCTGTCACCATCAGACCGTCGTTTTATAGAATCGAATCAGAAATCTGGCGCCGGAATCTTTTGTATTCTCCCCATGGATCACAGCATTTTCCTTCGATAAGATTGCTCTGGAAAGTGCAAGTCCGATCCCGAAACTCTGATTTCCAGCATTCTTTCCCCGATAAAACCGTTCAAACAAATGGGGCAGATCTTCTTGGGGGATTCCTTTTCCGGAATCTGTAATGGCAATCTCTGTGTATAACGGATTCTCCTTCCAACGGATCTGAAGAATTCCCCCTTCCGGCGTATATTCCAGCGAGTTTTTGATCACATTTCCGATGGCTTCCATAGTCCATTGGTAGTCTGCCTGAATCGAAACTCCTTTTTCGCCTGCCATCTCACACCTTTGTCCATGAACATCCATGGATACGGCAAAGGGAAGCATCGCTTCCTGAAAAAAGGAATCCAGGCAGACGTTTTCCTTCTTCATGGAAATGGCACCTGCATCCAGCTTGGACAGGCGAAGGAGAGAGGTCACCAGCCACTGAATCCGGTTCAGCATCTGCTGGGCCTCTCTGAGAAGCTGTCTGCGTTCCCCGTTTTCCAGGGACGTACTTTTCAGCCGTTCCACCAGAAGATTCAGTGTCGTCAGAGGAGTACGGATCTGATGGGAAATATCGGCCAGTGCATCCGCCAATTCCGTTTTATCCTTTTGCAAAAGTTCTGTCTGTTCATCCAGACGGCGGATCATTTTCTGCATCTCATCCCGAAGGATCTCCAGATCTCCTTCTTTGAAATGCTGCAGTTCAAATCCTGTTCCTGTATGGAGGATTTCATCCATCTGCTGGGAAAGTTCCTGAATTTCCTCATACCGTTTTTTTGCAAACAAGACGCTGATTCCACAATAAATCATTCCCAGGACTCCTGCTGCCACCCCTGTCATCCAACTGTGAAAAAAGCCGATTCCCACGCTAAATCCAAGGACCGCTCCACTTAGCTGCAGTTGTCTCCTTACACTTTTGTTCCGAAATATTTCCACTCTTATGCCTCCATCTTATACCCCATTCCACGAACCGTTTTTATGATTTCCGGTTTCTGAGGATCTGTCTCAATCTTATCCCGAAGCCTTTTGATATATACGGTCAGGGTATTGTCATTGACATACTCCCCTGCAATATCCCAGATTTCTTCCAGAAGCTGTGTTCTTGTAAGAATGCATCCTCTGTGATTCAAAAATACAAGGAACAACCGATACTCCAGAGCGGACAAAAAAACTTCTTCGCCCTTTCTTGTCACCACACCCTTGAGCAGATCGATCCGCAGCTCCCCAATCTCTGTGATCTCTCCTTTTCTTCCTGTACGGCGCAGCACCGAGCGCATACGGGATACCAGCTCCCTTGGCCGAAAGGGCTTACTGATATAATCATCTGCTCCCATATCCAGTCCGGTCACCACAGAAAACTCATCCCCAAGAGCGGTCAGAAAAATGACAGGGAGCTCATACTTTGCCTTGATTGCCGTACAGGTACTGTATCCGTTTCCTTGTGCAAGGGTAACGTCCAGAAGAACCAGATCAAACCGTTCCTCCTCCAGCAATTCCAAAGCCTCTTTCTGTCCTGCAGATACTTTAACCAGAAATCCTTCTTCGCCCAGGTACGCCGTGAGATTTTCCACAATGGCAGGATCGTCCTCCACCAGTAACACCTTTGTCTCTAACATGCCTCTTCTCCTTTTTATCATCCCATAAAGTACTCTATCGCTTTTGCCACACCTTCGTTTTCATTGGTTTCCGTCACATAAAAGGCTGCCTCTTTACAACGATCTGTCCCGTTTTTCATGGCAATGCCATAGTCAACTGCCGAAAGCATCTCCCAGTCATTGTCTCCATCCCCAAAGGCCATAGCGTTCTCCCGGTTGATCTGAAGATGGTTCAGCAGATATTCCAGGGTTTTTCCTTTTCCTCCGTCTTTGTGTCCTACTTCGAGAAGGTGGGGATAGGAGGACGTAATGTAGATGTCCGGAACCCTTTCCTCCAATTCTTTCCGAAATGCCTGACGAACCTCCGGTTTCATGGAAAGAAACAGCATACCATCCAGCCTGTTTTTATTTTCCCGAATAAACGCTTCCATATCTTCTATGCCCTGCCTGGTCTTTTTCACGTAACTGATCCTGGCTTCGTCTGCACCGAATGCCCCTGGATTTTCCACATATCTGGCTTCTGAATAGGGAACCCCGTCGATAAAAGCCTCCATGACCATCTCTTCTGACCTTGGAATGGCAAGGGCTGCTTCCACCGAGGAGGGTTCCAGAAGACGCTGATAGATCCGTCTGTTTTGGGAAACAGAATAGATCACGCCTCCGTTGGTACAGATCACATATTCCACTCCCGGAAAGGTTTTGATCTCTTCCGGAATGGCCACATAAGATCTTCCTGTACAGGGAACAAAATGAACCCCTCTGGCAATGGCTTTTGTAAGGACTTCTCTGATCCGTTTTGTGAATTCTTTTTTATCTGTGAGCAGTGTTCCATCCAGATCACTGGCGATTAACTGTATCTTCATAGTATTCCCCTCTCTTCTTCTGACAAAACCTGTACTTTCTCCTATTATACCTGTTCTCCTTCTGTTTTCCAATGAAGTTTTTACGTAACTGGCGTTCGTCTTGAACCCCTCTTGTATATAACAGCATACAACACTTGACAACAGTTATTGACTGTTATATACTGTTATCAACAAGGAGGAAAGAAATCATGAACATCATTATCAACACATCTCTGATGGTTCCCATTTATGAACAGATTGTAGATCAGATCAAAACACAGATCCGTAATGGAACCCTGACAGAAAATGATGCTCTGCCTTCTGTCCGCGCTTTGTCCAAGGAGCTGAAGATCAGCGCCTTGACTGTCAAAAAAGCCTATGACGCCTTAGAAGAAGAAGGTTTCACCAGAACCGTCCACGGAAAAGGTTCTTATGTAACCGCCATCAATCCCCAGCTTCTTCTGGAAGAACAGAAAAAAGAACTGGAAGCCGATCTGGAGCAGGCGATCTTAAAGGGCAGACGCTACGGCATCAGCGATGAAGATATGAAAAACCTATTTGAACTGATTTTGGAGGGTTGACTATGCTTAAAATCCATCATTTACAAAAAAATTATTCTCATTTTTCCCTGGACTGTTCCATGGAAGTGCGTCCGGGAACTATTACCGGCCTGATCGGACAGAACGGCGCAGGAAAAAGCACCACATTTAAAGCAATCCTTGGGCTGATCCATACAGACGGAGGGTCTGTCACATTTCTTGGCAAGGAACCACACAGATTTACACCAGAAGAGAAAGAGAAACTTGGCGTTGTCCTTTCGGATTCCGGTTTTTCCGGCTATCTTAGGATTTCGGATATCCTTCCTGTGCTTTCCAGCCTTTACCATCACTTTGACCAGGATTTTTTCCTGGAAAAAGTAAAACAATTCCAGCTTCCCATGGATAAACAGATCCGACAGTTTTCCACTGGAATGAAGGCCAAATTAAAGGTACTCTGCGCCATTTCCCACCAGGCTTCCCTTCTGATCCTGGATGAACCCACAGCCGGATTGGATGTGATGGCCCGGGATGAGATCCTGGAACTTCTGAGAGAATACATGGATGAAGACGAAACTCGCAGTATCCTCATCAGCTCCCATATTTCCAGCGATCTGGAGAGCCTTTGTGATGAGATTTACATGATCCATGAAGGAAGCATCATCCTTCATGAAGATACGGACTTGCTTTTAAGCAATTACGGACTTCTTAAAATCGAAGAAGAACAATACCCTTCCCTGGACAAACAATTTCTTCTTCGTATCAAAAAAGAACCCTATGGATATCTCTGTCTCACAGACCAGAAACAGTTTTATCTGGAAAACTATCCGAAACTCGCCATCGAAAAAGGCGGCATTGACCCGGTGATCACAATGATGATAAGAGGTGAACGATTATGAAAGGTTTATTGATCAAAGATTTGAAATTAATGAAATTGCAGAAAATGTTTTTCCTGACACTGCTGGCCATTTCCATTGGCATGACCTTTTTAGGAAAAGATTCCAGTTTTTCCCTTGGCTTTCTCTCCTTTGTTTTTCCTATGTTTACCTTGAGTACCGTCAGTTACGATGAATTTGACAATGGAAATGCTTTTTTATTCAGCCTTCCCATTACACGTACCATGTATGTAAAAGAAAAGTATCTTTTTTCGGTTCTTCTCTGTATTGGCTCCAGCGCTCTGGCGCTGCTCCTTACCTGTGTCGGCAGTTTCTTCAAAGCAGTTTCCATGAAACCTGTGGAAATCCTGATCACTGCAGCCGCTGTTCTTTCCGTCACTCTGCTGATCCAGGCGCTGACCCTTCCCTTTCTCCTAAAATACGGAGGCGAAAAGGGACGGCTGGCTCTCTTTGGAGCAGTTGGTTTTATTGTCGTTATCATTTTTCTTTCTACAAAAGCTGCTGAATTTTTCAAGATCAATACCCAGCTATTTGAAGAATGGATCTCCTCTTTAAATGGAGTTGTCCTTTTTGGAGTTTCCATTCTGCTGGTGGCTTTCCTGTTTCTCCTTTCTATGAGGATCAGCATTTCCATTATGAAGAAAAAAGAATTTTAAATTTTCTGTTTTATGCATAAAGAAAGCCATCACCGGAAGGTTTCCCTCCCTGGTGATGGTTTTCAAATTTTTATTTCCAGAGATATTCGCCGTTTTCTTTTACTCCGTAGAAATCTCCAAAACTCAGGCTGAAGATCCGGTCTTTTTTATCGCTGAGATCAATCTGATTTTTGATCAGATACTGGTAGATTCCGTCATGGGAGATATCTCCCTGCTGTAAAAATCCCACCAGCTTATTCTCTGTAAAAATCGCTCTCTGATACTGTGTGGCTGCTTCTTTTACAAGAACCTCGTCTCCTTCTTCCGGATTGAGTTTTCCCACACACAGGGATACCAGACCAAAGAAGTTAATGGTATTCTTGGCTGCAAAACGATCCTCGTACTTTACCTGATTTCCAAGAACCATATTAGAAGCTGCGATTTTTCCCTGTTTCTGAGCATTGGGCCAGATTCCGGAAAGCCCGGTCACATCTCCCACCGCATATACGTCCTTCACACTGGTTTCCAGAAAATCGTTGACCAGAATACCACGGTCAATGGCAAGGCCGCTGTCCTCAAATCCTGCCACCGCGCTTCTCACACCGGCTGCTACGATCACCAGATCGCAGGGAAGTTCTTCCCCATTATCCAGAACTACCGCGGTCACTTCTCCATGTTCATTACAGATGGTGTCTGCGCCCCGTCTTCCTAAGCGGAAGGTACATCCGGCTTTCTCAAAAAGTTTCTGATACTGGGCTGCCCCTGTTTCGTCCAACTGAATGGGAAGGATTCTCTCCGCCATTTCCACAATCACAATTTCCTTCTTCTGTTCCAGAAGGCCATAGGCTGCATCCAGTCCCACCAGACCAGAACCAATAATCACTACCTTCTGTGCATGTTTCGCCCGCTCATCAATGGCTTTCGCATCGCTCAAATGACGAAGACCAAACACGTTCGGCGCGGTACGAAGGGCGCCCACTGGCGGGATAAAACTTTCTGCTCCTGTTGCGATCAAAAGTTTGTCGTAAGAACAGACCGTACCTTTGTCACAGACTGCCTGCTTGTTCTCTGTATCCAGTTTTACCACACGTTCTCCCGCCACCTGTGTAATATGATTTTTTTCAAAAAAATCTCCAGGTACGAAATTAATTCCTTCCTCATCTCTCTCATGGCTGAGATATTTGTGCAGCATACATCTGGAATGTGGCTTTTCATCCACGGAGATCATGACAATCTCATCTTCCGGCGCCATGTGACGAAGGGTACTGGCCGCTGTCATTCCTGCGGCTCCGATTCCGATAATTACATACTTCATCTGTTATACCTCCTCCACATGGATCGCCTGCTTGGGACAGGCCTTTACGCAGCTTGGTTCTCCGCCCAGATCCTTGCAGAAATCACACTTGATCACAACGGTTCTGGTGGCGTCGTCTGGTTTCAGCACACCGTAAGGACAGTTCATTACACACATAAAGCAGGAACCGCACTTTTCTTTGTCATAGTAGACGTGTCCATCTTCGGGGTTTTTTGTCAGCGCGCCACTCATACAGGAAAGTACACATTCCGGCTCGTCACAATGACGGCAGAACAACGGACGATAGCTTCCATTCGGCTGCTTGTAAATAAAATTCCGGCTTTCATTTTCGATATCGTTGAGATCCAGTGTATAAATATCCCCTGCATCTTTTCTGTGAGCCTGCATACAGGCAAGGCTGCAGTTTTTGCATCCGTCACATTTCTCTGCTTCTATGATGATTCTTTTCATATGGGCAGCCTCCTTCTTATATATTCAGGCCAGTACGTTTTTCCATAATGATTTTTTCCAGGATATCAGCACTTTCCTTCGCATCTCCATTGATGATCACCTGTCCGCCGGTAAGCTGTTTCATATCTTCTGTCAGAACCTTGGTCACCAGCTTGCTTCCTGTTACAAACGGCGGCAGTCCTAAATGAAGCGGAAGTCCCAGAGCCAGGCCAAAGCATCCGTCTGCAAGCGCCTGCTCCTCCAGCCACTGTGCTGCTGAAAGCACCAGCGGAAGCTGTGGAAGATCGACTCCGATTTCCTTTGCCAGTTCTGTAGCCACGATTTCCAATCGTCCAATGGCCAGACATGGACCGAAGTTTAATACAGGCGGGATTCCCAGTTTTTCACAGACAGCGCGAAGCTTCGGACCTGCCAGTTTTGTAGCAGACGGCTCCATCAGTCCGCAATTTTCCAGACCACCGGAAGAACATCCTGCAGTCAGTACCAGAATGTCTTTGGCAATGAGTTCTTTCGTCAGTTCCACTGACAGAACATCATGTCCCCCTGCTGTTAAGTTGGAACATCCAACCACACCTGCAATTCCCTTGATATCTCCGGAAACGATCAGGTCGATCAGCGGTTTCCAGGTATCTCCCAGGAATTTCTTGAGGGATACTTCACTGACACCTGTTAAAGTATCGTCATTTCCATGTTCCGGAAAGAGATTCATAGGCACATTGCCTCTTCTCTCTTTGTATGCTTCTACGATTTCATCAATGATGGCCATGCTTTGCTCTTCTCTTTTTTCAAACTCGAAAGGCATGAGTTTTGCATTGGCTTTCTTTGCCACATCATCCAGACAGATCTGTTTGATCTTCAATTCCTCACAAATTGGTTCGATTCCAGGTAAGGTACAGTTAAATTCGGAAAGAACGGCATCAATTCCTCCAGTGGCAAGAACTGCTTCGCTGGTGTAGTTGTTTCCTGCATGTCCTTCAAATACTTCGGTGTAATGAGCGCCACGAAGCTGAAGATCCTGTCCCACACAGGTACATCCTACCAGCTTAAAGCCTTTCGCTCCTGCCGCCTGAGCCTTCGCGACTGCTTCCGGGCTCTTCAGTTTTTCCTGCAGATCCAGAAAAATCGTATGCTGGTGCCCAGTGATCATGATATTGATGTAATCCGGATCGATCACGCGAAGTCCTACAGGCGCCATACGGATCTCCGGCTCTCCAAGAAGGATATCATTTAAAAGATTGGTCAGTGTCAGGCCATAAAGTCCTGTAGAGATTCCCAGTTTCAGACAATCCGTCAGCATATCTACCGGATCAGAGTTTAAGTTTGTAGAACATTTCACAACTCCATGGAATACCTCACCCTTTGCTCCTCCAGGAAGGATACCCAGTTCTTTCCATTTCTGGAAACGAGGTGCATAAGCAAGCTTTTCTACCAGTTCCATTTTTTCATATTCTGGTTTATACAGGTCATCCAACACCTTACGAGCCACTTTTTCAGCTTTTTCATGGATGTCCTCACATTGGATTCCCAGTTCTTCTGCCAGATGATTCAGCGCATTCAGACCTTTGATTTCGCCTTTCGCCTGAGCGGTTTTCAGTACATTCAATGCCGTATTTTCCACAATATGGATATAACAGCCGGAACCAGCTGCCACCGCGCGCAAAAAGTTTCTTGTTACAATGACATCTGCAGTCGCGCCACAGATTCCTCTTGGCGCTTTCGGGGTGATTCGGCATGGTCCGTTGGAACATAATCTGCAACAGACACCCTGAAGGCCAAATCCACACTTCGCACTCTGTCCTTCTACTCGGTGATGGGAAGTTTCCATAGGCAGATTTGCAATAAAGCCCTCTAACGGTTTATCTGCACTCTTACAGGTAGAACATCCAAAACACTGATTCATAAATTGTATCCTCCATTTTTTTCCTTTGTTTTCTTCATTTTATCATTATGGATTAAATTAGTCAACTATTATTTGATATTTTTTTAACACAAAAACATCCCCTGATTGCTGTGTGAAATTCACACAGCAATCAGGGGATGTTTCTTTTATTTTACAAATGGAATTCCCTTGCAGTAGGTCTGTACCACTGCATAATCTCTGTCAAGAACCACCAGATCGGCATCATATCCTGCGCAGATCTTACCTTTACGGTCATCGACGCCAAGACATCTGGCCGGATTCAGGGTGCATGCATGAATGGCAGCTTCCACCGGAACCCCTGCTTCTTCAATCAGGATGCGAAGTCCCTTGTTCATAGGAAGTGTACTTCCTGCAATGGTGGTAGTTCCTTTTAATCTTGCCAGTCCATCTTCCCCAATTTCAATATCGTGTCCGCCAAGCTGATAATTTCCTCCTGGAGGACAATGCTTCGCACGAAGAGAGTCGCTGACTAAAATTGCTCTCTCACTTCCCTTATTCTGGAAAAGGATATTCAGCGCAGAAGGATGGGAATGTAAACCATCTCCAATTACCTCTCCATAAATATCACGGATACGGAAAGCAGCTCCCACAAGCCCTGGTTCTCTGGATTTAAATGGAGTCATACCATTATACACATGAGTCATACTGGTTACTCCGTTGGCCACAGCCATTACTGCCTGCTCATAAGTCGCAGAAGAATGTCCCATGCTTACCACAACTCCATGATCTGCGCAATAACGGATCAAAGCATAATCCTCATCATGTTCCGGGCTTACTGTAATATACTTGATCCAGCCTTTTGCAGCTTCCTGATACTCACAAAACTGTTCCACGGAAGGCTCTGCAATGGCTTCAGGAGGCTGGGCTCCTTTAAATTTCATATCCAGATATGGGCCCTCAAAATGAATTCCCAGGATTTCAGCCCCTTCATATCCCTCTTCAATCACCTGCGCCACATTGGCAACTGCTTTTGTCAGTACGTCTGGCATCTGTGTAACAGTCGTCGGAAGGATTCCGGTAACACCTTCTTCCGGAATTCTCTTCATCCAGTTGCGAAGTCCCTCTGGTTCCGCATCATTGGTATCAAATCCATAAGCGCCGTGGGTATGCACATCAATAAAACCTGGAAGAATTTTGTGTTCTCCATAATCTGCATCACACTCTTTTGTTCCATAAGGATAGATTCTTATTATCTTCCCTTCTTCCGTTTCGATCTGGGCAGGAAGAAACTGTCCTCCGATCCATACCTTCTTACTTTGAATAATCATGCTGATCCTCCGTTCCCGAATCTGTTAAATTCAGATTTTGTATTTATTATCCATTTATTGTAGCACATCTGATTGCATTTGCCTAGTACAGCGCAGATAAATCAACTGCCCTTCCCGCAGCAAATCCAAGTCCTGTACCAGGCGATTTCTCTTTCTTTTAAGAAAGAAGGTCCTTTACCATCTGTGTGTCAAATACCACCTGTTTCACATGATCCACCTCGATCTGATATAAGGCATTGGCAACCAGATGTTCCGCAGCCTGCTCCAGATCACGGATTCCCTCTGTATTGGCAAACTCTCTGACCAGCGTATCCAAAGCTTCCTCTGTTACCAGACACTCCTGTTCCTGTAAGCCCATGCGTTTCAGCGCCTTTGGAAGGGCAAATCTGGAAAAGATGATCTTTTTCTCCTCTGAGGTATAACCAGGAATATCAATCACGGCAAATCTGGACATCAAAGGAGCGCTGATCTGACTCTTATCGTTGGCTGTAGCAATGGGATACACACCGCTGGTAGGAATCATACATTCCATATAATTATCTGTAAATCCAAGATTATCCAAAAGAGTCAGAAGAACGTCTGCCGGATTTCCGTTTCCTTTTCCAGCTGCCGCTTTGTCCAGCTCATTGATGATAAAAACCAGGTTGGATTCTCCGGCCATGGAAAAGGCTTCCATAATAATTCCCGGCTTGGCATTGGAATAGATACGGGAACTTCCAGTAAGCTGTTCCGGGTCATTGATGGAACTCATATCCAACGTTGTCCAGGGAAGTTTCAAAATCCTGGCAACTGCATAGGCAATCTGAGATTTTCCGGTTCCCGCCGGTCCCACCAGAAGAATTCCATATGCCGGCAGCGTATGGGTACGGTTAATCTGAATAATGGTTTCCATGATACGCTGTTTTACCCGTTCCATTCCGTAAAGTTCCTCATCCAGGATTGCCCTGGCCTTCACCGGATCGATGGACTCAAAATAATTATTTTTCCACTGAATATTCATCATAATCGACAAAGCTCTCTGGGC
This sequence comes from uncultured Blautia sp., assembly GCA_937900135.1. Classification (GTDB taxonomy): domain Bacteria; phylum Bacillota; class Clostridia; order Lachnospirales; family Lachnospiraceae; genus Blautia_A. The sequence continues at coordinate 6,311 of CALCDJ010000045.1, read as the reverse complement.
ATGACGCCGTTCCTCCTGCGTCACCTCATGGGAACGCGCCACTGCCAGATTTCTTCTTGCCCACAGACGGATATTATCCGGAAGTGTCTTTCCGGCGCAAGTCATAAAATCAGAAATACTCTGAATGCTGGTGAGCTTCATATGATCTCCGGTTTCATCCAGTTCTTCTTCCTCTTCCTCCAAAAGTTCCGGCGCATCGCTTGCAAAAAGCCGCTCAATCATGAACTGAAGAAAGCCATCCTCTGCCGAAAGTTTTCCACTCCTTCCCATGGCAATCTCCCGGATCTTATATACGGCATATCCCTCTTCGGTGTTGGCACCGGACAGACGCACGTGAATATTGTTTCTTCCAAGCCATTTTATAAGACATACAAATCTGGCATCTATCTCCAGGATATTTGCGCAAAAAACCCCGTCCTCTTCTTTAAATTCAAAGGCTGTCTGCTTCCCCGGATTGGAAAATACACCACAGGAATGGTGTTTCCACTGTCGCTCCCGGTTATCCAGAACAAGAATAGGATGGGTAAGATCCGCCTCTCGCTCATTGGATGAAAAAGTGGTATAGGTACATACAAAATCCTGGCTCACAGGAGTATTTTTAAAATCAAATACAGGCATAGGTTTTTCTCCTTTGTATCTAAAAACAATGTTTGCGCTTCTGTCTTTTTCAGACAGCGCAGTATCCCACAAGAACTCTCAGACTGTTCTTCACTCCATCCCTGTGACTTCTCTCATATCCATGGGAAGCATACACGCCAGGTCCGATTAAACCATGGCGCACATCATATCCTGCCTTTAAGGTCATTTCCACATCGGAACCATAATGGGGGTAAATATCCACTGCATAATCCGCTTCCATTTCTTTTGCAGCCTTTACCAGTGCCGTCACTACTTCATAATCATAAGGACCGCCGCTGTCCTTGGCGCAGATGGATACCTGGTGTTCTCTGCATGCCAGGCCATCGCCCACACACCCCATATCCACTGAGATTGCCTCCGTTACCCCATCTGGAACAGAACCGCATCCCCCGTGTCCTACCTCCTCATAAGAGGTCACATGCACATAAAGGGCCCGGTTGGGACAGATTCCTTCTTCTTTAAGGAATTTTGCAAAGCCCAGCATAATACCAACGCTTAATTTGTCATCCAGGAAGCGGCTTTTGATATATCCCTTTTCTGTAATTCTGGTTCTCGGTTCAAAGCAGACAAAATCTCCCGGTGCAATTCCAAGTTTTTCTGTATCTTCTTTGGAATGAACCAGTTCATCCAGCACCACTTCCATATTGTCATAATTTCTCTCAGTCTTGCTGTATTCTCCGTTTACATGAATAGACGCATTGTTTAACTGAAAGGTACCTTCATAAATTCCATTGAACCGGGTATAAATCCGACAATTTTCTGTTTCTGCATTGTTGGCATTCATTCCTCCGATATTGGTGAGACGCAGATTTCCATTGGATTTGACTTCTGTTACCATGGCTCCCAGGGTATCCATATGGGATTCCAAAAGGATGGCGTCTTCTTTATCTGTTCCCCCAAGATATGCCAGAACTCCGCCTTTCTTGGTCATCCATGATTCGCAGCCCATGGAAAGGAATTCATTTTTTATAAATTCTCCTGCCTTTCTTGTAAATCCACTGGGACTGTCAATTGCCAAAAGACGTGTGGTAACATCTAAAATATAGTCTATGTATTTTTCTTCATTTCTGATTTTCATTTTCATTGTCCTCACTTTTGCTGTATTTTCAGATACCGTCTGTATTCGACATGCATCGCCTTCTTATTATAACACAATCCCTTTCCTTTTGGTTTCTATACTTATGAAAATTTTCTTTGTTCTTTCTTTTCAAAAAGCTGTCACAAACGGAATAAATCATGGTATACTATTTTTTAATCGGGCGTTTTTTCATCGCCCCTTATACATTTATTAAAAAGAGGTAAAGATCATGGTAAAAGAACGTATTGAAAAACTTCGTGCTCTCATGAGAGAAAAAAAGGTAGACGCCTATCTGGTTCCTACCGATGACTATCACTGTTCCGAATACGTGGGCGACTTTTTTAAATGCCGGACATATATCACTGGTTTCACCGGTTCTGCAGGAACGGCTTTGATTATGGAGGATATGGCCGGTCTTTGGACGGACGGTCGTTATTTTATTCAGGCAGAACGTCAGATTAAGGGAAATGGCGTCACCCTGTTTAAAATGGGACAGCCAGGTGTGCCTACCATTGAAGCCTTTCTCAATGATCACCTGAAAGAAGGCCAGTGCCTTGGCTTTGACGGAAAGACTATGTCCGCATTCAAAGCTGATTCTCTTATCCGGAAAATGCAGGAAAAAGGAGTTTCCATTTCCTGTGAAGAGGATCTCATTGGCGAAATCTGGGATGACCGTCCCGCGCTTTCCTGTGAACCGGTTTTTGAACTGGACCTTCGTTGGAGCGGCAAATCACGTCAGGATAAATTAATGGAAATCCGAAAGGATATGAAAGAAAAACAGGCAGATCTCTTCCTTCTTACTTCTCTGGAAGATATTGCATGGCTTTTGAATATCCGCGGGGGCGATATTCATACCTGTCCTGTGGTTCTTTCCTATCTTCTTATGACTCAGGATGAAATTCGCCTGTATGCCAACGAAAAGGCTTTTTCCCAGGAAATCAGACAGGCTCTTGCGGATGACGGAGTCACTCTTTATCCATACACACAGATTTATGAAGATGTAAAAAGCATTTCCTCTGACAAACATGTGATTCTGGACAAAGAAAATGTCAACCACCTTCTTCTTAAAAACCTTCCCGATGAAGTTACTGTTCTGGATGCGCAGAACCTGACCCTTCTCCCCAAAGCGATTAAAAATCCTGTGGAAGTGGAAAACGAAAAAATTGCCCACATCAAAGATGGTGTGGCTGTCACAAAATTTATTTACTGGCTGAAACAGAATGTGGGAAAAATGCCAATTACTGAACTTAGCGCAGCCCAGCATCTGAATGCGCTCCGCCAGGCGCAGGAGCATTTTCTGGACAACAGCTTTGACCCCATCATTTCCTATGGGGAACACGCGGCTATGAACCACTACTCCGCCACCCCGGAAACAGATATCCCCATTGAACCCAAAGGACTGCTTCTTGCAGATACCGGGGGACACTATCTGGAAGGCTCCACAGATATCACCAGAACCATTGCCATGGGAGAAACCACTTATGAACAGAAAAAATTCTTTACTGCTGTTCTCCGTGGTACCCTGAATCTGGCTGCTGCCAGCTTCCGTTATGGATGTACCGGTTTAAACCTGGATTATCTTGCCAGAGGTCCTCTCTGGGAGATGCAGGCAGATTTCAATCACGGAACCGGTCATGGTGTAGGCTACTGCTTAAGTGTCCATGAAATGCCCAACGGCTTCCGCTGGAAACCGCTTCCCGGAAAAAATGAAACCGCCGTATTTGAAGAAGGTATGATTACCTCTGACGAGCCAGGTTATTATGTAGAAGGCGAATATGGCATCCGCCATGAAAACCTTCTGGTTTGCAAAAAAGGCGTGGAAAATGAATTTGGACAGTTTATGGGTTTTGAACATCTGACCATGGTACCTTTTGATCTGGATGCCATCCTTCCAGAGGAAATGACAGCCAGAGAACGAAAACTTTTAAATGATTATCATGCAGAAGTCTTCGAGAAAATCTCTCCTTACCTGGATGCAGAAGAAAAGGCATGGCTCAAAGAAGCAACTCGTGCTATTTAATTCAAAAAGAACTCTTTGCCAAAAGGTGCGCACACATAAGGAAGTAATTGAATTGTCGCAGGGCGGCATGGCTGAAAGGTCATGCCGTCCTGCCTTTTCTTTGCCGTTCCACAGTCTGATCGTCACCCGGCAGGTTCACTTCCCCAATGAAGTTCCAGACCAATTCGATTTTCTGCCTGCGGTGGCCGCTGGACTTGTCCGGCGCATGGACGATAATCTTCTTTACAAACTCATTGACGATGGTGGGCGTCAGTTCCCGGATACCCACATACTTCCGCACAATGGCCGCAAAGCTGGCAAAATCGGCTTGATCCTGTTCAAAGGTTTCTACCGCTTGCCGCCATGCTTTGACCTGCTCTGTTAGTTCTTTTTGCTCCGCCTCATAGTCGGCAGAAAGTTTTAAAAACCGCTCATGGCTAATTGCACCGTTGATGTCGTCCTCATAGATGCGCTTGAAAATGCGCAGAACAAGTTCCTGTGTTGCTCTTGTAATTGGAGCATACATAGTGGTCTTGCTGGGACGGCGCTTGTTCTCCCGTATCTCCTGCACCCGCGCAAAGACTTGTTCCTCTATGCAGAGCTTTTCAAGACTGAGGATAAAAAGCGTTGTACCAAGTGCGGCACATTCTTTATACCAAAATCAAACAGCGTCAAATACTGCCCGGACTGCCGAAAGCGGATTACCCGCAGACAGGCAGCCGAGCGCATGAGGAAACGGCGCGCGGCGGTTACGCAATAAGGGCGAAAAAAGCCTTGATTTACAGGGCATAAATGACGTGAAACTGGCATAGACGATACAGAATACCTTTTCCCTTGAAATTGGGGTTCTACTGCGTAACATATCAAATCATCTACACTCATAAAAAAACGGGCGCGGCGGCTATAATTATATGGCTGCTGCGTCCGTTCTTTTTTATATGTTTTCTTTTTGCTTCCATTCATTCAAAACAGCTTCTACTTGTGCAATAAGCTGTTCTTTATTTGGAATATAGGAAACGTACTGGGAAGCGAAGATATTATTTGACAGCCCGCCGAGCGCATATTCCGCAGCTACACTGTCTTTGTCCGTACAAAGGATAATGCCGATTGGCGGGTTATCGTGTTCATCATTTACTTCTACGGCATAATAATTCAGATACATATTAAGCTGCCCGGCTGCTTCCGGTGTGAGCTTGGTTGTTTTTAATTCAATCAGCACATACGCCCGGAGGATTTTATTATAAAAAACCATATCCACATAGTAGTGCGTATTGTTAAGGGTAATTCGTTGCTGCGTTCCAACGAACATAAAGCCACGTCCCAACTCCAACAGGAATTTTTCTATTTGAGCGACCAGTGCTTTTTCAAGGTCACTTTCAAGCATTGGCTTATTTTCCGGCACACCCAAAAATTCAAATACATACGGGTCTTTGATTATATCAAGGGGCGTTGCCATTTCAATTCCCTTTTCCGCAAGGGAAAGCACCGTTTCTTTATTTGCTTTACCCTCTGATAATAAAAGTCTTTCATAAAGTGATGTGGAAAGCTGCCGTTTTAATTCGCGTACCGACCACCCGGAATTAACGGTTTCTTTTTCGTAGAAGCTGCGCTTATCCGCGTCGGAAATCGTCAAAAGCTCACAATAATGCGACCATGACAATTTAACAGACACTGTCTGTTGAATTTGATAGCATTGATAAAATCGACGCATAAATTGAAGATTGGAAACTGAAAATCCTTTTCCGAACTCTTTTGTCAATTCTTTAGAAAGCTGCTTTAAGGTCTGCTTCCCGTAGTCTGCCCGTTCATGATTTTCCTGCTCATGTTCTACAATGATTTTTCCGATATTCCAGTAGGTAGACAAAAGCTCTGTATTCACCTGTATTGCTGCACGCTGACGTGCGCTTTGCAAAATTTCTCTAATCTCATTCATCATAGAATTAGTATATGTTAAATCGTTCAAGATTATCGCCCCTTTCCAAATGTATTGAAATCAGTATAGCGTAAAAAGGACTGCGTTTCTATAAGACAGAATTTTATTCCCGTTCCTTTTCTTTGTCCCGTTCCAGCTCTTTTTCCAGTCTTAAAATACTGTCTATGTTCTGCTTGATAACGTCGTATTCCTTGACTTTCTTTTTCAACTTGCCATAGTCGAAGTAAAGGGCTTCTTTCTGCGCTTGGAGCTTCCCGTATTTTTCCTGCATGGCGGCGAGATTGGGGAACTTGGTAATGCCCGACGTTTTCAGTGCCTTTGCCGCTGCTTCATGGAGTATCAGACAGCTTTCCTGCTTTTCCCGGTATGCGTCCTTATCCTTTTCCTTTGCCCTGCGGTATGCTTCATAAACAGTTTTTGTCTTTTGGTAGGTGGTAACGTGCTTCATCAGCACCACCATGTCTGCAAGACGTTTCTCCACGCTCTTTAATGCGTCTGCGGTCTTTTCATTTTCCGCATTTATTTCTTCAATCCGGCTGACTAAATCCGCATACTGTTCAATCTGATGTTCGGTCAAGAAATTCATAGTCTTTGCCGCCAGTTTCAGCTTATGGATTTTCGCCCACTGTTCATAGCCCCGGCTCTCTTGTGCCTTGATACTG
>CALCDJ010000044.1 GCA_937900135.1 uncultured Blautia sp. | reverse complement strand
TGAGGAAAAATATACCGTAGTTTGTAACTTACCACAGATGGAAGGTGCAGACTATGGAGACCTGGCAAAACAGGCGGTGGAAAAACAGAAGAAACAGCAAAAGGAAAGAGGCAGGTGAGGCAAATGGAAGATACGATCAAAATAGAATTATTGACACCGCTGACAGGAACCTTTCTTCCCAATGAGATGGAACAAGATTGGGAAGAAGAGGATTACAATGACTTTGAAGAAGAGCAGGTATTTTTTGAAGGAGATGATTTAACGGAGTATGCTTCTGTGATTCAGGAAAAGATTGCAGAATACAACCGTGTCGGACATGACGATGATAGGACCGATAATCTGATGGATTATTTTGACGGAAGTGCTGCCATTAAAGAAAAAGTAGTGTCCGCAGTTCCATCGGTGAAAGAATCGGATGGTGTGTTATATGGCTGTACAACTTTAGAATTGAAAGAGTATCTGGAGGCGGAAGAATTATCGGAACTGTGTGAATATCTCACCGGACAATATAGTGATGGATGGGGAGAAGGCTTTGAACAGCAGGAGATTCCGGTAGAGGGTGGTGAACTGTGTATACACTTTTGGCGCCCCATAGATTTTGAATTTCAACAGGCAAAATCAGAAGTCTCAAAAGAAAAGTCGGAGAAACAAGAAAATCCGGTAAATGTTCCGAAACGCCTGAAAATGCAGCTTTTGGGAATGGATGGAAATGTGTTTGCGGTTATGGCCAGGGCAAGTAAACTGCTTCAGGAAAATGGGCAGGGACAAGAGGCAAAAGAAATGATTGCACGTGTCCAGAAATCAGAGAACTATTATCAGGCACTTCATATCATCAGTGAATATGTGGAAACAGAACTGAGTGCATCTTCTCAGAATGATACCAAGCCCCCAAAGAAACGTGGGAAGGAAGAATGCCGATGAAGTTATCTTTTGTCACATCAAAGGAGATGTGGGAAGAAAAAATAGCAGAAACAGATTGAAAAGAGAATAAACAGCCAGAACACTGACAAGGGAGGTCTTATGGAAAAAAGATTGCAATTATGGAGTCCTGTGTGGGGATGGCTTGCCACAAAAGAAGGGGAATCTGTAGATTTGAAGGGACAGGATCTTGTTCTTTATGAAACTGCCATCCAAGAGGCACTGGAGCAGGAAAAATTGTATTACAGAAAAAAGTCGGCACCATTCAATCTGATGGATTACTATGATGCGGATGATTCTGTAAAGGAGAAAGTGCAGAACCTCGATATCCAGGTGAAAAAAGAACAAGATGGTTTGTATGTTTGTGCCAGCCTTGCATTAATAGAGCCTCTTACACAGCAGGAACTGGAAGCGATCCAGAACTTTCTCAGCAGGCAGTACGAAGGGGGAATTTTTGATACCTCACGTATTCGTACCTATTCCGTAGAGGAAGGAGAAGTCGTTTTTGATTTTTCAGTAGATACAAAAGAAAAGTTCTCTCAAAAAGAAGTCCAATGCGAAACGCAGAAGAAATATGAAATCACTTCCATAGCCCATCCACAATTTCCATGGCTGCATAGAATCCGAGCATTGGTAGACGTAAATGAAGCGGTTCCCAAAGGAACCTTGGGTGGCTTTGTAGAATATGAGCAAAATCTTTCCCAGGAAGGATCATGCTGGATTTATGACCAGGCTATCTGCTGTGAACGTGCGGTAGTGGAAAGGAGTGCAGGACTGTTCCAAGAAGCGATTGCCAAGGGTGATGCCCTTCTTACGGGAACTGCAGTGATGTATCAAACGAGTATTGCAGAGGAATCCTGCCGTATTCTAGCTGGAGAGGTTTGGAATATGGCACACATTCGAGGATTTGCCAAGATTACTGCGGCAAAGGAAACAGGAGATGCACCTTTGATTCTCGGAAATAGCTTGGTTTTTGGAAATGTATGCGGGAAAGTATTGGTGAGAGGAAATGTTCTGCCAAGCCGGAGTGTGGAGAATCAGACACAGGAGCTGTTAGTTTTCAGGGGAGGTGATTCAATTCATAAAGTGAATGAAAGCAAGAAAAAAACAAAAAGTAAAAAACAGCCGGAGCGCTGATAAGAAAGGATGATGCCTATGGAAAATACCCTGCAGTTAGGGAACTTATTGAAAGAAGGAACATACCCGGAGGAATATACCGGAGGGAAAAACTGGACAATTTTACATGGAGATACGCTGAAACTGGTGAAAGCATTTCAGCCGGGGATCTTTGATGCAGTGATTACCGATCCGCCTTATGCGTCTGGGGGAACAAAACAGAATGAGCGAAACCGCACGACTAATCAGAAATACAGCAGTATGAAGGCAGAGAATGCACTGCCGGATTTTGATGGGGATAACAAGGATCAGCGTTCCTGGACCCATTGGATGGCAGAGTGGCTCTACGATGCGCGGAAAGCCTGTAAAGTTGGTGCGCCAATCTGCCTGTTTATTGACTGGAGACAATATCCCTCTATTACCGATGCACTCCAGTGGGCAGGCTGGATCTGGAGAGGAACTGCGGTTTGGGATAAGGGAAACTCTCGTCCGCAGAAAGGACGTTTTCGCCAGCAGGCTGAGTATATTGTGTGGGGCAGTAATGGCCCGATGCCAATCAACCGCCCGGTTTCCTGTCTTCCCGGTGTGTTCCGTTATGGAAATCCCCAGAACCGTATTCATGTGACAGAGAAACCGTTGCAGCTGATGAAAGATGTCATTCAGATTTGTGAGCCGGGTGGTAGAATCTTAGATCCCTTTGCCGGAGCAGGAACAACCATCCTTGCGGCGGTGGAAGAAGGCTATGAGACAGTAGGCATTGAAGTGACCGATGCTTATTATAAGCTGGGCAGTGACCGTGTAAAGTTTGCATTGGAAGCAAAGGAAAAAGAAGAGAGCGAGAAATAGCAAGGGCATCCACATGGATGTCCAACTTTGTTTCAGAAGAAGAAAAGTGCATCCACCTGGATGCAGGAAAGGGGTGAGGCGATGGAACAGGCGATGGCCTATGTGTGTTGTCCGGCAGAAGAAAGCAGAGTGAAGGTGCAGCGATATTGCCGGAAGATTTATGAGTTGGGATATGTTCCCATTTGTCCGAGGTTTGGATTTCTTCCTTTTCTGGATGAAGGGGAAGCTGAGGATTTGCAGGCATACAACCGGATGTCCCACTTGATCTTAAAGCGGTGTCGGATGGTGGTGGTCTGTGGAAAAGAAGTCACCGGAACGATGAACACAGATATTAGTACCGCAGACCGATTGCATATCATTTGTACCACATTAGATGGATTGATCAAGATCAAAGAAAAGGAAGCATAATCGATTCTGCATGGGGGAGTCGATGGAAATCGGTGGAACTGGTTTTGCAAGCATAGCGTTTGGATATCCAAACGCACTTTGGGGAGAACCCCAATCCCCCGGCAGTCGAGAAAGGAGAGAAGTGAAATGTTTTTTGCAGGAATGGCTCTTGGGGCAATGGCAGGTGCAGCCTTTGGCATTGGACTGATGTGCTGTGTGGTTGCCGGAAAGAGAGAAGATCAGCAGATGGAGCAGATGCGGATACGCAGACAGAAACAGGGAGAACCAAAACAGATCCAGTTCCGAGATATGGAAGGGACAAAGCGGTTCATCCTTTTGGATGGGGAAAGTCTTTGCATGATGGCAGAGGACGGAACGAAAGAGATTGGGCTTTGCCGCTTTGTGGATGAAAAGCAGGTAGATGTGAATGGGCAGGTCTGGGAGATCGGGGAATTCCTCTGGCAGATGGAACGCAGGGGAATTCAGGTGTATCCCTTAGAGACAGCAGAAAAGAAGAAAAGGTAGGTGGTTGAATGAGAAAACGAAACCATGTAGTTCCTGTCCGTCTGAATGCGAAAGAACTTCGCCATCTGGATGGGCAGGTAGCAAAGAGTGGACTAAGCAGGGAGGAATTTTTACGTTCCCTGATCTTAGGTGCACAACTGCAGACAAAGCCCTGTGAGCATCACGCAGAACTTCTTCGAAAAATCGCGGGGCTTTGCAACAATGCGAACCAGCTGGCTCATGTCGCCAATGGAACAGGGAGGGCAGGGGAAGCCAGCATACAGGAAATGCTTCGGATTTCCAAAGAGACCTGGCGTCTGGTGAAAGAGGAATGGTAGATGGCATATACCAGCGTTCTCCCCGTCCACCGCCTGGACCGTTCCATTGAATATGTGAAAGACCGGGCAAAGACAACCAAGAGTGCCGGATCCCTGGAAGAAGCCATTGATTATGCATTAAACCGGGAAAAGACGGAACAGACCATTTTTGAAGATGCCATTGGGTGTACCTGTGAGAATGCCTATGTGGACATGGTAAAGACAAAAGAGCGTTTCCATAAAAAAGAAGGGGTACAGGGATACCATTTGGTACAGAGTTTTGCGGAAGGGGAAGTATCTCCGGAACTGGCACATCTTATTGGACAGGAACTGGCAGAGCAGCTTTTGAAAGGGCAGTATGAGGTCGTGATCACTACTCACTTGAATACGAAGCATTACCATAATCATCTGGTGTGGAATTCAGTGAGTATGGTAGATGGGAGAAAATACCACAGCAATGCCAAAAGTTATTTTACCGAAGTGCGTCAGATTTCCGATCAATTATGCAGAAAATATGGTCTTTCGGTGATCCAGACGAATCAGGGAAAAGCCATGCATTATGCCCAGTGGAAAGCAGAAGCAGAAGGGAAGCCCACTTGGAGGACTGCCATCCGCATGGATATCCGGGATGCCATTGGTGTGAGTTTTTCCTGGAGTCAGTTTGTCAAAGAAATGGAGAAACGGGGCTATACCTGGAAGCTGAACCGGAAGTACCCATCCTTAAAACCACCGGGGATGGAGCGGTATATTCGTCTGCGTTCCTTGGGAAAAGGATATGGGGAGGCAGAAATCCGGGAGAAGATCCTGCGTCCAAAGATCCAACAGGTGTATGGAAACACGCAGATGCAGTTTCCAAGACGGAAACTTACCGGACTTCAGAGACTTTACTATTCCTATTTATATCAGATGGGGGTATTTCCGAAGAAACCAAAGCGGATTCCCTATGCAGTGCGTTCCGATATTCGGAGGCTGGAGAAACGAATCAGCCAGATGGAATTTTTACAAAAGGAAGAGATCACCACCAGGGAAGAGCTGGCAGCATACCGGAAACCCTTGGAAGAACAGGTACTTTCTTTGATGAAAGAGCGCAGAGAATTATACCGGAAAGAACCGGGCGGTATGCGCATTCAGGAAATCAATGGGGAGTTAAAAGAACTTCGTAAGAAAATCCGTTTAAGCCAGCAGATTGAAAAGCAGTCCTTGGAAATGGAAGAGCGGTTAAGGCAGGCAAAAGAACAGGAGGAGGTACAGGAAATGTCAGGGAAACAGCGAAGGGAGGCAGAATGGAATCGGTAAGGAGGTGAGAGCGTATGAACTATGGCGGTGATGCGGCGGATCAGATTGTCCGGTATTCCATGGAAGGCATGGAACATACCTTACGGATTAGTGGAAGCATTGCAAAAAATCTGGCGGTGCTGATTGTAGCGGTGATGAAGGATCAGAAAAAGACCAGGGGAAAGACCAACCTGCTTCGGATGTTAAAGGAACAGCGGGCAATGAAGTTTTTCACCATTCCCCATGACAGGCTGCGGGAGTTTGCCGGGGAAGCCAAATCCAGAGGGCTGTTGTATGTGGTCATCCGGGATAAGAAAAATCCCAAGTCCGCAGAAATCATGGTGTTTGCCGATGATGCAGCAAAGGTAAACCGGGTGCTGGACAAGATGAATCTGGACTTTGTAAAATCCGAAGCTGGAGAAGCGGTTGTAGAACAAGCGCCAGTACGGGAAGCAGACCGTGTGATTGATGCAGAGTTTACCGAGAAAACAGAAGGGAAAGAGGAACTTCCGGTGAAGACCGAAAAGGTGGTGCTGCCGGAAGGGACCATTGAATTTGAACTGGATGAAGAAGAGCATTTGTTTGATGTAGGGGAAGTTTCTCCTTCGGGGGAAAATTTTACCCAGGCGGAGAAGGCAGAGAATCTGTCCGAACCTTCCTCGCACAACAGCGCTTCTTTTTCCGGGCAGGAAACTAGCTGGAAAGGGGACAAGCCATCTGTCCGGCAGGAACTAAAGAAGATTGAAGCCGAGCAGAAACAGCGCAGGCAGACACAGAAGAGTCGGAGAAAACCGAGAAACCAGCAGAGAAAAAAGAAAAAAGTGAAAGGCAGGTAAGGTGATATGGATTTAACGAATATGATCCCAGGTGGAGCAGGGGAAGAACAGGCGGTAGAGCAGCGGCTGTCAAAAGAAGAATATGCAGCCATGAAAAAACAGCAGAGGGAAGAAGTGTGGGCAGAGGTTGACGCCCAGGCGCAGGCAGTGTTCCAAAATGGAGAATCTTTAAAAGGATTCTTGGATTTTATGGCACAGTGCAACACTCAGAAAACGCCCAACCTTCTGCTGATCTACGGACAGAATCCACAGGCAACCGTGGTAAAGTCTTATGATTACTGGAAGGCAGAGAACCGTTCCCCAAAATCCGGGGTGCATGGATACACCTATATGGTCAGTACGGAATATGAAAAAGACGGGGAGATGCGCACAGGCTATACCATCAGTAAGGGCTTTGACATCAGCCAGATGAGTGGAAAGCCTCTGGAAGAACGTCCGCAGCGTTCTATGGAAGAACTGATACAGTCTGTACTAAAGGATCAACCAGTGCGGATGCAGATCGCAGACAATCTGCCGGAGGGCATCCAGGCACAGTATATCCCGAAACAGCGTACCGTCTATGTGCGCAATGGCATGGATGAGAATACAACGTTCCATGCAGTGAACCGGGAACTGGCGTGTGCAGCATTAGACCAGCATGATGGGAATTATGTCAGGAAGAAAGTTAATGCCCAGGCATACTGTGCCGCCTATGTAATCGGTAAGCGGTATGGGGCAGAGGTGTCCGGTTTCCAGTTTGGAAAAGTAGCAGAGATGCAGGCAAACGGGCAGAAAGATCCCCAGGAACTGCGTGGCTTTTTAAATGATGTGCGTCAGGCAGCCTATACCATCCGCAACCATATGGAACGGAACTTCGGGGAACAGGAGCAGACTTTTTCTAAAGATGATTTTTCCTTTGAGGAACCGCCAAAGCAGACACCGAAGAAGGAGAAAAAAGAGAAACAGCCGGAGCGGTAAGTTCTGGAAAAAGTTCCGCTGTTGGGATAGCTATTGCGGGGTTTTTGTGGTATGTTGGGTGTAACAAAGGAGGTGCCAAAGATGGCAGATTACTATTTGAAAACAGACAATATCATGAAAAATATGTTTACGGTGGCATTAAAAGACGAACTGGCAGCCCAAAGTCAGATGGGAAAGGTTCGTCCGGCTACAGAAGCCATGCTGCAGAAAGTCCGGGACTATGAACTTTCTGAGAAAAGGCTTCCCATCACCACAGGGGAACAGCGGGAACTTCGCAATGCCCTCAATCGGCTGCGGGACAAGTATCTGGCCATGGGCAGGTACAGCGATGGCATTGACAGTGTGATCTTAAAGGTCATGAAACCGAACACCAGCAGGCGCTTCTTCTGGTAGCAGAAGGGAGGGATGTCTATGAAGATGT
>CALCDJ010000043.1 GCA_937900135.1 uncultured Blautia sp. | reverse complement strand
CATATTTCATGACGCATTGGTGCCTTTCGCAGAAAGGCGAATTATAAAAATGAAAAAAATAAAGAATATACCATGGAATCGTTGGTTTTTCTTAATGATAGTTATGATTCTGCTGGCTTCTGTTTCCAGTGTCTCTGTGGAAGCACAGCCATTGAAGACGGTATCTTGCTTAAAAGTACAAAGAAAAGGATGGCAGAAAAAAGGAAAAGATTGCTTTTTTTACCGGAATGGAAAGCCAGTTACCGGGAAACAGACTATCAAAGGTAAGTTATATTATTTTGGAAAAAATGGTAAGCTATATCAGTACCAAGGGCGTCATGCAATGAAGGAACAAGGAGGACTTGTCTATTATTACTGGAATAAAGATCACTCGATAAGAAAAAACCAGTGGATCAAATATCCTTCTGCCTGGTATTATGCGGGAAAAGAAGGGAAATTGTATACGGGAAAGCATAAAATACAGGGAGTGGAATATTTATTTGACAAGAATGGAAAAACCCGCTCTTTCTGGAGGCAGGATAAAACTGGCAGTTGGCATTATTACTCTGAAAAAGGAAAGGAAATCATTTATACCAAGGATCAGTCACGGACAAATGATTATGTGTGTGCAAAACGCATTACAAAGCAAACTCTGGATAAAATGAATTTAAAAAATGTTGAAAATCTTATGATTGTAGCCCATCCGGATGATGATATTTTGTGGGGTGGAGAACAGTTGGTGAAACAAAAATATCTGGTAGTGTGTATGACAAATGGAACTGTGATTGCGAATGGAAGCTGTCGGGGAATGGAATTTCGGAGGGCGATGGAGCAGACAGGAGACTCGGCGCTGATTCTTCAATATCCCGATTATCGTCCCAATACCCATGAAAAAAGTAACTGGTCAGAATGTACCAGAGAAATGAGAGCAGATTTACAATGTCTGCTTTCTTACAAAAAATGGAAAAAAATAGTTACCCACAATCCTCAGGGAGAGTATGGGCATATCCACCATAAGATGACAAGCAACAATGTAACAGAAATAAGTAAACGCCAGGGGAAATTTTCAAAACTTTATTATTTTGGTAAATATTATAAAGAATCTGCAATCCCAGGATTAAAACATCACTTGAAAAAAGTAGATGAAAAAATTGTAAAAAAGATGAAACAGGTGGGAGAAGCTTATAGCAGTCAATACAAAACTGTGCAAAGACTTCAATATATGATGAGATATCAGAATTGTATTCCAGCCTCCAGATGGAGATCGTAAAATAAAAAAAAGATTACCATATAATAAAAAAAACTATACAACCACTCATTTACGCATTATAATATAAGAGTATGGCTTAAGGATGCCATTTTCCGGCATAAAATATGGATGCGGTATTTTTGTTTTGCTGCGCATTTTTGTCGGAGATATTTATCCTGAATTTTAACAGGGATAAAAGAATTTCACAGAATGTGAGGGATTAAGATGAACGAAAGAAAAGTAGGAACCATTTCAAGAGGAATTCGCTGTCCGATTATTCGTGAAGGTGATAACCTTGCTGATATTGTAGTAAACAGTGTACTGGAAGCAGCTCAGAGTGAAGGATTTGAATTAAGAGATCGCGATGTAATTTCTGTTACCGAGTCCGTTGTTGCAAGAGCACAGGGAAATTATGCTTCTGTACAGGATATTGCAGATGATGTAAAGGAGAAACTTGGCGGTGGGACAGTAGGCGTAATCTTCCCCATCCTTTCCAGAAACCGTTTTGCAATCTGTCTGAAAGGAATTGCTATGGGTGTGAAGAAAGTGGTTCTCATGCTCAGCTATCCAAGTGATGAAGTAGGAAATGAACTGGTTTCTCTGGATCGTCTGGATGAGGCCAATGTAAATCCATATTCAGATGTACTGACACTGGAACGCTATCGCGAACTCTTCGGAGAAAACAAACATACCTTTACCGGTGTGGATTACGTGGATTATTACAGCCAGATTGTAAAAGATGCAGGTGCAGAGGTTGAGGTTATTTTTGCAAACAATCCACGTGCGATTCTCCCTTATGCGAAACATATCATTACCTGCGACATTCATACTCGTGCCAGAACAAAACGTATCCTGAAGGCAGAAGGTGCAGAAGTGGTATGTGGACTGGATGATCTTCTGAATGCACCGGTGAACGGAAGTGGATGCAATGAAAAATATGGACTTCTTGGCTCTAACAAATCCACCGAAGATACCATTAAATTATTCCCGAGAGAATGTACAGATTTTGTTATGGATATTCAGAAACAGGTTCTGGACAGAACAGGCAAGCATGTAGAAGTCATGGTATATGGAGACGGCGCTTTCAAAGATCCCGTTGGAAGAATCTGGGAACTTGCAGACCCGGTAGTATCTCCGGCTTATACCCCAGGTCTTGAGGGAACTCCCAATGAAATCAAGCTGAAATATCTGGCAGACAATGATTTCAAAGATCTTTCTGGAGAGGCATTAAGAGATGCCATCAGCAAACGAATTCAGGAGAAGAGTGACAATCTGGTAGGCGATATGGCTTCTCAGGGAACCACCCCAAGAAGACTGACTGACCTTATTGGTTCTCTTTGTGACCTGACCAGTGGTTCTGGTGACAAGGGAACGCCGATTATTCTTGTACAGGGTTACTTTGACAACTTTACAAATTAAGGTTTCAAAGAGTGAGGATTTGCTTTCTCATTAAAATTTGAGAGGAATAACACTCCGTGAGGATGTGGTCAGATACAGACTGTTTTTTGCAGACTGTATCTGACGCATATAACGGAGCAAAAAAATGACGAAAAATGAAAATTGTTCTTGACAAATAGAAGATATATGTTATACTAATTCATGCGTCTGAAATAAATAGGGGATTGGTCAAATGGTATGATAGGGGTCTCCAAAACCTTTGGTGGGAGTTCGATTCTCTCATCCCCTGCTCGAAATAGAGCCGGAAAGCTTTGGTTATACAAAGGCTTCCGGTTCTTTTCATTGTGTAAAAAGACAAGATTGACATATACTCTGGTTATGGTATAAACTAAATAAAGTGATAAAAGGGAGAAAAGCCTAGGAGAACGTATATGAAGCTTTTAAAAAAATATTTAAGAAAAATCAAAAACTGCATACAGATGTCCTGGTATACATTGTTTTACGATCGCCCAGAAATTAAGGAAAACTGGATTCTGATTGATTCAAAAAATGGAAAGGATCTTGGAAGCAATCTTTTGCGGATTACAGAAGAATTGACCAATAATCCTTCCTATAGCAGATACCATGTGTATTTGTCCTGCAATAAGGATAAAAAAGAACTGATAAAAAAAATGGCGGAGCAATACCATCTGAAGGGGATATCCATTCTTCGGGAAAACAGCTTTCGTTATATCAAAGTCATTGCGCTTGCCAAATACTTGTTTACCGATACTTCATTCCCTGTATGGTATGCCAAAAAACAGGGACAGATCATTACCAACACCTGGCACGGTACTCCCTTGAAAATGATGGGGAAAGAAGTAAAAAACAGAGCTTATGACATGGGAAACGTACAAAAAAATCACCTGATTGCAGATTATCTCCTTTATCCCAGTGATTATATGAAGGATACGATGATCTCTGCTTATTTTTTGGAGAATACGTACCAGGGAAAAGTTTTGTGTTCTGGTTATCCCAGGAATTCAGTCTTTTTTCATAAGGAGAGAGGAGAACAGGTTCGTAAGAATCTGGGTCTTGAAAACAAACGGTTGTATGGTTATATGCCTACCTGGAGAGGGGTACTTCGTCAGATTGATTCAAAGAAGATTACCAATCAGTTGGAGTATTATCTAGTGGATTTGGATGAGAAACTTACAGATGAGGAAATTTTCTTTGTCCGTCTTCATCCATTTATCAGCAATACCATTGATTACTCCAGATATCGTCATATTCAGCCGTTTCCGGAAGAATATGAGCCGTATGATATATTAAATGCCTGTGACTGCCTGGTTACGGATTATTCCAGTATCCTTTTTGATTATGCCAACAGCCGGAAGAAGATCATTCTTTTTGTATACGACAGAGAACTATATATGGATGAGAGAGGGGTTTATGTTTCCATTGATTCCTTCCCCTTCCCTCAGGTACGTACAGCAAATGCACTTCTTGAAGAAATGCGCCGTCCAAAAGAATACGATGATACGGCTTTTTGTGAGAAGTTCTGTACCTATGATGAAGAAAATACAGCAGAAAAGCTTTGTCGTCACATTATTCTTGGGGAATCGGTTTATGAAGAATTTTCAGCAGGTGGAAACGGAAAAGAAAATGTGGTGATTTATAGTGGCTCCCTTGCAAAGAGCGGACTGACTACGGCGCTTTTAAATCTTCTTGCCAATGCGGATCTGGAAAAAAGAAATTACTTTATTACTTTCCGTTCCGCATCCCTGCGTAAATTCCCGGAACGTGTTTCCCTGTTGCCGGAAGGCGTGGGATTTTTGCCCATTGCTTCTATGGAGTATAAATCCGTTGGAGAGCAGCTGGCGATTATGTGGTTTTACAGAAAAAATAAAACCAATCAGTGGGCGCAGAAGAAAATGGATCGGTTCTTCGCGCGACTTTATCAAAGAAACTTTGGACAGTGCAATGCCAAATACGTGATTCATTACGCAGGCTATGAGAAGAATGTGATTCAGATGTTCCAGCAGGCAGATGTGAAACGTATGATTTTTGTCCATAACGACATGGTCAGTGAGATTCGGACAAAGGGAAATCAGCACGAACCAACCCTGAAAAGAGCTTACCATGAATATGACAAGGTAGTTCCGGTAACCACAGATATTTATCCGTCTACATTGGAGCTGGGACAGAATAAAAATAATCTGCAGATTGTCAATAACTGTCATGATTATCGGGCAGTTCTGGAAAAAGCAGCGCAGCCGATCGAATTTCAGGCAGATACTGTATGTAATGTGACCAAGGAAGACGTAGAAAGAATTCTTGCAGAAAAGGGAAAGAAATTTATCAGTATTGGGCGTTACTCACCGGAAAAAGGTCATGATATGCTGATTCGCGCCTTTGACCGCTATTATAAAGATCACCAGGACAGCCATTTGATTATCATTGGCGGATATGGCGCCATTTATCAGAAAACCGTGGATCTGGCAAAGAGCATGGACAGCGCTTCCCATATCATTCTGATTAAATCTGTTCAGAATCCAATGCCAATCTTAAAGCAGTGTGATTTGTTTATTTTGTCCTCTTTATACGAAGGTCTGGGGCTGGTGCTTCTGGAGGCAGATACGCTTGGAATTCCGGTGATTTCCACGGATATCGTAGGTCCTCGTGGATTTATGAAGGAGCACGGAGGATATCTGGTTCCCATGAGCGAGGATGGTATTTACCAGGGAATGCTGGATTATGACCAGGGAAAAGTCAAAGCCATGCATGTGGATTATGAGAAATTTAATGAAAACTCCGTAAATCAATTTGAAAAACTGTTTGAAGGAGACGTATGAAATGAAAATCGGAATCGTAACCTTTCATAGTGCCCACAATTACGGGGCAGTTCTGCAGGCATGGTCACTGCAGGAATATTTAAACAAGCAGGGACATGAGGTGGATATAATCAATCTGCGTTTGCCTGTCATTGATAAACTTTACAGACTTTCCTACCGACCAAAAAGAAAAGTCTGTAAGTCTGCAGTGATTAACAAGACGGTAAACCAAATGCACTATCTTCTGAGAGCTTCTGCTCATATTGTGCTGAATCCGGGAAAAATCGGAAAATACCGTACATTTGAACATTTTATCAACCATGAACTTCCGGTAACCAGACGATTTGACAGTCTGGAAGAACTTCAGGCAGCAGAGCTTCATTATGATGCTTTGATTTCCGGAAGCGATCAGGTATGGAATGCAACGATGATGACAGGGATTAATCCAGCTTACTTTTTGCAGTTTGCCAATCAGGATGCGCTTCGGATCTCTTATGCGGCAAGTATTGGAACAGAAGAGATTCCATCCAAATATCAATTCCTGTTTAAACGGTACCTGCGGGATTTTGACTCCATTTCCGTACGTGAAAAAAATGCAAGAGAACAGGTGCAGCATTTTACAGATAAGCCTGTGGAGCTGGTTGCAGACCCTACGTTTCTTTTGAACAAGGAAGATTTTGAGGGATTAAAGAAGGATCCGAAAAAAACAGGAAAATATATCTATGTACACAATGTCCATTTAAAACGCGTGGATGAGTCACTGAATAGTGTAGCTGAGGAAATGTCCAGAAGACTGGGACTGCCCATCATTCATAACTGGAAGAAAAAGGTTTATGCGAATGAAGCCGGACATTTTACCGGAGGAATTGAAGAATTTCTGGGAATGGTAGCCAATGCGGAATGTGTGATCACCAACTCGTTCCACTGTACGGTCTTTTCTATTATTTTCCAGAGAAATTTCATCACAGTTCCCCACTACAAAAATCCAGACCGAATGAAATTTCTGCTGAGTGAACTGGGAATTTCGGAACATCTGATTGAGCATGGTTCTCTGATTCCAGAAGATCTTTCCTGTCTGGAGATTGATTACGAGAAGGTGGAAGAGAAGAGAAGGGCTATGGGCGCTCATGCAAGATGCTTTTTGGAGGAAGCGCTGAAGAAACCGAAGGAAACAGATTCCCGTAAATATCTGGAAACCAGGGATGCATTTCTCTGTTATGGCTGTGGAGCTTGTAAGGATGCCTGTCCGAAGCAGGCCATTCGTATGGAAGAAGATCAGGAAGGATTCCGGTATCCTGTGATAGAGAAAGACTTATGTGACGATTGCGGAATCTGCCAAAAAGTCTGCATTGGAAAAACAGATGCATATAAAAATAAACCCCAGGAACAAAAGCTTTATCTGACTGCTTCTAAAGAGGTAGAGATACAGAAACGAAGCAGCGGAGGCGGATTCCTTCTGGAAGCATGCAGAAGTATCTGCAGAGAGGGGGGAAAAGCAGCGGGAATTGCTTTTGATTCCCAATGGAAGGTGATTTATGAGCTGGCAGACAAGGAAGAGGATTGTGAAAAATTCAGGGAATTCAAGTATGTAGAGCCAGACTACGGGGAGATCAAAAAGAAGATAAAAGAGCTGTTGGATCAGAAGGAGCAGGTACTCTTTTACGGAACACCCTGTCAGGTGGCGGGATTAAAGAGTTATCTGGGACAGGACTATGAAACGCTTCTTACCATAGAATCTCTTTGCGAAGGCGTGGCGTCTCCTAAGGTATACAGAAAATATCTGGAGCATATGGAGCATATGTACCGGTCAAAACTCAATCGACTGGAATTTTCCAATAAGTTTAAAGGGGAGGATCTTCCTTTTGTCCTGATGGGATTTGAATCCGAAAGTGTGGATGTGGAACTTGCAGAAACCAACAATTTCACAAAAGCCTATACCGCCCATAATATTTCCCGTCCTTCCTGTTATACCTGCGAGTATGCGGGAAATCCTTCAGGTGCAGCAGATCTTTCTGTGGGAAGATACGTACCGGAAGAGGGAGAAACACCTGTGGGAACCTGTGGAACATCTCTGGTTCGGATCAATACTCAGAAGGGAAAAGAATTTTTTGAACATCTGCGCAGCCATCTTAAGGTACAGGAAACAGAAGGAACCACTCTGGACAAGATACAGACAGGACCGTTACAGTTATTTGGAACCAGAGGGCGTCTGATGGAATACCTGGAGGAAGTACCCATTGACAATCTTCTGATGACTTTTAATCCAAAGAAAAAAGGAAGAATTAAGGGAATCTGAACTGAGAACTGATAAAGAAGGAAAACGTAGAAAAAGAAGGATTTTGCTCATGGAACTTTTAAAAGAAAAAGAAAAATGTTGCGGTTGCAGAGTCTGTGAAAAGGTGTGTCCAAAATCAGCCATTACCATGGAAGAGGATGAAAATGGATTTTTATATCCACATATTGACGAACAGAAATGCATTGACTGTGGACTCTGCCTGAAAAAATGTGCATTTCAAAGTGGTTACAAAACCAGAAAGGAATTTGAGCCGTCATATGGATATGCAGCCCGCCATAAGAATTTTGCTACAATGATGAAAAGCCGATCCGGCGGGGCATTTCCAGTTCTTTCAGACATTATTCTAAAGGAACATGGAGTAATCTATGGCTGTGGCTATGATGAAACGGAAGGCTTTTATAAGGTTGTTCATAAAAAGGCGCAGAATCGGGTTCAGAGAGATGAATTCTGTGGTTCTAAATATGTGCAGAGCGATTTGGGAAATGTGTTTCCGGAACTGAAAGAAGAGCTGGAAAAAGGAACCAAGGTGCTTTTTTCCGGAACCGGATGTCAGGTAGGCGCTCTGCACACCTATCTTGGCAAGGAATATGAAAATCTGATCACCGTAGATATCGTGTGCCATGGAGTGCCTTCTCCGAAAATCTGGAGAGAGTTTCTGCATATGCGGGAAAAAGAAACACATGGAAAAATCACGGATGTGGATTTTCGGGATAAAGGCAGATACGGGTGGAAAGCCCATTGGGAATCTCTGACCATAGACGGGGAGAAAATGTCTTCCCAACTTTACAGAAAGATTTTTTCTATGGCAGTAGCAACCCGCCCTTCCTGCTTTCAGTGTGTGTATGCCAACAAGAACCGTCCGGGAGATATCACACTGGCAGATTTTTGGGGACATGAGAAGGCTGTTCCAGGATTCTACGATGACGACAAAGGTTTGTCCCTGGTTTTGGTTCATACCAGCAAGGGAAAACAGCTATGGGATCAGGCACAGGAAGCCATGGATACGGTAGATTGTACTGGCTATCCCTATCGCCATACCAATATGAAAAGACCTACTTCCCGTCCGGAAAGATATGAGGAATTCTGGGAGGATTATCACACCCATGGATTTGATTATATCATGAAAAAATATTGCAACTATGAGGTGGTTTCTTACGAAGAACGGAAACGCCGGGACCGGGTTGAAAACAGAAAAAATCTGTTGAAAAACTGGAAAAAACGAGTAAAATCATTTTTAAAACAGGGAAAATAAATTTCCGGGAAATAGAGCAAAAAAAGGAGAAAAAAATGAAACGAGTAATCACATATGGAACTTTTGATCTGTTGCATTACGGTCACATCAATTTGCTTCGCCGGGCAAAGCAGCAGGGAGATTATCTGATCGTTGCACTTTCCACCGATGAGTTTAACTGGCGGGAAAAGCAGAAAAAATGTTATTTTTCCTATGAGGTGCGTAAGCAGCTTCTGGAAGCTATTCGTTATGTGGATCTGGTGATCCCGGAAGAAAGCTGGGAGCAGAAGAAAAGCGATGTGAAGGAATATCATGTGGATACCTTTGTCATGGGAGATGACTGGAGAGGAAAATTTGATTTCCTGAAAGAAGAGGGCTGCGAGGTGGTGTATCTTCCAAGAACTCCGGAAATTTCTACCACACAGATTAAAAAAGACTTAAACGAAAACAAAATTCAATAAAACCAACAAAAAAGCTTTTATGCTCATAAAACACAAAATCCAGGAGAGTTCGGTGTTTTATGAGCATTTTTTATTGTTGGCAAAGGAGTGTATGCGGTAACCTTTTCTTAAAAGAAAGATTACTTTGAAGAAAACTCAGAAAGTGGTCGGAACTGATAGCCCATTTCTTCCCATTTTCCAAGAAGTTCATCCAGGATTTCACCGTTGGTGGAAGAGGTGTTATGCAAGAGAACAACAGCACCCGGATGAACCCGGCCCAGAAGTTTTTCAAAGGCTTCTTCATGAGAGGGCTGCTGGTCCTGATACCAGTCTACGTAAGCAAGACTCCAGAAAAAGGTTTCATACCCAAGGTCTTTGGCCATGGAAAGGTTTGTTTTGCTGTAGATGCCTCTGGGAGGCCGGTAATATTTGGGCATGGGAGAGCCGATTATTTTTTCATAAAGTTCCTCCACCTTTTTTAGTTCCTGCTCAAAGGCATATTGGGAGGAAATTTTGGACAGATCGGGATGGGAGAAGGTATGATTGCCAATGAGATGACCATCAGCAACCATTTGTTTGACCAGTTTGGGATTGTCAGAAAGAAAATTTCCCACAACGAAGAAACAGGCAGGCGCATGATGCTTTTTCAGGGCTTTTAAGATGGCCGGTGTGTTGCCGTTTTCATATCCGCAGTCAAAGGTAAGATAAAGAATTTTTTCTTTGGTATCCCTGGCATACCAGGCATGATAGGGGGCCAGCTCTTCCATAGAGGCATTGCCCACAGGCCTTTCTCCTTCCTTTTGAAAACTAAGTCCCCAGCCTTCTGCCTCAGAAAGAAGGACGGCGGCTTCCTGTGGGAAGATAAGAGAGAGTTTTCCAAGGAGAGCTCCACAAAAGAATGCAGCAGCAAAAAACAGAAAAATTTTAATTGAGGGAAGGATTTTTGGATATGATTTCATAAACGCCTCATCTGGAAATCCGGTTTTATGGTAGTGTATGAACCGAGAGGAGAGTTTATACCCGCAGGAGGAGAATGCGCATAAAAAAGAGCCATCAGATTCTAATTCTCCGGTGGCTCTTATTACTGTTCATTGTCCAAGGGTATATACCTTCCTTTCTTCAGATTATGAGGTAAAACTTACGATTTCATTGGACTGTACCTTCCTTACTTTTTATAAAACAGAATGGAAAAATTCTTATGTTCTTGGGGGTCTGTACCTCGCTTTCTTAAATTATAAACAGATAACTGTTAAAAAATAATTCTTCTGGTGGTCCGTACCTTCCTTTCTTAAATTATGAGATATTCCTTTATGTTTTCGGTGGTCTCACTCCTTTGTGCTTTGGTTTTTTGTTTCCCTTTTGTTTTATGCACTCACTATAACAGACAAAAATGGATTTGTCAATAGAAATTTTGAAAATATTAAAATAAATTTTAAATAATAAAATAAAAGAAAATAAAATAATAAATATTCTGAATATATTGAAAGAAACAGAAAAAAGAAACTGTTTCAAAGATTTGGAGAAAAAGAGCCGTATAGAATTCGGAACTTTTGGAAACGTTAGTATCATCAATACAACAGGAGGTAATAGCATGTTTCGTTATCTGCCCATTCGAAAGGTTCACGCAAGACAAGTATTGGATTCCAGAGGCAATCCTACAGTGGAAGTAGAAGTTACTGTGGGAGAAGGGATTATGGGAATCCATGGATATACAGGAAGAGCTATGGTACCCTCCGGCGCATCCACCGGAAAATTTGAAGCCGTAGAACTTCGGGATGGAGAAAAAGGAAAATATACAGGATTGGGTGTGGAGAAGGCAGTCAATCATGTAAATACCAGACTGGCAGAAGCCATATTAGGAGAAAATGCATTGGATCAGGGAAACATTGATGCCATTTTGCTGGAAACAGACGGTACAGATAATAAGAGCAGTGTGGGTGCCAATGCCATGCTTGGTGTCTCAATGGCAGTAGCAAGAGCAGCAGCTTTGGCTCTTCGTATTCCCCTTTATCAGTATCTGGGAGGCTGCCATACGAAGAAGATGCCAGTGCCTATGATGAATATCTTAAACGGAGGAAAGCATGCAGATAATACGGTGGATCTTCAGGAATTTATGATCATGCCTGTTGGAGCAGAAAATTTTTCCACAGGGCTTCGTATGTGTGCGGAAATCTATCAGTTTTTAAGAATTATTTTAAAGGAGAGAAAACTATCTACCGGCGTGGGAGATGAGGGCGGGTTTGCTCCGAACCTGGAATCTTCAAGAGAGGTGCTCACATTGATTATGGAAGCAATAAAAAGAGCAGGATATGAGCCGGGAAAAGAAATTGCCATTGCCATTGATGCAGCTGCCAGTGAACTTTATGACCAGGAAAAAGGCGCCTATTATTTTCCGGGAGAAAGCCAGATGAAAGGTGAAGAGGTTTTCCGTGATGAAGAAGAAATGATTGACTATTATGAAAAACTTCTGGAGGAATTTCCCATTGTATCCATTGAAGACGGACTTCATGAGGATGACTGGGAAGGATGGAAAAAGCTGACGCAACGTCTGGGAGAGCAGGTACAACTGGTGGGCGATGATCTTTTTGTGACAAATAAAAAGCGCCTGTTCTGTGGAATCCGTCTGGGGACAGCCAATGCCATTTTGATCAAGGTCAACCAGATCGGAACGCTTACAGAAGCGCTGGATGCAGTAGAAATGGCTCAGCATGCCGGATACCGGTGCGTGATCTCTCATCGGTCCGGAGAAACAGAAGATTCCTTTATCGCAGATCTTTCGGTTGCCACAGGAGCGGGACAGATCAAAACAGGCGCGCCTTGCCGCTCAGAAAGAAATGCAAAATATAATCAGCTTCTCCGCATTGAAGAAGCGCTGAATACTTGTGCTTCCTTTGAAAATCCCTTTGCAAAATCGTGAAAAACAGTTGAAATCAGCCAGTTCCTATGTTACAATACCCCTTAGTTGATTAGGAGGTGTAACAGAAGTGGAAATTTTAAGAATTGTCTTAACTGTAATCTTTGTCATAGATTGTATTGCGTTGACTGCTGTAGTCTTACTTCAGGAAGGTAAGCAGCAGGGACTGGGTTCCATTGCAGGTGCCGCAGACACATACTGGGGAAAGAATAAAGGCCGTACCATGGAAGGTGGTCTTGTAAAGGCGACTACGGTAATGGCAGTGCTTTTCTTTGTACTGGCAGCTGTATTAAACATGAATTTCTAAGAAAAAGAAACACTCTTGTTCATCACAAGGGTGTTTTTCTGATATAAGGAGAAAAATTGAACAGACAACAACTTGTAAAAAGACAAAAATTTATTTTGGAGCTGCTGGGAGATCCTTTGTATAAGCCCATGCGTCTCAGGGAACTGGGGACTCTTCTCAATTTAAAAAAAACAGAAAAAAAAGAGCTGTATGAGGTTCTGGAAACCCTTATTGATCAGGGAAAGGTATCTATGGACGCCAAAGGGCGGTATCGTAAATGCTCTTCCAAGGAGAAGAAAAGGGATAAGCAGCGGGAACAGAAAAAGAAACGTCTTCCAGAAGAAGAGGGAGAACTAAAAGAAGGCATTTTTATTGGACATAATAAAGGTTTCGGCTTTGTGCAGATCGAAGGAGAAGAGGAAGATCTGTTTATTCCGGAAGAGGACACAGGTACAGCCATGCATCAGGACCGTGTGCGTGTCCGTGTGAAGGATCACCAGGCGGAAAGCGGAAAGAGACGGGAAGGAACGGTAGTCAGGATTCTGGAACGGGGAATGCCAAAGATTGTGGGTACGTATCAGTGTAACCGGGACTATGGATTTGTGATCAGTGACAATCCCAAATTTTCCAAAGACGTTTTTATTTCCAAAAAGGACTCCAAAGGAGTAAAGAACGGCGATAAAGTGGTAGTTTCCATCACAGATTATGGCTCCCGAAATAAAAATCCGGAAGGCAAGGTGGAGGAGATCCTGGGAAATATGAGAAGCCCAGGTACAGATATTCTGGCGATTGTAAAAAGCTTTGGGATTCCTTCGGAATTTCCGGAACGGGTGCAGAATCAGGCAATGCGAGTGCCGGATCATGTCCTGGATGGGGACAGAGAGGGACGTATGGACCTTTGTGACCGGATGACAGTGACCATAGATGGAGAGGATGCCAAGGATCTGGATGATGCCATTTCCCTTTCCAAGGAGAATGGGATTTACCATTTGGGTGTCCATATCGCAGATGTAAGCAACTACGTACAGGGAGGAAGCGCCCTGGACCGGGAGGCATTGAAACGGGGAACCAGTGTGTATCTGGCAGACCGGGTGATCCCTATGCTGCCAGAGCGTTTATCCAATGGAATCTGTTCCCTGAATCAGGGGGAAGACCGTCTGGCATTAAGCTGTCTGATGGATATTGATGAGACTGGAACCGTGGTTTCCCATAAGATTGCAGAAACTGTGATCCAGGTTGATGCCAGAATGAATTACACAGATGTAAAAAACATTCTGGAAGGAACAGATGCAGAGGCTTCAGAAAGGTATGCCCCCTTTGTGCCAATGTTCTTCCAGATGAAAGAGCTGTCAGAGCGTATTCGCAGCAGCAGACATCACAGAGGTTCCATAGATTTTGATTTTCCCGAGAGCAAGATTATTTTAAATGCAGCGGGAAGAGCTATTGATATCAAGCCTTATGAAGCAAATGTAGCCACTCGCATCATTGAGGATTTTATGTTGATGGCCAATGAGACAGTGGCCAGGGAGTATTGTAAGGATGGACTTCCTTTTGTATACCGAACCCATGAAAATCCAGATCCGGAGAAGGTGGAAAGCCTTTTGATGATGTTGCATAATCAGGGTGTTTCCGTACAGAAGGCCAGGGAAGAGATCACACCCAAGGAAATCCAGACATTACTGGAAAGCATTGAAGGACAGCCCAACGAACCGCTGATCAGCCGTATGGCTCTTCGCACGATGAAGCAGGCCAAGTATACCACAGAGTGCAGTGGACATTTTGGACTGGCAGCCAAATATTACTGCCATTTCACTTCTCCGATCCGCAGATATCCGGATCTTCAGATTCATCGTATCATCAAGGACCGTTTAAGGGGAAGAATGGAACGTGCAGGAAAGAGGGAGCATTATCAGGAAATACTGGATGAGGTAGCCCGTCAGTCCAGCGTGTGTGAACGCAGGGCACAGGAGGCGGAACGGGAATCAGACAAGCTGAAAAAAGCCGAATATATGTCCTATCATCTGGGAGAAGAATTTGAAGGTGTGATTTCCGGTGTCACCGGCTGGGGATTTTATGTGGAACTTCCCAATACTGTGGAAGGACTGGTTCATGTGAATACCTTACGGGATGATTACTATACCTTTGACCAGGAGCATTATGAACTGAAGGGGGATATGACCAGAAAGTCCTATCGCCTGGGGCAAAGGGTGCGTGTACGGGTGGCCGATGCAGACCCGTTTATGAAGACCATTGATTTTGTGCTGGCAGAAGAAACAGGAAGCGAGGGAAGGGCAGATGGCTAAAAAATCAGGCATGAAGCTGATTGCCAATAATAAAAAGGCATTTCATGATTATTTTATTGAAGATACTTACGAGGCAGGAATTTCTCTTGCAGGGACAGAAGTAAAGTCCCTGCGCATGGGAAAATGCAGCATCAAGGAATCATTTATCCGTGTAGAACGAGGGGAAGTATACATTTACGGGATGCATATCAGTCCTTACGAGAAGGGAAATATTTTCAACAAGGATCCTCTTCGGGTGAGGAAACTGCTTCTTCACAGGTATGAGATCAACAAGATCGAAGGGAAGCTGAAAGAAAAAGGACTGACCCTGGTTCCTTTGAAGGTGTATTTTAAAGACAGTCTGGTAAAGGTGGAAATTGGTCTGGCACGAGGCAAGAAACTGTATGACAAACGCCAGGATATTGCCAAAAAGGACCAGAGAAGAGAAGCAGAACGGGATTTCAAGGTGAAAAATCTGTATTGATGCAGAGGGATGCATAGAAAGGGAAGAACATGGAACAAGAAACACGGAGAATGAAACGGGTAGAGGATTCCCGTACGGAGCAGGTGCATTTGATCATGCGCCAGCATCTGAATTCCGGAGGGCGCCTGTTTGGCGGAATCCTGATGCAGTGGATCGATGAGGTGGCTGGAGTGGTAGCCATGCGTCATGCAGGCACCAAGAGAGTGACCACAGCAGCCATTGACAATCTTCAGTTTAAAAACCCCACGTATGAGGGAGAACTTCTGGTTCTGGTGGGATACGTTACCTGTGTGGGACGTACTTCCATGGAAGTGGAGATCGATACCTATGTAGAACGATGCGATGGTATGCGTTATTCCGTAAACCGGGCATTTCTTGTGATGGTAGCCATGGATGAGACAGAAAAGCCCATGGAAATTCCAGGTCTTCTGGTAGAAACTGAGGCAGAACGGGGAAGACAGGAAGCTGGAATGCTGCGCAGAGAAATGCGGAAAAAGCGTGTACAAAGCGGATTTTGACAGCAGGAAAATCTGAAATTGTATAAATTCATCATATCTATTGCAAAAACTTCTGAAAATTTATATAATAGAGTTGAAAAGTAAGAGCGAATTGAGCCGGTAAGAGGGCTCTGAAAGAAAGGGGCGATGGATATGAAGACGATTACGATCAGCAGACAGTATGGAAGCGGCGGAAGACGCGTGGCAGAATTGCTTTCAGAAAAACTGGGGATTCCTTACTATGACAGCAATCTTTTGTTGATTGCAGGCGAAAAATATGGAATTGATCCGGCACTTCTCAGAGAATATGACGAGAAGAAGGGAAACAGCTTTCTCTTTGGAATTGCTATGATCGCAGATGGATACAGCAATCAGGATCGGCTGATGCTTCCTTATAAGCTGTATCAGGCACAGACAGAAGCCATGAAGCGTCTGGTGGAGGAAGGACCCTGTATTTTGGTGGGCCGGTGCGCCGATCAGGTACTGAAAGAAGAAAAAGAACTGCTAAGAGTATTTATTTATGCTTCCAGTATGGAAGAACGAATCAACCGGATCATGAATGTGGATCAGGTTTCCCAGAAGGATGCCCCGGGACTGATCGCTCAGAAGGACCGATCCAGAAGAGATTATTATTATTTTCATACAGGCCAGGAGTGGGGAAAGAAGGAAAATTACGACATATGCCTGAACACCACCACCTTTGGGTATGAAGGATGTGCAGAGATTCTTGCAGCGCTTGCAAAGGAGAGATGACAGAATCAGACAACCATCACAAGCTGGTACAATTTTTGCCATGTCAGGACATTCCTTTGTCAGAAAAAACCTCCTATAATCATTCTTAAGAAAGAAATGAGAATAGGAGGTTTTTTATGCAGTACGGGCATTTTGACAATGAAAAAAAAGAATATGTAATCGACCGGGTGGATCTTCCTGTATCCTGGACCAATTACCTGGGAATCCGTAAGATGTGTGCTGTGGTCAACCATACAGCTGGCGGGTATGTGTTCTCAGGTTCTCCGGAATACTGTGTGGTTCTGGCAGTAACAGGCGCTTTGAAAGTATTTGACCTTCCGTGGGTAATGTTTCCCAAGGGAATGCCCCAGGGAAGCACGTTCCTGACTGGTACATACATGTATTATCACACCATGGAGACTCAGAATGTAGATTATGGAAGCGCCATAGCAGTGGTAATCGTGGTACTTGGAATTGTCACCTCCAAGGTGGCAAATAAGATTTTTAAAGAAGCGGATTATTAAGGGGACTGCTATGGATAAGAAAAAGAAAAAACGAATTTCACCGGGTACCGTTTTGATCTATGCGGTATTGAGTTTCTGGGCCCTTACCACCATTTATCCGATTTTCTGGGTTATCATAAACTCCTTTAAAGCAAAGGACAAGATTATGGTAGATTCCTTTTCTCTTCCATTGGGAGAATTGTTTACCACAGCCAATTACAGAACGGCCTTTGATCGTCTTGGCATTTTTACAGCCTACAGGAATAGTCTGATCATATCCTGCACTGTGGCGGCTGTGGTAATACTCCTCGCAGGAAATCTGTCCTTTGCGATTGTGGTACTTACCGGTTATATTAAAAGCCTGCCTATCGAGTTGGAGGAAGCGGCATATATGGAGGGCAGCCACTGTTTCATTGGTGGTGCTTCCGGTTATCATCGTATACGTGTTCCTTCAGAAATACATCATCAAAGGAATGACGGCAGGAGCGGTAAAGGGGTGATTCCTATAATTTCAGAAAGACAGTTTATAAGCATCCGTAAGGCACGCGGATGCTTATGTTCTGTTGTCAGTATCTTTAGAGAAAATCCCTTTTTTTCTTTCTTTTTCGGACAAAAAGAGGTATAATAAAAAAGAATTCAGGAGGCATTGTGTATGCATAAAGTAGTAATTATCGACGATGAACCTATTATCGTAGAAGGAATCTCTAAACTTGTGCCATGGGAAAAAAATCATTGCGCAGTGGCGGGAACAGCGGGCAATGGACGGGAAGGTCTGGAAGTGATCCGGAAGATCAGACCGGATATGATTTTTTCAGACATTGCTATGCCTGGGTCTGGATGGTCTGAAGATGATCGCTGCTTTAAAGACAGAATTCCCCAATATGAAGATCAGTATCCTTACCGGTTACCGGAATTTTGATTATTGTCAGGAGGCGATTCGCCTGGGAGTTTCCCGCTTTCTTCTGAAACCCTCCAACATGGATGAGATTGAAGAGGCGGTGGAAGCCATGGCAGAGGGGATTTCCCGGGAGAATTCCAAGGAGATGCTGGAGGAGGAAAAACTGGCAGGCAGTTTCATTGTAAAAAACGCGCTGCAGTACATGGAAGAGCATTACCAGGAGAAAATCACCCTTGGTCTGGTGGCAGAAAAGACGTATGTGAGCCAGTGGCATCTCAGTAAACTTTTGAACCGTCATCAGGAAAAAAGTTTTTCGGAGCTTCTCAATCAGATCCGGATCAGTCATGCGGAGGAGCTTTTAAAGAATCCCTGTTACCGCATTGCAGATATCTCAGAAATGGTGGGATTTACAGATGTGGCACACTTTTCCAGAGTGTTTAAGAAACTGGAGGGAATTTCAGCCAATGAATTCCGGAATACAAGAATCTGAAAGCAGTTTCTGCTGTGTGAATTGTATCAGAAACTCTAAAATTTGTATGAAATCTCCTGGCTGTCAGTTGACAAGAATGGGATACTCTGTATAATGGGAATATAGAAAAAAGGAACAGAGAAGAAGAACGATTCCATTTGTTGGGAGGAATATAAATGAAGAAAAGATATGTGATACTTGCAGGTGTTCTTGCTTTGAGTCTGGCGGCTGCCGGTTGTGGGAAGGAGAAGGAAGCACAGAAGGAAGCCCCCTTCGTGACGGTAACCCCTACACCAGAAGCAGCAGGCGATGATCTGGTAGATATGCAGCAGAGCAAGGAAGAAGAAATCTCCAATACCATGGGAGAGAAGACTGCAGATGCCGCAAAGGTGGTATTTACCAATAAGACCGGCGGCGAGGTGGCGGCCATCTATATCCGTCCTAACAACGAATCCAATGACGATGACGAGTGGGGCGAGGATCTTGTTCAGGAACGATTTGTCCTGAAGAATGGTGACAAGGCCATCTATTATCTGGATAAGTCCTTAAAGGATGAGGATGGAAAGGAAGTTTCCCTTTATGATATTCGGATCTCTTATGTGGAAGAAGGACGGAATGAATGCTTTTTCCGTGAAATTCCGCTGAAGACCATTCAGGAGATCAGTCTCTGTATGGATGGCACCGGAGAGGATGGAATTCCATATGCGACCTATAAGTCTGCGGGAAGCAAGAAGGAAGTTTCCACACTTTCCGCAGTTAAGAAGCGCCTTGGCCTGCTGGAAGAGGAGGATTCTTCTGACGAGGATGACACCACACAGGATCAGGAGAAGGATGAGAACGGGGAAACCCAGACCACACCAAGTCCCACCCAGGCACCGGAACCTACCGTAGAACCGGAAGAACCGGAGGAACCGTCAGATCCGGTGGCACAGGCTGAACAGTATATTGGCAGGCCTTTAAGCGAACTCATCGCAGACTGTGGCGATCCCACAGGACAGGATTATGAGGACGAGCCGGAGACCGGCAAGACAGGATATCACTATTATCCTACCTTTACTGTATCCACCACAGTGGATGAAAATGGCAACGAGATCGTAGCCGGAGTATGGTAAAGAGGATATCAGAAAAATAAAAAACTAAGGCAGGGTAAAAACATGAAGCGAGTGTTATTGAAGCTGAGCGGAGAAGCGCTGGCAGGAGAGAAAAAAACAGGTTTTGATGAGGCAACTGTAATCCAGGTTGCGAAACAGATCCGCACAATGGCGGAAGAAGGAATGGAAATCGGAATTGTGATCGGCGGCGGTAATTACTGGAGAGGACGTACCAGTGAAACCATCGACCGCTGTAAGGCAGACCAGATCGGTATGCTGGCAACGGTTATGAACTGTATTTATGTATCAGATATCTGCAGATATCTGAGCCTTCAGACAGAAATTTTCACTCCATTTGTATGCGGCGCGTTTACGAAGCTGTATTCCAAGGATGAGGCAGAGGAAGCTTTTGCCAAGGGCAAGGTGGTATTCTTTGCAGGTGGAACCGGTCATCCGTATTTTTCCACCGATACCGCAACTGTACTTCGTGCAGTGGAGATTGAGGCAGAGGCCATTCTCCTGGCGAAGGCAGTGGATGGCATTTATGACAGTGATCCTAAGACAAATCCAGATGCAGTTAAATATGATGAAATCAGTATCGAAGAAGTGGTAGCCAAGAAACTGGCTGCTATGGATCTTACAGCTTCTATCATGTGTATGGAACAGAAGATGCCGATGCTGGTATTTGGCCTGGAGGGCGAAAACAGTATTGTGGATGCTGTTCACGGAAAATTCTCCGGTACCAGAGTTACGGTAGAGTAAGTAACAGGAACCGTGGAAAATAGAGAAAAACAGGAGAGGGAGATTTTAGAAATGGATGAAAGAATTCAGAAATATGAAGACAAAATGACAAAAACCTTAAACGGATTTGAAGCAGAGCTGGCAACTATCCGCGCAGGTCGTGCCAACCCCCATATTCTTGATAAGCTGGTGGTAGACTACTACGGAAGTCCCACACCGATCCAGCAGGTGGCCAACATCACAGTTCCGGAGCCAAGAATGATTCAGATTCAGCCATGGGAAGGAAGTCTGATCAAAGCGATCGAAAAAGCGATCCTTACTTCTGATCTTAGCTTAAATCCAAGTAACGACGGCAAGGTAATCCGTTTGGTTCTGCCTGAGCTTACAGAGGAACGCCGTAAAGATCTGGTAAAAGATGTAAAGAAAAAAGGAGAAGCAGCTAAGGTTGCAGTAAGAAATATTCGCCGTGATGCAAACGATGCATTCAAGAAGCTGGCGAAACAGGATGTTTCTGAGGACGAGATCAAGGATTTGGAAGACCGGGTTCAGAAATCCACAGACAAATACATCAAAGAAATTGATGCGGCAGTAGAGAAAAAATCAAAAGAAATCCTGACTGTATAGGAAATAGAAAAGAGGGCCGGTTTTGCAGGCTCTCTTTTCCGCGTTGCAGGGAAAAAGGAACTTTTAGAGATTCTTTTACATATGGTGATAAAGAAGAAAGGGATGAATCAAAATATGAAGGTACCGAATCATGTAGCCATTATTCTGGATGGAAATGGACGTTGGGCAAAAGCCAAGGGAATGCCAAGAAGCTATGGACATGTAAAGGGCTGTGCCAACCTGGAAACCATCTGTGACGACATGAAGGAGCTTGGGATCAAGTACCTGACGGTCTATGCTTTCTCCACAGAAAACTGGAAACGTTCCAGGGAAGAAGTGGAAGGGCTGATGAAGCTGTTCCGCAATTACCTGAAAAAGTGTATCAAGATTTCAGAAAGAAATAAGATGCGGGTGAAGGTTATCGGGGATATCACAGCTTTTGATCAGGATATTCAGGATCGGATTATTCAGCTGGAGGAGTTTTCCAAGGATTATACAGAACTCCATT
This sequence comes from uncultured Blautia sp., assembly GCA_937900135.1. Taxonomy (GTDB): domain Bacteria; phylum Bacillota; class Clostridia; order Lachnospirales; family Lachnospiraceae; genus Blautia_A. The sequence goes on along the minus strand of CALCDJ010000043.1, from coordinate 7,411 downwards.
TTCAGATTGCGCTGAACTATGGCAGCCGGGATGAGATCCTTCGTGGGGTAAGAAAGCTGGCGCAGGATGCCATAGATGGAAAGCTGGCTCCGGCAGAGATTACAGAATCCGTCTTTGAAAGCTACCTGGATACAGCAGGAATCCCGGACCCGGATCTGATGATCCGTACCAGCGGAGAACTGCGCCTTTCCAACTATCTGTTGTGGCAGATGGCATACACAGAATTTTACTTTACAGATGTGGCCTGGCCGGATTTTAATCGGGAAGAACTGATAAAGGCTATTGAAAAATACAACTCCAGAGACCGCAGATACGGTGGAGTAAAGGAGGAATGAACATGTTTAAGACAAGACTCTTAAGCGGAATTCTGCTGGTGATCATTGCTTTTGTGACAATTTTTTCCGGCGGATATGTATTGTTTGGAACCTTGCTGCTGATCTCTCTGATTGGTATGCGGGAACTGTATATTGCCATGCATGTGCATGAAAAGTCTCCGGGCTTTCTGGAGGGAGTCGGCTACCTGAGCGCTATTCTCTATTATGCGGCTGCCTTTATGGATTTTGAGCGGTACGGTATGATGGCAGTACTTGCAGGGCTGATACTGATTATGTTTGTGTACGTATTCTGTTATCCCAGATATGACGCAGGACAGGTAATGGCTGCCTTTTTTGGTCTTGTATATGTAGCAGTGCTGCTTTCTTTTGTGATGCTGACAAGAGGACTTCCAGATGGAAAATACCTGGTATGGCTGATCTTTATCTGTTCCTGGGGCTGTGATACCTGCGCTTATTGTGTGGGAATGCTTATTGGAAAGCATAAGATGGCTCCTGTATTAAGTCCCAAAAAATCTGTAGAAGGAGCAGCAGGCGGTGTGGCAGGAGCAGCGCTTCTGGGTGTGCTTTATGCAAGTCTCATCAAAGGTGCTGTGACAGAATATGCTTTTATCTGCGCAGCAGGAGCATTGATTTCCATGGTAGGTGATCTGGCTGCCTCTGCGATTAAGAGAAATCAGGGAATCAAGGATTATGGAACCTTAATCCCTGGGCATGGAGGAATTTTGGATCGTTTTGACAGTGTGATCTTTACAGCGCCGGTGATTTATTTTCTGGCAAAATTTATGCTGGGGGTATAACCGGAGTAAAGGAGGCAAATCATGAAAAAAATTGCAATTTTAGGTTCCACAGGCTCCATTGGAACACAGACGCTGGACGTGGTGCGGGCCAATGGAGATCTGGAGGTGCTGGGAATCAGTGCAGGAAGCAACGTACATAAGCTGGAGGAACAGGTGAGAGAGTTTCATCCCAAATTAGTTGCGGTGATGAAGGAAGAAGCAGCAAAGGAATTGGCCGTACGGATACAGGATACAGAGACAAAGGTGGTTTCCGGAATGGAAGGACTTTTGGAACTGGCGGCTATGCCGGAGACGGAAATCCTTGTTACTGCAATTGTGGGAATGATCGGTATTCGTCCTACGATGGAAGCGATTCGGGCAGGAAAAGATATTGCTCTCGCCAATAAAGAAACACTGGTGACTGCCGGACATCTGATCATGCCCATGGCAAAAGAGTATGGGGTACGGATTCTTCCGGTGGACAGTGAACACAGCGCTATTTTTCAGGCTTTGAACGGAGAGCAGCCAAGGGAAGTGGAGAAGCTTCTTATTACAGCATCTGGCGGGCCTTTCCGTGGGAAAACAAGGGAAGAACTTCAAAAGGTAACTCTTGAGGATACGCTGAAGCATCCCAACTGGGTGATGGGACAGAAGATTACCGTAGATTCGGCTACTCTTGTGAATAAGGGGCTGGAGGTTATGGAAGCCAGATGGCTGTTTGATATGGCTCTGGATCATATTCAGGTAGTGGTACAGCCTCAGAGTGTGATTCATTCCATGGTGGAATTTAAGGATGGAGGAATCATAGCGCAGCTGGGAACACCGGATATGCGCCTTCCTATTCAGTATGCCCTGTATTATCCCCACAGAAGATATCTGGATGGAGAACGTCTGAACTTTGCCAAACTGGGCATGCTTACCTTTGAAGAGGCAGATCAGAAAACCTTCCTGGGACTTCCTATGGCCATAGAAGCATCCAGAAAGGGCGGCACCATGCCTACGGTATTCAATGCGGCGAATGAACGTGCAGTAGCAAAATTTTTACATCGTGAAATTGGTTTCCTGGATATTTATGAAATAATCGGGCAGTCTATGGGCAGACACCAGAGTAAGGAGAACCCGAGCCTGGAGGAAATCCTGGCAGTAGAAGAAGAGACATATCAATGGATTGAAAGCAGGTGGTAGATTGAAAATTATAGTTGCGATTCTGATATTCAGTGTCATTATCCTGATTCATGAGCTGGGGCATTTCCTTCTGGCAAAGAAAAACGGGATTGAGGTCACAGAGTTTTCTCTGGGAATGGGGCCAAGACTGGTCAGCACAGTACGTGGAGGAACACGTTATTCCATAAAACTTTTGCCCATCGGAGGCTCCTGTGCCATGCTGGGGGAAGATACAGAGGAAGAGAATCTGAAGGGCAGTTTTAATGCAGCGCCTGTCTGGGGACGGATTTCCGTTGTAGCTGCAGGTCCTGTTTTTAACTTTATCCTGGCATTTCTTCTGGCTGTGATCATTGTGGGAGTGGTAGGATATGAACCGCCGGAAGTTATGGATGTGGAACAAGGATCCAGGGCAGAAGCGGCAGGATTGAAGCCGGGAGATATGATCCGGAAATATCAGGGATATTCCATTGATCTTGGAAAGGATCTTTATATCTATACGTTCCTGAACCAGCCAAAAGAGGAAACCGTCCATCTTACCATAGAACGGGATGGAGAGGAAATGGAACTGTCTTATGAACCAGATGTCAACATCCGTTATCTGATGGGATTCAATCGAAAGGATATGGAAACCCTGGAGGTGGGATCTCTGATTCCCGGAATGCCTCTGGAGGAAGCAGGAGTAAAGGCGGGAGATGTGATCACCTCCATTAACGGAACCTCTCTTCCAGATGGAAAGGCATATCAGGCATATATCGAAAAGAATCCTCTTTCTGATCAGCCCATTGATATTACCTATATGAGGGATGGACTGGAATATGAAGCCACCATTACCCCGGCACAGGATCGAACCCCGGAGCTTGGCTTTTCTTATAACATTGGCTGTGTGAAGGCAGAAGGTTTTGATGTCCTGAAATACGCAGCTGTGGAAGTGAAATATCTGATCCGAACCACCTTCCTGAGCTTGAAGGAACTCTTTACCGGCGGTCTTGGCATTCAGGATCTGAGCGGCCCGGTAGGTGTGGTGGATGCCATTGGAGAAACTTACGAAGCCAGCAAGAGCGAAGGAACGCTGATGGTTTGGATGAATATGCTGAATATGGCAATTCTGCTTTCTGCAAACTTAGGGGTGATGAACCTTCTTCCCCTTCCAGCATTGGATGGAGGACGTCTGGTATTCCTTCTACTGGAAGCAATCAGGAAAAAACCAGTAAACCGACAGGTGGAAGGCATGATCCATTTCGCAGGACTGATGCTTTTGATGGCCTTAATGGTTGTGGTCATGTATAACGATATCCTGAAAATCTTTTAAAAAGAGAAACAAAGCCGGAGGATTTGACGTCCCCGGCTTTTATATTGTATGATGGGGTCATCTTGTTTGGTTTTAAGAATATCTTAAGAATTTTCCCCTTTCAAATTAAAATCTCCCTGTTATTCTAAAACCATAAAAGACAGAACCTTGTTTTGACAGCAGGAGGGAAAGAGAAATATGGCAACAATTTTAGTGTGTGATGACGATACGGCGATTGTAGAAGCGATTTCCATCTATCTGGAACAGGAAGGATATGAGATCCGAAAAGCCTATGATGGAGTGGAAGCCATGAGGATTCTACGGGAGCAGAGCATAGATCTGCTGATCATAGATATTATGATGCCAAAGCTGGATGGAATCCGGGCAACCTTAAAGATCAGGGAAGAAAATCCGCTTCCCATCATTATTCTTTCCGCAAAATCAGAAGATGCAGATAAAATCCTCGGGTTGAATGTGGGAGCGGATGACTATGTGACCAAGCCATTCAGTCCACTGGAGCTGGTGGCCAGGGTGAAATCCCAGCTTCGCAGATATACCAGACTTGGCTCTGCGGTACAAAAGGAACAGGCGCATCTATATGAAACCGGCGGACTCAGCGTGAATGATGAATTAAAAGAAGTGCGGGTAGACGGAGAATTGGTAAAGATGACACCCATCGAGTATAACATTTTGCTGTTCCTGATCAAAAATCAGGGGAAGGTATTTTCCATCAATCAGATTTATGAAAATATCTGGAATGAGGAAGCCGTTGCAGCAGAAAACACGGTGGCTGTGCATATCCGCCATATCCGGGAAAAAATCGAGATCAACCCCAAAGAACCAAGATATTTAAAGGTCGTATGGGGACTGGGCTACAAAATGGAAAAAATTTAAAACGAAGAAATGCAAAACAGGGAAAGGATTCCAATGAAAGGGGACGATGAAAATGAAGAAAAAGTGGTATCGAGGTGGAATGGTCAAAGGGATCGCCATACTTTTGTCTTATATCCTTCTGGTTGCAGCGGTGTTTGGCGGCGTGATCATGATGCATATGGGAAAAGCAGGGATCAACCTGGAAAGTGGAGAGGAGTTCAGCGGGAGCCATAAGTTCCGCAATCTGGTATTTGACTATGGAGCAGGAATCACAAATGGATTAAAAGCAGAAATGATCCAGGAAGCAATGGAAAGTACAGATGGCCCTTCTTATGTGGATGTGGGGGCATTTGAACAGGAAGAACACCTGACAAACCTGGTGACCTCCTCCAATGAGGAAAACAGTGGACTTCTGTATTCCGTGGAAGAGATGGAAGCGTGGGCAAAAACAGAAGAAAACTGGGAACTGAACGGATATGATATGCCGCTGCTGAAATGCGTAAAAGAAGACGGAACGTATCACTATTTTTATTACAAAGAGTTTGTGCAGGGGCTGACAGAAGGAACCATCAGCTGTGAATTAACTGAGAACTGCCGAAGTTATTTTGACCAGGCTGATGACGGCGGATATCTGGGGAATCATTCCAAGGACGAAATCAGAATGTTTCTGGTCCAGGCAGCGTTTAACTCCGATAAAATCGGTAAGGTGCGAGTCAGAGAGGATGGGGAGGAACAGGAGTATGTAAGCTGTACGGCTTATGGAGATTACCCGGCATATCTTCTGAATCCCACCACAGAGATCGGAGAAAGATATAGCCCCAAGGGATATGACAATCTTCTGGATTTTTTAAATGAAAATGAAGAGTGGAACAGCAAACTGGATCTTGCTTATAATAGAGTGGTTGCTTCTCTCAATGAAATGGAAAGTTTTGTGGGTGGAAGTTATGGAAATATTTCTGCTTATGAAGCTGGAAAAACAAATGTAACCTACCTTTATGCAGATCTGGATCAAAATAAGATTTATACCAATGAAGAGGAGTATGAAGACTACCGTAGTCTGGAAAAATCCTTGAAAGAAATGGAAAAGCAGTCCTATGTACAGATCCGTTCTGATAAAGAGAGTGTCACCAATGTGGACAAGATGGAAGAAGCCAATATTCTGAACGCTTTGGAGTATCATGCAGCGGAAGTCAGTGATGCAGAAAACTATGTATTTGCGTTACAGATTGATACAGACTATCCAGTTGCAGATGAATTTGCAGCGGCAAATGAAGAATATACCCGATATGCAGGGAAACTGGAACCCCTTCTTATCCTGGAAGGAATCGGTATTGTTTTGTGGCTGGTTCTGGTACTCTGGCTTACTTTGGCGGCAGGAAGAAAACCAGAAGATGAAGAGATTCACCTGAACTGGTTTGATCATATTTATACAGAAGCCGCCGCGCTTCTTGTGGGAGGTATCTGGCAGGCAGGGCTGATTCTGGGGATAAACCTTAACTTTCCCATGGAAGAAAATCTGAAAGTGATGTTTGGATGGTCTGCGCTTGCAGCAGTTTTCACACAGACCTTCTTTCTTGCAGGATGGCTTAGCCTGGCACGAAGAGTGAAAGCAAAGACCATCTGGAAAAACAGTCTGTGCAGAATATTATGCCGATGGATTTATATCGTATGGAAAAAAATTAAAAAATGGCTGAAAAAAGGCATAGATGGAATTAAGGCTATGATTTATGGAAAAGATATTTTGTTAAACGGTCTGAAACGGATCAGCGAAGGGGAAATCCATTACAAGATCCCACTGGATAAAGTGATTGGAAAACGTAAGGTGATGGCAGAATATATCAACAATATCGGAGATGGCCTGGATGCAGCCGTGGAAAAAGCCATGCGCAGCGAGCGGATGAAGACTGATCTGATCACCAACGTATCCCATGACATTAAGACACCGCTGACTTCGATTATCAACTATGTGGATCTTTTGAAACGGGAAAACTTCACAGATCCCAAAATCCAGGGCTACTTAAATATCCTGGATGAAAAATCTCAGAGACTGAAGATCTTGACAGAGGATGTGGTGGAAGCGTCTAAGGCAAGTTCCGGAAACATTAATCTGGAATTGACAGACCTTGATTTTGTGGAACTGCTTCAACAGGTACTGGGAGAATTTCAGGAGAAATTCCAGGAAAAGAATCTTACCATGCTGGTGCATTTTGAAGAAGAGTCTTCCATAATCCGGGCGGATGGCCAGCGGATGTGGCGGGTGCTTTCCAATATTTTCAGCAACGTTGTGAAATATGCAATGGAAGGAACCAGAGTTTATGCAGAGGTACAGAACAAAGAGAAAAAAGTGATCTTTACCTTAAAAAATATTTCTGCACAGCCATTAAATTTTTCTGCAGATGAACTTACGGAACGTTTTATTCGGGGAGATGTATCCAGAAATACAGAAGGCAGCGGACTTGGTTTATCCATCGCCAAAAGCCTGACAGAACTCCAGGGAGGAGAGTTTAAACTGTTTGTGGATGGAGATCTGTTTAAAGTGATGATTACCTTTGTGGCAAAATAATAAATAAGAAAATTTTATAGAAAAGAAGCAGAGTTTGCCGGAGAAATCGGGAACTCTGCTTCTTTTCAATTTAAAATAACTTTTAGGAAGCTTCGGAAAAATGTAGTTTGCAGCAGAGCCTGATAGGAGTATAAAGAATAAAATTAAATGAAATGTTAAAAATACAAGATAAACATATTATTTGACGAAAAAATCTCTAAATAATAAAGCGAAATTGACTTTTGGGATAGGAAAGCATATAATGAGAAGGGAGGTGGATAGAAATGTTAGTGAAAGTTAGTATAGAAAACTTTAAATCTTTTGATCGTGTAACAGAATTAACGATGATCTCGTCTAATAAGATTAGAACAAATGCAGATCATAGACTGAAAATAAAAAGCACACAGTTATTAAAATACGGAGTAGTTTATGG
>CALCDJ010000042.1 GCA_937900135.1 uncultured Blautia sp. | reverse complement strand
CAATCTCTTTGGCAAAGTTGGTGCGGTTATCCACCATCGTCAGCAGGATACCGTCGATCTGGAGCTTGGGATTGATTTGCCGCTTCACCTTATTGACCGTCTGGAGCAGCTGTTCCAGGCCCTTGGCGGGTAGATACTCCGCCTGGACGGGGATTATGATCCTGTTGGCGGCTGCCAGTGCGTTGACCGTGAGCATACCCAGGGAAGGCTGGCAGTCAATCAGGATATGGGAATACTGTCCCTTGAGCGTGTCCAGGTATTGCCGCAAGATGGTCTCACGGCTCATGGCGTTCACCAGGGAGACCTCCATGCCGGAGAGCTGAATGTCAGCAGGCATCAGGTCAACTCCTTCTGAATGGTGCAGAATACCCTCGCCGGGCTTGATTGGCTCATCCATCAGAATACGGCCCATAGCGTCGGACAGGGTAAATGGCAGCTTGTCCGGCTGGGGATGGCCCAGGCTGATGGTCAGGCTGCCTTGCGGGTCCCCGTCGATCAGCAGCACTTTCTTCCCGGCCTGCGCCAGCCCGATCCCCAAGTTTGCGCAGGTGGTTGTCTTGCCAACGCCGCCTTTCTGGTTGGCGATGGCGATGATTTGCGTGTTCAATGACTTCACCTCATTTCTGAATTGTTCTATGGCTTCTGGAAATAGAAAAAGCCGCCACTTCAAAAATTGAAAGTGACGGCCTTTTCTTATCCCGGAATGAAATTCCCCGGAAACGCAAAAAGCGCCCAGTAGAAAAATACTGAGCGCTTGGCGATTAAATTTATTCTGTTGTATTCAAATTAGGTCAAATTATCTCAAACTAATCAGATGAAAATGGTCGATGAAGGAGAAGAAAAAGTCACCTCTCCAAAGGGCAAAAAACGGCCTTCGGTTATCCTATTTGGTAACCACTTGGCCCTCTTTTTAGCCTGTTTTTTGCCGGTTATCCACTTGGTAACCACTAAAAATTGGGTGAAAATGGGTCTCGTTTCATCAAACTTCATCAAACTATATCAGCCATTCAGGGCATAGGAAAAGCCCGGAAAACCTTGATTTTCCGGGCTTTTTGAACCATTTTGATATAGTCTGAGCAGTCGATTATCTCTTGCTGAACTGAGGAGCACGACGTGCTGCCTTGAGACCGTATTTCTTACGTTCTTTCATACGTGGATCACGAGTTAAGAATCCAGCAGCTTTCAGAACTGGTCTGTAGTCGTTGTCTGCCTGAAGGAGAGCTCTTGCAACACCATGTCTGATTGCACCAGCCTGTCCTGTGTATCCGCCGCCTTTTACGTTTACTAAAACGTCAAATTTGCCTTCTGTCTCAGTTGCTACTAATGGCTGACGAACGATTACTTTCAGTGTATCTAATCCGAAGTATTCGTCGATATCTCTTTTATTGATTGTCACTTTACCGGTTCCAGGTACCAGGTAAACTCTTGCGATTGATGATTTTCTTCTTCCTGTTCCGTAGAATTTTGCGCTAGCCAATGTTTTCTACCTCCTCATTAAAATGTTAAAACTTCCGGTTTCTGAGCTTCATGTTTGTGTTCCGGTCCAGCATATACAAAAAGTTTTTTGTACATGGATCTTCCTAAAGGTCCTTTTGGAAGCATTCCCTTAACAGCCAGCTCAACAACCTTTTCTGGTTTCTTTGCTAACATTTCTTTTAATGTGGTTTCTTTCATTCCACCAACATAATCGGAGTGATTGTAGTAGATCTTCTGATCCATTTTCTTGCCGGTTACTTTGATCTTGTCAGCGTTTACTACGATTACATAATCACCTGTGTCTACATGAGGTGTAAACTGCGGTTTATTCTTTCCTCTTAAAACGCTTGCGATGCCAGAAGCCAGACGGCCAAGTGTGCATCCTTCTGCGTCAACTACATACCATTTTCTTTCGATTTTATCTGGATTAGCCATATAAGTCTGCATGGTTTTACCTCCTGTTATTTATCAACGATAGTTTATCAATCGCGGAAATTCCGCAAATCAGTTATATCTTCTCAGATATCCTGAAAACTGCTGTAAAACAGCATATAAATGTTATTATTTGAAACGTGGGTGCAAATAATAATCGCGGAAATGTCCGAAACCGCTGATAAAACGCCTTCGCCGGGGCTATTGGCTCAGGAGTTTTCGCACTACGTCACATTGAGTAATTATATTACATGGGTATGTTCCTGTCAACAGTTTTTTCATGGTTTTTCCATGTTTTTTTGCAGATTATTCCCCTGCGGAAGCAAAGACCTTTTTTCTTAAATGGATTTCTCTGGAATTTTTACTGTCGTTGTGCTACCATAGAAAGGATGTATATAAATTGAAAATCAAAAAACGATTGAAAGGAGAATTGTTATGATTGCCTTTTTATCCTCACTTATTGTGAAAGACCATAAAAACTATACTTCTCCGGACGTTCGCCAGGCATATGGCATTCTTTGCGGCGGTGTGGGAATTGCCTTAAATATTCTGCTGTTCCTTGGAAAATGGCTGGCAGGAACACTAAGCGGCTCCATTGCCATTACCGCGGATGCCTTTAACAACCTGTCCGATGCCGGTTCCTCTGTAATTACCCTGATCGGATTTAAACTTTCCGGTCAGAAGCCTGATCCGGAACATCCCTTTGGTCACGGAAGAATGGAATATATTTCCGGGCTTTTTGTGTCCGTCGCTATTTTGATCATGGGTTTTGAACTGGTAAAATCTTCCATCGTAAAGATTTTTCATCCAGAACCGGTGGAAAGCAGTCCGCTGATTCTTTGTATTCTGGCGGTATCCATCCTGGTAAAACTTTATATGGCCAGCTACAACCATTCCATAGGTAAGAAAATCAGCAGCGCTGCCATGAAAGCAACCGCTGCCGACAGCTTAAGCGATACCATATCTACAGCACTTGTCCTGGCTGCCACCCTGATCAGTCAGTTTACCGGTCTTCTTCTGGATGGCTGGTTCGGTATCCTTGTGGGATTGTTTATCTTTTATACAGGTATCCAGACCATGAAGGAAACCATTGACCCCCTTTTGGGACAGCCGCCAAAAAAAGAACTGGTTCAGCAAATTGAGAACATTGTCTGCGCCCACTCCCTGGTTCAGGGAATCCATGACCTGATTGTTCATGATTACGGCCCCGGCCGCCTGATGATCTCTCTTCATGCAGAAGTTCCTGCCAAAGGCGATATCCTGCTTATTCACGATGAAATCGACAACATTGAGCAGGAATTACAGAAAAGCCTCAACTGTGCGGCAACCATACATATGGACCCGGTCATTACCGACAATCAGGAAATTCTTGCCATGAAAAATAAAGTTCTTGCTCTGGTTCAAAACATGGACCCCAGTTTTACCATCCATGACTTCCGTATGGTAGAAGGCCCCACTCATACAAATCTGGTCTTTGACGTAGTTATGCCCTTCCAATGCCGTTATACGGAAGTTGAAGTTATCAATCAACTGAAACAGGAAATTCATGCTTTTCCGGAAAAAAAATATTTTGCAGTTATTCAGGTAGACCGTCAATATTAAGCCAATTTTCAAGTAAAGCCGATTTTCGATACAGAAATAATCTGTACCGGAAATCGGCTTTTTATTGTAAAATCTTTTTATGCAATATAATGGCACTGTACATCAAAGCGATGTTCAGTCAAAAAACTCTATTCCCATAAGGGTAAGTCCCTGAGCCGGGGCCGTAGATCCCGCTGCTTCTCTGTCGCAGGCCTTAAGAATATCTCTTACCTTTTCCGGCGGATACTGCCCATTTCCCACTTCAATCAGCGTTCCCGCAATAATCCTTACCATGTTATAAAGGAAGCCTTCTCCGGAAACCCGAATGGTAACCATATCCCCGTCACGCCACACATCGATTCCTGTAATGGTACGAATGGTTGTTTTTACCTGAGCTTTGGCACCGCAAAAGCTGGCAAAATCATGGCGTCCAATGAGATAGGAGGTAGCTTCTCTCATTTTTTCCACATCTAATTTATAGTGATAAAAATAAGAATACAGCCGCTCTGTGGGGACTGGAAATCTGCGATTGAGAATCCGATATTCATATGTTTTCTCACTGTCACAGTATCTGGGATGAAAATCCGGCTCCACCTCTTCCGAAAGCTGAATCCGAATGTCTTCCGGAAGGCGTTGATTCAATGCATAGGATATTTTTTCTCCTGGAATCCGGGTTTCTGTATCAAATACCGCCACATTTCCCAGGGCATGTACACCTGCATCGGTACGACTTGCTCCAATGGTTTCAATTTTCTCTCCCAGAAGTTCAGACAATGTCTCATTTAAAATCCCCTGTACGGTCACTCCGTTTGGCTGAGTCTGCCATCCGCAGTAATTGGTGCCGTCATATGCCACCACAAGACCAATACGCTTTTTCATGAAATTCCTCCCTTCTTCCTTACCAGCCCAATACCCGGAAAGCAATGGCTATTACCAGGTAAACTGCCAGGATCAGATAGGAAATATAATCTCTTCTTTCGTATTTTAAGGGCTTCATCTGCGTTCTGTGATCTCCTCCATGATAGCACCGCGCTTCCATTGCCATAGCCAGATCATTGGCCCGGCGAAAAGCAGAAATAAACAGAGGCACCAGAAGAGGAATCATATTTTTCGCCTTCTGGATCAGGTTTCCATTTTCAAAGTCTGCTCCTCTTGCAATCTGCGCTTTCATGATCTTGTCGGTTTCTTCCAGAAGAATCGGAATAAAACGCAGGGCAATGGACATCATCATAGCGATTTCATGAACTGGTACACGAATCTTGTTCAAAGGACGAAGCAACCGTTCCAGACCATCTGTCAGCTGATTGGGTGTGGTTGTCAGGGTCATAATGGAAGAACCAATGACCAGATAAGTCAGTCGGATTGCCATACGGCCAGCCAGAGAGAGACCCTCTTTTGTGACCCGCAAAAATCCCCACTGCCAGAGAACTTCTCCCGGTGTAAGAAGAATGTTAAATACCACCGTGATCATCAGAATAACAAAAATGGATTTCAGACCCTTGAACATAAACTTCACAGGAACCTTGGATGCCAGAATCATTCCCGCCAGAAAAACTGTGGCTACCAGATACCCTGGAATTGTGTGAAACAAAAACACAGAAACAATAAATGCCAGCGTTCCCACGAATTTTGTCCGGGGGTCCAGCCGGTGTAACAAAGAGTCTGCCGGATAATACTGTCCAATGGTAATATCTCTAATCATTGTCTGCTCCTCCCTTCTGTTGTTTCAGCAGAGGAGAATTCTTTTCTTTCAATGCTTTCAGAATACTTTCTTTTGCTTCCAGAACAGTAATTGCCTCCGTATCTACCATAAGTCCCTGCTCTCTCAAAGCATGCATAATATAGGTAATCTGAGGCGCCGCCAATCCCATGGCCTCCAGTTCCTGATAATGAGCAAACACCTTTTTGGGCGTATCATCAAAGGCAACCTCTCCATGATTCATTACAATCAATCTCTGTACATACTTGGCAATGTCTTCCATGCTATGGGAAACCAGAATTATGGTAATTCTCCGCACCCTATGAAGCTCTGCGATCTGATCCAGAATATCGTCCCGTCCCTTTGGGTCCAAACCGGCCGTTGGCTCGTCCAGGATCAGAATCCTGGGATTCATGGCAAGAACCCCTGCAATGGCCACTCGTTTTTTCTGACCTCCTGAAAGCTCAAACGGAGACTTCTTATAATTTTTCTCTTTGAATCCAACCTGTTGCAATGCTTTTTTTGCCTCAACCTCAGCCTCTTCCCGGCTTAATCCCTGGTTCATTGGGCCAAAGCATACATCAGAAAGAACATCGCTCTCAAAAAGCTGATGTTCCGGATATTGAAATACCAGTCCCACTTCGCTTCTCAGAGCTTTCCGGTCATAATTTTCTGCCCAGACATTTTCTCCATTATAAAGCACTTCTCCGGAAGTCGGTTTTACCAGAGCATTCAAATGCTGGATCAGGGTGGATTTTCCACTTCCTGTATGGCCGATCACTCCAATAAACTGTCCATCTGGAATGAACAGATTAATGTCCTTCAACGCATGAATCTCATAAGCAGTTCCAGGACTGTATGTGTACATCAGATTTTTTAATTCTATTGACATAAGGCACCCACCAATTCTTCTTTCGTCAGTATTCCCTCTGGAATATTAACCCCTGCCTCATGGAGTTCATGAGCCAGAAGAGTTACCTGGGGAACGTCCAGATGATATTCCTTCAGAGTTTCCACCTGGGAAAAAATTTCCTTCGGTGTCCCCTCCATCACCACGCTTCCTCCGTCCATCACATAAACGTGGTCTGCCTGGATCACTTCTTCCATATAATGTGTGATCAAAATGACCGTTACATTTTCCTGACGGTTCAGTTCCCGCACCGCCTCCAGTACTTCCCTGCGTCCATTGGGGTCCAGCATGGCGGTAGGCTCATCCAGGACAATACATCGGGGATGCATGGCCATAACGCCTGCAATCGCCACTCTCTGTTTCTGGCCTCCGGAAAGCTTATTGGGAGAATGATGACGATAAGCTGCCATTCCCACCTTCTGAATACTTTCATCTACACGTTTCCAGATTTTTTCTGTGGGAAGACCAATATTCTCAGGCCCAAATCCCACATCCTCTTCTACTACGGTACCAATAATCTGGTTATCCGGATTCTGGAACACCATACCTGCTTTTTTGCGAATTTTCCAGAGTTCTGCCTCCTTGGAGGTATCCATATCCTCCACCCACAGGGTTCCCTCTGTGGGAAGAAGCAACGCATTAAGATGCTTGGCTAATGTGGATTTTCCAGAACCATTGTGTCCCAGAATTGCCACAAATTCCCCTGCTTCAATGTCCAGGTTTACATCATTGACTGCACGCTGCGTTTCCTGTACGTTGCCATCCTCGTCATATTTGAGATAGTCAAATCCCAGCTTGAATGCCTTAATTATTCCCATTGTTTTGCTTCCTTTTTATGCTTGGGGCTCTTTGGTATCTGCCGGAGCCAATCCGGTCAAATCGTCAATCAGTGCCCAGATTTCTTCTCTTCCCTGTTTGGTTTCTGCGGAATAAGGAATCACTTTGGTTCCCGGGCGAAGCTTCAGCCCTTCCTTAATCATTTTTACATGTTTCTGCACCTGGCTTCTTTTCAGCTTATCCAGCTTGGTGGCAATGATAATCGGTGCGTATCCGTTATGCAGAATCCAGTCATACATCATCTTATCATTGGCAGATGGCTCGTGTCGAATATCAATCAACAGAAAAACTGCCTTTAAGTCTTTGGATGTATGCAGATACTTCTCAATCATCTTTCCCCATTTTTCCTTTTCGGACTGGGATACTTTGGCGTATCCGTACCCAGGAAGGTCTACCAGATACATCTCTTCATTTATATTATAGAAATTAATTGTCTGTGTTTTTCCCGGCTGAGCACTGGTACGAGCCAGCGCCTTCCGGTTCATCAGCCCATTGATCAGAGAGGACTTTCCCACGTTGGATTTTCCGGCGAAAGCCACCTCCGGTCTGTTTGTTTCAGGGATTTTACTGGTGATCCCACAGACGATTTCCAATGATACATTTTTGATAACCATGCAGTTCCTCACTATTTTCTCAGTGCCTTCTCAAGCACCTCACTCATTGTTTCCACAAAAGAGATCGTCAGTCCACGTGTGATCTCTTTCTCCATTTCTTCCACATCCGGTTTATTCTGAACCGGAACAAGAACTTCCTTAATCCTTGCATATTTGGCTGCAAGAAGTTTTTCTTTCAGTCCCCCGATAGGAAGAACTCTTCCTCGAAGGGTAATCTCTCCTGTCATGGCCAGATCTGCACGAACTTCTTTTTTTGTCACAGCAGAAAGCATGGCCGTTGCCATAGTAATTCCTGCAGACGGTCCATCCTTGGGAACTGCGCCTTCCGGAATATGTACATGAAGATCATGCTCCTGGAAAAATTCCGGAGAAATTCCATACTCTTCTGCTACAGAACGAATATAGGTAATGCCTGCCTGTGCAGACTCCTTCATAACATCTCCCAGCTGGCCTGTAAGCATCAGCTCACCCTTTCCTGGCATGACATTCACTTCAATCTGCAACGTATCACCGCCCACCTGTGTCCAGGCAAGTCCTCTTGCAATACCAACCTCGTCTCTGGCATTGGCCATCATATAACTGTAGCGTTCTTTTCCCAGATATTTAGAAAGATTTCTGCTGGTTACTACAATTTTTTCCTTGCCATTTTCCATGATCTCCCTGGCTGTTTTCCGGCAGATCTGACCGATTTTTCTTTCCAGATTTCGCACTCCGGCCTCTTTGGTATACAGATTGATAATGTTCAAAAGAGCCCCGCTCTGAATGGTAAGACTGCCCTTGGGAAGGCCGTTGATTTCCATCTGCTTGGGAATCAGATGTTCCTTTGCAATGTGCTCTTTCTCATTCTCTGTATAACCGGAAATTTCAATCATCTCCATACGGTCAAGAAGAGGTCTTGGAATTTCCTGGGCATCATTTGCCGTTGCAATAAACAGCACCTCAGAAAGATCCTGGGGCATTTCCACATAATGGTCATTAAATTTATTATTCTGTTCCGGATCCAGCACTTCAAGAAGGGCTGAGGAAGTGTCCCCTTTGTAATCGCTGCTGGTCTTATCAATCTCATCCAGAAGCATCAGCGGATTGTTCACCCCTGCCTGCTGCAAAGCAACTGTGATTCTTCCCGGCATCGCTCCCACATAAGTCTTTCTGTGTCCACGGATCTCTGCTTCATCCCGGACTCCTCCCAGACAGATTCGGACATATTTTTTGTTCAGCGCTTCTGCTACTGATTTTGCAATGGAAGTCTTTCCGGTTCCCGGAGGCCCCACCAGACAAAGAATCGGGCTTTTTCCCTTATGTGTCAGGTTTCTCACTGCCAGAAATTCCATGATGCGTTCCTTCACATCCTTCAGGCCATAATGGCCTTCTTCCAGGATATTCCATGCTCTCTTCAGATCCTCAGAGTCCTTAGAGCGCTTATTCCATGGGAGACTTAAAACAGTCTCGATGTAGGTTCCCAGCATACTGCTCTCTGAAGCATTGCTGTTCATGGCTTTGAAACGATCGATTTCTTTGCTGATCTTTTCTTTGACCTCTTTATTCGCCTGAAGCCCTTCCAGACGTTTGCGGAATTCCTCTACCTGATCTGTGGTGTTGTCTTCTCCCAGTTCTTCTCTGATCAGTTTTAACTGTTCCCGTAAAATATATTCTCTCTGGTTTTTATCGATGCGAACCTTTAATTTTTTCTGGAGATCCTTTCCAATCTGGATCACTTCGATCTCATTGCTTAAAATGGAACCGAGAACTTCATACTGTTCCTCCAGTGTCACTGCTTCCAGAAACTTCTGTTTATCCTGATAAGACAAAGAGATGTTCACTGCAATCTGAGGAATCAGTTCTTCCACATTCTCAATGTTCAGAATCTGATTTACCAGTTCCTTACTTACTTTTCCATATTCCATGCAATAACGGTGAAACAGTTCCCGAATGCTGCGGTGCATGGCTTCTGTGACTGCAGGAGATAAATGCTCCCCATCTCCCTGTTCCAGTCTGGAAACCTCTCCCTTCAAGTAGGGAAATTCCTGTTCCAGACTCAAAAGCTCTGCCCGTTCGGTTCCCTCCACCAGGATACGCAAAAGATCCTGAGGCAGCTTCACCACCTGTTTGATATAAGCAATGGTTCCAATCTGATACAGATCCAAAAGCCCCGGATTTTCCACTTCCGGATCCTTCTGGGTGATCAGAAAAATCTTCTGGTCATTGAGCATGGCCGCCTCAATCGCCCGGACAGATCGTTCCCTACTTACGTCAAAGTGAACGATCATATCCGGAAGAATGGTGGTTCCACGAAGTGCAATGACCGGAAGTACACTTGTCGGATGGTTCATTTCTCTTCAGTCCCTTCCTCAGGCCGTTTCCGGCTTTCCTTTTTTTCTGGACCTGGAGCTTCTTCTTCCCGCTGCCGGTACGGCAGGCGCTTCCGGTTCTCCGTAGATAATCTCCGGTTCTCCGGTTCCTTCCACCACTTCCTTGGTGATTACACACTTACGGATGGTATTGTCCGAAGGTGTCCGATACATCAGATCCATCAGGGAATTTTCCATGATGGCACGCAGTCCTCTGGCTCCTGTTTTGCGTTCCAGAGATTTTCTTGCCACAACCTCCAGAGCTTCCTCCTGGAAATCCAGTTCCACTCCGTCCAGTTCAAATAATTTATGATATTGTTTGGTCAGAGAGTTCTTAGGCTCTCTCAGAATACGAATCAACGCAGACTCATCCAGGGCATCCAGTGTTACTACAACCGGCACACGGCCAATAAACTCCGGAATCAGACCAAATTTAATAAAGTCTTCCGGCATAACCTCTTTCAGCACTTCTCCCACATTGTATTCCTTTTTCTCAGATACATCTGCACCAAAACCAATGGCTTTTGTATCCTTTCGGGATTCAATGATCTTGTCAATTCCCTCAAAAGCTCCGCCACAGATAAACAGAATGTTGGTGGTATCAATCTGGATAAATTCCTGATGGGGATGCTTCCTGCCACCCTGAGGCGGTACACTGGCAACAGTTCCTTCCAGAATTTTCAGAAGCGCCTGCTGCACACCCTCTCCGGAGACATCACGGGTAATGGATGCATTCTCAGATTTTCTTGTGATCTTATCAATCTCGTCAATATAAATAATGCCATACTGCGCCCGCTCAATGTCATAATCTGCTGCCTGAATAATTTTAAGAAGAATGTTTTCTACGTCTTCTCCTACATAGCCAGCCTCTGTCAGTGTGGTGGCATCTGCAATGGCAAAAGGCACATTCAGCATTCTGGCAAGAGTCTGTGCCAGAAGTGTTTTACCAGAGCCTGTGGGACCCAGCATGAGAATATTACTCTTCTGAAGCTCCACATCCAGATTCTTGGCTGCGGTTACTCTTTTATAATGATTGTATACCGCTACGGAAAGAGCCTTCTTGGCTGCATCCTGTCCAATGACATAGTCATCCAGAATGGCATGGATCTCTTCCGGTTTCAGAAGATTGATATCAGAATCTACGGTGTCATTCTGCTCAAACATGGCCAGTTCTTCTTCCATGATCTCTGCACAGATCCCAATACACTCATCACAAATAAATGCGCCATCTGGTCCCGCGATCAGTTTGCGCACCTGATCTTCTGTTTTGCGACAAAACGAACATCTGATTTTCGGTTCTCTTTTTTCTGCCATGAGTATTCTACTTTCCTTTCTGATGACTGTTTTTACAGTCTCCTATTAATCAAGATAAGACTCCTGCACCTACAGGAGTCTTTTCTTTTGGATTATTTATGCATGACAACACCGTCGATCAGTCCGTATGCCTTGGCCTCTTCTGCTGTCATATAGTTGTCACGGTCGGTATCCCGTTCCACAACCTCAATAGGCTGACCAGTGTTTTCTGCAAGTATTTCATTTAAAGTTCTCTTTGTCTGTGCGATATGATCTGCCACAATCTGAATCTCTGTTGCCTGTCCCTGCGCACCGCCGGAAGGCTGATGAATCATAATGGTAGAGTGGGGCAGAGCAAATCTCTTGCCCTTCGCACCGCCTGCCAGGAGGAATGCGCCCATGCTGGCTGCCATTCCAAGACAAATGGTAGAAACATCACATTTAATATACTGCATTGTATCGTAAATCGCCATACCGGCTGTTACAGAACCTCCCGGGCTGTTGATATACAGCTGGATGTCCTTGCCGGGATCCTCTGCTTCCAGAAACAGGAGCTGTGCTACGATCAGGCTTGCGCTTACATCGTTTACCTCTTCTCCCAGGAAAATAATTCTGTCTTTCAGAAGTCTGGAATAAATGTCGTAGCTTCTTTCCCCTCTGCTTGTCTGTTCAATGACATAAGGTACCAAACTCATATTTACCTCCTGTGCGCACCATATGCGCTCTTATATGTCCGTTCTCATGAAATTTGGGGTTTCAAAACCTCAATTAAACCTCTTTTGCGTTTTCAGCAAGAAGAGTTACTGCTTTCTGAACAGCCATATCTTTCTTCATCTGCTCTAATTCACGTTCTCCAAGAAGTTCTTTTAACTTATCAGCTTCCATCTTGTACATTTCAGCCATCTTGGAGATTTCTTCGTTTACTTCTTCTTCGCTTGGCTGGATATTCTCAACCTCTGCAACTTTTTCCAGAACCAGTCTTGTCTGAATTCTCTTCAGAGCCTGCGGTTTCATATCTTCCATCATTTTTTCAGCGGTTAAGCCTGTGAACTGGAAGTACTGCTCCATGGATAAGCCCTGGGACTGCATTCTTCTGCTGAAGTCTTCTGCCATCTGACGTGTCTGTGTCTGAATCATAGCCTCAGGAATTTCCATCTGTGCATTCTCGATTACTTTATCAACAGCTGCATCTTCTTTTGCGCGAAGTGCATCGTTTTCTTTTTTCTCTGCAAGGTTTTTCTTCAGGCTCTCTTTGTATTCTGCCAGTGTATCAAATTCAGAAACATCCTGTGCAAAATCATCATCCAGTTCTGGAAGTTCTTTTGCTTCGATTTTCTTCACATCACATTTGAATACTGCTGCTTTTCCAGCCAGATCCGGTGCCTGATATTCTTCTGGGAAAGTAACGTTTACTTCTACATGATCTCCGGTTTTTGCCCCTACCAGCTGATCTTCAAATCCAGGGATAAAGGTGTTGGAGCCCAGTGTCAGCGGATATTCTGTTCCTTTTCCACCGTCAAATGCAACTTCATCTACAAAGCCTTCAAAGTCGATGGTCACAATATCACCGTTCTGTGCAGCACGATCTTCTACTGTGATTGTTCTGGAGTTTTTCTCCTGCTCTTTCTTCAGCTCTGCCTCTAATTCTTCTTCTGTCACTTCTACTTCTGCCTTCGGAACTTCTACGCCTTTATATTCGCCCAGAGTTACTTCCGGTTTTACAGCTACTTCTGCTGTGAAGATGAATGCTTTGCCAGGCTCTAACTGTGTTACGTCGATTTCCGGCTGGGAAACGATTTCCAGTTCACACTCAGCAAGTGCTTTGCTGTAGTGCTCAGGAATCAGAGCGTTCGCTGCGTCTTCCAGGAAAATTCCTTTTCCATACATCTGCTCGATCATTTTTCTTGGAGCTTTTCCTTTACGGAATCCAGGAATGGAAATTCTTCCTTTCGCTTTCTGGTATGCGTTCTGCATAGCCTTCTCTAAATCTTCGGCAGAAACTTCAATTGTCAGTTTTGCCATGTTTTTTTCCAATTTCTCCACCTGTAAACTCATGTTTCGTGTTCCTCCTTAATATAGGTTAATATTCTATACTCCTTACTGTGGATCTGATTTTTGGCTTTATGTTGTCCCGCGTCCCGGGAACTGCTCTCCGATCCGGAGATATGATATATTTACAGTCATTTTGATAGTATAGCACAAGACTCTGAAAAACGCCAGTGTTTTTTCAGCTGAAATCCCCTGTTTTTACTGGTTTTTATTCCCTGTACACAATGGATTCTGCTATTTCGGATGCTTTTTCCCCTCCCCGAAGCTGTCGGATCAGAGAAAGGGCAAAATCAATAGCTGTTCCAAGACCGCGGCTGGTGGTCACATTTCCGTCTGTGACAACAGATTCTGTAACAACTTCCCCACCGGCTTCCTTCAGACACTCCATAAAAGAAGGATATGAAGTCGCCTTTCTTCCTTTCAAAAAGCCCAGTCTGGCAAATACACTGGGAGCTGCACAGATCGCTGCAATCTTGCCCTGCTTCTCATAAAACTGCTCCAGAAGTTTCGTCAGGGGTTCATACCCATCCAGATAACGGGTTCCCGGCATGCCGCCAGGCAGCACCAGAAGCTCTGCATCTGAAAAGTCTGTCTCTGAGAAACATTGATCTGTCAAAAGGGAAATCCCATGAGAGGTGGTCACTTCCCTTGTGTCTTTTATGGAGACCGTTACTGTATCAATTTCTGCACGACGCATCAGATCTACCACTGTCAAACCTTCAATATCTTCAAATCCATCTGCCAGGAATACATATACTTTTCCCATGGAAAATCCTCCTCTTCTTTTATTCTTGAATAAGTATAAATGATTCCTTTTTATCTTTCAACTGTTACCGCAGGATTTTTCACGTTTTTCTTTGATTTCTCCATGGAATTGACGCCGCATATCCTTTATGATACAGTTTTGTATGATGTCATGGAACTCATCACACCAAACGGAGGAATCTCATAATGGAAATTGAACGTAAATTTTTGGTTGACCGCAGCCAATTGCCCTTTGAACTGGCTTCCTATCCCTGCCGCCATATAGAACAAGGCTATCTCTGTACTGAGCCTGTAGTACGTATCCGCAGACAGGATCAGGAATATTTCCTTACTTATAAGTCCAAAGGACTTCTTGCACGAGAAGAATACAACCTGCCTCTAAATCAGGATGCCTATAATCATCTGAAGGAAAAGGCTGACGGTATTGTCCTCTCCAAAACCCGGTATCTCCTTCCGGAAAAAGAAGGTCTTGTCATTGAACTGGATCTTTTTGAAGCGCCTTATCAGGAACTTACACTGGCAGAAGTGGAATTTGAAAGTGAAGAGGCAGCCCTTGCCTACCAGCCCCCATCCTGGTTCGGTGAAGAGGTAACCTACTCTTCCCGTTATCACAACAGCACATTAAGTAAGGGCATTCCTGAAAATGACTGAAAGTCAGTCTTTTTTCGCAGAAATGCCCTTCTTATAGGGAGACGAAAACTTCGTCTCCCTTTCTTTTTTTATTATTTTTTCTTTCTTTTATATTTTCTGGCCGGGTCCCATTTCCCGCAAAACAATCTTTGCTCCAGCCATGTACTGTATCTAATAGGAAAAAAACCAACGCCTTTTCCAAGAAAACGAACTGCAATAAAACGACTGTTCTCCATTCTTCCGGATAACTCCAAAAGTTTTTCGATTACGGAACTCATCTGTAAGCCTCCTATTCCTTACAGAACAGGTTAGCACATTTTGTTCTCAGAGGCAATTCATTTTCATACAAAACAAAAACTTTTAGAATACTTTTCTTCTATTAGAGTTTCTTGCTCTTATCTGCACATGCCTGAAGAGCTTCATAAATAGCGCTTCTCATTCCTGCTTTTTCCAGTGCTCTTACCCCTTCAATGGTAGTTCCTGCCGGTGAGCAGACCATATCCTTTAATTCCCCTGGATGCATTCCGGTTTCCAAAACCATCTTTGCACTTCCAAGAACTGCCTGGGAAGCAAAAGAATAGGCCTGCTTTCTTGTCATTCCCTGAGCAACTGCCGCATCTGCCATGGCTTCAATAAACATAAACACATAGGCCGGTGAACTTCCGCTGACTGCCCCTACGGTATCCATCAGTCGTTCCGGAACCATTTCTGATCTGCCAAAGCTTTCTGTAATTGTACGGATTTCAGTCAGCTCTTCTTCTGTTACTCTTTCGTTGGCACAAAAACCTGTCATACCCTCTCCCACAAGCGCAGGAGTATTTGGCATCATACGTACAACCTTTAACGGTTTTCCACTTTTTTCTTCCAGCCATGCCAGCGTTTTGCCCGGTGCAATTCCTACTATCAGATGGTCCGGTGTAAGTTCCCCCTGCACTTCCTTTAATACTTCTTCATAAAACTGAGGCTTTACCGCAAGCACTACTGTTTTTGTACTGCGTACCACTTCTTTGTTATCCAGTGTAGTCACAACTCCTAATTTCTCCTGGCTTCTTCTGGAACCAGCCTCTGTCAGGTTAGACACAATAATTTCTTCTTTTTCATAAATACCTTTTTTTAGAATACCGCCAATCATAGCGCTGGCCATGTTACCACAGCCAATAAATCCGATTTTCATAAATGTTATCCTTCTTTCTCATTAAATTTTAGTATCGCGTTCCATATTTGTGAGCTTTTCGTCCTTTCCCAGAAGGTATTTCCGAATCGCAAATAAAATACCAATGGCAAGGACTCCCACCAGCGTTTCTACCGATCCCAAATGCTCCACCACCATCTGTCTGGCAGTGGCAAACAACAGAACTTCCACAACGGTTTCTGCCGTATGTCTGCATAACATTTTGACAAATTCCACCCCCTACCACCAGCGCCAATGCATTAGAGAGAAAATGCGAATAATAATTCATATCCGTCTCCCTCATGGGCATATGAAGCAGCTCATCCATCAGCGGCAGGCTCGCCTTTACGATAACCAGAAAAATAATCACAGATAGTAAAATCTCTGTATACCGGGCAACATTGTAGATTACTTCATTGAAATGTTTCCGTATGGTATGGTTTACCTGTTTTTTCATGAGAATCTCCTTTTTTACCGGACACTATTTCCGGGTATTAATTCACAGTTAGAATAGGATTTAAACTTCTTTGAGATTCCCCCTCGCATTTCCTGCTCCAAAAACATCATGGCTACATGTGCCCTTTCCACATGCTCTACCCGAACAGTGGTAAGAAGAAAATCACCAGTAAGGTAGCTGGGAAGTTCATCCACTCCTACCAAAGAAATCTCTTTTGGTACAGCGATATGTTTTTCTCTCAATGCCCGTATCACACCTATGGAAACCTGATAATTTTCCATAATAAAAGCATCTGGAAGTTTATTATTTTCCAAGTATTTTCTCATATTTTGGTACACATTGTCAATCCGGTCCCCAATGGGCACAATCGAATCTTCATATAATTCTAACCTGTTTTTTCGCAGGCCAGCCCGATATCCGGCTCTTCTCTGCTGGAAGTTGTAAATATTGACCGTATTAGCCAGATATTTAATATTCCTGCATCCCCTGGCAACCAGCATATCCACCACATCACGAATAGCGGTTACTCCGTCAATCGCTACACAATTATACTCCTGGCTCAAATCGTTGTCGTAAATGATCATGGGTTTTCGGATCATACGAAAAGGCTCAAACTGCTCCTGACGCATTTCTGTTGCATACAAAATCACACCTGCCACCTTTTCTTCATTGGCATCCTTTATCACCTGGTTCATAGACTGGATATCCGACTTCACATAAGTCACTCCCAATGTATATCCCAATTCTCTTACCTTCATATCAAAAACTGCAAACACATCTGTCCATAAATCCAATTCTGCATCTTGAATCATTCCAAGCTTATTATTTATAATAATAATTTTTATCTCTTTTTTGATCAAAGGTGCTTCTTCTGTTTTTTCCAGACTATCTATCCCATTATTTAACTCTTCCATACATTGATAAATCCTGTTTTTTGTCTTCACGCTGACACCAGGTTTGTTATTCAATGCCAGAGACACTGTCGCCTTGGATATATTTAATTTTCGAGCAATATCCACTGCCTTTACCTTCATAAAAGCCTCCCTTTCCAAGTTTTTCCGAACATGTTTTTATATTTATATTTTAAACTTTCATTTAAACATTGTCAATCAACTACCACAGTTGTTTTTATTTTTCATTTTATAGCCAGATTTCCCCATTTAATAAAAAAGGCTGCCACAATGGACAGCC
Organism: uncultured Blautia sp.; assembly: GCA_937900135.1. Taxonomy (GTDB): domain Bacteria; phylum Bacillota; class Clostridia; order Lachnospirales; family Lachnospiraceae; genus Blautia_A. Next base: position 12,120 of record CALCDJ010000042.1, on the reverse strand, counting down.
TTTCTGTTCTTTATTTTTCCACTTCTCGAACCCGCACTGCCATATATTCTCTTCCTGGCAGTTCTACACGGAATTTCCCTTTAAAGATTCCTTTGTTTTCTATCGTCATGTTCCAGGTATCCAAGACTTCCACTTCAAATTCTGTCTCATCATCAAAGTAATATTCTCGGAAAGATGGACGCATAAAGCTGTAATAAAACAGGTAATACTGTGCAGGAGCCGGGAATCTGTCCACAGTCGCCGCTACTTCATCCCATTCACCTTCCATGGGGCAAAGTCCTGGCGCTGGTGTTTCATCCATAATCTTTTTCAAAAACTTAATCCGTTCTGGACTTTCTCCATGAAGTTCCCCACCGTGGGACCACCACAGAATATTATCTTTGTTCATAAAAGTTTCTCCATGTCCTGGATATCCACCTCTGCAGAATGCCTCCCAAAACCTTCTGGTCATCTCCTGTCCGCTGATATTTCCCCAGCCATGCTGAATATTCCCCTCATAGGCGATCTCATCCAGAACAACCGGCTTTTTGTATCGCTCCCGCCATTCATTTACCAGCTCTGAAGATTTATACAGATCCTGTCTCTGAATACTGCAATGGGTAATCCACGGTCTTGTGTGGTCGTAAAACGGACGGCAGTTATGGATGGAACGCAGATGATTATAAACATCTTTTTCACAGATGATCCTTGCATAACGCTCCCAGTCTTCTGTGTTTTTTTTTGGGAACAGGTCATATTCATTTGCCAAAGACCACCATACATTTCGGTATGCACTCACTCTGGCAATCAGGTATTTCCAGTACAAATCATCACAGTCTGCACTCATTTCACTGAAGCCCCATCTGTCATAAGGATGCATCACAATCAGATCTGCTTCAATTCCCAGCTCTCTTAATCGGAGAATACTCTCATCAATATGCTGAAAATGTTTTACATTAAAACGTTTGTAATCAAAATTATTTCCTTCCGGGCATCCGTCATACTGTTTAAAGTTTTCAGAAGTAAGCACAGAACTGTCCATCGGAGTTCCCTCATAAGGATAACTGATAGGTTCTCCCAGGTTATAATCATAATGCTTCGGGAAAATGCAGAAACGAATTTTATTAAATGCACTGTCCTTCAATGTCTGTAATGTTTTTTCCTGCAGTTTTTCTTCCTGTAATTCCCATACATAACAGGTTGTACCAAGGGAATAATAGGGTGTTCCATCTTCATAAGCAAAATGATAGGTATGGGAAACCCTTACCGATCCGTGGTTTTCTTTTGAAGGTGCAGTAACCTGAAAACAGCCTTCAAAACTTTCTTCTGAAAAGCTCCCTGAAATTTTAAATGTATATGTTCCTTCAAAAGAAGGCATAAAACGAACCCGGTACACTCCATCTCCGTCATAAAAACCATCCACCGTTTTGGTTTCTTCTTTTCCGGAAAAGACGCCTTCTATTGTATAATCGGTAAAAGGGTTTCCCTCTTTTTTCCCAAAAACTTCTACTTCAAATACATCCCATTTTTCTACCTGATTTTGATATTTACATGTACTCATATGATGTCCTCACTTTTTATTTACTTATCTCAATCATTAAGATTTGACAGCGCCTGCCATACCTTCCACAAAATGTCTCTGGAAAGCCAGGTACACAATCATTACCGGAAGAACAGAAATCAGCACACCTGCACAGAGCAATCCATAATCCGTACCATGTTCTCCCACAAAAGTCATAATACCAACAGGAACAGTTTTTAATGCATTGTCATTGATAATGACGCTGGCCAGAAGATATTCATTCCATGTGGATAAAAAGTCTGTGATAAACAAAGTTGCTACTGCTGGTTTTGCAATGGGAAGAATAATTTTAAAAAACAACTGCCATTTCGTACATCCATCAATATAAGCTGCCTCATCAATGTCTTTGGGAATTCCCAGCATAAAGCCTCTCATGACCAGGATACAATAAGAAAGTCCAAAACCAATATACACATAGAAAAGTCCAAAATATGTATTCAAAAGATTCAGCTTACTGTAAATCATGTTAATAGGAACAAGAGCTGTCTGCATAGGAAGCATCATACCAATCAGGAAGAAAATAAAAATACCTGTCTTATGTTTAATGTTTAACCGCGTCAAAGAAAATGCTGCCAGAGATCCCACAAAGATTCCCAACGGAACCTTTAAGAAAGATACAATCAGGTCATTCTTCATATAAGTAAACAATCGTCCCTGCGTAATGGCATTGGAAAAGTTATCCCATGCAATCTGTGCCGGAAGCTGAAACAGACTTAATCCGCTCATAAAATCTTTTTTATGCTTCAAGGAGGTTGCAATTAAAGTAAAAATAGGAATAATCCAGATAATTGCCAGAACTGCCAAAACTAAATATAAGATTACTTTTTTTGTTATTTTTTTACTTTTTCCACTCATCCATCTGTCCCTCCTACTTTTCTTTTGCCGTAAAGGATACATATGGAACAATGACAATCAGCATCATTGCTACCATAACACAGGCAACAGCCGTACCCATACCTACATTATTATATTGGAAGGTCTGAGAATACATGTAGGTTGCTAACATCTGTGTCGAATTATTCGGTCCGCCTCCTGTAAGTCCTTGTACCACATCATAAACCTTCATTGCTGCCACGATCAAAGTAGCCAGAACAATCACAAAACTTTCTTTCATAAGCGGAACCGTAATCCTAAAGAATTTTCTCACTGGTCCGGCTCCATCAATAGTTGCTGCCTCCAATACATCCACCGGCACCGACTGAAGTCCCGCCAGAAACAGAATCATCGGCTGCCCAATTCCCTGCCAAAGTGCTGCAACGAAAATGGCAAATAAGCTGACTTCCGGATCCGAAATCCAGGTCTGTTTAAAATCAATACCAAAAAACTTGCAAAACTGATTAATAAAGCCAATATTTGGATTGTAAATCCATCTCCAGATAATCGCCACCGCGATAGGAGCGATAACACAAGGAAAATAAAATACAGCACGAAATACAGTTCTTCCCTTAAACTGCTTATTCAAAAGCACTGCAAATCCAAGCGCTACCGTCATAGTTACACAAACTGTAAGCACAATCCAGATTAAGTTGTTTTTTAATGCGATCATAAATGTGGGATCTGCGGTAAAAAGATTCACATAATTACCAAATCCTACAAATTCCTTTTCAGATACTCCATTCCATTTAAACAAACTAATAAACAGGGAATAAAATACCGGGATTACAATAACAGAAAGGTAAATAACTGCTGCCGGAATCAAAAAGGCATATGCCCCAAAATTGGATTTTTTCTCTTTTTTCATTCTGTGATGTCCCTCCCTACTTCTTTAACGGATCTTCTGATAATAATGCAGGCCGGCAGATGCCGGCCTGCTCATTTTTGTCTTTTTTCTTTATTTTGCCTGATATGCTTCAATTGCTGCCTGAATGTTCGCTGCACCTTCTTCTGGAGTCATCTGTCCATTTGCAATAGCATCCTGTGCATTAAACAATGCATCTGCCACTTCTGTTGGGAATGCCTGGTCTGTAATGGTAAAGGTTCCATTTGTATTAGAGGTTTCAATCATACTGTCCACATTCAGCTGATCTTCTGGTGCCTTTGCACCGTTCTTTGGAAGTGGTAAGTTGTAGTATGCGCCATATTCTGCTACATTTTCATCGCTCTGATAATATTCCATAAATTTCACACAGGCATCCAGTTCTTCTTCTGATAAATTCTTATTAAACTGTGTCATCTCTGCAAATGCAGACATACGGTTGGAATCCACAGATGGGAATGCAAAAGTTCCATAATTCGCTACATCCAGTTCATTCTGAATCAACTGACCATCATACCACTGTCCCTGTAAATCCATTGCACATTCGCCAGAACCGAAAGACATAATGGTATCATTGGGGTCTGCAGTTAAAAATCCATCCGGGAAGTATCCTGCATCTACCCATTCTTTATATTTGGTAAGAGCTTTTACCACTGCTTCGTTATCCCAGCTTTCTTCAAAACTATTCATCTTATCATGAAGTTCTGCCCCTGCATAATGCTCTACCAGAAGTTCTACCCATCTCATTACATGCCATCCATTTAAACCAGCTGCTGCCATTGGTACATAACCAGCTTCTTTTAAGGTTGCACATGCTGCTTCAAACTCTTCAAAAGTAGTCGGAACTTCGATTCCACATTCTTCAAAAATGCTCTTATTGTAATATACGCCAAGAACATTATAGCTGGTAGGATAACCGCAAAGCTGGTCACTTAATGTACAAAGATTTAAAGCTCCTTCACTGTAGGTATCATGCCATCCATTTGTTTTTGCATATTCAGTTAAGTCATATGTTTTTCCATTGTCTACATAAAACTGTCCCAGACTTCCACCCCAGTTAAACCACATACTTGGAAGACTGTCAGAGGAAGCGGCTACCTTACATGCATCTTTAATTCCATCTGTATCATAGAAGGAAGCGGTCACTTTAATATCTTCATTTTCCGCATTAAAAGCTTCTACAATAGGTTCAACTGCTTCCTGTCTGGTGTTCAATGTCCAAAAGGACACTTCAGTCGCTGCACTAACGGTTGCTGCACTACCAAATACCATAGTTCCTGCAAGAGCTGTTGCGATTGCTTTTTTTAACTTCATATCTTTTTCCTCCTTATTTTTAAACCTTTTAATTCCGTTTGGTTTAAATATTTGTTTTGTTGAATTTAAATTATCATATTCTCGTTTATATTTCAACTTATTTTTGCTTTTTCTACATGTTTTACAGTTGTTTCTTTCGTTTTTTATGCATCTTTCACTATTTTAAGTTTAAATAATTCTTCATCTTTAAACTTGTTGAGTTTAATTATATAAACAAATATAAACAAAACGGAGTTGCCACAACTGGACAACTCCGTTTTGTTCTTATTTTTCCGCAGCCTTTTCTGCATACTCTGTATTTACAAGACGATCATATTCTACTCTTTTGGAAAGCTCCCCGGCATCTTCCAAAATATCCTGAAGAAGCTGGAAGCTTTCCTCTTCAAAAATCAAATTTTCTTTCCAGGTATCCTGCTCATGATATCGTTTTACAATGGTTGTAACTGTATCCAAATCTGTTTCTGGGAATTGATGCGCAATCACTTCTGCGATTTCCTCTGCCGTATGTGTCTGCACATAATCCATTCCACGTTGGAGAGCATTGGTAAATTTCTGAAGTACCTCCGGATGTTCTTCCATAAAACTGGTTTTTGCGCTGTAAGAGGTGTAAGGCACATATCCGGAATCCACGCCCAGAGAGGCTACTACGCGCCCAGCGCCTTCCTTTTCAAGCGCCGTGGCCGACGGTTCAAATTCTACCGTGTAATCCGCCGAATTTTCTCCTGTAAAAGCGGCTGCCGTGGAACCAAAATCAATACTCTGGTCAATTTCCAAATCCTTTTTCGGATCCAGTCCATTCTTTTTCAGAATATACTCAAAAACCATTTCCGGCATACCGCCTTTTCTTCCGCCAAGTACTTTCTTTCCTTTCAGATCTTCCCATTTAAAATCTGGCATTTCTTCCCTGGCCACAAGAAAATTCCCAGCACGTTGAGTAAGTTGAGCGAAGTTTACCACTGGATCATTGGCTCCTTCCTGATACGCATAAACAGAAGCTTCTGCACCCATAAATCCGATTTCTGCCTCACCGGAAAGCACGGCTGTCATTACCTTATCCGCCCCGAATCCTGTAACCAGAGTCAGATCCAGCCCTTCCTCTTTGAAGTATCCTTCTTCAATAGCAACGTACTGAGGCGCATAAAAAATGGAATGTGCCACTTCGTTTAACGTCACTTCTGTCAGGTCCTCCTTTTTCTCTTTCGCAAAAGCAGAAACCGGCAGGGCAGCCACCGCCAGAAAAACTGCAAGGGTTGCTGCAATCAGTCTTTTTCTTATTCTCATATAAAATCTGCTCCTTTTACCTTCTTTCCTAGCATATGAAAAAGAGAAAAAAATGTGATTTCACTCTTTTTGATTTATAGTTCTCAATCACACAAAATCAAAAAGAATTTTATTTGTATTTTACACCCTGCCCCAATATGAGGATAAAAGTGGTGCGTATGCCTAACAATATCTAAATTGGGAGGCAGAATTTTGGGAATACAAAGCACGAAACAATGTTCATGTACGGTAAAACAACACATAAGAATTTGATAGACAGCAATCACATTACTCAGTCAGAATAAAACGATTGACTCATGTACGAAATCGGATATAATAAGAATGTACGAAATCAGATATACAAAAAGGAGGAGGAACATTTTGCACTATTTAGAAACAGGACAATACACCTATTTAGCAGGAGAGATCAACGCTTTATACCACGAAGCGGCTGTAAAAATGGGTATTTCAGATAGCGTTCAAAATATTCTGTATGTCCTTTGTGAGAGAAGTGGACAATGCCTGCAAAGTGAAATCAGTAAGCTTACAGGTATCAGTCGCCAGACAATCAATTCAGCCATTCGCAAATTAGAAAAAGAAGAAATTGTCTATCTGAAACAAGGGAAAGGCAGAAATACCATTCTCTGCCTAACAGAAAAGGGAAAGAAATTTTCAGCAGAAAAAATAATGCCTTTACATGAGATTGAGAATAAAATCTGGAATGAATGGACAGCGGAGGAACAACAGCAATATCTGACGCTTACAAAAAAATATCGTGACGGATTAAAAAAATATCTGGAAGCCATGTTATAAAAACGAAATCAAAATCTTTTGAAGGGAGGTGGCTTGATGTCGGCAGCAGCATAATAAGGGGATTATCACACTTGATATTGTCCCCTGTTTGAAAAACTATTTTGAAAATGAGAGGACAATTTGATATGGAAAAAACAAAAAAATGGAAATCACAGTTTATGATTGTAGCATTGGGACAGGCAGTTTCCATGTTGGGAAGTCACGGTGTTCAGTTTGCTCTGATTTGGTGGCTTGCCGAAAAAACATCTTCACCATTCATGCTGGGAATATCAGGACTTGTTGCCTATCTCCCAATGACCTTATTCAGCCCACTGGCTGGAATTGCGGCTGACCGTTATAACCGAAAATTTATCTCTATTTTTTCGGATATGGCAATGAGTGCAGTTGCACTGTTTTATGCAGGACTGCTGTTCTTTTTTGACCTGCCTGTGTGGACAGTATTTGTTATGCTGTGTGTGAGGGGAATTGGAAGCACATTCCAGCAACCGGCAATACAATCGATTATCCCGCAGCTTGTACCAAAAGACCAGTTAATAAAAACAAATGGGTGGATGCAACTTCTAAATTCCGGCTCATTTTTATTGGGACCGGTAATCGGTGCGTCTTTGTATGCGATTTTCCCGATGTCAGTTGTTTTAATGAGTGATGTGGTTGGGGCGATTTTAGCAAGTGTTGCGCTGGCTGTTGTTAAAATCCCAAAACTTGAAAAAACAGAACAGGAAGAACAGCATTTCATCGCAGAGATAAAAGAAGGATTGCAGGTATTCAGAGAAGATAAAAAATTGTTTTATATCGTAATTGCAGAAGCTCTCTGTATGTTCTTTTATGCACCCTTATCTTCCTTTTATCCACTCATGACAAGCGACTATTTTAAGCTGTCGGCAATGTATGGCAGCGCTGTGGAATTATCTTTTGCAATCGGTATGATGGTATCCTCTCTTTTATTTTCCAGCGTTCTAAAAATAAACCGAAAAATCAGAGTTTCCTTTATCGGTTTGTTTGGAATGGGAATCATGTCGCTGCTCTGCGGTATCATACCGCCTACTTATGTCGGTTGGTTTTTCTTTGCGGGAGGCTGTATCTGCTTAGGGGCTTCTGGTAATGTCCATACAATCCCGTTGACTGCTTATATGCAGGAAACCATATCCCCAGAAAAAATGGGGAGAGCATTTTCGGTACTTACCTTGATTTCTTCTGTTACAATGCCGATTGGCTTGCTTTTCAGCAGCCCGATAGCAGAAAAAGCAGGGGTAAATGTTTGGTTCTTCATTTCCGGTCTGTGCATGGTTATATTGACTGCATATGTTTCCATCCGATATTCAGCAAAATGCAGGAGGTAAAAATTATGATTAGAGAATTTCAAGTATCAGATACAGAGCAAGTTATGAAACTTTGGCTTTCTGGAAATATAGACGCACATTCATTTGCGCCAGAGGAATACTGGCGTTCACATTTTGACGAGGTACAGGAAGCATTATTGCAGGCGAAAGTTTTTGTCTGTGATATAGATGGCAACATAAAAGGATTTATTGGTTTGATGAATGAATATATCGCCGGGATTTTTGTTGACAAAAGCTGCCGTTCCACTGGAATCGGTACGCAGCTTCTTACTTACGTGAAAGAAAAATATGATACTCTTTCATTAAATGTATATCAGCAAAATTCACGGGCAGTAGCCTTTTATCAAAGAGAAGGTTTTTTCATCCAGTCAGAAGGAGTGGATGAAGATACAGGAAAAAAAGAATATACCATGTTCTGGAAAAAGCTATCAATATAATTTTAATGAAGAAAATTGGAGGTGTCGGTAAATGAGTCAGCACATTACAGTAGCAGCCTATGATCCATTGTGGGTAAAAAAATATGAGGAAGAAGTTTTGTTAATCAAGGAAATCCTTGCAGATAACTGTATTGCAACCTATCATATAGGCAGTACATCTGTACCTGGATTGGCAGCAAAACCAATTATTGATATTATGGTAGTCGTAAGAAGTCTTGAAAAGGTTGATGATGTTGCAGAAGCCTTTTCTAAAATAGGCTATGAATATCTCGGCGAATTTGGGATATCAGGCAGACGCTATCTGCGTAAAGGAGGAGATGAAAGAACCCATCAGATTCATATCTTCCAGATGAATGATTGGAACAATATTGGGAGACATCTTGCTTTTCGTAATTATATGCGCACACACGAAAAAGAAAGAATAGAATACGCCAAGCTCAAAATAGAGCTTGCGCAGAAATTCCCTTATGACATTGATGGATATTGTGACGGAAAAGAAAGTTTTGTGCGTGAAATCGAGAAACTTGCCCTTTCTCAATTTGATGGAACATGGGAAAAACTGTATATTGCTGCACGCAAGGTGCAGAAAGAAAGAGCGCTTTCGTCGTTGGTTGAAGCAGGAAGCGTTTCTGCCGCACTTCTTACTGAAAAAGGAAACATTTATGTCGGTGTTTGTATTGATACCGCTTGTTCTTTGGGAATGTGTGCAGAAAGAAATGCGATTGCCAATATGATTACAAATGGCGAGAATGGCATTTGTCGATTGATAGCGGTTGATCGGAACGGAAAAGCAATCCCGCCTTGTGGTGCTTGCCGGGAATTTATGACACAACTTATGCCGGAGAACTACCGTTCTATTGAAATTATGCTGGATTATGAAAAAGAGAAAATTGTTACACTGGGAGAACTTACCCCTGAATGGTGGATATAACTCTAAGTATGCTTTACTGTTTAGAAAGCATTTCCAAATTGTTTCTTGTAGTGTAAAGGAGAAATCAGATGAATCAAAAAATGTATCTGATTACAGGGCTAATGGCTTCTGGAAAATCTACGGTTTCCGATCTTCTGGCAAAATCATTAAAAAAATGCGTCCATCTTCGTGGAGATGTATTCCGAAAAATGATTGTTTCCGGGAGAGAGGATATGTCAGATAGCCCGTCGGACGAAGCCATTCGCCAGCTACATCTTCGTTACAAACTGACTGCTGATGCAGCAAAGTCTTATTTTGAAGATGGTTTTTCGGTGGTTATTCAAGATAACTACTATGGCGATGAATTAAACCGAATGTTGTCTTATCTGCACACTTATCCGGTAGAAGTGATTGCCCTTTGCCCGAATGTGGAAGTAATCAAAGAAAGAGAGCTGCACCGAGGAAAAACAGGATATGTCGGTTTTACAGTTGAGGCATTATATAATACATTTATACAGACAACCCCTAAAATTGGTTTTTGGCTGGATAATTCCAATCAGACGCCACAGCAAACGGTAGAAATCATTCTGAACCGAAAATAAAATTGCATCAAATTTGTAAAACCATAACCAAATTACAAGCAGTTAATGACTATCCACCGGTAGCTTAATATCTTATGTTTTTGTTACGTTTTAGCAGAAAATACTCGTAGATAATTATAAAACGGCTCTTGCAAAATAAAAAGCCCTATCCATTTGGAACAGAGCATTCATAATTTATAGTTGAAAGAGATTATTTGGCAGGCGTCGCGGCTCCTGCATCTTTTTTAACCCATAGGGTGCGTGGTTGCAACGAAATTTACCACCTCAAATAATCTCTTTACTATCTTAATAATACCATCATAACTATTACAATTCATCAAGTTTACTCTTGCTATTCACCGTCTTCCTCTGCTGAAACATCGATTATCTCAGCTGTCGATTTACGATCCGGCAATTTCTGTACTTCATCCATTTCCAGCAGCATTCTGTCAAAATCGCTTTGATAAAGCCAATCCTGACGAACACGATATTTTTCAAATTCACTCAATGCCTGCTGCTGAGCGATTTTTGCGGAAATCGTTCCGGCACCCATTAATATCTCTTTTCTACTCAAACGTAAAACGCCTTCAAACTACTCTGCCCAATCCTCCATTGTCATAGGTACTTCTTCTTCAGCTCTCAACTCTGCCAAATCCAAATAAGCGTTGACAATTCTCGCCATAGCCGAAAGTTCTTCCTTTGTCAGATGGTTTTTAGCAACTACCACATCAAAACGGTGAATTTTCCCATCTGGTGCGTCTTTCCATGTGGTCAGCCCCATGTTATCTTTCGTGCTGTCGGCACGGCGATATATGGTTTCTGCCGCTGTTTCTCCATGAATTGCCCAATGAAGTTGATTCTGCACTCTTGCAAAAAACTTTCTCGTTGTTTCAGCCTTGGAATCATAATCGATGCTGGTAACGTAAATGTCTGTAATTTTCTGATAAAATCGCCGCTCCGAAAGACGAATTTCACGAATCCTCTCTAATTGTTCCCTAAAATAATCTTTCGTCAGAACCGTACCGCCGTTTTTCAGCCGTTCGTCATCCATTGTAAAGCCTTTTACTGTGAATTCCTCAATAATTTGGTTTGCCCATTTACGGAACTGGACCGCACGGGGAGAATCCACTTTGTTCCCCACTGCAATAATCGCACTCAAATTATAATGATTAGTATTATAGGTCTTTCCATCAGCAGCAGTTATTCGAAATTTTCGAATAACTGAATTTTCCTCAATCTCTCCATCCGAAAACAGTTTTTTCAGATGATAGTTAATGGTATGAGTTTCCACATTATAGAGAAGCCCCATCATTTTTTGTGTCAGCCATACATTTTCATCGCAATAAACGGCATTTACATCACTTTCCCCTGTAGCAGTAATAAATGTCAAATATTCTGCTGCCGAGGATCGAACAATACTGATTTCCTTTTTTTCTTTTTCATACACCCACCTCTATTTCTGCAATCATCTTAGCAATCTCATTGCCAAGAATTTGTTCCTTTTTTGTATCAATCATGGTTTTCTTTCTGCGCTTCATTTCATCAATCATTGTATCACGCAAGTATGAAAAAATCCATTACTATAACAGAGCCGAAATAAATGCAAGCCAAATGATTCTATTTAAACCATTGCATATTTTTCATTACTATAGTATATTTAATAATAATTGGGGTATATATCCTGATATTTTTCTATTTCATTCTAATGTTCTGAAAGTCCTTCGCACTATTCAATTCATCCACCCAGTTACATAAAATCACAATACTCCTAAATTTACATTGATATATGTACAACACCTTTTCTTCCGCCAAGCACTTTTTCCCCTTTCAAATCTTCCTATTTAAAATCTGGCATTTCTTCCCTGGCTACAAGAAAATTTCCGGCACGCTAGGTAAGCTGGGCAAAGTTTACCACCGGATCATTTGACCCTTCCTGATACGCATAAACAAAAGCTTCTGCACCTATAAATCCGATTTCTGCCTCACCGGAAAACACAGCTGTCATTACCTTATCTGTACCCAAGCCCGTAACCAGGGGCAGATCCAGCCCTTCATCCTCAAAGTATCCCTCTTCAATATCAACGTACTGAGGGGCAAGATTGAAAATGAGAAGTAGAGGGTATCCATTCCCTTAATCGCATCACAAAC
>CALCDJ010000041.1 GCA_937900135.1 uncultured Blautia sp. | reverse complement strand
TCATTTTGGTGCAAGCGTGATTCATGGGCAGCGTAGCAATATTTTGCGCTTACTTCCAATCTGCCTGTTTTGATTTCTGGTGCCACTCTTTCCTGTTTGTTCATGGTATATGCCCCCTTTACTCAATGATCTCTTCCACACTTACATCCAAGGCTCTTGCCAGTTTGCCAGCTACTACTGGGGTTATTTTTTTGCTATTCAAAATAACATTTACTCGTTGCCGACTTAAATTAGCCTTTTTTGCCAACTCATTCATTGACAACCCTCTTTCTGCAAGCATAATTTCAAACTTCCTGTTATTAATAGTCATAACAAGCACCTCTTTCTTATAACATATTGTTATTTTTTCTTTCATTTTACTTATTTCCAATTTCTTTGTCAATACCATTATGTTATATTTTGATTTACCCTTGAATTTTTAATAACATTTTGCTATTATTAAATAGAAAAGAGGTGGGTTGAATGAATAAAATAGATCAATTACCAATGCGCTTAAAGAAGTTGCGTGGTGAAAAAAAAATCTCTCAAAAAACACTTGCTGATGATTTAGGTGTATCGCAAGTTGCTGTTGCTTATTGGGAAAATGGAAAAAGAATACCAGCATGGGAAACATTAGAAAAATTAGCGACTTATTTCAATGTTTCACCAACTTATTTACTGGGATGGGATAATGATTTTGATTTGTTAAATTTCGGAATTTCCTTAAAGGAAGTCAGGATCAAAAATAGATTAAGTCAAAAAGATTTTGCTGAACGCATGAATATAAGCGAAAAAGAAGTTAGGTTGATAGAAGCAGGGCAAATGATCCCGGAGCCTTTCCTTATAAGGAAGATTTCACTATTTTTTAATCTTCCTATATACAGCCCATTTCAAGCTTATGAGATTATAAAATTATCCTATTCGGTAAATTCAAAAACAGAAAACAATGTGAAAACAGATTTATCCAATTTTGACAAGAAATATATTATTTCTCTTATTGATCAATTAAACGAAACTGGTTTGGCCAGAATAAAAGAACACTTGGAAGACTTAATCAAAATCCCAGAATATCGAATCGACAGCGAACCACACGAACCCACAGAAGAAAAGTAATATCCGTAACATAAAAAATCCCCGGCATCAGGTGTCAAAACCTCTTGCCGGGGTAAAATTTAGGGTAAAATTAAATTGTAAGGTCTGGAAATCCAGTATTTATGCGGTTTATAAGGAAACTTATTACTTTCTGCCTCGGAAAACAATAAATTTTTCAAAAAAACCGGGGAGTTAAACTCCCCGGCTGAATGTTAAAATTCTGGTTCGATCAGGCCATACGTATTTCCTTTTCGCTTGTAAACAACATTTACCTGCTCGCTCTCTGCATTGAAGAACACAAAGAAATTATGTCCCAACAATTCCATCTGTACACATGCATCTTCCGGATACATGGGTTTAATACCAAATTTCTTGGTACGGATAATCTTCACTTCTTCATCTTCATCATAATCCTTGTCCAGATATGCCTGCTGGAAATTGCCTGCTGACTGTTTCTTGTCTACAATTTTATTTTTGTATTTACGAAGCTGGCGTTCAATGACTTCTTCTACCAGATCGATGGAGACATACATGTCGTTGCTGACCTGTTCAGAACGGATAATATTTCCTTTCATTGGAATTGTTACTTCGATTTTCTGTCTTTCTTTTTCCACACTTAAAGTTACTACAACTTCGGTGTCAGGAGTGAAATAACGTTCCAGTTTTCCAAGCTTGTCCTCCACGGCGGTCTTAAGTCCCTCTGTAACTGCAATGTTTTTTCCGCTAATAATAAATTTCATGCTTCCATCCCCTTTGCTGTTTGATAGGGTTATTATATCACATCCCGCTGAATTTTAACATCATTTTATGAAAAATTCATATATTTTTCTGAACTTTCCGATTTCCCCATTTTTCCAGAAGCATCTGAAAAGAAATGGAGCCCCCAAACAGATCCAGAGCGCTTCCAATGGTAAAATCCAAGCGGTTCTTTCCCTCTTTTTGAAGAATTTCCAAGTCCTCTAAAGACCCAACCCCTCCTGCATAGGTAATATCATGTGTCTTATATTCTGCAAGCAGCTGTACCAGCGGAATTTCTATTCCCCCGGCTTTTCCTTCCACATCCACTCCGTGTATCAGAAACTCATCGCAGTAATTTCCCAGTTCTTCCAGAAGCGCTTCGGTAACCGGAACCTGAGTAAATTTCTGCCAACGATCCGTAACAATATAATACTGTCCTTCTTTTTTCCGGCAGCTTAAATCCAGAACCAGTTTCTCCTGTCCCACTGTTTTTTTCATTTTTTCCAGATTCTCCCAGGAAATCTGTCCCTCACGGAACACATAAGAGGTAACGATCACATGGCTTGCACCGCTTTTTAGGTAATCTTCTGCATTTTCCGGGCAGATTCCTCCGCCGATCTGTAAACCTCCCGGATAGGATTTTAATGCCAGAAGAGCCTGCTGCCTGGTTTCTTCGTAATATGGAGAGCTGCTGTTGTTCAATAGAATGACATGACCGCCCTTTAATTCCCGCTCTTTATATAAGGAAGCATAAAAACCAGCATCCTGACCGGAAACAAAGTTTTCTCTGGCCTGATCCCCCTGATCCTGAAGGCTTCCCCCTACAATCTGTTTTACTTTTCCATTATGTATATCAATACATGGCCGAAATTTCATCCTTTTCACCCTCTCTTTCCAGTTCCTGTATCTTTTTTCTTCTCTCAGTCTAGCATAAACCGGAAAAAATCACCAGAAGGAACTTTTCCAAGAAAAAAAGGAGCAGTTTTGCGCTGCCCCTTCTTTCCTTCTCACTATCTTCCATCCACGGCATTTCCCACCGCGTCTCCCATATCTTCCACAGCATTCCCTACTCCGTCTCCAATATCTTTCACGGTGTTACCCAGTTCTCCGGAAACGGTGTTGTCATCTGTGTTGGTATTGTCTGTATTTTTTTCATTTTCTGTAGCAGAACCTGTATCTGGCGCTGCCGTATTGTCCTCTGTCACCGGAGCTCCTGCTGTATTCTCTTTATTGGTATTTTCTCCGGCTGTATCCTTCTCAGTTGTGTCTGTATCTTCCATGGTTGTGTTGTCCTCAGCTGGAGTTTTTTCAGCAGGTGTTTCATTGGTCGTTGTTCCCATCTCTGTTTCATCTGCACCATTGTTTTTTTCATTTCCACAGGCTGTGAATGTACATAAAGAAAGTACCAGTAACCCACTCATAAGAATCATTCTGCTTTTTTTCATTCTTTCATTCTCCTTTTCCCGGAAATCCATCTTTTTGATGTCTTCCATCTTTTACTTGTACTTTTAATATGTACAGACAAGTGGCTTTTATACTGGATAAATATGGAAAATTATAAAATAACACCAAACCCGTTTCCCAGCTGTCCGCCCTTCAAAAGAAATTCTTTCGCACGAACCTGTAAGCTGGTGTTTTCCGGATATTCCTCCGGGTGTTCCCGGGTCTGTCCAAAAATCCGATCCTCCGCTTCTCTTGTTTCATAATCCTGTTCTACGATCTGGAACAGTTTCTGAAATTCCATAATATTGGAATCCGGAGACAGAAGTTTTTTCAGATGTTCTCCAAGAAGCCAGGAATGACACAGAAAGATCGGGCGTTTTTTTCCTTTTCCAAAGAATTTTTCCGCCTGCGAAAAAGAATCCTTACAGGAATCCAGCAGAAGAGGCTCACCCTGGGGAATGTGAACAAATAACAAATCTCTTTCCGGATCTTTCTCTTTTTCACTCCAGCTTTTCGGAATGGACGAAAGTTCCATTTCTCCCGGTATTTCAAACTGCAGCCTTCCCATCCTGAACAATGTCATTTTTATATGACGAAACAGCCAGTCATACTGAGCAAGCCCATATGTTCCATACTGAGTGACACAATTTTCACACCAGATTCTTA
This sequence comes from uncultured Blautia sp., assembly GCA_937900135.1. Classification (GTDB taxonomy): domain Bacteria; phylum Bacillota; class Clostridia; order Lachnospirales; family Lachnospiraceae; genus Blautia_A. The sequence continues at coordinate 32,074 of CALCDJ010000041.1, read as the reverse complement.
TATCCGAAAAGGTATCCCAGTATATGGATTCCCCGATGCCTTCCTGCTGGTATTTTTCCCAAACCTCACAGGCCATCCGGCAATACTCATAAAGGAACCAGAGCCTTCCATCGGGCAATTCCCTCAGCTCCTGAAAATATTGCTCCTGATTTTCATAAAAGAGCTTTTTGTGGCGTTCGTAGGATACCTCCACCCATTCCCAGGCCTGAAATTCTTCCAGCGCCTGAATTGCTTCCGGCGCCAGAGAAATCCCCTGATAAAACTCTCTTAAATACATGAAAACTCCTTCATATCAATCACACGGTGTTCCACACGGGACGCTTCTGCTGCCAGAGACATCAGATGACTTTCCACGGAAACCTCAGCTCCGGAACGTCCGCTGTCCAGTGTATCTTCCTGGTTCATCAGCTCTACAAAAGCATGCATCATTTTTGTATCACTTCCGCTATGTCCTTTTTCCGGAGCATGGAGCTGGATAACCGTTTCTGTTCCTGTCACAAAATCTGACAGTGTTATGATACTCTTTTCCATATTTCCGGTAATCTGTCCCCGGGTTCCCATTAATGTAATGGTTCTTTCACATACTGCAGTAAATGCGCACATGGTCAGAGATGCAGTTACCTGATTTTCAAATTCCATCTGCACAACCTGGTGATCCACTACATTGTTGTCACAACGGAACACACATCTTCCATAAGGACCGTTTTCCAGTTTTTCCAGCACCTTTTCTCTGCTGATATCTGTGCTCACTGCATAAATAAAACCATCCACCTCGCTTCTGGGGTGTTCCAGATAAAATCTCGGCGCATAGAAGGGACAGTCATCTCTGTGGGGACATCCCTTGAGACAATGAGACGGTGCATCTGCAGGCGCATTTTCTTCTTTAAAATAAGTCAGTTCCCCAAAGGACTGAATTTTTTTACAGGGGCTTCCCACCAGCCAGAGTAAAATATCCATATCGTGGCAGCACTTCTGCAGAATCATGGGGCTGGTTTCTTCGCTGTTTCTCCAGTTTCCTCTTACAAAGCTATGAGCCTGGTGATAATAGCCTACCCCTTCCATATGCTGAATGGAAACAAGCTTTCCGATTTTTCCCTCATCCAGAAGTTCTTTCAGTTTCGTAAAAAACGGAGAATAACGAAGCACGTGACAAATCATAAGTTTTCGACCATATTTCTTTGCCGCTTCCCCCATACGAATAATTTCTTCCTTGTCATTGGACATGGGTTTTTCGCAAAGTACATGATATCCTCGCTTCATAGCTTCATGTACCGGCGCATAATGCATCCGATCCTGCATACATACCAGCACACAGTCGGCTTCTATCTGTTTTTCCAGAGCCTCTTCCCAGCTTGTAAACTGCATCTGCTCCGGCAAATGGTGTTTTTCTGCCAGCTCCGCTCTTCGCAAAGGATCTGGTTCTGCCACTGCCACAATTTTCAATTCATTGGGGTACTCCAGAGCATACTCTGCATATACCTTTCCCCCTCGAAGACCTGCTCCCAAAAGGATTGCTTTTACCTGCTTCATGGTCAGTCCTCTCTTTCCTTTTTGCATACAATTTTCACAACGGTATCTGCCTCATCAGATAACGGATAGGAAAAATGGGGAATGGTTCCGAGACAGCCAAACAGAATACCCTCAAAGGATTTTGTCACCCAGCTGTCTCCACGGATTACTTCGCTTCCATCTGCCAGCCGTTCCATGTACTCCACCTTCTCCGGATCAATTCCCGTAAAGGCTACAGGACCAATGGGCTGCTCAAAAATATGAGCGTAAACAACATTGTCTTTTACTGTATAACGTCCCCATTCCGGCTTATCCATTGGCGCAAAGGTACATCCGTAAATACTTTCTCCATTCTTTTTCATCCATTTTCCAATGTAAGCAAGAGTCTCCTTTGCCCGCTCCGGAAATCTTCCCTTGGCATCCGGCCCCACATTAAGAATCATGTTGCCACCTTTGCTCACACATTCCACCAGTTTACGGATCAAAAGGGAAGGTGCTTTATACATATCATCAGTGGGATTATAACCCCAGTTGTTATTCATAGTGGTGCAAAGCTCCCATGGAACAGGATCTCCATCCACATTGCAGATACCCTTTGGCGGAATGATCTGTTCCGGTGAAGCGAAATCTCCGCTCCACGGAGTAGGATTCTCCGTAATAATGGAACCAAAGCCTTCCCCGCTGGTTTCCAGACGGTTATCAATCAGAACATCCGGCTGATAGGTCCGTACCATTTCCACCAGTTCTTTTGCCTTCCAGGTTTCATTTCGCATATGCTCATAGGAATAGTCAAACCACAGGATGTCAATTTTTCCATAATTGGTACAAAGTTCTTTGATCTGGCCATGCATATACTCCAGATAACGGTCAAAATCATAGGAATCGTCCTTATATGCCTCGTTTCCTCTCATTGGGTGGATCAGATCGTCATACTTTGGATAATCCGGATGGTGCCAGTCAATCAATGAATAGTATAAACCTACTTTCAGTCCTTCCTCACGCACTGCATCTGTAAATTCTTTCACCAAATCCCGTTTGCATGGAAGATTGGTGGATTTATAGTCCGTGAGCTTGCTGTCAAAAAGGCAGAAACCTTCATGGTGCTTTGCAGTGAGCACCACATACTTCATTCCTGCTTCTTTTGCCAGTCTGGCCCACTCCTTTGGGTCATACTCCGACGGATCAAACTGAGAAAAATATTTTTCATATTCCTTTGCTTCTGTCCGTTCCTCACTCATAATCCATTCTCCTCTTCCCGGAATGGAATATAATCCCCAGTGAATAAACATGCCAAAACGGTCCTCCATAAACCATTTTGCCCGCTCCAAACGTTCCTGTAATCCCTGATTCATGTTCGTTCTCCTTTATCCTTTTACTCCGCCTGCTGTCAGACTCTTTACAAATGTTTCTGAGAAACAGCAGAAGATAATGATGGTTGGTATTACCATAACTACAATGGCTGAAAACATTCCGCTCAAATCCTGGCTGAATGCTGTTTTAAACTGTCCCAGCAATGCCGGAAGGGTCATAACCTCTCTGTCCTGCAGCAACAGGGAAGCAAAGTAAAATTCGTTCCAGTTGTTAAGAAATACCAGAATTCCTGCAGTGGACAACCCTGGCTTTGCCAGTGGAAGGATGATGGAAAAAAAGGTTTTTGTATAACCGCTTCCATCCATATAAGCTGCTTCCTCCATCTCCATGGGAATGGTAAGAAAATAACTTCTTATGATAAAATAGGTTACTGCGATTCCAAGGCCGGAATAGACAAAGATCAAGGCTGCCCTGGTATTATACATTCCCAGACTTCTGGTCAGTCGATAAATCGGAAAGCTGATGGCAATGGAAGGAATAAACAGTGTGGTAGAAAACATAAAGGTAACCAAACTTTTTCCCTTAAATTCCATACGTCCGGATACATAGGCAGCCATTGCCACAAACAGTACACTGATCAGCGTAGAGGCAATGGTAATCACAAAACTGTTAAAGTAGTAGATATGTACCTTCAGTTTTGTAAAAATGGAAATATATCCGTCAAATACAAGCTCCTTTGGCAGCGACAATCCGCTGCTGCCTGCAATATCCCCTTTAAAGGAGGATAAAAACACCCACAAAAGAGGGTAAATGGAAATGATCACTACCACCGCCATAATCAGATAACATAAAAACTTTATAGCAGGATTCATGGAATTGGTAGATTTTTCTTTTTGTCTGCGCATCATACACCCCTCCTCTTAGCTGTTGGATTTTCCAGTACGGAAAATCAGATTGAGAAATCCCACCAGTGCAAGACCGATCAATACCTGGATTACACCTACGGTGTTGGCTCTTGCAAACTGCAGTCTGGCACTTCCCGCTGACAGATACTTGATTAAATAACTTAAACTGAAGGTTGCTCCACCAGGGCCTCCCCCTGTAATAAACTCAATTTCGTTGTAAATCAAGAAAGAGGAATTGGCAATAATTATCGCAACCGTTCCAATAATAGGAACAATTAACGGAAGCGTAATATGGATCGTAGACTGCAGCGGCGTAGCTCCATCAATAGCTGCAGATTCATAAATATCCGGAGAAATGGAAAAAATCTGAGACAAAATCAGAATACAGGAAGAACCTCCAAAGAACACGTAGGCACAGGCAACTGCCCAGAATGCCTGATGCTCATTAATCAGAATATTTCCTTCGATTCCGAAGATTTTGTTAATTACCCCATAATTTGGATTATATAAATTCAGGAAAATCAATCCCATTGCCGCAGAAGAAATAATATTGGGAATGATAAACACATTTCTTACAAACTTCCATCCTCTTAACTTCTGCGCCAGTACCAGGGCAACCAGTACCGCAAAGGGAAGCTGAATAAACAAACCTGTACCAACCCATTTAAGAGAATTCAAAAGGGCTGTCTTAAAATACGGATGCTCTGTGAACAGGTAAATATAGTTATCAAACAAATGGGCAAAACCCAGGAATTCCGGATTTGCCAGATTTTTGCTGTCCCACTTACAGAAAGAGGTGGCAAAGATATTGATCAGCGGATATAAATAGATCACGCAATACAAAACCATGGATGGCACCAGGAATCCAAAGATAAACCATTTTTTCTTTCTGTTTTTTCTGGATCGCGGTTTTTTTGCCTGCAATTCGTTCATGGTATTCTCCTCCTTGTTATTTTTGAATCATTTCCAGTACAGACCTCGCTGTTTTTCTGAAAAGGAAAGAGGGCGCTTTTTTGCAGCCCTCTTTCTGAATATTTATTTTACAAGACTGTTTAATACGTCTGCTGCATCCTGTGCTGCCTGATCCATATCGTCTGCAGTAGGGAATAACAGCATCTGGTCAGAAACTGCTTTTGCAATATCTCCGCCCCATACATTGCTCAGAGTCTTCATTTGGTAAGTTCCCTCGCTGCATAACTGGCATGCTTCGATAAGTTTTTTGGTTCCTTCAGAAGTATTTTCATCTGCAAGAAGTCCTTCGTAATCAATACGTGTGCTTCCAGGATTTGCTTCACATAATGTGATAATCTTTGTCTGCACTTCATCACTCATCATGTATTTCAGGAATTTTACAGCCAGTTCCTTCTGTTCTTCGCTTAAATCTGCGGAGATCGCATAGCCTGCGCCTGCAGAACTGTATGCAAATCTTGCTGCTGCATCGTTATCGCCAGAAGGATATGTTGCCGGTTTGATATCGTCTTTAAAATCAGAAGCTGCTGCAGAACCTGCATCCCATACACCATTGAAGCACATTGCTACCTTTGGAGTTCCTACTGGGGAGCCTTTGAAGAAATCATCACGGTACGCATCGCCCTTCGCAGAAATGTTATTTTCTCCGTTTGCTTTCAATTCTGCACCAATTGCTGCCATAGTTGCTTTGAACTCTTCTGTGTCAAACTCTTCCGGAAGACCTTCCAGCATTGCACGTCCTGCCTCTGTGGATGCCAGCCATGCGCCTGCCAGTCTCTGAGAAGAAGATTCTTCCAGCATGTAAGCGGTGAAGCCTGCATCACGGATGGTCTGTGCTGCCTTGCTGAAATCTTCCCAGGATGTCCATGTTTCCGGTAATGCTGCTCCTGCTTCCTCGAAAATTGCTTCATTGTACCAGAAGCCCTGAGTTTCAATCTGATCACGTACGGTATAAATTTTTCCGTCCACCTGATTCTGTTCATAGTTTGCAGTTCCAACGCCAGCTTTCAGGTCTTCGTCTTCGTCGATGATTGGTTTTAAGTCAAGAACCAGTTCTCCGCTAATCGCAGCCTCAAGAACATTGTTTCCTGCCAGGTCTACCATATTCGGGAAGCTTCCATTGGCAACTTCACTGGTCACCTTATCTCCAACGCCCTCAGATCCTGTCTGAATAGCAATTGGTTTAAATCCTGGATTTTCTGCTGCAAATTCATCATAAATCTTGCGCATTTCCACTGCCGGCTGCCAGTCATCCTGGAAATATCCATGATAAAATTCCAGTTCTGCTCCGTCTCCCTCTGCCATAACATTGACGGTCTGTCCCAACATCATTGCTCCAAGCATAGATGCGCATAATGCAACACTTAACGCCTTTTTCATTTTGTTTTCCTCCTTAAACTCGTTCCTGTTTTTCATGGTCTTATCCTATCAGTTCCCCTCCTGTTTTTGAATCAAATATCTTGACTTAAACTTGTGAAAAACTGACCATTCCAGGAGAAAAAAAACGCATACCGGACATTTCGGCATGCGTTTTGAAAAAACCTTGTGTTTTTTTTATGTTGTTGTGTTTTTTTTACACAGAATCATTTCCTGTCATGGAGCAGACACACCTGCCGCCTGATTCAGAAGCTGAAGATATTCTTCCACTGTGACGCTTCCATCCAGGAGAGAACCTATATGTTCCTGCATCCAGTCTACAATTTCCGCTCCCCATGCACTGCGCAGGCTCTGTACCTTAATCTCTGCTTTTTTGGATGTCTCCACTGCCTCGATGAGAAGCGGCAGCTCTTCCTTAAAATCCAGATAAGAAATATTCTGATTCACCGGCACCTGTTTCGTTTCCCGGAGAATGCGGCGCTGCACCTCTTCACTGAGTATATATTTCAGGAATCGGATCGCTGCCTCTGTTTTCTTCTCTCCCTGTGTATTGCTAAGCACATAGCCGGAAGTAATGGTTTCCAGACAAACGCCTTCCGGGTAATTGGAAAATCCCGCAGGAATTTTTGATGAAATCATAACATTTGCCCAGGCCCCATTAAAATACATCGCTGCCTTTCCCTTATTAAAGGCATCCAGAGCATCATTTTCGTTCAGTGAGGTACTCATATTTCCTGAATACTCATAAATGCGGATCAGATCCTTCAAAGCTGCTTCTATAGCCGGATGCTGAAAATTCTCCGGCTTTTTCTCCAACATCTTCAAACCTTCTCTGCCTTCCCCAGCGATTCTTGCTCCTGTAAATGCAAAAGCAGCCTGACCAGCTTCCATCACTACCGGAACCACCTGATTCTGTTCCTGTTCACTCCAGTTTTGAAGCTGCTGGCACATTGCCCAGAATTCTTCCCAGGTTTCCGGATTTTTTTCTATTCCTGCCTGGCGGAAAATTTCTTTATTATACCAGTATCCGGAAAGCTCCACTACATCCGGAACTGTATAGAGAGCTCCGTCTTCCATCTGGCTCTCCAGAACAGATGCCGGAATACACTCAGAAAGTCCCTCTTCTTTTTCCAGATAAGGAATCAGATCCAGCGCGTATCCTTTTCCCACCGCATATTTTACAAAATCTTCATACCCATTGGTACTTAAAATATCCGGCATTCGGTCTACCGCCAGCATCTCTTCCCCTTTGTCAATGGTTATGGAAATATCCGGCGAAGAATCCAGAATCAGACGGATATCCGGATTTTCTTCCATAAAACCGGTATAAATATCCCGCATCGCCACATGATCTGCTCCGGTTCCTCCCCATCCATTCATAAGGAGAAGCTCCGTCGGCTGTTCTTCCTGTCCTTCCTGACATCCGGAAAGTCCCAGCAAAGCTGCTGCCGCCAATGCCAGTAAGATTCCTTTATTTTTTTTCACGTTGCATTCTCCTCTTTCATGGCGCTGTACACCCTCACTTTTTCTTCAGAAAGCCTGTCATATTGTTTCTAATATACCATAGCGAAAAAAAAGTAGCAACGCATTCTTAATGAAAGACCAGGATAAAACAGTTGCTTAAACCTTTTAATCTGATATACTGGTTTTATGCCCGTTACTTTTCCATGAAATTTAACACCGGGACTTAGCAACAAGCCTTACACGCATTATTTGAAGACACGGGGGAATTATGAAAGAGAAACAGCCAAAAAAAACAAAACTTCGTATTAAGATTATCCTGCTCTCCATTTTCATCTGCATGGCCAGCCTGCTGCTCTGTGGAGGAACTATATTTTTTACCTACTTTCGTTCCATGTCGCCCCAGATTCAGGGAGATATCTCCTTTTTGATTGAGGAAACTCTGGATAACTTCAGCAGCCGTATTACTCTGGCAGAAAACGTACTGCTCCGTATCCGAAGCAATAAAATTCTCATGCAGCACCTGAAGGATCAGAACAAATCCCAGCCTTCTCCTTACGATGAAGACCTGATTCAGTCCCAGTTTGAAAACTGTGTGGATATCTATGCTTCCACGAACACAGAAGGAATGGAAACCCCTTTTCTTGAAAATGTATTCCTGTTCCCCGCTTCCGAAAGGGTAACCACGCCTGTCGCCCAAAGTTTTTACAGTTCCCATACAAAATCAGAAAAAGAAACGCTTCGCAAGGATTTTTCCAAAGTATATGAAGATTTTCTCTCCTCTGGTTCGGATATCTGTTTTTATCCCTCCGGAGACAGCCTCCGTCTGGCGGCTGGTATTTATGATGACAGTTTTCATATTGCAGGGGTATTAATTTATGATATTTCCCATACCTCTTTTAAAGATATGATGTCCAACATGGATCGGTATAAGGACTCTTTTTGGCTAGTCTTTGACCGAAACGATCAGATTCTGGAAAAAAGCAATGATTTTTCCATTCCGGAAGAAGCGCTGTCTGCACTGGTCCAAACAAATTCCGGCCAGGTAAGTGTCTGCCGTTTTTCTTCCCGCCCCTATCTGGCATCTGCCAGATATCTGGGACTGGGCTTCCGGGTTGCCGCCGGCATTCCCAAAAACTATATCGACAGTATGCTGTACGACTCCATCAAGGTTTATTTATACCTGCTTCTCATCCTGGCTCCCGCTGTTTTTGCCCTTGCTTTTTTTATCACCTATCGAATGACAAAACCACTGAAAATTGTGGAAGAAAAGATGAAGCTGGTGGAACAGGGCGCCTTTGACACCAGACTTCCGGATTTTGACACTGCAGAATTTTCTGATATCAGCCACGTTTTTAATTCCATGACTGGAAGGATCGACTACCTGATCAATGAAGTATACGAAAAACAGATTATCATCAAGGAATCACAGCTGCAGTTTCTTCAGGCACAGATGAATCCTCATTTTATGTTCAATGTCCTTAATACCATTGCATTGCAGGCAAAGTTTGACGGAAATGAGCAGGTGTATCAGATGATCCATTCCTTTTCTCTTCTGATTCAGGCCAAGATCTGTAAAACCGGAAAAGAAAAAATTCCCGTTCAGGAAGAACTGGAATATGTAAATTTTTATCTTTACCTGCAAAAATGCCGTTTTGAAGACAAGCTGACTTACGAAATTCACCTGGAACCACCTTCTTGCGCAGCCCTTCTCATTCCAAGGCTCTGCATTCAGCCCATTGCTGAAAATTCCATGGTACACGGCATTGAACCCAGCCAGCATCCCGGACACATACGGATCCAGGTAACCAAGAAAGAAGATACGCTGGTGATTTCCGTAAAAGACAATGGTGTGGGCTTCCCAAAAGAACTTCACGGGGAAACACCAGAGGAAATCCATTCCTATACCTCTGAAGACCACACCCACATTGGTATGTTAAATGTACACAAAATCATACGCCATTTTTATGGAGAACCCTATGGCGTATCTATTTTTTCTATTCCACAGGAAGGAACCCAAGTCATACTGACTCTCCCTCTGGAATACGGACAAGAAGAAAAGGAGGACAATCATGTATAAGGTAATGATCGCCGATGATGAGGCAATTGTACGAAAGGGCCTGGTAGGGCTGGTGAACTGGAAAGAACTGGACTGTGAAATCGTTTTTCAGGCTGAAAACGGTTCTGCGGTACTGGAAAATCTTTCTGTATATCAGCCAGACATCCTGATCTGCGATATCAAAATGCCTGGTACCGATGGAATCTCCATTGCCAGACACATCTACGAAAACAAACTTCCCACCGCTGTGATCATCCTCACCGGTTATGCAGACTTTTCTTATGCCCGATCTGCCATCCAATATAATGTGGTGGATTATATCACAAAAGCAGACGTACTCTCCGGAATCCAGTCCGCTGTACAAAAAGCCAAAAAATCTGTGGAACAGTATCGCCATACCACTCACGTTTCCAGGGATCTCCCTCTTCTGCGCAGAAATTTTTTGAAGTCTGCCATCGACGGTTCTCTTTATGATACGGATATCGAAACCGGATGTGCCTCCTATGGCATTGAACTTGGCAGTTACCATGTAATCTCTATACATTTTCTGCCCACCGCGAAACTGGAATCCACAGAAAAGGATAAATTTTATAAAAGTCTCACCAACTTTTTTTCCATGTCCTTTTCCGGCAAAGACCTTTATCACATTTTTCTGGACAAAGAACACTTCTGTCTGATTATGTATGGACTTTGCGGTGATATGCGCCGTTCTCTGTTTGAGACCTGCGCCACCCTTGCGGAAACGCTGGAAGGGTTCATGCAGCTAAAGGTTACCATAGGAATCAGCAGCCTGTACAACCGGGCAGAGGATCTTCCTGTTGCTTACCAGCAGGCAAGCCTTCTCTCCACCCATTTTTTCATGGATCATACCAAGAAGGTCTACACAGCTTCCGATAAAGAAACCGATATCTCAGAAGTGGATTTCCAGAATCTCCATCACCTTCTGGATGAAATCAGCCTGGAACTGCAGAATGGAGACAGCGAAAAATCCCATACGCTGTTTCTCTCCATACTTTCTCTTCTGTCTGGCTGCAGTATGTCTGTTTTTAAAAGCACCGGTGTATTGCTGCAGAATATCTGCGACAAACTTCTGCTCTCTCTCCATACCTCCACGGCTGAACAGACAGGAATTCCAACACTCACAGAAAATATTCTCCGTTCCAGTCTGTTAAAAGACTATACCACTCTAATGGATTCCATGCTCGCTGCCACCGCAGCCTGCCTGAAACCTGCTGCCAAGAATCAGAGCCGCCTGGTAAGTGAAACCACCGCTTACATTGACCGCCATTATCAGGAAGCCCTCACTCTTGTAGACATCGCAGAGGCCCTTCATGTAAACAGCAGCTATTTAAGCCGGACATTTAAGGAACAGACTGGAAATACCATTATTTCCACCATCAACCAGAAAAAGACAGAAAAAGCAAAAGAACTTCTGGGAAATCCCAACCTGAAGATTTATGAGGTTGCGGAACAGATTGGCATCAACGATACTACGTACTTTTCTCATTTTTTTAAGAAAAATGCAGGAATGACTCCCAAAGAATACCGTGAACAGCTTTAAAAAAAATGCAGGGCGCATTGGCACCCTGCATTTTTCAGTTTGAAATTTTTTCTTTATCCAATAACATCCTGCATATCATATCTTCCTGCCGGTTTTCCTACCAGGAATTTGGCTGCCTCAACAGCGCCTTTTCCAAAAACGGCTTTGGAATATGCAGTATGCTTAAATTCAATCACTTCGTCCGGTCCGGCAAAGATTACTTCATGCTCTCCTACGATGGTTCCTCCACGTACAGCAGAGATTCCGATTTCTTTGTCGTCTCTTTTTTCTCTCTTCTGGCTGCGGTCATACACATAATGGTATTTCTGATCCATGGCTTCATTCAGACTGTCTGCCAGTGCAAGCGCAGTTCCGCTTGGCGCATCCAGCTTCAGACGGTGATGACGTTCCACAATCTCCATATCAAATCCGGCTCCCGCCAGAACCTTAGCCGCATCCTGAATCAATTTCAGAAGGGTATTGATCCCCAAAGACATATTCGCTGATTTCAGCACCGCAACCTTCTTTGACGCCTCTTCCACCTTCACAAGCTGTTCTTCACTTAAGCCTGTGGTACAGAGAACCACTGGAATCTGTCTCTTTACGCTGAAATCCAGCAATGCATCTACTGCCTTTGCAGAAGAAAAATCAATGATTGCATCTGCTTCTGTGTCACATTTCCAGATATCTGTAAAAACCGGATAACTGTTTGTTCCCTTATCTGCAATATCAATGCCTGCAACCACCTGTGCTTCCGGGTCCTGGGCAATCAGATCACTGATCACCTGTCCCATATGTCCGTTGCAGCCATGCATGATGATTTTAACCATATGTACTTCCTTTCCCATCCTGTAACTGTTTATGCCAGTGAAATACCGAAATCCTTCATCGCCTTAATCAATACCTGCTTATTGGCATCTTCCATCTCACACAGTGGCATACGAAGAGGACCAACCTCCATACCCATCAGATTCAGAGCTGTTTTTACCGGAATCGGATTCACTTCACAGAACAGCGCATTGATCAGTGGAATGGCATCCAGCTGGATCTTAGCAGCGCCTTCCAGATCTCCCTCAAGGAATTTCATTACCATATCATGTGTTTCCTTAGGCGCTACATTGGACAGCACAGAAATTACACCATATCCGCCCAGTGAAAGAACCGGCAGTACCTGATCGTCGTTTCCGGAATAAAGTTCCACACATCCGTCTGCCATAGACATCATCTTGGCAATCTGAGAAAGATCTCCGCTGGCAGCCTTGATTCCTACAATATTCTTTACGTTTTTACACAGAGATACTACTGTTGCCGGAAGAAGGTTACATCCGGTACGGCTTGGAACATTGTACATAATGATCGGTGTCTCAGGAACTGCATTGGCAATCGCTGTATAATGTGCGATCAGCCCCTTCTGTGTTGCTTTATTGTAATATGGGGTCACCAGAAGCAGAGCATCTGCGCCGTAGGAAGCAGCCTCCTGTGACATCATAATCGCTGTTTCTGTACAATTAGAACCAGTTCCTGCAATTACAGGGACTCTCTTCGCAACCTTGTCAATCGCATATTTAATGGTATTTAAGTGCTCTCCGTGAGTCATGGTGGAGGATTCCCCTGTGGTTCCACAGATAATAATCGCATCTGTGCTGTTTGCAATCTGATACTCGATCAGTTCCCCCAGTTTATCATAATTTATTTTTCCATCCTCATACATCGGAGTTACAATTGCTACTCCTGCACCTTTAAAAATTGCCATATGCCTTCCTCCTTGTTTTTGTCAGATTCGTTTATTGTTCCACCCAGTCCGGCTCATCTGTGGTCAGTGTGGTAACGCTGTCCACATACTCCCGCAATTCTTCGGGTAAATTCCGTCCTGTCATAATAATATGCATGGTTTCATCTTTTTGTTTCAAAATTTCTGCGATTCCTTCTGCTGTAATGATTCCATTGTCCAAAAGTCCAAGAATCTCATCCAGTACCAACAGGTCACATTCCTGAGTTGCCAGCACTTTTCTTGCAAAATTCAGCCCATTCAAAATGTTCCTTTTTTCTTCGTCTTTCTGCTGGTCATTCAATTCCTCATAACAGGTATCCATTTTCTCGAAGCGGAAAATCTTAATATCCAGACCTTCCAGATCCTGGAGAAAATCCATGGAACGGCGTTCCTTTCCCTTGAGAAACTGAATGATAATGACACTCTTGCCCCGCGTTGCTTCCCGAAGGCTCTGGCCAATGGCCAATGTGGTTTTCCCTCTTCCACCACCGCAGTAAACTTCTGTTATTTCTCTTTCCATTATCATTCCTCTTATCGTCTCATGTTTGTTTCCCATCCACGCTTACTTCTTTGAATACGCTTATATTACCTCAGATTGCAAAGAAATGCAAGCGTAAGTATCACTCCATATATTCCAGTTTACTCACGGATACCTCATAGGCGATTCGCTTTTCTGTTTCATTTTCTCCTGTCTTTTTCACGTATTCTCTGCTTTGAATCCGCCCCCACAAAAGCAGGTGTCCCCCCACATGAAAGGCAGATGCGTAGCGGGCATTTCGTCCCCAGCAGATACAGGGTATGTAATCAGATTTTCCATAAGGACGGTTTACTGCCAGAAGGAGATCTGCAATTTCTCTTCCCAAGGGAGTTTTTCGGTATACAGGCGGCTTACAGATATAACCATCCAGAAAAATCTGATTGACTGGTATGGAATCGTCTTCTTCCTCCACAAACTTCACTTCTCTGGCAAATACGGAAAGCACCAGGCGGTTATGCTTCTCTTCATGGCGATTATAGGATCGGAACTGTCCATGGATTTCTATGTATTCTCCCACATAGTCCTGAGTCACATCCATCAGGCGCTCAGAAACCATCACCGGAATCCGGTCCTCGGAATCACTTAAACGCTTTACCATCAGATCCATAGTATAAAATCCTTCTCCATATACCTGGTGGCTGAATGTAAAGCCTGTATCAATCCTTCCCATGATCGACACCTGGTTATTTTCCATAATCTTGTCTGACATAATATAGCACTCCTCTTCTTTTTGTATTTTTGCTTACATCGGGTCTATATAATGTCTATGTCTCTCACCGGTCCTTTAGAACCATAATTTTAAAAAAAATTTTTTTCAATACCTTGTAATCTGCGAAAAATGTGGTAAACTGGAAGTTCGGATTGATATGTAACAAAACCACATTTATATAGAAAGAAAGGATTTTAAATTTATGAAAACCAACCGCGAAGATGTACGAAACGTAGCCATTATCGCCCATGTTGACCATGGAAAAACCACTCTTGTGGACCAGCTGCTCAAACAAAGCGGCGTATTCCGTGAAAATCAGGATGTGCAGGAACGTGTCATGGATTCCAATGACATTGAACGTGAACGTGGAATCACAATTCTTTCCAAAAACACAGCTATCCATTACAAGGGCGTAAAAATCAATATCATTGATACCCCTGGCCATGCAGATTTCGGCGGCGAGGTGGAACGTGTATTAAAAATGGTAGATGGCGTTATCCTTCTGGTAGATGCCTTTGAAGGCGCAATGCCTCAGACAAAATTCGTTCTGAAAAAAGCACTGGAACTGGATCTTCATGTCATTGTATGTATCAACAAAATCGACCGCCCGGAGGCACGTCCCAACGAGGTGATTGATGAAGTTCTGGAGCTTCTGATGGATCTGGAGGCTTCTGACGAACAGCTGGACTGCCCATTCCTCTACGCATCTGCCAAGGCAGGCCATGCAGTTCTGGATCTGGAAGATACACCGGAAAATATGGTGCCTCTTTTTGAAACCATCTTAAAATATATTCCGGCTCCTACCGGTGATCCAGATGCTGATACTCAGGTTCTCATCAGTACCATCGATTACAACGAATATGTAGGCCGTATCGGTGTGGGTAAAGTAGAAAACGGTAAAATCGCAGTAAACCAGGAACTGATGCTTCTGAATCACCATGACATGGACAAACGTCAGAAGGTAAAGATCAGCAAATTGTATGAGTTCGACGGTCTGAACAAAGTAGAAGTAAAGGAAGCTTCTATTGGTTCCATTGTGGCTGTATCCGGAATTGCAGATATTCATATTGGCGATACTCTGTGCGGCGGAGAAAATCCGGAAGCCATCCCCTTCCAGAAAATTTCAGAGCCTACCATTGCCATGAACTTCCTGGTAAATGACAGTCCTCTTGCCGGTCAGGAAGGAAAGTACATCACCTCCCGTCATCTTCGCGACCGCCTGTACAAAGAGCTGAATACAGATGTCAGCCTTCGTGTGGAAGATACAGAAACCACCGAATGTTTCAAGGTTTCCGGCCGTGGTGAGCTGCATCTTTCTGTCCTTATCGAAAATATGCGCCGTGAAGGTTTTGAATTTGCAGTAAGCAAACCAGAGGTTCTTTATCATTATGATGAACGTGACAAAAAACTGGAACCTATGGAAATCGCGTACGTTGATGTGCCAGAAGAATTTTCCGGTACAGTAATCCAGAAGCTCAGCGAGCGTAAGGGCGAACTCCAGGGTATGAGTACCGCCAGCGACGGTTCTGTCCGTCTGGAATTCCACATTCCTTCCCGTGGACTGATTGGTTTCCGTGGAGAATTCCTCACTTCCACAAAGGGAACCGGTATTCTGAACACTACCTTTGACGGTTATGCTCCTTATAAGGGAGACTTCCAGTACCGTAAGCAGGGCTCTCTCATTGCCTTTGAAGCCGGTGAGGCAGTTACCTATGGTCTGTTCTCCGCACAGGAGCGCGGCTTGCTTTTCGTTGGTCCTGGCGAAAAGGTATACAGCGGTATGGTCATTGGTCAGAACGGAAAAGCAGAAGATATTGAACTCAATGTATGTAAGACCAAACATCTCACCAACACCCGTTCCTCTTCTGCAGACGAAGCCCTGAAGCTGACTCCTCCTAAGGTATTAAGCCTGGAGCAGGCCATTGAGTTTATTGACCAGGATGAGCTTCTGGAAGTAACTCCTACCAGCCTTCGTATCCGCAAGCGTATTCTTGACCCAAGAGAAAGAAAGAGAGCGGCATTCCGCAAACAGTAAAACAATTCCCATAAATAAATCCCGGTCTTTTCAGGACCGGGATTTTTTACATACTGGCTATTTTTTTCCGAATTTCCAACATTCTAAGATCCAGCGTCCGAATCACATCTGCACATTGCCTTAGCGCTTCATCCACCTCTCCGATTTCTTTTTCTGTCTTCTTATACCGCAGTTCATGATCCAGATTTGCCCAGTAATCCATAGCCGCCGTACGAAGCTGCAATTCCACCTTCATCCACTGTGTTTCCTCCTGAAGAGTCACTGGTACCTCCAGGATCAGATGAAGACTCTGATAACCGGATTTCTTGGGATTTTTGATATAATCCTTTTCTTTTAAAATGTGAAAATCCTCCTGCTTTCGGATTAAATCTGCCACCTCATAAATATCATCCACATAAGAACAAATTCCCCGCACCCCCAAAAGATCATGGATCTTTTCCAGTGCAATGCCGCAGTCCGGTTCCAGTTCCTTTTTCTTCAATTTTTTTAAGGTACTTTCATATCCTTTGATTCTTCCCGTGGTGTTCTGGATTACATCCCTGTTCAACGTTCTTTTCCATATGGCATTGATGATATCCAGCTTTGCCAGAAGCAGCCGGATCGCGCAGGTCCCTTTTGTAGTAAATTCACTGTCTGTGAGCATTTTTCTTAATTCTTCTTTTTGTTTCAATTTTCTTCTCCCGCCTTCGCTTTCTCTATTTTGATTTTCTTCGGGAAACCATGGTTGGATTTTCTGTCTTTCCATATAAGGTATTGTAGTTCTCCAAAAACAAATCAAAAGTATATTTATGTTAAATGTGCGTCAAATATGACTGTTTTTTTTCAAATTCTGTGGTAAAATAAAAAAATATGAGGTATTTGAATCATGAAAAGTCAAAGTAAAACAACCCTTATGACGGAAGGGGTTATCTGGAAAAAAATCATTGGGTTCGCTATTCCGTTGTTTCTTGGCAACCTGTTTCAGCAACTGTATAACACAGCCGATTCTCTGATTGTGGGAAATTTTCTTGGAAGCGAAGCGTTGGCTGCTGTCAGTTCCTCCGGAAGTCTGATCTTCCTTCTGGTTGGATTTTTTGATGGTATTTCCATTGGTGCCGGTGTGGTTATTGGACGATATTATGGCGCCAGACAAATTGATAAGGTACAGAAATCCATTCATACTACCGTGGCTTTTGGAATGATTTCCGGTGTTCTTCTCACTGCCATTGGACTGATCCTTACCCCCAGGCTTCTGGTATGGATGGGCACACCTGCCGACGTACTCCCCAATTCCATTTTGTATTTCCGGGTTTATTTCTGCGGCTCCTTTGCTTTTGTGCTTTATAATATTTTTGTGGGTATTCTCCGTTCTGTGGGGGACAGCCGGCATCCGCTGATATACCTGATCATTTCCTCTGTGGTAAATGTTATCCTGGACCTTGTGTTTGTGGGTATTTTCCGGTTCGGTGTGGGAAGCGCAGCTCTGGCAACCATCATATCCCAGTTTGTCAGCGCAGTTTTATGCCTGATTCACCTGACAAAGGCGCCCATGGAATATCGTCTTTCCTTAAAAAAAGTACGAATCAGCGGATCTTACTTAAAACAGATCATTGAGAATGGACTCCCCTCTGGTTTTCAGGCTTCTATTATCTCCATTGCCAACGTAGTGGTTCAGAGCAATATCAATAGCTTTGGAAAAATGGCTATGGCCGGGTGCGGCGCTTATTCTAAGATTGAAGGCTTCGGTTTCCTTCCCATCACCTGTTTTTCCATGGCTCTTACCACTTTTATTAGTCAGAATCTGGGAGCCAGACAATACGAACGCGCAAAGAAGGGCGCTCGCTTCGGTATTCTGTGTTCCATCACCATTGCAGAACTGGTGGGAATCCTGATCAACCTTCTTGCCCCGGTACTGATCCACGCTTTTAACAGTGAACCAGAGGTCATTGCTTTTGGAACTACTCAGGCACGAACGGTCACTCTGTTCTACTTCCTCTTGTCCTTCTCTCACTGTCTGGCTGGCATTTTAAGAGGCGCCGGAAAAGCCATTGTTCCTATGGTCGTTATGCTTTGTTGCTGGTGTTTGATCCGAATCACTTATATTACCATTGCGGTACGGCTGATTCCGGATATCCGCGTGGTTTTCTGGGCATATCCTATTACCTGGACCTTAAGTTCCATTCTGTTTTTGATCTACTATCTAAAAGCGGACTGGATTCATGGATTTGAACACCAACGTTAATATCCTTACAAAACCTGCCCGTACCTTATGTACGGGCAAATTTCATCTCTAATATTGTTAAGTTTTAAACATTTAGTTCATTCTCATTCCCTATTATTTCAAACCTTTTTTATCCATTTTAATGCATATTCACTTATATATCGCCAATATTTCTGTATATTTTATTCATTTCTTCCAATTTTTATTCTTTCCTATTTTTTAAGATTGACAATCAATTAACAATAACATATAATGCAACTATAATTTGATAAATATTTAACGTTAATTGATTAACAGTTTTATTTGTCCTTGTAACGTAAAAAAGAGAGATTTTCAAAAAGGAAAACAGGAGGATTTCAAAATGGCAAAAAAAGAAGCAAACATTCCTACCATCGTAGACACCCCTGAAGCACTGGAAGCCAAAATGGCTGCCATGAAAGAGGCGCAGAAAATTTTCGCCTCCTACACACAGGAACAGGTTGATCAGATTTTCAAAGCTGCTGCTACGGCTGCTGACAAGCTCCGTATTCCCCTTGCCAAAATGGCAGTGGAAGAAACGGGCATGGGAATTGTAGAAGACAAAGTAATTAAAAATCACTACGCTGCCGAGTATATCTATAATGCCTACAAAAACACCCAGACCTGCAGTGTGATTGAAGAAGACCCTGTTGCAGGGATTAAAAAGATTGCAGAACCCATTGGTCTCATCGCTGCTGTCATTCCTACCACAAACCCCACATCGACCGCGATCTTTAAGACCTTGCTGGCATTAAAAACCAGAAATGCCATTATCATCAGTCCTCATCCTCGTGCCAAAGGCTGTACCATTGAGGCAGCAAGAATTGTTCTTGAAGCGGCAGTAAAGGCCGGCGCTCCAGAGGGAATCATTGGATGGATTGACGTTCCAAGCCTGGAACTGACCAATCTGGTTATGAGAGAAGCAGATATCATTCTTGCCACCGGAGGTCCCGGCATGGTAAAAGCTGCCTACTCTTCCGGAAAACCAGCCCTTGGCGTAGGAGCCGGAAATACCCCGGTCATCATCGATGACACAGCTGATATTCGCCTGGCTGTCAACTCTATCATCCATTCCAAAACCTTTGACAATGGTATGATCTGCGCATCTGAACAGTCTGTCACTGTTCTGGATACCATTTATCAGCAGGTGAAGGAAGAATTCCAGTATCGTGGATGTTACTTCCTGAAGGAAGAGGAATTAGACAAGGTTCGGAAGACCATTCTCATCAATGGCGCGCTCAATGCCAAAATTGTAGGCCAGAAGGCTGCTGCCATTGCCAAAATGGCCGGCATTACTGTTCCTCCAACCACCAAGATCCTCATTGGTGAAGTGGATTCTGTGGACATCAGCGAAGAATTTGCTCACGAAAAACTGTCCCCTGTTCTTGCTATGTACAAAGCAAAAACCTTTGACGAGGCCATTGAAAAAGCGAAACAGCTGGTTGCGGACGGCGGTTACGGACATACCTCTTCTCTCTATATCAATACCTGCGAGAAGGAAAAAATGGCCAAACATGCCGCTGCCATGAAGACCTGCCGTATCCTTGTCAATACACCGTCTTCTCAGGGTGGTATCGGTGATCTTTACAACTTCAGCCTGGCTCCTTCTTTAACTCTTGGCTGTGGTTCCTGGGGCGGAAACTCTGTCTCCGAAAACGTAGGTGTAAAACATCTGCTTAACATTAAGACAGTTGCTGAAAGGAGAGAAAACATGCTGTGGATGAGAACCCCTGAAAAAGTTTACTTCAAAAAAGGCTGCACACCAGTTGCCCTGGATGAGCTTGGCACAATCATGGGTAAGAAACGCTGCTTCATTGTTACAGACTCCTTCCTTTATAAAAATGGATACACCAAAAATATTGAAGCAAAACTGGATCAGATGGGCATTGTTCATACCTGTTTCTCTGATGTGGAGCCTGACCCATCTCTCGCAAGCGCAAGAGCCGGCGCAGCTGCCATGAGCGCTTTTGAACCGGATTGCATTATTGCACTGGGCGGCGGTTCTGCTATGGATGCCGGAAAAATCATGTGGATGCTTTACGAAAATCCGGATGCTGATTTCGATGACATGGCTATGGACTTTATGGATATCCGCAAGAGAATCTATACCTTCCCGAAAATGGGTAAAAAAGCCTACTTTGTAGCAATCCCCACTTCTTCCGGTACTGGTTCCGAGGTAACTCCTTTTGCCATTATCACGGACAAAGAAACAGGAATCAAGTGGCCGCTGGCAGACTATGAACTTATGCCAAACATGGCAATTGTTGATACCGATAACATGATGAGCGCTCCGAAGGGTCTGACCTGCGCTTCCGGTATTGATGTTATGACCCATGCCATTGAGGCTTATGTTTCTGTTATGGCTTCTGACTACACCGACAGTCTTGCCTTAAAAGCCATCAAACTGGTCTTTGATTATCTGCCTCGTGCATATCACAATGGAAATGATGTAGAAGCCAGAGATCATATGGCAAATGCTTCCTGTATGGCTGGTATGGCCTTTGCCAATGCTTTCCTTGGTATCAATCACTCTCTGGCTCACAAACTTGGCGCATTCCATCACCTGCCTCATGGTCTTGCAAATGCTCTGGTGCTCACAGATGTTATGCGATATAATAGTGCTGAGGTACCAACCAAGATGGGAACCTTCCCTCAGTATCAGTATCCCCATACTCTGGCCCGCTACGCGGAAATCGGCCGCTTCGTTGGCCTTACCGGTAAAGATGATCAGGAAGTCTTTGAGAAGCTTCTGGACAAACTGGAACAGCTGAAAAAAGACATTGAGATCAAGCCTACCATCCGCGACTACGGTGTCGATGAGAAATATTTCCTGGAAACTCTGGATGAAATGGTGGAACAGGCATTTAATGACCAGTGTACCGGCGCCAACCCAAGATATCCTCTTATGGAAGAACTGAAAGAACTGTATCTGAAAGCATACTACGGAAAATAATTTTCGAAGAAGGGAGAATTACCATGAACTTAAAAGATAAAAAAGTGTTATTAACTCGCCCCTATAAAGTTGTTTATCAGGACGGAGACAGAATCATCAAAGTTTTTACCAAAGAACACGGAAAAGCCAACGTATTTAATGAAGCCCTTTGCCAGGCACGTGTGGAAGAAAGCGGTCTTGCCATCCCAAAGGTTCTTGAAGTCAGCCAGATTGACGGAGAATGGGCTATTGCCATTGAATACGCGCCAGGCAAGACACTGGAACAGCTGGTGGCAGAAAATCCGGATCAACTGGAACAATATATGGAACAGTTCGTAGAACTGCAGCTGTCTATGCATTCCAAATTCGCTCCTCGTCTGACCTTACAGAAGGACAAATTTGCACGTAAAATTTCCAGTTTAAAGAATATCGTAGACGCTACCATTCGCTACGAGCTCCATACCCGTCTGGATTCCATGCCAAACCACACCAAGCTTTGCCATGGCGACTTTCATCCAAGCAATGTCATCGTTGCTCCTGATGGAACCATGACAATTGTAGACTGGTCCCATGCCACACAGGGAAATGCCAGCGGAGATGCTGCTATCACCTATCTGGAATTTGCCCTTACCGACCAGAAGCTGGCTGATCTTTATCTGGAGCTTTTCTGCAAAAAAAGTGACACTGCCAAACAATATGTGCAGAAATGGCTTCCTATCGCCGCAGCCGCAGAACTTAGCAAGGGCGAGGAAGACAAAAAAGAATTTCTCATGAAATGGATCGATATTATCGATTTTCAGTAAAATATTATAAATAGAAAAAGGATTCTGTATGCAATGGTACACCTTCCATTTGCTTACAGAATCCTTTTTGGGGTTATTGATTATATAAAATACGGAGAATTCCGGATTTGTCTTTAAAAACTTCTGCATTTACTTCATAGACCTGACGGATCAGTTCCGATGTCAGCACTTCCTCCGGTGTACCGGAAGCAATAATCTTTCCTTCCTTCATCACATAAATCCGATCGCAGTACATGGCCGCAATATTCAGATCATGAATGGCAGAGACTATGGTGCGGTCCAGCCCTTTGATCATATTCATCATCTGGATCTGATATTTGATATCCAGATGATTGGTAGGTTCATCCAGAATCAAGCATGGGGTCTGCTGCGCAAGGGCTCTTGCCAGGATCACTCTCTGCTGCTCTCCTCCTGACAGAGTAGAAAACGCACGCTTCCGAAAGGAATCCATTCCTACCATTTTGAGACATTTGGATACCAGCTGGTAATCTTCCCTGGTATCACGGTCCAAAGCTCTCTTATGGGGCGCCCTTCCCATCATTACCACATCTTCTACAGAAAACTCAAAATTATAGTAATTGTGCTGGGCAAGAACAGAAATACGTCTGGCAGATTCTTTATAGCTATATTCTTCTATTGGTTTTCCATCCAGAAAAACGGCTCCATCTGTAGGCTTTAAGGTTCGGTAGATACACCGCAGAAGTGTAGATTTCCCACTTCCATTGGGGCCCAGAAGACCAATCAGTTCTTTTTTATGAATATGGATCTCAACTCCATGAAGAATTTCTGTTCCTCCCAGAACCGAAACCACATTTTCTGTACGAATTTCCATTATTCTCTGCCTCCAAACCCATATTTTTTCCGAACCATAAGGTAAATAAATACAGGAGCGCCTACAATTGAAGTCAGGATTCCAATGGGCAGCTCCCGATTAGGAATCAATACCCGGCAGAGCACATCTGCCCACATGAGAAACAAAGCTCCCAAAAGAGCAGATACGGGAATCAGCTTCTTATGGTCTGTACCAAAAAGCATCCTTACCACATGGGGTATCACAAGCCCTACAAAACCAATGGTCCCTGAAACATAAACAGAAAAACCGATCAGCAGAGAAGCAACGGCAAGATAAAGGATTCGCCACCAGTGAAGATCTGTTCCCAAAGTGATGGCGCTTTCGTCACCTAACAGCATCAAATTCAGAGTTCTGTGCTGGCTCCAGAAAAAAATTGCTCCCAGTACCGCAAGAACCAGAATCTTCTGGTTGCTCTCCCATTTTGCACCTGCCAGACTTCCCAGAGTCCAACGCATCACAGCGTTTGCCGCTCCATCATTGGAATTTACCACATACATAAGGAAATTGGTTACAGCGCTGCAGATTGCACCCAGAGCGGTTCCGGAAAGGATCAGTTTTACCGAAGTGGCTCTCCCTCCCACATTGGCCATGGCAACCACAGCCATCGATGCTCCGAAGGCGCCCAGAAATGCCATGATTCCCTGATAGCTTTCTCCAAATCCCACACCCACATGCAGGATAATTGCCAGAGCTGCTCCCAGGCTTGCCCCGGAAGAAACCCCCAGCACGTAAGGATCAGCCAAAGGGTTTTTTACAATTGCCTGCATCACGGTACCGGATATGGATAAAGCCATTCCTACTCCAATTGCAAGAACCAGACGAGGAAGACGAATAAACCATACGATATCACTCATACTTCCTGTTCCATATTTCTCGGCATCTCCAATGCCAAAAAGCTTATACAGAATCACCCGATAAACATCGCCCATTTCCAAATCCACGGATCCTATGGTAACTGCCCCTGCAAGGGAGAGTACCACAGCCGCCAGAAGAAGGCCAATGGCAATCCAGTATACCGGACGCCCTTTAAACACACCATTTTTTAAATCCATAACCCGTTCCTTTTCTCTGCTGCAAAAACGTTTTTTATTTGTAAAGCTCCGGATATAAGCAGCCTGCGAAATCTTCCACACCATCCAGTGTTTTCATTCCGCTGCAATAAATGCCAGAAAGATTTACCGCAAATACCTTTTCATTTTTTACGGCATCCAGACTTGCAAAAGCCGGATTTTCGGTAATATCTGCTACTGCCTCTTCCGGTGTTTTGAATCCTTCGTACCACACCATGAAAATGGCATCCGGATTCAAAGAAACCAGATCTTCTGCGCTGATATTTCCAGCTTCTTCCCCTGCTTTTCCCACTGCAAGTTTCGCACCGGCATGTTTGGCTACATCCCCTGCAAGGCGGTCTTCTCCATAGACACGATAGCTGTCACTCTCATTTTCAAGAATGGCAATGGAGGGAGCTTCTTTTCCTTCTATATAAGTTTCAATCCGATCCAGTTCTGTCTGAATCTCTTCCACAAGTTCATTTGCCCGATCCTGTACGTTGAAGATTTTTCCCATTGTCAGGATATCTTCACATTCCTCCTGAATAGTCTGAGGATATTTCTCTGCCGGCCATCTACATCCACTGTTTAAGGACATATAAGTACCAATTCCTCTTTCATGCCAAAAATCTACCTCTCCAAAACGATCTTCTGCAAAAAGAGAACTCCAACCGGTAATAAAATCTGGTTCCAGAGCAATGATATCCTCTTTGCTTGGACGGCTTTCCAGGTAATTAAGCTGCTCAAAGCCTTCTTTCAAATCCTCTCTTACCTCTCCATCCAGTCCAAAAGCGCATACAATCTTATCCTCCAGTCCCAATGCCAGAAGAATTTCAATATTATCCTGATATGCGGCTACTACTCTTTCCGGTTCCTTCTCAAAGGTATACTCAATGGGCTGTTCCCCATAAGTATATGTGGTAATCGTAAGAGGATACTGGGTTTCTGCTGTTTGTTCTTCTGCTGCCAGAACTGTGTGAGTTCCGCCTGAAAACAGCAAACCAACCGTCAAAAGTCCCGCTAACTGTTTTTTCCAGTGCTTCATGCTTTTTTCTCCTTTTTGTCGTATTTATCTAACGCAAAAAAGAAAGCCTGCTTTCAAAAAGCAGGCATCTTACACAACGGATACATTCTTCCATCATCTCCGCTCACAATACGAAGAATCCATATGCTGTGTCAGATAAGTTACTTTCTGCGGAAGATACCTTATCATTCATATCCAGCAGGCTTCCTGGCTTACGGATCTCCAGAAGTCTTCCCCTTCTCATCAGCAATCCTGCTGATAATGGATATAAAAGCTTCCTTCCCGCTTACAGTGACCGGATCGCCCGGGATTTTCACCCGGTTTCCTATTATCTCAAAAATCACTTGAGCACTGAATATGTATTTCAAATACTAACACAGAGATGGGAAAAAGTCAATTGACTGTTATTTCAGGTATTTCTTTCGATTTGCACTGGTATTGGCTTTTACATGGATCTTCGTCGGTTTGGAAGAACCAATCAGCTTCTTCAGAGTTTTTTTATACTTTATTGTTATCATACAAAAAGGCCCAAAGGGGGTGTGGGGGGCCGTGGCCTTACGGGCCCCACGGTTTTTCTATTTTACCAAAACCAGATTTTCGTTCTACTTCAGAAGTCCAAACTCTTCTGCCAGTTTCTTAAACTCTGGAAGGGAGTTTACAATGGTTTCATAAGAAACGCAGTATGCCAGACGCACATATCCCGGGCAGGCAAAAGAACTGCCTGGTACCATGAGGATATTGTATTTCTTTCCCGCTTCACAGAATTCCTTTTCGTTGGCAACCGGAGACTTCACAAACAGATAAAAAGCTCCCTGGGGTTTGATACACTCAAATCCGCATTCCTTCAAACCTTCATACAGGGCAATACGGTTTTTGTCATAGGCTGCCACATCCACCTCTGCATCCACACATCTGTCAATTACCTTCTGCATCAGGGAAGGCGCATTTACACTTCCTAAAATACGATTGGCAATAGAAGCCGCCGCGATCACTGTCTCACTGTCTTCCAATTCATCTGGGATTACCAGATAACCAATACGTTCTCCCGGAAGGGAAAGGGATTTACTATAAGAATACCCAACCACAGTATTTTTGTAGAATTTTGTCAAATAGGGAACTTCTACTCCATCATAAGCCAGTTCTCTGTACGGTTCATCGGAAATCAGGTAAATGGTGCTTCCGAATTCCTCCTGTTTCTTTTCCAGGATCGCAGAAAGCTTCTTGATGGTTTCCTCAGAATATACCACACCAGTGGGGTTATGAGGCGTATTCACGATCACGGCCTTTGTATTTGCTGTAATCTTCTCTTCCAGTTCTTCCAGATTTGGCTGGAAAGTGGTGGTATCCGGAGAGATTTCCACAAGCTTGCCGTCATAATTCTTCACATATGCACCATATTCCAGAAAATACGGTGCAAAAACAATCACTTCTTCTCCTGGATTCAGAAGGGTTTTCAGGATTACATTCAGTCCACTGGCTGCTCCCACTGTCATGATCAGATTTTTTGCGGAAAACGCAGTTCCAAAACGGCGGTTTAAGGATTCTGCAATAGTTGCGCGTACATCCTCAAAACCAGCATTACTCATATACCCGTGAAGCACTGTGGGTTCTTCTTCGTTTACCAGGTCAATGATTGCCTGACGCACACAATCCGGCGCTGGAACACTGGGATTGCCAAGGCTGAAATCAAATACCTTATCTGCACCGTATTTGGCGCGAAGACGATTTCCCTCTTCAAACATCATACGAATAGCTGAATTATTCTGAACAAATGGTTTCATTTTTTCTGCGATCATATTTTTTCTCTCCTTTTTTTCGATCTGCCAAAGCAGAACCATCCCACTAAAGCCAGCATAGCCACACCAATGGTCATCCAGATACCAAATACCACCGGTCCCTTTGTGCTGAACATATCATAGTACCCTTTCAGATAAATAAATGCGATGATCAGCGGGATTCCATATTCCATATACAAATGTGCCAGTGCTGTGCCTGCAAATTTCAAACCAGAACCAGTATTGGCTTCTTTGATGAAGTTTGTAAAGCCCCATCCTCTTTTTGAAGTACAGAAAACCACAAAAATCAGTGAGCCAAGAGGCAGTACGTTATTTGATACAATAAAATCTTCCAGATCCATAATGGTACTTCCTGCGCCCATAGGCTGAATACCGGAAAGTACATTGAATCCCAATACTGCCGGCAAAGATAATACCACTACCAGAACGATATTAACCATAACTGCCTTTTTTCGACTCCAGCCCCAAAGATCCATAGCAAAAGATAAAATACTTTCAAATACGGCAATTACCGTAGAAAGAGCTGCAAAGGACATAAACAGGAAGAACAGAGTCCCCCACAGTCTACCTCCCACCATCTGATTAAATACATTGGGAAGTGTAATAAAAATCAGACCGGGACCGGCATCTGGCTGTACCCCAAAGGCAAAGCAGGCAGGAATAATGGTCATACCAGCCATCAATGCTACAAAAGTATCCAGAATTGTGATATGAACAGCCTCTCCCGGGATAGAACGGTTCTTATCCAGATAGCTTCCCATCATTTCCATGGAACCCTGACCAATACTTAAGGTAAAGAATGCCTGAGACATGGCTGCAAAAATAACCTGTCCAAGACCGGCCTCTTTGATCTTATCCAGATCTGGTACCAGATAGAATTTCACACCCTCTGCTGCCCCTTCCAGTCGAACAGAATTAATGGCCAGAACCACAATCAAAACAAGAAGACAAAGCATCATACCTTTTGTGATACGCTCCAGACCCTTCTGTACTCCAAGGGAACAGATGCCAAATGATAAAACAACTGCCACAATCATCCAGAATCCCATCGTTCCCGGTGACTGCTGTAAGGAAGAAAAATATCCGGAAACTTCCTGACTTCCTCCCTGAAATTTTCCCATGGCAGTTCCCACACAGTAATACATCATCCATCCGGCTACCATCGTATAGAACATCATCAGCATGTAAGTACCAATCATGCTCATATAACTGAATTTATGGAAATTCGCACCTTTAGGTTCCAGTGCATGAAAGGCCTTAGCCGTACTCTGTCGGCTGGCACGTCCCACAGAAAACTCACATACAAGGATTGGCAGTCCCATAATAAACAAAAATGCAAGATAAATTAAAATAAATGCCGCTCCTCCATATTTTCCGGTAATATACGGAAACTTCCACACATTCCCCAGACCGATGGCGCACCCGGCAGAAACCAGGATAAAGCCCAATCGAGATCCAAATTTTTCTCTTTCTTTCAACACAAACTCCTTTCAAAAACAGGGGCAGCTGCCATTAGGCAACTGCTTCCATCCCTACTTTTAATGCTTTTTTATTTAGTTCCACAAATTGAGGTTTGATATTGTCCTCTAAAATCTTATCCCAATGAATCTCTTCCAGTCCCATTGCCTTAATGATTGTTCCCAGAAGGATCATGTTGGCTGCCTTTTCATTTCCAAGTTCCCTGGCAAGGCGTGTAGCATCTACCACTTTCGCCTGTACATGCTTCTGAATTTCCTCCAAAACGTCATCTGGATAAACTTCATCCCCGGTAATCACTGACATAGATGGAATTTCCTCATTATTGACCACCAGTGTTCCGTCTTTTTTCAGGTAATCCAAAGCTCGAAGGGCTTCCATCTTTTCAAAGGAAACTACGATGTCTGCCTTTCCTTTTTCGATCACAGGAGACATAACTTTTTCTCCATATCGAACCTGAGAAGAAACACTTCCGCCTCTCTGAGACATTCCATGGATTTCACTCATTTTTACATCATATCCGGCTTCCATCAGCCCATTTGTCAGAATCTTGCTGGCAAGGATGGTACCCTGACCGCCTACACCTACTAATAAAATGCTTTTTGTCATGGTATTAATCCTCCTTTACAATGGCATTCTTCGGGCAAACCTGTGTACAAACATCACAGCCCACACACTGTGCCTGGTTAATGCTTACTTTTTTTGTTTCTTTGTCATAGGACATCGCCGGACAGCCTGCCTTTAAACAAAGCTTACAACCGATACATTTCTCCGGGTCCACCTGATTCTTTGTGTTAAAGAGATTGATGAATTCTCCTTTATCCTCTTTTGAGAATTTTTTCAGGACACATGGCCAACGAGTAATGATTACAGATGGTTCGTCCAGAGCCAGACATGTATCTAAGGTATCGTCTACTTCTTTCAGATTATTAGGATCGATCACATACACATGCTTCACACCAATAGCGCGAACCAGATCTTCAATCTTAATGGTAGTCGTTTCTTCTCCCTGCGCTGTATATCCGGTTCCTGGATTGTTCTGATGTCCAGTCATGCCTGTAATACGGTTATCCAAAATAATATTTACGGTATTGCTCTTGTTATAAACGGTATTGATCAGGGAGTTGATGCCTGTATGGAAGAAGGTGGAATCGCCTAATACGGTCACCACTCTGCGGTCCAGTCCCTGCGCCTGGAATGCTTTCTGCGCTCCATGTCCCAGACTGATGCTGGCTCCCATACATACGGTGGAATCCATTGCGCTGTATGGCTTTCCTGCTGCCAATGTATAGCAGCCAATATCTCCACTGATCATAATATCTTTTCGTTTTCCAAGGCGATAAAACAGACCTCTGTGAGGACAGCCGGCACAGAAGGTAGGCGCGCGTCCAATGAGCTTGCTTCTGTCAAACTCCATGACCTCATTCTTCTTACCAGTCACACAGGCACGAACTACATCTGGAGTCATCTCGCCATAAGCCGGGAAAAGATCTTTTCCAATACAGTTACAGCCCTGCTGTCTTACGAACTCTTCAATATATGGATCATTCTCCTCCAAAACATAAACCTGATCCACTTTGGAACAGAAATCTTGAATCAGTTTTGCCGGAAGGGGATTGGTAAAACCAAGTTTCAGATAGGAAGCCTCTTCTCCAAACACTTCCTTTGCATAGTAATAGCAAATACCAGAAGCAATCACACCAATTTTGGTATTGCCCATTTCTACTCTGTTAAATGGTGTAGTTTCACTGTATTCTGCCAGTTTCTTCATACGATCTTCCAGCTTCACGCGAAGATTTCTGGCGATTGCCGGCAGACAGACATATTTTCCAGGATTTTTCTCCCATGCCTTCGGTTCCACATCTTCCCGTTCCTGAAGTTCTACAATGGATTTTGAATGACAGACACGAGTGGTCATACGAATGATAAAGGGTGTATCAAATTCTTCCCCCAGTTTATATGCCGCTTTCACCATATCGATACATTCCTGACTATCTGAAGGCTCCATCATGGCAATCTTAGCTGCCTTGGCATAATTACGGTTATCCTGTTCGTTCTGGGAAGAATACATTCCTGGTTCATCCGCAGTAATGATAACATTTCCTCCATTTACTCCCATATAAGCCCAGGTAAACATAGGGTCCGCTGCTACATTCATACCTACATGCTTCATGGATACCATACTGCGCAGTCCTGCCACAGAAGCTCCAATTGCAGATTCCATAGCCACTTTTTCATTAGGCGCCCATTCTGCATAAATTTCTTTATATGTAGACAGATTTTCCAGAATTTCTGTACTTGGGGTTCCTGGGTATGCAGATGCATAGCGAACACCTGCTTCATATGCTCCTCTGGCGATAGCTTCATCGCCGGTCATTAACTTCTTCATAGGTTACCTCCTTGTAATCCTGCTAGTATCTCATTGTACCTCTTAACACCACAACATGTCAACGCATTTATGCGTTAAAGTGTAAAAAATCCTTTTCTTTTTATCTGAACAATATACGAGGGGGCGAAACCTCACCCCCTCGTACCTCTACAGCTGATATTTCTTATACATTTCTTCTACCAGTTTCTCATTCTACTCCAGCTCTGAAATCCGTTCCCTATCTCCTGTTTCCATCATCTTTTTGATCAATTTTAATAGTTTACTTCGCTCTTTTTGTTCGCCTTCTCGAATACCGGATTCTCTGCCCTTCTGCATTCCGTCTTCTATCAGCATTTGTCCTAATCTTGTCATCTTCATCGCCTTTACTTCTTCCAGTTCTGTCTGTTCCAAAAACTTATCTGCCATGGTATAAATCACGGTTTCAATCTTATTTAATTCTTCTTTGGTAACTTCTGTGCTTTTTCTAGTCAGGACATGTGCCTCTTTGATCCGCTCTTTCTGCGGCATCTCCCCACCCATCAACGGACACAACGTCAGTTGGAGCAGCTGGGACTTTGTCAGGCTTTTCCCTTCCTTTGCGAGTTCCTGCAGTTCTCGGATCAGAGTATCCGCGTTCTGATCCTGGCTTTTTTATTTTTTTACATGGAAAATTTCCCTGAACAGGGAATAAGATTAAGAACTGGACTTTTACATAGGACCTGCTCCTGACAGCAGGTGCCTGTAAGAACATTTTAACTCAGGTTTCCTGCAATAACAAGATATTTCGAGGGGGCATATACCCCCTCTTATTGTTTAAAATTTCATGGTATTTACACGTTGTTCTATATTCCGATTAAAATTTAATACTTCATGTACATACTCTTCATTCATGTAAGAAGAAGTAATAATAAAATCTGCAGATGCCTTATTGTTTGCCATTGGAATATCATAAACCTGAGCAATACGGAGCAGAGCCTTCACGTCTGGATCATGAGGCTGCGCTTCCAATGGATCCGAAAAGAATACTACAAGATCAATGCCGCCTTCCACAATCTTCGCCCCAATCTGCTGATCACCACCAAGAGGACCACTGTTATAACCCTTCACTGGAAGACCGGTATGTTCTGCAATCAATCTGGCTGTTGTTCCTGTCCCGCAAAGAAAATGTCTCTGAAGAATTTCCTTATTTTCTGCACACCACTGAATCAGTTCCTGTTTTTTTCCATCATGCGCAATCAATGCAATGCGTTTCTGCTTGCCGATGGTAAATGGAATGTATTCATTTTTCAAAATAAGTACCTCCTCTTTTATATTTTTAGCCATGAGCAAAACTCCACACATTCAGTATTTATGCGGGTTTGCGAGGCATGG
>CALCDJ010000040.1 GCA_937900135.1 uncultured Blautia sp. | reverse complement strand
CGAAAACGGAAAGATTACAGGATTGTTCTAAGAGATTTTTGCGGGGGGAGAGCTCACAGTTGCGAAGGCCGCACTCCCCTCGCGCTCCCCTGTTAGCCACGCAAAAGACCTACAATAAAACAAATAAGGCAGCGTTTCCTTGTTAGGTTACTCTGCCTTGTTTTATTACATTTCAACTTTTAACAACTCCATCTTATCAGTTAACTTCTTTGATGAAACCTCTTACGAAACAGTTTTTCCACCTGCTCTCATAATTCTATCAAGCACAAAATTATCAATCAATTCCGAAACTCTTATCTTGACTATACTCCTGACATTTTAAATATAGTAATCAAGAAGGAAATAGTGTAATCATTGGACAATTTAGTGATACCGTTTTGAAGATATTCCCAAAAAGTCGTCCAATTTCTCCTTTCATTCTGTCTATAAAATTCTCTTTTTCATACTCCAGGCGGTTTGCGTGCCCAAGAAGGGGGAGCACGAGGGGGAACTTCGGGCTTCGCAACTGTGAGATGTTCCCCCTCGTAATATATGTTCCCCCTCGTAACCTTCCTTTTAAAACAGCTCTTTCATCGCCGGATACAGTTTCTTAAACTTCTGATATCTTTCCTCATATTTTGCAACCAGTTCTTCTTCTGGTTCTACGGTTTCTACCACATGTACAAATTCTTTTGCAATGGTTTCCACATCCGGATATGCGCCGCAGCCTACGGCTGCCAGCATAGCGCCGCCCATGGACGGGCCTTCTTCATTTTCCAGAACATCCACCTTCAGATTCATCACATTGGCAATGATTTTTTTCCATAACGGGCTCTTAGCGCCGCCACCGCAGATTTTTGTGCGCTCAATCGGAATGCCAAGACTTCTTGCTACCTCAAGAGAGTCACGCAGGCCAAAAGCCACACCTTCCAGAACTGCCTGGGTCATATCTGCTCTTGTAGTATCCATGGACATACCGAAGAACACACCTCTTGCGTCTGGATTGTTGTGGGGAGATCTTTCTCCCATAAGATATGGAAGGAAAAATACCGGATTTTCTCCCAGTTTCTCAATACCAGCCTGCTCCGCTGCAAAATCTTTGGTTCCCAGAATTTCCTCTGCCCACCATTTGTTACAGGATGCAGCGCTTAACATACATCCCATGAGATGATAGCTGCCATCTGCATGGTCAAAGGAATGAAGCGCATTGTTTTCATCCACGCCAAATGCTTTGCTGGAGATAAAAATGGTTCCGGAGGTTCCAAGAGAAATATTGCACTGTCCGTCTCCTACGGTTCCAGTTCCAACTGCTGCCGCTGCATTGTCTCCTGCTCCTGCAACTACCTTTACAGAAGTAGAAAGTCCTAATTCCTCTGCAATTTCCGGTTTCAGTGTTCCTACCACCTGCCAGCTCTCATACAGCTTCGGAAGCTGTGCTTCTTTGATGCCACAGATTTCCAGCATTTCTTTTGACCAGCAACGATTCTTCACATCCAGAAGCAACATACCGGAAGCATCAGAAACATCTGTACAGAAAGAACCGGTAAGGCAATAAGCCAGGTAATCCTTAGGAAGCATGATTTTTTCGATTTTTTCAAATTTATCCGGCTCATTCTTCTGCATCCAGAGGATCTTTGGCGCTGTAAATCCTGCAAAAGCAATATTTGCCGTATACGCAGAAAGTTTATCTTTTCCAATTACTGTATTAAGATATTCGGTTTCTTCTCCGGTTCTTCCATCGTTCCAGAGAATTGCAGGACGAATCACCTGATCTTCTGCATCCAGAGTAACCAGACCATGCATCTGACCTCCGAAGCCGATTCCTGCCACCTGAGATTTGTCAATTTCTGCAGTCAGTTCTTTGATTCCCTCCATACTCTGAGCAAACCAGTCCTCTGGATTCTGCTCTGACCATCCTGGATGTGGGAAAAACAAAGGATATTCCTTAGAAACGATTTTTTCAATTTTTCCGGTTTCTTCCATCAGCAGCAATTTCACTGCGGAAGTACCAAGATCCACACCAATATAATACATAGTTTTCTCCTTTTTCTCCGTAAAGGTACATCCCAAGGAATCCCCTGGGATGTACAGTTTCTTTCTTCTTATTCAGTTTTTATGGATTAGCCCCATGGATTTTCTGTTGGATATCTCACGCCTGCCGGCTGGTTGTATCCAATTTCATCCACTGGCACACCGATATATTTGAATACCTCGAACAATGCTTTGCCCCAATGTCCAAAAGCAACAGCTCCATGATGAGGATATCCTCCCTCAATCAGTACATGACGGTAGAATCTTCCCATTTCCGGAATTGCAAAAATACCAATAGAACCAAAGGAACGTGTTGCCACAGGCAGTACTTCACCCTGTGCAATGTATGCGCGGAGTTTGTTGTCTGCAGTGCTCTGAAGACGGAAGAATGTGATATCTCCAGGAACAATGTCGCCTTCCAGAGTACCCTGTGTTACTTCTTCCGGAAGTGTTCTTGCCATGATCATCTGGTATTTCATTTCGCAGAAGGACAGCTTGCTTGCTGCTGTATTTCCACAGTGGAAGCCCATGAAGGTATCTTTCTGAGTATAGTTGTATTTGCCCTGAATATCTTCTGCATACATATCGTTTGGCACTGTGTTGTTGATATCCAGAAGAGTTACTGTATCATCACTTACTACAGTTCCGATAAATTCACTTAATGCTCCGTAAATATCTACTTCACAGGATACCGGGATGCCCTGTGCAGCCAGACGTCCATTTACATAGCATGGAACAAAACCAAACTGTGTCTGGAATGCCGGCCAGCATTTTCCTGCAATTGCCACATATTTACGATATCCCTTATGATCTCTTACCCAGTCTTTTAAGGTGAGCTCATACTGTGCAAGTTTCTCCAGAATCTCCGGTTTCTTATTTCCTGCGCCTAATTCTTCTTCCATCTCTTTTACAATTGCTGGAATTCTTTCGTCTCCTGCATGTTTGTTGAAGGCTTCAAACAGGTCAAGTTCAGAGTTCTCTTCGATTTCCACACCAATATTGTACAGCTGTTTGATCGGCGCGTTACATGCCAGGAAGTTTAACGGACGCGGTCCAAAGCTGATAATCTTCAGATTATTCAGTGCGTCGATTGCTTTTGCAACCGGTACAAAGTCATGAATCATATCTGCACATTCTTCTGCATTTCCCACTGGATATTCTGGAATATATGCTTTTACATTGCGAAGCTGCAGGTTGTAGCTTGCATTAAGCATTCCACAGTATGCGTCGCCTCTGCCCTGTACCAGATTGTTTCCGGCTTCTTCTGCTGCTGCGCAGAACATCTTCGGTCCGTCGAAATGCTTTGCAAGAAGTGTCTCGGAAATTTCCGGTCCAAAGTTTCCAAGGTATACGCAAAGAGCATTACATCCTGCTTTTTTGATATCTTCAAGAGCCTGTACCATATGAATCTCGCTTTCTACGATACATACCGGACATTCATAAATGTCGTCTGCGCCATATTTTTTTGTATAAGCCTCCATCAAGGCTTTTCTTCTGTTTACGGAAAGACTCTCCGGAAAACAGTCTCTGCTCACTGCAACAATACCGATCTTAATTTCTGGTTTATTCATGATTTTTTACTCCTTTTCTTTTTCTCTTATTTTTATTCGATCTCCAGATTTTCTCCTACAAGTCCTACAAAAGCGCCTTCAATTCCAGCTTCCTTATGAGCAATCAGCCATTTATTCTTTGCAGTCATCAGACTTTCTTCTCCGGTCTTTCCTGTCTCAAAGGTCAGCTCTGTGTTGGTTCCTCTTGGAAGAACAACTACACACTGGAATCCGCTATCCTGTACGTGACACGGTGCATAATGCAGAGTGGTCGCATACACTTCGATGGCAGTTCCTGCCGGAACAAGGAATGCTTCGATTTTTTCTGTCTCATAAGTAAAATCATCTGCAATGTCCTGCTGACATCCCAGAAGCAGGACAATATCTGTCACTGCCACATTAATTTCTGAATTACGGTGATATTCCACAGCATTCAGTTTCTTATTATGTCCATTGCAGTATCCAATCTGAATAGGCAGACCCCCGAACGCCTTATCCTGCAATGTTTTTTCAATTTCCAACGCTTCCAGTTCCTCCACGGATGCCACATATACCACATCTTCAGGAACCGGTGTATGTTTCATTTCCTTTAAAAGTGCAGTAAAATCATATCCCTCCAACACTTTTCCATATTTTCGGAAAGAAGCGTCTGCTACATTTTGAATCTTCACCTGAAAAATACCTCCTTTATTTCATTTTACCTGCTCATCTGCATAAAAAAAGCATACCATAAGCTGGTATGCTTTTCGCCTTTTTTCTTGTCTATTCTATGGCACTTTTTTGACATTTATCTGTATCTGCGTCAGCCATAAAATCCCTGAGATTTTATATTTATATGCACAATTACAACAATTTTTCTCCCCGAACCTCACTTGGCAGCCTGTGATATCGTTTTTTAAATTCTTTAGAAAACCCTCTGCTGCCGCAAAATCCGTGATCCAGAGCAATCTGGCTGATGGTTTTGTCCGTATTCATCAACTCCCGATAGGCATAAGCCATGCGGATATCCTGCAAATATGTCTTGAAATTGACCTTCGCATATTTTCGGAACATTCTTGACAAATACTCTGGCGAATAGCCAAACATGGAAGCCACCTGGGTCAGCTTCAGTTCTTCCCGGTAATGCTCCCGCATATATCCGGTGATCTTGGAAAGCGCATCCAGTCTTCTGCTATGAAGCAGTTCCCGTTCCTGTACCTCTGTCTCACGATATCTGGTTACCAGAAGATACATGATTTCATAATAAAGAGAACAGGTACGAAATTCATAGCCCACCTCTTTTTCACTGTAGACCTGATACAATTTCCGAATCCGTTCTGCAAACTGGCGGTCTTTCTCATTGGGTGACATCTCTTTTTCTTTTCTGTTTCTGCAGAAACGGATAAATCTCTGCGCAGTAAAATACCCCTCAAACTGTTTCAGGGGAATCTGAAGAACCACAGTCTTATTCTGCTCTGGAGCGTGAATGGAGTGGATTTCATTGGAGTTGATGATCAGAAATTCACCTGCTTCCAGAGGACATTCTTCTTCGTTGAGAAAAAATGTCAGCTTCCCTTCCAGAACTGTAAAAATCTCCACAGAAGTATGCCAGTGCTTCTCTCTTACATATCCGCCTTTACTTCCCTCAAAAAGAAAAAGCTTAAAGGGCAGTCCCTCATTGGGAATAACCAGTTCATGCTGATATTCCATTCTCTCCACCTCCGCCATTTTCCTGCCTGTCTTTTTCCGTGGGACAGACCCACAGCTAAGGTTTAATGTCTCTGTTCTTTATTTCCATATGTCTCACAAAATCTGCAAGCAAAAGACGGCTCCTCTTCTCCCGCATACAAGTGAGAGATATCGCCAAGACGAAGCCCTCGAAAATAAGCAATTCCCTGCTCTCTTTCCTCTGACACCACCTCACTTACAGATGTTGGCGCCAGCGCCAGGCTGTGCCATAAAACAAAAGGCGACATACTCCACAATCTGGAAAGGAGTACGCATGCAATTCCAAAATGGCAGAACAGTGTGATCGTTTCATCACTTTCCTTTTCTACCCGGTAATGATTCCCCTCCCTTACATAACCATATTTCGCCAAAAGCTTGTCAAACTCTTCTGCTACATGATCATATAACGGGACGAGATCGCTATGCTTTGCTACTTCCGACTCTCTCCACTGTGTTGGATGGCTGTATTCCGGATGCTCCGTCCAATATCCCGGAACCATATCCCAGGCAATACGAGGCTGGAATTTTCCGTCCTTAAATTCCACATCCGGATAAGCTTTCTGCAGAATTTCTGAATCATTGACATCTACATGAACCGGAAATTCCTGGAGCCAATCCATAATTTCTGCTTCCTTTCCCACTGCTTTTAAGGAATATTCTGCAGTATGCATGGCTCTCCCAAGAGGTGACATATAACAATCCCCAAGATTCAGTCTATGCGCCATAGCTGCCAGAAGGCCTGCCTCTCTTTTTCCTTTTTCTGTGAGTGTGTCATTTACATAATCCGGATCTCCATGACGGATCAATCTTATCTTCATAACTCTTCTCCTTTTATCGTTCCCATAGGGCTGTAAATACTATGGTCCTTCCGTCTGCGCAGTTGGCATGAATCCGTCCTTTATGTGTTTCGACGATTGCCCTTGCTATAGAAAGACCGATCCCTGAGCCTCCTGTCTCGGAATTACGGGATGCATCAGTTCTGTAAAAACGCTCAAAAAGAATATCCTGATTTCCTCCAGCAACCATAGCTGTTTCATTAGAAACCACAAGCTCTGCCCGCCTTCCCTTTTTTCGAAAAGAAAACGAAATCCTGCTTTCTGGCAGAGAATATTTTAATGCATTATCTAAAAGCAATGAGACCAGCTGAACCAGCAGAATTTCATTTCCCTTTCCTTCCACCTCTGGCTCTATTGAAAGAAGCAGCACCTTTCCATCCTGTTCTGCAACCTGACAGAAGGGCTCTGCAGCATTAAGCATTACCTGAGAAAGAGGAAGCATACACATTTTCTTTTCCTGCCCACCTTCCTCCATACGACTCAGCGCTACCATCTGCCCCGTAAGCTGTGTCAGTCGTTTTACCTGATTTCGAATGCTGGTCGTCCACTCGTTTTCTCCCTCCATCAGCTCCAATACCTCCGTATTGGCATCAATGATAGTCAGAGGTGTTTTGAGCTCATGGCTGGCATCTGTGATAAATTGCTTCTGCTTCTCATAACTTTCTGCCACTGGCTGAAATACCTTTCTGGATAGAAAAAGTACCAGGAGCAGCACTAAAGACCAACCGGACAAAGCAACAAAAATACTGCTGCAAAGAAGTCCATAAAAATTCTCCAGTTCCCGGGTGCAGTCCACAAAGATCACCATCGGAATCGGTGTATTTTGCTTCCAAAAGCGGTAATTTTTATAAAAACCGACCGTTTTTTTCTTCTGCCACACAGCCGCTCCGTACTCCTTTGCTGTTTCTTCCTGCACCGAAGCAATATTTCCAGTCTGCGCTTCCTGGGGATTTCCCTCCTCGTCCAAAATCACAGAAAAATATCTGGTTTCATAAGGAGCCTCCAAAGACATCTGTCTTCCTCTCTTCCCAAAAACAAAACCCTCTGGTTTTTCCGGAGGTTTTATTTTGTCTTCTTCCTTTTTTTTGGTTCTCATCATTCTGTTCCGGATTCCGATCCGGATTCATATGAGGAAATTCTCCGTTATTTTCTGCCAGCATTTGAAGCACCTGATCTGCTCGATTCACCATTCTTCCATATCCGGCAAACAGAATTCCCCCTACAATGCCCAGAAGCACCACCATCATAGAACACATGGATACCAGAATGAATTTTTTTCGCAGTTCCCTGATCATAGCTGTTTCTCCAGGGAATATCCCTGATTTCTGGCTGCCTTAATCTGTACATCTGCCTCAAGAGAAGACAGTTTTTTTCGCAGGTTAGACAAATAAACCCATACTACGCTGCGGTCTGCCTCGCTGTTAAAGCCCCAGACTTTTTCCATAAAGCGGTCTGTGGAAATGGGTTGCCCCGGATTGCTCATAAGGATTTCCATCATCTGATATTCTTTATTGGCAAGACGGAGGGACCCAAAGGGAGAAGAAAGCTCATATCTGGCTCTGTCCAGGGACAGATTTCCAAACTGAAGGTTCGTTCCCAGTGTCTCTGTGCGTCTCCTTGTGATGGATCGCAGCCGCGCCAGCAATTCTCTTGCGGCAAAAGGCTTGGTAAGATAATCGTCGGCTCCGCAGTCCAATCCCAGTACCCGGTCATCCACCTCTGCCTTTGCGGTAAGTATGAGAACCGGAATGGTATTCCCCTGTTCTCTCAAACGGCGAAGCACTGTAAGGGCATCCTCTCCATGATACACGGCATCCACTGAATAGTTATTGTGTTTCAGAATCACAGTCAGAGCATTGGAAAGCTCTTTTTCATCTTCTGCCAGTAAAAGACGCATGGTATCCCTCCTCTGTTTTTCTAAATCAGTATAGCATTCTTTCCCTTTTCCGTAAAGGCAAAGAGACGTTCCTTTATCCGGAATATCTAAGAGCATCAATGGGCTTTTTCCTTGCGGCTTTGTTGGCCGGGTAAAGACCGAATATCACACCATTGAGAAGGGAAAAAAGTACGGAGATCCAGGCAACCCTTCCATCCATTTGAAAACTCATAGAGCCTTCCATCACCATTCCAGCCCCTTTCAGAATCAGAAAAGACAGTACGATTCCTGCAAGACACCCCATCATACTCACCATCAGAGCCTCCAGAAGGAACTGAAGCATGATTCCGCCCCTTCCAGCCCCAATAGCCTTACGGATTCCAATTTCTTTTGTTCTCTCTGTAACAGAAACCATCATGATATTCATGATTCCAATTCCTCCTACCAGAAGGGAAATTGCTGCGATTCCCCCCAGCATCAGTGACATGGTATCATTGACACTTTCCATTGCGCTCATAATTTCTGACTGATTTACAATCGTAAAAGCATCCTCATCCCCGGAAAGGCGTTCCAGAAGAATTTTCTCTACTGCGGCCTCTGCCTGTTCCATGGATTCCTCATCAGAGGAAGACACATAAAACTGCGTAATATCCAACGCCTGATCAGACATTCTGGTAAAGGAAGAGTAAGGGACGTATCCTTCCAAAGTCACAGTTTCTGTCTGAGAATTGTCTTCGGAGGTACTGGTATTTCCTGTCATTCCCTGTCCTGTGGTAAGCGAAGAATTTTCATCAGAAAGAACTCCTACGATCAAGAAGCTTTTTCCATTAAGAGACAGAACTTCTCCCACAGCATCCTCCCGTCCGAAAGACTCCACAGCAGTATCTGCACTGACGATAATCACCAGAGAATTATTTTCCAGATCCGTCTGTTTCAGATTTCTCCCATAAGACAATTCCAGATTCATAATTTCAAAATAACTTCCTGTTGTCCCGGACACACTCATGGTTCCACTGGTATAACCGCTTTTTGCTGTAACGCTTGTTCTTCCATAAGGAGCAGCCGCCTGCAGCGCATCGTCTTTCAGGAGAGTGGAAAATTCCCCGAGACGAATGGGATTTTCCTTGTCATCTGTGATACGTACTGTCAGATAGCTGGAACCCATATCAGAAATCTGTTCCGAAACAGAGGAAGAGGCTCCGTCTGCAATGGACACCAGCACAATCAGCGCCACCACGCCAATGATAATTCCCAGCATGGTCAGAAAGGTACGAAGTTTATTGGCGCAGACAGCGGCCCAGGACATTTTCCATGTCTGCCAGATCATACCGCCACCTCTTCCACAGATCCATCCCGAATTCTGATTTTACGTTCCGCTTCTTCTGCCACACCATTGTCATGGGTAATCAGAACAATGGTATTCCCTGCTTCATGAAGTTCGTGAAACAGACGCATGATCTCTTCCCCTGTTTTTGTGTCCAGGTTTCCTGTGGGTTCATCTGCAAGAAAAAGTGAAGGACAGGTTACCAGTGCTCTTGCAATGGCAACCCTTTGCTGCTGACCGCCGGAAAGCTCTGTGGGACGGTGATGAAGCCGATGGGACAGTTCTACCCGTTCCAGCGCCTCGCGGACTCTTCTTCTGCGCTCAGAAGCCTTTACTCCCTGATAGAGAAGAGGCAGCTCCACATTTTCTTCTGCTGTAAGCTTTGGCAGCAAATTGAAGTTCTGAAAAATAAATCCCAGTTTACGATTTCTTATTTTCGCCAGCTCCCGTTCTGAATACTGTTCAATGGAAATCCCGTCCAGAATATACTCTCCCTCATCTGCCACATCCAGACATCCAATAATGTTCATCATCGTAGACTTTCCGCTTCCAGAGGGACCTATGATGCTGACAAATTCTCCCTCCCGGATTTTCATATTTGCATGATTCAGGGCATATACCTGTTCTTCTCCGATGGTATAGATCTTGGAAACCTCTTTCAGCTCAATCATCTCCATCTTCA
Source organism: uncultured Blautia sp. (assembly GCA_937900135.1). GTDB lineage: Bacteria > Bacillota > Clostridia > Lachnospirales > Lachnospiraceae > Blautia_A. The sequence goes on along the minus strand of CALCDJ010000040.1, from coordinate 536 downwards.
CCTACCTTTCTGGCGGAGTTCCCATGGAACCACCCATACCGCTATTATTCTGATTTCCTCCAGGACCGCCTCCCATTTCTCTGTTCTGTCTATCTCCAGACATCTCCCCTCCTGGCATTCCTTCCATTTGGGAACTGGTATTCTGGCTGCCGGTTTTCTGGTAATACACCACATCGCCTTCTGAAAGTCCTTCTGTGATCTCCACGTTTTCGCCATCAGACAGACCAGTCACAACCTTTTGCTCTCCGGAAAGTGTCCCATCTTCCTCCTGCTCCGTGTAAACAAAAACTTCCTCTCCCCGTTCCTGAAGCGCGTTAACTGGAATGGTCACCACATTTTCCCGCTCTTCAATCACAATGGTGGCAGAAGCATTCATACCTGCTTTCATCTCTTCCTGCTTTGGAATGGAAATCTCTACGGTGTATTTTGCCACACCTCCGCTTGCTGACGCTGTATTGCCCACCTTTGTTACAGTTCCTTCAACAATGTCAGTTAGTTAAAGTCTGATAAAAAGAAAATGGAGTATCTTTAAACGG
>CALCDJ010000039.1 GCA_937900135.1 uncultured Blautia sp. | reverse complement strand
TTTTATTTTGCCTGAAAAGTGGAAGATCAGTTTGTTATAGTGTGCCCGATAACAGATCCAGAACTACAATAAACAGAAAATCAGGGAGTTTCTGTAGATAAGACAGTGCAAAGAGCGCAGAGCTTCTGGAAAAACATACCATAAAGCGCTCCAGCAATGTTGTTCAGGATACGGAGCAGGATTGCTCCAGGAAGACCGAAGATTCCCACGGCAATGGAGATGGCTCCCAGGGAATTAAATACTGCCTGCCATCCATAGGTGGCAGAAAATCCCACGCCGATTCCGCCGATGACGCCCATGTAAGGAAGCATGGATGCAGGCAGAAACTTATATAAAACAAGAAACAGAAGACCTCCGACAATATTTCCCGGAATTCTGCCTGCCACTCGTTTTTTCAGATCCTGGGGAAATGGAACCAGAACAGACATGGCTGCAATTCCGATCCACATAGCTCTTGGAATACTGAGAATATTTGCAAAAAACAGAGCGCTGGATACTCCCAGTGTCAGCGTAATCTGCCATTGGCTTCTGGCAGAAGAAAGGCGGAATTCTTCCAGAAGATGTTTCCAAGTACGTTTATATATTTTTTTGTGATGGTTATGAAAATAAATAAGCATAGTGGCAGCTGCGCCGATCAAAATACCCCATAACCTCTGGGTGTAGAGCGTTCCTTTCACGTCATAGCCCTGAAGCAGCAAATAACCAAGGACCAGAGTAGAATGATTGAACATGATTACATTATGGCAGCCCAAAAGCATCAACGTAAAGATGCAGATCAGGTTGATTGCAAGCGCCCAGAAAGGGCCGAACATATTAGAAAGTCTTGGGCCGAAAGCAAGAATGGCAAAAACAACAGACATGCATACGAGCGCATGCGAACAACGAATGCCGAAATCTGCATTTCGAAATACCATAACGCAAAGAAGTACCACTACGCCCACAATACTGTTGTCAGCGCCGAAAATGTTGCTATATAAGGTTACAAAAGCAACACAAAAAGCAAGGGTCAGCAATACTTTAAAAAGATAAATGAAAAAATGTTTTCCTTTTTCTTTTTTGGTGGTGCAGGATTTTAAAAGCGCTTTTGATCCTGCCTGATTAAGCTGTAATTCCTGATAGAAACTCATTTTTTATCACCTCATCATTTGTTCATTGACTTGTCGAATCAGAGTTGTAAGCAGTTCAAATTCCGTTTCTCCGATGGTACGGTAAAGTTTATAAATAGGAGCAAGAAAATCCTGGTAAGTATCCTCCAGGATTTTTTTTCCCCCGGAAGTAATGGAAACGTGATACCCCCGTTTGTCATTGCAGTTATTTTCTTTTTGGATTAGTCCCTTTTCTTCTGTCTGCTCGATTAGTCGAGTAATAATCGGTTTGGGAAGATTCATCGAATTGCTGAGTTTGGATGGACTTAATTTTTCCTCGGAAAGGGCAATTCTGGAAAGAAAGTCTAATTCCTGGGCAGAAAGGAGACTGCTTTTCTTGGAACGGCTGGTATTTAATTTGCAGAAAAGCCGTAAATCCTGCATTTTTTCTAACATATCGATCCATGTATAAGATTCCATGCCAACCTCCTGAAAAATAGTTTACTTTATAAACAAAAAGGGATTATAGAGGAAAGATACGGAAATGTCAATAACAAATTAAAAAGAATCTTTTTGAGCTGGTAAGTGAAAAAGTTGGAGAGCAAACGATATTTACGATAAGACCACATATGTAATGAATTGTTCTAACATAATCTATATTCCCTTGCATACATTGTAAAAAGATGTATCCAGGGGAATTTTTGTGAAAGATTATATCGAAGAGCGGGCGGTAGAGATTGCAAACTATATCATTAAGACAAAGGCTACGGTACGGCAGACAGCAAAAAAATTTGGAATCAGTAAGAGTACGGTACATAAAGACTGTGCTGAACGGCTCTTACAGATTAATCCGGCTCTTGCGGCAGAAACAAGAGAAGTGCTGGATCTAAATAAAGCGCAGCGCCATATCCGGGGCGGGATGGCCACCAGGGAAAAATATCTGCATATGGAACATCGATAAGGTGGAAGAAAAGGATAGCCTCTCTGGATTTCCTATGTTATAATAGGCCACGAACGAAAACAGGTTGCTTTGTATAACGAGCAGAGCAACAGAATAAAAACACATTCTGCATCTGCAGAAGAGAAAGAGAGGTTGAGAGTGGAAAGAAAAATTATACAGGTGGAAGAAAAGGTTCCGGTAAAGCTTCTGATCCCACTGAGCATTCAGCATATGTTTGCCATGTTTGGCGCATCGGTGCTGGTACCGTTTTTGTTCGGCATCAATCCGGCAATTGTATTGTTGATGAATGGTGTGGGAACTTTACTGTTTATTCTGATCACAAAGGGAAAAGCACCGGCATATCTGGGATCCAGTTTCGCATTTTTGTCCCCCGCACTGTTGGTAATTGATAAGTTTGGATATGAATATGCCCTTGGTGGTTTCGTAATATTGGGAATTGGCGGTATGTGCATTGCCCTGATTATCCGTAAATGCGGGACAAAGTGGATTGATATTGTACTGCCTACAGCAGCAATGGGTCCGGTGGTAGCGCTTATTGGTCTGGAACTGGCTGGAAGTGCTGCGGATACCGCAGGTCTGCTGGCAGAAACAGTAGAAATGAAGAATGTAATTGTTTTTCTGGTTACCCTTGGAGTTGCAGTGTTTGGGCAGATTTTATTTCGCGGATTTCTTTCTGTGATTCCGATTCTGGTTGCAATCATTGCAGGCTATGCAGCGGCGGGAATTTGTGGAATCCTTGATTTCACACCAGTAAAAGAGGCGGCATTTTTTGCTCTTCCTGATTTTACCGCTCCTAAATTTAATCTGGAGGCAATTATGACTATTTTTCCGGCGCTTCTTCTGGTGACTTCTGAGCATATCGGACATCAGATTGTAACAGGAAAAATTGTAAACCGGGATCTTTTGAAGGAACCGGGACTGCATCGTTCCTTGTTTGCAGATTTCTTTTCCACAACACTTTCCGGCTGTGTGGGTTCCGTACCAACCACCACATATGGGGAAAACATTGGCGTTATGGCAGTGACAAAGGTATACAGTGTTCAGGTGATTGGCGGCGCGGCCGTATTGTCTATCTGCTGTTCCTTCCTTGGAAAACTGGCAGCTTTGATCAGCACCATTCCAGGACCGGTGATTGGAGGAATTTCTTTCCTCTTATATGGTATGATCGGAACTTCTGGCCTTCGTATGCTGGTGGATAATAAGGTGGATTATGGAAAATCCAGAAACCTGACTCTTACTTCAGTGGTATTTGTGGTGGGACTTTCTGGAATTTCATTAAATCTGGGAGGCGTAAAGCTTACAGGAATGGTTTTGGCATGTGTAGTTGCCATGGCTTTAAGTCTGGTTTTCTATATCCTGGATAAAATTCATCTGACAAACGATTAGTATAATATAATGAAAAAGGGCAGATTTTAAAAGGTCTGTTCTTTTTTTTGTTTAAAATCTTACGATTTTTCAAAGATAATTTTTGGAAAATTTGGGAATGAGGAGGAAAATATGTTATACTATACAGAAAAATATGGAGGAAAAAAATGTTTGAAAGAATAGATTATAAAGTCCTTCGCATTGACGGGGATTACGCATATTTGGAAAAGATTGAGGAACCTGACGGCGAAGAAAAATGTGTGGCGCGGGCATTGCTGCCAGAAGAAATTTATGAGGGATGTATTTTGGCATACGAGATGCTGACTTACGAAATGGTACAATAAAAGGAGGGCATTATATGCGTCTGGAACGAATACAAAATGCGTTGAAAGAAAAAAAGATTTCCTATCAATATACAGAAGAAGATGGGTGCGGAAGTCTGGACTTTGAATTTCGTGGTCTGAGATACCATGTATGGGAATATGAGGATCAGGGACAGTGGGGAGCAGAGACAAACATCTTTCTGGCAGGGAGGAGCCAGGATTTGGAGGGAGATTATGAAGAAACCATTTCCACAGAGATACGTTCCTGGCCGGATATGTTGCAATAAGTAATGGAAAAACAAAAAGGAAAGACAGGAGGCAGTTATGGAGCTTTTAAATATTCAAAAAGAAGGAAGCAGGTATCAGGAAGCGGTATGGGAATTGTACGAGCAGGCTTTTCCCGCAGATGAGAAAAAACCAAGAGACCTGATGGAAAAACTGGAGGCAGAAGGAAAAATAGAGCTTCTTGCGCTTGTGGAGGATGGAACATTTGCAGGTCTTGCCATGAATATGCTCCATGAAGAGATGGCATTACTGGATTATCTGGCTATTTCTCCAGAGGTTCGGGGAGGCGGATATGGAGGAAAAGCAGTACATAAGCTGTTAGAGCGCTTTCGGGGTAAAAAATATATTTATGAGATTGAAATGCAGGATGAGACGGCGCCCAATGCCATAGAACGTCGTCGCAGAAAGGCATTTTACCTGAGAAATGGATTAAAAGAGACAGGACTTTTTGTCAATGCTTATCATACAGACTTTGAATTGCTTACACCAGATGGAAGCCTGACTTTTGAGGAGTACGTGAAAATGCTTCATTATATTCTTGGAGAGGAAGGCACAAGGATTCTGAACCCACATGTGATTCCAGGACCCAAGGGAGAGGGAGGTCATGCATGAAACCGTCGTTAACCTTTCAGACACAGAGCTTTCGCTGTTCAGATCTGGGACCGGAAAACAGCCAGCTTCTGACAACTGGCAGAAGTTCCTCACCGATCAGGCAGGCCGAAAACACAGTATGGATGTATTCCTATGGCGCCTCATACGGCCTGGGAATGGCTGGAACTTTATGGACCAGTGCAGACTTCGCAGGAAGTGGCACAGGGCGAATTCCAGGAGGCAGAAAGAGTTCTTCATAAGATTGTGGATGATATTTTTGAGAAAAACAACCCGGAAAAAGAACTAAGGGATACAAAGCAGATGGCAAAAACAAAGGGAAGAATGAAGGACAGAGGAAATACCTATGGAGCCTTTGCCAATGAATTGCGTTTCCGTGAGGGAGAGCCAGGTTTTTCTGAACAACTGGATTTTGGAGAGGTATCTTTGGTACACAGAGAACTTCTTTCTTTCCTGGAAACCGGGATATTTCCGGAACCAGATCCCTGCAGGATTCCAGGGGAGTTTATATCAGAGAAGGTTCTGTATCATAAACTGCTGGAAACCATTAAAAATGAGAATCGTGAGAACTGGTATGCGCATTATCAGTTGGGACTTGGTTTTTTTGAGAAGAAGCATTATAAACATGCAGAAGAATGTTTCCGGAAGTCTCTGGAATGAGGCTTATGAGAAGGTACACGGGGAAAAAGGAACGCTTCCCCTCTGTTATGCTTTTGATTCCTTATAAGAAAAAGGGACCATGTCGTTTGCGGCAGGTCCCTTTTAAAAGTGGTGCGCCTGGCGGCGCACGTTTCTTAAGGGTGCAAGTCCCAAATCCGCCCGG
>CALCDJ010000038.1 GCA_937900135.1 uncultured Blautia sp. | reverse complement strand
TTATTATGGATTCATTTTTAGGGCAACACAATCCGTCGAATTATTTTGCGCTTACATTGAAAATGCCAATTTTGAAGACACAGGATTTTATTATACACTGTCTCTTATTTCAGGAAAGCATAAGATGGTTATTTTGTATTGTCTGATGGAGTTTCAAGTTGTACGATTTAATGAATTGAAACGATATTTAAAAAATATTTCAGACAAAACTCTTAGCACTAATTTAAAAGAACTGGAAGCGGACCGGTTGATTATCCGAACCGAATACCCGCAAATTCCCCCAAAAGTGGAATATAGCCTCCCAGAAGATGGGCGAAACGATACGAGACAAAGATTGTGTCTGTGTATGATGCGATTTTGAAGGAAAACCTGTCCATTAAAGAATTTAAAGAAATGACTGACGAATGGCTTGATTTTATACTTGCTTAAAATTCAGAAATTACGAGGTGATAAACTAATGCAGGAAGGAAGAGAAAATCAGAAAGAGAATGATTTGTTTTATACATGCAGTCTGATCGATTATATTGCGAGAAAAACAACAAATACCAGAGCGGCAGTCGTAAATGCGTTGGGAAAAAGAAGACTGGAGAAGATATACGATCTTGCAGATGTTTATCACAGTGATAACATTGACAGGGTGAGTGATGATTTTATTGAAGAGACAGGAATTACTTCCGGGACATTTGATAATGTTGGGACATGTGGATACTCCATTCCAACACACTGGGATATTGGAAAGGTATATAAAAGACTGATCAAGCAGGTCGCAGAGTACGAAGAAATCAGTGTTGATGCATTGATCAGGGTGTACAATTCTTTTCTCAGCGAGAAAATAGATGATTATAACAGTAGCGTATATTACGAAAATCGGCTTTCCACAGTTCGTCAGGCAGAGGAGACAAACCGCCAGCTTACGACCAGTCTTTTCCATGACGTAAGAACTCCGCTGACCACTTTGATTGGATATCTGGACGCGGCTCATAAGGGAATCGTTACAGGGGAGGAGCGGGATGCTTATGTTGAGACTGCCCGCCAAAAGGCCCATGATCTGAAAGAATACATTGATATCCTTTTTGATTGGTTTAAGTTGAATTCCAATGAATTTGCAATGGAGATTCATAGAGTAGAAGCCGCAGAACTCACAAGAAAACTCCTGATCGACTGGATTCCCATTTTTGAGGATAAGCAGATGGAATATCATATTGAGATTCCCCAGCAGCCATTTTGGGTGAAACTGGATACTGACGGATATATGCGGATATGGAACAATCTGATTCAGAATGTACTGGCGCACAGTCACGGGGATAAAATAGAAATCCTTCTGTCGAAACAGGAAAAAAATATGAAACTGGTTCTGGCAGATAACGGGGTGGGAATAGAGAAGGAAGATTTAAAGCATATTTTTGAGCGGCTTTACAAGTGTGATAAAGGACGGTCAGAAAAAGGCAGCGGTCTTGGTCTTTCCATTGTTCATCAGCTGGTGGAGAAAATGGACGGCACCATTACCGTAGAAAGCATTTGCAGAAAGGAAACCACATTTACCATGTTGTTTCCAATGGAACATGAAAGATAGAAGTTCTTTTCATGATATATGGAAGGACGGGAAAAGGGGCTGATACAGCCTCTTTTTTCATAATTGCAAGGTTTATGCAAGATTGGGGTGATAGAATACCTTACAGAACAGGAGGTTTTAAAAATATGAAGACAAATTATGTAATTGAAACAAAGCATCTGACCAAGCAATTTGGCTCGCAAAAGAGTGTGACGGACTTGAATATCCATGTGAAGAAAGGCAGGATTTACGGCCTTCTGGGAAGAAATGGAGCTGGAAAAACCACAACCATGAAAATGCTTCTGGGACTGACAAAGCCAACTTCCGGGGAAGTAAAAATATGGGGAAGAGCGTTACGTGGGAATGAAAAGTATTTACTTCCTCGTATGGGAAGTCTCATCGAATCTCCCGGATTTTATCCCAATCTCACCGGAACGGAAAACCTGCGTATTTTTGCCACTTTGCGGGGTGTTCCCAATTCCCATGCCATCAAGGATGCTTTGGATCTGGTAGGTCTGGTTGCCCTGGCTCTTTGTCCTCTGGTTCAATATGGAAGCCAGCTGATTGTTGAGGCAGAATATCGAAATCCCAATTATAATTTTGCCACATTAATGGAAAATGTGGTCTGGGGAAATACACAGATGTTTCTGCCCATTTCCCTGGTTATGATGGGAGGGTGGCTGATCGACAGGGAATCCCTTCACGATACACTGAAAAATATTTTGATGGTTCCTGTTTCCATGCCTCAGCTGCTGGGAGCCAAGCTGTTTCTGACAGGCATTTTGTCAGTCTTGCTGGGAGTCTACAGCGTTGGTGTTACTTTGCTTACTGGTTCTGCATTTCATCTGCCTGGTCTTACACTGAAGGTGGCGCTTGGTGGCGGAATTCAGATTGTACTGGCGTCCTTGACCACGTATCTGGTTTGTATGCCTCTGATCCTGATATTTGGGCAGAAACGGGGCGCTTATCTTGGGGGTTCCATTCTGGCATTTTTCCTGGGGTATAGCATGCTGTTTTTTAAAGGCGGTGCCCTTTCCAGTATATATCCCTTTTCAGCGGTTCTGATTCTGGTGGGTTTTGATCTTAAGGAATATGCCGGCACTACCACTGCACCAAATCCTGTGTTGTCTGTTTTGGGAGTTGGAACTATGATACTCTGGGCAATGGGATTGCTGTTCCTGTCCAACAGAAAAACAGAACTTTCCTCTGGAAAAAAGAAAACATCCAGAGGAAAAACAAAGAGAAGAAAAAGAGGATGAGCTTTTGAAGATCAGGCAGATATAAGGATTGACAGAATACTGGATTACAGGATAAAATAAGACCATTACTATGGAACAGGAGAAGATACAAATGAGTGAAACAATTGCAGTGATTGCAGGCAAAGAAATCAAAGAAGCAGATTTTGAGGCATTTTTAAAAGGAGCGCCAAAGGAACAGCAGCCATACCTGTCTAATCCACAGTTTCGTGAGCAGTTCAAGGAACAGTTTCTTGCCCTTCATATGTTTGCGCAGTTAGGGGAAGATGAAAAAATGAATGAGACAGAAGAGTTTAAGACCATGGTAGATAATGCGACCAGAGATATCCTTGCGCAGCTTGCAGTAAACAGCGTATTGAAAAATGTAACGGTAACACCGGAAGAATGTGAGAAATTTTATGAGACGCATCCACAGCATTTCACAAAAGGAGCTACCGTAAGCGCCAAGCACATTCTGACAGATTCTCAGGAGAAGTGTAACGATATCCTGAAGGAAATCCAGGAAGGTAAAGCATTTGAGGAAGCAGCACAGGAATTTTCCACCTGTCCTTCCGGCTCCAGAGGTGGAGATCTTGGGGAATTTAGAAAAGGCCAGATGGTTCCGGAATTTGAAAAGGCAGCCTTTGAAGGGGAAATCGGTGAGGTGATTGGTCCTGTAAAGACACAGTTTGGTTATCATCTGATCAAAGTAGAGCAGAAAAAAGAAGCTGCCGTATCTTCTTATGAGGAAGTAAAGGAAACAATCCGCAAAAATCTCATGCAGCAGAAACAGAATGAAGCATATCAGGCGAAGGTTGCGGAGATGAAGGAAAAATATCTGAATAAATAAAACAGAGGAATCTGTTGAAATGGGTCCCCCGGTTTTCACTGAAGGAGTGAAGATCGGGGGACTTTTCACTTGCCGGTTAATTCCAGCAGAGACGGCAGGGCTCATAGCCTTTTGCCAGCGCCTCTTCTTCTGTAATGGCAATGGCTTTGTCCGGATTCATCCGGCCACAGTCAGGGATGGCGTGATATTTCTCGCCGGTGGCAGAAAGCCATACGGTTTGGGACGTTTGGGTGTCCTGGGAAGGCGCAGGAGAGGAAGGTGCAGTGGTTTCTCCATCACCGGAGGAATAATCGTTGCAGGGCTCCTGATTCCAGGAGAGGGTCGTTCCGTCAGAAGTAACCACCAGGGTTCCCTGCTTGTCGGTACGAAATACAGGGATGTTCATATCCTTCAGTCTTCCCATGGTCTCACCGGAAGGATGCTGGTATTTGTTTCCTGTTCCACAGCTTACCACAGCATAGGAAGGTGTGGCGGATTCCAGAAGATCCCAGGTTGTGGAGGTGGCAGAGCCGTGATGACCAAGGGACAGAACATCACAGTTCAGGTTGAGACGAGCGGTAATCATATCCTGTTCGCTGGTTTCTTCTGCATCACCGGTAAACAGGAAGCTGTTTTCTCCATTTTCCAGCTTGATCACAAGAGAATTGCTGTTACTGTCACTTTCTTTGATTCCGGCAGGCCCAAAAACGGTAAAACTTCCACTTCCGAAGGAAAAGGTATCCCCTACCTTTGGATACTGTACAATCAGTGCATTTGCCGTGGCAGTATTCATAAAGGTATTAAAAAGATCCGAGGTATGGACATAATCGGAACCCAGAATTTCCTCTACAGGAAATTCCTTCAGACATTTTACCAGACCACCCAGATGGTCTTCATCATAGTGGGAAGAAATCATATAGTCAATGGTGTCCACCTGCTGTTCCAGAAGATAGTCCACCAGGTGATCCCCATGGGCCCGGTCCCCTCCATCATATAGAAGGGTTTCGCCTTCAGACTGAGCAAGAATAGCCAGACCCTGTCCCACATCAATGAAATGGACGGACATCTCCCCTGCAAAAGCCGGTACGACCATTGAAACAGACAAGGGCAGGATCAGGCAAAGGGAGAGAAAGAAAAATTGTAACTTCTTTTTGAATTTCATAGGAAAAACTCCTTTTGTAAAATTATGGTATCGGCCTCTGGAAAGGATAGGCAGAGGCGCATTATGGCAAAACTATTATACAACAAAAAGGGAAAAATAGACAGCGCTGTTTATATTAATGAATGAATGTGACAGAATATGGAGGATTGTGAAAGATATATAAGAAAAAGAGAAAAAAATTGTGAATTATTGTGATTGAAAATGAACGAATATGATTGTATAATAAGGACAAGTTAAAAACGAAGGAAGGAGATAAAGATGATTTATACGGTAACCTTTAATCCATCCCTGGATTATATTGTATCGGTAAATGAGTTTCAGATGGGAATGACCAACAGAACCTCAGAAGAGATTATGCTTCCCGGAGGAAAGGGCTTAAATGTTTCCACAGTGCTTAAGAACCTGGGAAGAGAAAGCGTTGCTCTTGGCTTTTCTGCCGGCTTTACCGGAAAAGAGATTCAAAGAATGGCAGAAGAACAGGGACTGCACTGTGACTTTATTCCTGTGGAGCATGGATTTTCCAGAATCAATGTGAAATTGAAGGATTTTGACGGAACAGAAATTAACGGAAAGGGTCCGGAAATCAGTGAGAAAGAAGTCCGTCAGCTTTATGAAAAGCTGGATCTTCTGAAGGAAGGAGATGTGCTTGTACTGGCAGGAAGCATTCCCGAAAGTCTTCCGGACTCCATATATAGCGATATTCTCTTTCAGCTCTCTGGAAGAGGAATTCTCTTTGTGGTGGATGCGACGAAGGAACTTCTCATGAACGTACTGAAATTTCAGCCTTTTCTTATTAAACCCAACAATCATGAACTGGGTGAGCTGTTTGGGGTGACATTGAAAACCCGGGAGGATGTGGTTCCTTACGGGAGGAAGCTTCAGGAACAGGGTGCAAGAAACGTTCTGGTATCCATGGCCGGAGAAGGCGCGGTACTTCTTTCAGAAACCGGCGAGACCTTTTCCCTTCCGGCGCCTAAGGGCACACTGGTCAATGCAGTAGGAGCAGGAGATTCCATGGTGGCAGGTTTCCTGGCTGGATGGATGGAACGAAAAGAGTACGAGTATGCATTCCGGATGGGAGTTTCTGCCGGAAGCGCCAGTGCATTTTCTAAGCTTCTGGCTACCAGAGAAGAAGTAGAAGCTGTTTATGCAAGATTAGAACAATAAAAGGGGGAGAATGGGAATGAGAATTACAGATTTACTTGACAAAAGAAGTATTTCTCTGAGCGGAACACCATCATCCAAAAAAGAAGCCCTGGACGAGATGGTATCGTTGATGGTCAAAAGCGGAAAGATTCGTGATGAAGAAGCATACCGCAAACAGGTTTATTTAAGAGAAGAAGAAAGCACCACCGGAATCGGAGAAGGAATCGCGATTCCCCACGGAAAGGGTGACTGTGTTTCCAGACCAGGACTGGCAGCAATGGTAGTAAAAGACGGTGTGGATTTTGATTCCCTTGATGGAGAACCGGTACATTTGATTTTTCTTATCGCTGCGCCAAACACCAAGGATAACATTCATCTGGATGTGTTAAGTAAATTGTCTGTGCTTCTGATGGATGAAGCCTTTGTGGAGAAATTAAAGAATGCTTCTTCTGTGGAAGAGTTTCTTCGCATTGTGGATGCGGCTGATGAGGAGAAGCCGGATCTGGATGAACAGCTGGCAGCTCAGACAGAGCAGGAGTCGAAGGAAAACACCTGCCGGATCCTTGCGGTTACTTCCTGTCCCACAGGAATCGCCCACACTTATATGGCTGCAGAGGGACTGGAGAAAGCTGCGAAAGCTGCAGGATGTTTCATCAAGGTAGAAACCCGTGGCTCCGGAGGTGCAAAGAACGTTCTCACAGAGAAAGAGATTGAAGATGCGGATTGTATTATTATTGCAGCGGATGCCAAGGTTCCCATGGACCGTTTCCATGGAAAAAAACTAATCGAATGCCAGGTTTCGGACGGTATCAGCAAGGCAGATCAGCTGATTGCCCGGGCAATGAAGGGGGAAGCTCCTGTTTACCAGGCAGGAAATCCTGTTTCAGACACAAAGGTCAAGACTTCCGGCGGAGTGGGACATAAGATTTATGTACAGCTGATGAATGGAGTTTCCCATATGCTTCCCTTTGTTGTGGGCGGCGGTATTCTCATTGCCATTGCCTTTCTCATTGATGGACTCAGCGTGGAAATCAATTCTCTTTCCGCAGAAGCAAGAGCAAACTTCGGTTCCATTACACCGGCGGCTGCAACGCTGAAAGAAATCGGCGGTATTGCCTTTGGCTTTATGCTTCCGATTCTGGCTGGCTTTATTGCCATGAGCATTGGTGACAGACCGGGACTTGCCCTGGGATTTGTAGGCGGCATGATGGCTGCCAACGGAAAATCCGGATTCCTTGGAGCTTTGGCAGCTGGTTTCCTGGCTGGTTATCTGATTCTGCTCCTTCGGAAGGTGTTCAGCAAACTGCCGGAATCCATCGAAAAAATAGCGCCGGTACTTCTGTATCCTCTGTTTGGTATCCTTTTGATGGGACTTATTATGAAATTTGTTGTGGAACCGCCAGTAGGTGCTTTGAACACAGCCTTAAATACAGCCTTGACCAATATGAGCGGTTCTAGTAAAATACTGTTAGGAATGATTGTGGCAGGTATGATGGCCATCGACATGGGAGGCCCGTTTAACAAGGCGGCTTATGTTTTTGGAACAGCATCCATTGCTGCCGGAAATTACGATATCATGGCGGCAGTTATGATTGGAGGTATGGTTCCTCCTTGTGCCATTGCTCTTTCCACACTTTTATTCAAAAATAAATTCACAAAAGAAGAACGGGAATCCGGTCCGGTGAATTTTATTATGGGACTTGCTTTTATTACAGAAGGTGCAATTCCATTTGCAGCGTCTGACCCGGTTCGAGTCCTTCCATCCTGTATGGTAGGCTCAGCGATTGCCGGAGCTATGTCCATGGCTTTTGGATGTACCCTGATGGCACCTCACGGCGGCATTTTTGTCTTCCCGGTGGTGGAACATTCTCTTCTGTATCTGGCAGCCCTTGTGGCAGGTACTGTGATCGGAGCTTTGCTTCTAGGTGCCTGCAAGAAAAAAATCAGTGAATAAACTTAAGGAGGTAATATTATGAAATCATTCAGCTATGTAATCAAAGACGAACAGGGAATCCACGCTCGTCCGGCAGGAGAATTTGTAAAAGCAGCGAAAGGCTTCGCTTCTTCTGTTACCGTAACCAAGGGAGAGAAGAGTGCAGATGCCAAAAAGATTTTCGGCCTTATGGGTCTGGCTGTAAAACAGGGAGAAGAAATCCTGGTACAGGTAGAAGGAGAAGACGAAGAGAATGCAGCAGCTTCTCTGGAGAATTTCTTAAAAGAGAATTTATAAGAGTTTCCATATCAAAAAAGCATGAACAAGAGAGGGCTATGCATAAGGCTTGCCCTCTTTTTTCGCATGTTGTGGAGGGATAGAAATGCTGACAGAAAAAAGACAGGAGGCAATCCTTGCTCTGTTAAATGAACAGGGAAGTGTGACCGTCCAGGATCTGAAGGACCGGTTTCAGGCTTCAGAGTCCACCATCCGCCGGGATTTAAACGTGCTGCACAAAAAAGGTGCGCTGGTTAAGGTGTTTGGAGGTGCGGTGCAGACAGAATCCAGAATCAATGTCAAGGAAGAAAAAGTGGCCTTTCGTCAGGAGCAGAACCGGGAAGAAAAAATCCGTATTGCCAGATATGCCGCTTCTCTGATTGAACCGGAGGATTTTATTTATCTGGATGCAGGAACGACCACAGGCTGTATGATTCCCTTTTTGAAGGAGCATTCCGCTTCTTATGTGACAAATGCAGTTTCCCATGCCCTGATGCTGGCAGAACACGGTTTTCACGTTACCCTGATCGGGGGAGAATTAAAAGCTGCCACAGAGGCAATTGTGGGAAATGAAGCCTACGTAAATCTGAAGAAATATAATTTTACCAAGGGCTTTTGGGGAACCAATGGCGTGAACCTTTCTGCAGGTTTTACCACACCGGATGTCAACGAGGCTATGATCAAGGAGTGTGCCATGAAACATACACAGAAGCCTTATGTGCTCTGTGACAGCAGTAAGTTTCACTGTACCAGTCCGGTGAGCTTTGGAGAGTTTCATGAAGCAGTTGTGATTACCGATAAAATGCCAAAGGAAGGCTATGAAAATTTAAAAAATCTTATAATTGTAAAGGAAGAAAGGTAAGAAACTTGAAACAGAGAAAAACAGAAAAAGATCTGAGCAGAGGTCCCATTGGGAAAACTATGGTGTCTTTTGCCATGCCCATGATTCTTGGAAATTTGCTGCAGCAGGTTTATAACATTACAGATACCATGATCGTGGGCCGGTTTGTGGGGGCTGATGCCCTGGCTGCCGTAGGCTCTGCCTATACGCTGATGACATTTCTGACTTCGGTGATCGTTGGGCTTTGCATGGGAGCTGGGGCTTTTTTTTCCACCTTGTACGGGGCAGGAGAGAAGAGGCGCATGAAGGAAAGTATGTGGGTTTCCTTCTGGTTTATTGCAGCAGTGACGCTGCTCCTTTTTGGAATGGTTTTCTGGAAAACAGACTGGATCTTACATACCCTGCAGGTACCGGAAGAAATTTACGGGATGATGCGTACCTATGTGCGGATTATCTTTACAGGGCTGGGCTTTTTGTTTCTGTATAATTATTTCGCATATTTACTCCGGGCAGTGGGAAATTCCCTGATACCGTTGTATTTTCTGGCAGCCGCTTCCCTGTTGAATATCCTTTTGGATCTCTGGTTTGTCATAGGACGAAACCGTGGGGTTGGCGGCGCGGCGGAAGCTACAGTGATTGCCCAGGCGGTTTCCGGTGTGGGGATAGCCATTTATACAATCAAAGCTGTTCCAGAGCTTCGTGTTTCCATGAATGAGCGGAGATTTTCAAAAAAAACTCTTGGCAATATGGCCAGGTACTCTTTGCTGACCTGCATCCAGCAATCGGTAATGAATTTTGGAATTCTGATGATCCAGGGGCTGGTAAACAGCTTTGGAACAATCATTATGGCGGCTTTTGCAGCAGCAGTAAAGATTGATACCCTTGCATACATGCCGGCTCAGGAATTTGGCAATGCCTTTTCCATGTTTATTGCTCAGAATTATGGGGCAGGAGAAAAAAAGCGGATTCATCAGGGAATCCGTACTGCTGTGAGGATTTCCATAAGTTTCTGCCTGGTGATCTCTCTGGTAATCTTTTTGTTTGCAGGTCCGTTGATGGAAATTTTTGTAGATCGTGGGGAGACGGAGATCATCAGAGAAGGAATCCGGTATCTTCGGATTGAAGGCTCCTTCTATTGGGGAATTGGATGTCTCTTTCTGCTCTATGGCCTTTATCGGGGAATTGGCCATCCAGGAATGTCGCTGGTGCTGACGGTGATCTCTCTTGGGAGCAGAGTGGTGCTTTCTTATGCCCTTGCACCTCGTCCGGAGTTTGGGGTAACAGCAATCTGGTGGTCCATTCCCATTGGATGGATGCTTGCAGATTTTGCGGGATTTGTGTATGATAAAAAAGGAAATTTACAATGGACAGGAGAGAAATAGAGCAATGGATTATCAGGAATTGATGACGTTTATAATGGAAATGCTGGGAACAGTTGCCTTTGCAGCCTCTGGCGCCATGGTGGGCGTGGAGCGGAAAATGGATATTTTCGGAGTCTGTGTCCTGGGTGTGATCACCTCAGTGGGAGGGGGAATGATCCGGGATATTGTACTTGGAAATATTCCGCCCAGTGTATTTAAGGACCCGGTATATGCATTGGTGGCAACCATAACTTCCTGTGTGGTTTTTCTCATCGTGGGAATGAAAAAAGAACTGATGGAAAGCAGCTTTAAGGTTTATTATGACCAGATGATGCTCCTGATGGACTCAGTAGGACTTGGAATTTTTACCGTAGTAGGAGTCAATACCGGTATCCGTTTCGGGTATATCAATAATACCTTTCTGCTGGTATTTCTTGGAACGATCACAGGGGTAGGCGGGGGTCTCCTTCGAGACATGATGGCAGGAGTGCCTCCTTACATTTTTGTAAAGCATATATATGCCTGCGCTTCCATTGTGGGAGCCATTGTCTGTGTGGTGATCCACCGTACCTTCGGAGCAGTTCCGGCTATGCTGGTATCCTCGGCCCTTGTGGTTCTGATCCGGTATCTGGCAGCTCATTATCGTTGGAATCTTCCAAGAGTAGAGTGAAGAAAATGTAAAAAACAGGGGATATCCCTTTGGTTGGTTTACGGGATGAGGAAATCCATAAGAATTATGATGAATTGATATAATCAGATATCCCCTGTATTTACCAGGAAAGGAGAAGCGGATTTTGTAATCCGCCTCTTTTTATATCCTGACCTTAAATAGAAAACAACAGTTTGCCATAGGTAGGATAGGGGAGAAGCTGGTCTGGAAGCAGGGCTTCTGCTTCATCTGCCACCTTTCTCAAAGCATCCATATCCAAAAGCACCTGATCTTTGTAAAGGTTTGCGCTTTTCTGGATATCGGAAAGACTGGATGCTCTATCGGTATCTTCCTTCAGGAGTGCAACTCCAGAAAGGAGGGAATCGTTAAGCTGGGAAAGTCTTTTTAACAGCTGGGTTTCTCCGGATACGGAGATATCCGGAACCACATGCTTCTTTGCGCTGGCAGTTCTGGCCAGCTGTTCCATATAGTCTACCACAGAAGGAAGAAGATCTTTCTGAATCATTTCAGCCATGGTCTGGGATTCAATATGAAGTACTTTTACATAGTTTTCCAGCCAGATTTCGTAACGGGAGAACAGCTCTTCCTTCGTAAAGATACGATGCTCTGTAAGAAGTTTTACATTCTTTTCAGAGATAAATTCCGGAAGAGCATCCGGTGTGGTTTTTAAGTGAAACAGTCCTCTTTTTTCTGCTTCTTTTACCCATTCTTCTGTATAACCGTTGCCGTTAAAGATGATCCGTTTATGTTTTTTAATGGCTTTTTTGAGCAGTTCATGTACCCCATGTTCCATTTCTTCGACAGGTGTCTGAGAGAGTTCCATACGGAAAGTGCGAAGAGCATCTGCGACAGCAGTATTTAAGACAATATTCGGATTTGCAACAGAAGCAGCGGAACCAAGCATACGAAATTCAAATTTATTTCCGGTAAATGCAAATGGGGAAGTACGGTTTCTGTCTGTATTATCTTTTACAAAATGGGGCAGAACTCTGGCACCGATATCCATCTGAACCGCCTTCTGACTGTTAAAATAATTGTCGTTTTCAATGGCCTGTAAGATCTCGGTAAGTTCGTCTCCAAGGAAGATAGAGACAATGGCAGGAGGGGCTTCATTGGCGCCAAGACGGTGGTCATTGCCAGGACTTGCCACAGAAATGCGAAGAAGATCTGCATAATCGTCTACCGCTTTGATTACAGCCATAAGGAATACGAGAAACTGGGTATTTTCTCCTGGAGTTTTGCCTGGATCGAGAAGATTACAGCCGTCATCGGTAATCATCGACCAGTTGTTGTGCTTACCGCTTCCGTTGATACCTTCAAAAGGTTTTTCATGGAGAAGGCATACCATATGATGACGGTCTGCCACCTGTTTCATGATTTCCATAGTGAGCTGGTTGTGATCCACTGCCACATTGGAGGTATCAAATACAGGTGCCAGTTCATGCTGGGCGGGCGCTACTTCATTATGTTTGGTTTTTGCCGGAATACCCAGTTTCCAGAGTTCTTCGTCCAGATCATGCATGTAAGCGGCAACTCGGGGTCGGAGAGCACCGAAATAATGATCTTCCATTTCCTGACCCTTGGGAGCAGGAGCACCCAGTAAAGTTCGTCCGCAAAAAATCAGATCTCTCCGTTTTTTATAAAGGTCTTTATCTACCAGAAAATATTCCTGTTCCGGCCCTACGGTGGTAGATACGTGACGAACCTGTGTATTGCCAAGGAGATGGAGCATCCGTACCGCTTCATGGTTTAAAGTTTCCATGGAACGGAGGAGAGGTGTTTTTTTATCCAGCGCTTCTCCACTGTAGGAACAGAAGGCGGTGGGGATATATAAAGTTCCGTCTTTGATAAAGGCTGGAGAGGTAGGGTCCCAGGCAGTATAGCCTCTGGCTTCAAAGGTGGCCCTCAATCCTCCGGAAGGAAAACTGGAGGCATCTGGCTCACCCTTTACCAATTCCTTTCCTGAGAAATCCATGATTACCTGTCCGTCACCGGTGGGACAGATGAAGCTGTCGTGTTTTTCTGCTGTGACATTAGTCATAGGCTGGAACCAGTGTGTATAGTGGGTGGCGCCATTTTCAATGGCCCATTCCTTCATGGCGACAGCCACGGAATTGGCCACATCCAGTTCCAGATGCGTGCCATTCTGAATGGTTTTTTTCAACGCTTTATACATATCTTTGGGCAATTTACTTCTCATAATCCGGTCATTAAATACCAGGCTTCCATAAAGCTCAGGAATCGACTTTTTCATATAAAAACTCTCCTTTCAGACTTTCATTTTTAATGGAAATGGATTGAATAAATATAAAAAAAGACGCCTTGGATATTTCTCCAAAGCGCCTTTGCTTTATGTGATGTAGTATACTCAAAAAAAACAGTTTGTCAATGATTTTTTTGAAAAAAAACAGAATTTTTTCCGGCAAAGGGTTGACAAAGATGTTTTTTCTATGATAATTTGCAAAAAAAGCAAAGGCGCTTTGGGGATACCTGAAGTGCCATTTTTTTATTGATAAAATAAGAATTTGGAGGAGAAATCATGTCAGAAATCAAAGAAGCCTGCGGAGTCTTTGGAATCTATGATCTGGAAGGGGAAAACATCGCTCCTTCTGTTTATTATGGACTGACTTCGCTGCAGCATCGTGGCCAGGAGGCCTGTGGACTTGCAGTTTCCAAAACCAATGGAGAAAGACAGAACATTCAGTTTCATAAAGATCTGGGACTGGTAAGTGAGGTGTTAAAGGAAGATACCATCCGAAAAATGGAGGGAGACATTGGAATTGGTCATGTACGGTATTCCACCACCGGAGCTTCTGTGGCAGAAAATGCCCAGCCGTTGGTTCTCTCTTATATCAAGGGAACTCTGGCATTGGCCCACAATGGAAATCTGATTAATACAGATGCATTGAAATGGGAGTTAATCCAGAATGGCGCGGTGTTTCATACTACCACAGATTCTGAGGTGATCGCTTTCCATATTGCAAGAGAGCGGGTTCATTCCCAGTCAGTGGAAGAGGCAGTTCTTCGTACTGCCAGGAAATTAAAGGGAGCATACGGACTGGTGATTATGAGTCCAAGAAAACTTATCGGTGTACGAGATCCTTATGGATTGAAGCCTCTTTGTCTGGGAAAACGAGAGCATGCATATGTGCTGGCTTCAGAGAGCTGTGCGCTAAAGGCTGCCGGAGCGGAATTTATCCGGGATTTGGCGCCGGGAGAAATCCTGACCATCAAGAAGGAGGGTCTTCATTCAGACAGAAGCCTTGCTCTGAAAGAAGAAAAACCGGCGCATTGTGTGTTTGAATATATTTATTTTGCCCGTCTGGACAGTACCCTGGATGGGGTCAGTGTGTACGATGCAAGAATCCGGGGTGGAAAAGCCCTTGCCAGATCCTATCCTGTAGAAGCGGATCTGGTGGCAGGTGTTCCGGATTCCGGACTTATGGCAGCCAAGGGATATGCGGAAGAATCCGGGATTCCTTTTGGATTTGTATTCTATAAGAACAGCTATATTGGAAGAACCTTTATCAAACCCACACAGAAGGAACGGGAATCCAGTGTACAGTTAAAGCTCAGTGTGCTGGAAGCCTCCGTAAAAAACAAACGGATTGTGCTGGTGGACGATTCCATTGTGCGGGGAACCACTATGGCACACCTGATTCGGATGCTAAAGGATGCCGGAGCCAGAGAGGTGCATGTACGGATCAGTTCCCCTCCTTTTTTGTACCCCTGTTATTTTGGAACAGATGTACCCTCTAACGATCAGCTGATTGCCAGCAAACACAGCACAGAAGAGATCCGAAAGCTTATTGGTGCAGATTCCCTGGGTTATATGAAACTCTCCTGCTTAGAGGAGATGGCAGGAAATCTGCCCCTTTGTAAAGCCTGCTTTGATGGCAGATATCCCATGAAACTCCCAAAAAATATGGAAAATAATTTTTGAAATTCCCTGAAATTGCATATTTACAAATGAAAAAAAATGGGTTATAGTAATTCCTATCTTTTTTAGGAATCACAAAAAAACACTGACAAAGGCGTCAGGAACAGAAGGAGAAAAGCCTCTCTTTCTGCTCCCGGCGCCTTTTTTACGGAGGAGAGGAATATGGCAGTAAAATATGTATTTGTCACCGGTGGCGTGGTATCCGGACTGGGAAAAGGCATCACTGCAGCATCACTTGGAAGACTGTTAAAGGCAAGAGGATATGATGTGACCATGCAGAAATTTGATCCATATATCAATATAGATCCGGGAACCATGAACCCCATTCAGCATGGAGAAGTTTTTGTGACAGATGATGGAACAGAAACGGATTTGGATCTGGGACATTACGAGCGTTTTATCGATGAAAGTCTGGATAAAAATTCCAATGTGACCACAGGAAAAATATACTGGTCTGTTTTGCAGAAGGAGCGCCATGGAGATTTCGGAGGAGGAACCGTACAGGTGATCCCTCACATTACCAACGAGATCAAGGATCGGTTTTATCAGGGAAAGACCCCGGATGAAAACCGGATTGCCATCATTGAAATCGGAGGAACTGTGGGTGATATGGAAAGCCAGCCTTTTCTGGAAGCCATTCGCCAGTTTCAGCATCAGGTAGGACATGGAAATGCCATTCTCATCCATGTGACCCTGATTCCCTATCTGAAGGCCTCCGGAGAAATGAAAACAAAACCTACCCAGGCCAGCGTGAAGGAACTGCAAAGCATGGGAATCCAGCCAGACATCCTGGTATGCCGAAGCGAATATGGACTTACTGAGGAAATGAAAGAAAAAATTGCCTTGTTCTGTAATGTTCCAGTGGATCACGTGCTGCAAAATCTGGATGTGGAATATCTTTATGAAGCGCCTCTGGCCATGGAGCGGGAAAACCTGGCAGAAGTGGTGCTAAAAAGCCTTGGACTGGAAAATCGTGTGCCAGAGCTTTCTGACTGGAAAGCCATGGTGGAGCGGTTAAGACACTGGGACACAGAGGTGACCATTGCCATTGTGGGAAAATATACCCAGCTTCATGATGCATATTTAAGCGTAGTAGAGGCGTTGAAGCATGGAGGAATCGCCAGCAAGGCAAAAGTAGAATTTCTGTGGGTGGATTCCGAAGAACTAACGGAAAAAAATCTGGATCAGCTTCTTCACAGAGCAGATGGAATTCTCGTTCCCGGCGGGTTTGGAACCAGAGGAACAGAAGGAATGATTCTGGCTGCCCGCTATGCCCGTACCAGAGAAGTTCCCTATCTTGGGATCTGTCTTGGTATGCAGATGGCCATTGTGGAATTTGCCAGACACATACTGGGATATGAGGATGCCAACAGCATAGAGCTGGCGCCGGAAACCAGCCATCCGGTTATTGCGCTGATGCCGGATCAGGAAAAAGTGGAAGATCTGGGAGGAACGTTACGTCTGGGAAGCTATCCCTGTATGATCAAAAAGGATACCATGGCTTATAAACTTTTTGGTACGGATAAAATTGAAGAACGACACAGACACCGTTATGAGGTGAACAATGCTTATCGGGAAGAATTAACAGCCAATGGAATGGAAATTGCCGGAACTTCTCCAGATGGGCGGATCGTGGAAATGATTGAACTGCCAGGTCATCCCTTTTATTTTGGAATACAGTCCCATCCGGAGTTCAAATCAAGACCCAATCGTGTACATCCATTGTTTGCCGGTCTGGTTGAAGCAGCTGTGGAGTACCGAAAAAAGAAAACTTTTTCTATGGATTAATAAGAAACAGGAATCGTCAAAAGGCGAAGAATAATAGAAAAAAACGGAAAGGATGAGGAAAATGAAAGAAGTGAGAAATGAAAATCAGGGGCTTTACCGTCCCCAATTTGAACACGATAACTGTGGAATCGGCGCTGTGGTCAACATTCAGGGAAAGAAAAGCCATGATACTGTGACAAATGCCCTCTGCATCGTGGAAAATCTGGAGCATCGTGCAGGAAAGGATGCCGAAGGAAAAACCGGTGACGGAGTAGGAATTCTTTTGCAGATTTCTCACAGGTTTTTCAAAAAAGCCTGTAAAAAAGAGGGAATTCTTCTGGGAGAAGAACGGGAGTATGGCATTGCACAGCTTTTCTTTCCCACAGAGGAGCTGAAACGGGCTCAGGCGAAAAAAATGTTTGAAATTATTCTGGAAAAGGAAGGTTTAAAACTTCTTGGCTGGAGAATGGTTCCAGTCCTTCCAAAGGTTCTGGGACATAAAGCCCGGGAATGTATGCCCTGTATTATGCAGGCGTTTATTCAGAAGCCCCGGGATGTGGAACAGGGTCTGGCATTTGACCGGATGCTTTACATTGCCAGAAGAGAATTTGAGCAGAGCAATGACAACACCTATGTGGTCTCCATGAGCAGCCGGACCATAGTATATAAGGGAATGTTCCTGGTGGGACAGCTTCGTACTTTTTTTGAAGACCTTCAGGATACCGATTATGAATCCGCCATTGCTGTGGTTCATTCTCGCTTCAGTACCAACACCAATCCCAGCTGGGAACGGGCCCATCCCAACCGTTTTATTGTACACAATGGAGAAATCAATACCATCCGGGGGAATGCAGACAAGATGCTGGCCAGAGAGGAAAATATGGAATCTCCTTACCTGAAAGGAGAGCTTCATAAGATTCTTCCAGTGGTAAACCGCAATGGCTCAGATTCTGCCATGCTGGATAACACTCTGGAATTTCTGGTGATGAGTGGTATGGATCTTCCATTGGCGGTAATGATTACCATTCCGGAGCCATGGGCCAACAACGATACCATTTCTCAGGAAAAACGTGATTTTTATCAATATTATGCAACCATGATGGAACCCTGGGACGGTCCTGCTTCCATTCTGTTTTCAGATGGAGATGTGATGGGGGCTGTTCTGGACCGGAACGGTCTTCGGCCATCCAGATACTACATTACCTCTGATGGAAATATGATCCTTTCTTCTGAGGTGGGGGTTCTTCCGGTGCCAGAGGAAAAGATTGTTCTGAAGGAACGGCTGCATCCGGGAAAAATGCTGCTGGTGGACACGGTGCAGGGCAGAGTGATCCAGGACAATGAGTTAAAGGAGACTTATGCAAAGCGGCAGCCCTATGGAGAGTGGCTGGACAGCAATCTCCTTAAGCTTTCCGATGTTAAAATTCCCAATGAACGTGTGGAAGAATACACAGAAGAAAAAAGAGCCCGTCTTCAGAAGGCCTTCGGTTACACCTATGAGCAGTATCGGACTTCAATTTGTAACATGGCGTTAAATGGAAATGAGAGCATTGGCGCCATGGGTACTGATACACCCCTGGCAGTACTTTCCAGGGAACATCGCCCCTTATTTGATTATTTTAAACAATTGTTTGCCCAGGTTACTAATCCACCCATTGACTCCATTCGTGAGGAAATTGTTACCTGTACCAGCGTTTACGTGGGACGGGAGGGAAATCTTCTGGAGCAGAGACCGGAAAACTGTCAGGTTTTAAAGATCAACAACCCTATTCTTACCAACACAGATATGCTGAAGATCAAACGTATGAAGGAACACGGATTTCAGGTGGCAGTGATTTCTACCTTATATTATAAGAGCACCAAGCTGGAGCGGGCTATGGATCGGTTATTTGTAGAGGTGGACAAAGCATTCCGGGAGGGAGCTAATATTCTGGTTCTGTCTGACCGGGGCGTGGATGAAAATCATATGCCCATTCCTTCACTTCTTGCTGTATCCGGTGTCCATCAGCATCTGGTAAAAACAAAGAAAAGCACGTCGGCTGCGCTGATTGTGGAATCTGGAGAACCCAGAGAAGTACATCATTTTGCCGCTCTTCTTGGGTATGGCGCCAGTGCAGTGAATCCTTATCTCGCTCTGGAAACCATTCGCGAGCTCATTGACCAGCATATGCTGAACAAGGATTATTATGCTGCGGTGAACGATTATAACCATGCTGTTCTTACGGGTATTGTAAAAATTGCTTCCAAGATGGGAATTTCCACCATTCAGTCCTACCAGGGATCTCAGATTTTCGAGGCAATTGGAATTGACGAAGGTGTTGTGGAAAAGTATTTCACAGGAACAGTCAGCCGGGTAGGAGGCATTACCATGGAAGATATAGAAGACAATGTGGAACGGCTCCACTCAGAAGCCTTTGATCCTCTGGGACTGTCTACAGACCTTACCCTGAACAGCGCAGGAGCTCATAAAATGCGGAAAGATGGAGAACAACATCGTTATCATCCCCAGACCATCCATCTTCTGCAGCAGTCCACAAAAACCGGGGATTATGCCATGTTTCAGGAATATACCCGGCTGGTGGATCAGGAAAACCATGGAAATCTCCGGGGACTTCTGGATTTTTCCTATGCAGAGCAACCCATTCCTCTGGAAGAAGTGGAGCCGGTAGAAAATATTGTAAGGCGTTTTAAGACAGGGGCAATGTCCTATGGTTCCATCTCCAAGGAAGCTCATGAAACACTGGCAATTGCCATGAATCATCTCCACGGAAAATCCAATACCGGAGAAGGAGGAGAAAGTGAAGAACGCATGGATTCCAAAGGAACCAGAGACGATCGGTGCTCTGCCATCAAGCAGGTGGCCAGCGGACGATTTGGAGTGACCAGCCGGTATCTGGTGTCTGCAAGGGAAATCCAGATTAAAATGGCGCAGGGCGCAAAACCAGGAGAGGGCGGACATCTTCCTGCAAAAAAGGTATATCCCTGGGTAGCCAAGACCCGTCACTCCACTCCAGGCGTCAGCCTCATTTCTCCGCCGCCTCATCACGATATCTATTCCATTGAGGATCTGGCGCAGCTGATCTATGACTTGAAAAATGCAAACAAATATGCGGATATTTCTGTGAAGCTGGTTTCTGAAGCTGGTGTGGGTACTGTGGCTGCCGGTGTAGCAAAGGCAGGCGCACAGACCATACTGATCTCAGGATATGACGGAGGCACCGGCGCAGCGCCCAGAAGCTCCATTCACAATGCGGGACTTCCCTGGGAATTGGGACTGGCAGAAACCCATCAGACTCTTTTGCGAAATGGTCTTAGAAACCGTGTCCGTGTGGAAACAGACGGTAAACTTATGAGCGGAAGAGATGTGGCAGTGGCAGCGCTGCTGGGGGCAGAAGAATTTGGTTTTGCTACAGCGCCTCTTGTAACCATGGGCTGTGTGATGATGCGTGTCTGCAATCTGGATACCTGTCCGGTGGGAGTGGCAACACAGAATCCGGAACTGCGGAAACGGTTCCGTGGAAAACCGGAATACGTGGAGAACTTTATGCGATTCATTGCCCAGGAACTGCGGGAATATATGGCGCGGCTGGGTGTGCGCACCGTAGATGAGATGGTAGGCCACACAGAATTGCTTCGCCTGGCAGATGGAGTGGTTCAGCCCCATCATGGCAAGGTAGATCTTACTGCAATTCTGGCAAATCCATATGCCCATACAAAAGAAAAGGTAACCTTTGATCCCAAAGCCGTATATGATTTTGGACTGGAAAAAACAGTGGATGAGGGAGTTCTTATGAAGAAATGTAAACCTGCGCTGGAAAAGGGAGGTTCCATTGCCGTAGATGTGAAGGTGACCAATACAGACCGGGCCTTTGGTACACTTCTGGGAGCAGAGATCACCAGAAAATATCCCAAGGGCTTGCCGGAAGATACCATTCTTGTGAATGCACAGGGGGCAGGAGGGCAGAGCTTTGGCGCTTTTATCCCAAAAGGTCTGACTTTGAGACTTCAGGGAGACAGCAACGACTATTTTGGCAAAGGCTTATCCGGTGGAAAACTGGTGGTACGCATTCCGGAAAAGGCCCGTTATAAAGCAGAGGAGAATATAATTGTGGGAAATGTGGCCCTCTATGGAGCAACCAGCGGCTCTGCTTTTATCAACGGTGTGGCTGGGGAACGATTTGCCGTACGAAATTCCGGCGCCTGCGCAGTTGTGGAAGGCGTAGGAGAACATGGATGCGAATACATGACAGGAGGACGGGTAGTCGTTCTTGGAAAAACAGGCAAAAACTTTGCTGCTGGTATGAGCGGAGGCATTGCCTACGTACTGGATATGGAAAATGTTCTGTACAAAAATCTCAATAAAGCAATGATCTGCATTGAAAAAGTAGAAAATAAATATGACCGTCAGGAACTTTACGATCTGATTGAGGCTCATGTACGTGAAACCAACTCTGTACTGGGAAGCAAAATTCTGAAGGACTTTGAGAACTATCTTCCTCATTTCAAAAAACTGATTCCAGGGGAATATAAAAAAATGATTACCCTGAGCCAAAAGCTGGAAGAAAAGGGACTCACCAGTGAACAGGCACAGATGGAAGCCTTTTATGAGAGTATCGGTATGAAGCATTAAGGAGGATGGATATGGGAAAACCAACAGGATTTTTAGAATATGAAAGAGAGACAGCCCGTGTGCTGCCTCCCAGAACCCGGATCAAAAATTTCAGGGAATTTCGCGTTCCCTTAAATCCGGAAAAACAGAGACAGCAGGGCGCCCGCTGTATGGCCTGCGGTGTGCCGTTCTGCCAGTCAGGAGAAATGATCGCAGGGATGGCATCCGGCTGTCCCCTTCACAATCTGGTACCGGAAACCAATGATCTTGTTTATACAGGAAACTGGAAACAGGCATATTTAAGACTAAGCAAGACTCACAGTTTTCCAGAGTTTACATCCAGAGTCTGCCCCGCTCTCTGTGAGGCTGCCTGTACCTGTAATCTCAATGGAGAACCGGTGGCAACCAAGGAAAATGAGCGGGCGATTATTGAGACGGCATTTGAAAATGGCTGGGTAACACCCCAGATTCCAAGAGTGCGTACCGGAAAGACCGTTGCAGTGGTTGGCAGCGGTCCTGCAGGGTTGTCGGCAGCGCTTTTGTTAAACAGACGGGGACATCAGGTGACGGTATTTGAACGCAGCGATCGGATTGGTGGTTTGCTACGTTATGGAATTCCCAACATGAAGCTGGAGAAGGACGTGATCGACCGGAGGATCCATCTCATGGAAGAGGAAGGGGTCACCTTTGTGACCAATACCGATGTGGGAGGGGAAACCAAGGCGTCCAAACTGTTGAAAAACTTTGATCGGGTACTTCTTGCCTGCGGGGCTTCCAGAGCAAGAGACCTTGCTGTTCCGGGACGGGATGCCGGGGGAATTTATTTCGCAGTGGATTTTCTAAAGAACGTGACAAAAACACTTCTGGACAGCGATTTTGAAAAAATCCCTTCGGAACTGGCAAAGGGAAAGCACGTACTGGTGGTGGGCGGCGGTGATACTGGAAACGACTGTGTGGGAACTGCCATCCGCCTGGGTGCCAGGTCTGTGACACAGCTGGAGATGATGCCTGAACCGCCGGAATTCCGGGCAGAGAACAATCCCTGGCCGCAGTGGCCAAAGGTGAAAAAAACAGATTACGGACAGGAAGAGGCCATTGCTGTTTTTGGTAAAGATCCCAGAGTCTATGAGACAACAGTAAAAGAATTTCTCAAGGACAAAAACGGAAATGTGACAAAGGCCAAAATCGTAAAACTGAAAAGAGAAAAAAATGAAAAAACCGGAAGAATGGAAATGATACCGGTACCGGGAAGTGAAGAAGTAATCCCTGCAGAACTGGTTCTCATTGCAGCAGGATTTCTGGGCAGTGAGTCCTATGTGACAGATGCCTTTTCTGTAACCGTGGATGCCAGAAATAATGTAAAAACAGAACCAGGGGCTTACGAAACTTCTGTTCCCCGCGTTTTTACAGCAGGAGATATGCACAGAGGACAATCGCTGGTGGTATGGGCCATCCGGGAAGGCCGTGAAGCTGCCAGAGCAGTGGACGAATCTCTCATGGGATATTCAAATTTATAGTTGACAGGAAAAAAACAGGTTGATATAATGTCAGCATGAACAAAGGCGTTCTTTCTAAGGGGATATACCCTTGGGAAGTGCGCCTTTTTCCTTTTATAGAACCGTTTTTCTGTTAAGGAGAAGCATGCAGCCGTCAGATGCGGAATTATTGGATGAGGAGAGAAGACCATGGAACAAGATATGAAAGAAAAAATATTAGCCCTTGCAGAGGAAGAAGATGTGGAATTTATTCGTCTTCAGTTTACCGATATGTTTGGAACGTTGAAAAACATTGCAATTACAGCCAGAGAACTGGAAAGAGCGCTGAACCGGGAAATTCTGGTGGATGGAAGTGCTATTTCCGGTATTAAGGATACAAAAGAAACGGATCTGTATCTGGAGCCTGATCCGGATACCTTTGTCATTCTTCCATGGAGACCTCAGCAGGGGAAGGTGGCGCGAATGATCTGTGATCTGTATTGTCCAGATGGAACCCCGTATCTTTGCAGTTCCCGCTATCTTCTGGAAAAGGTTGCCAGGGAAGCGGAAGAGGAAGGATATCATTGCTATATTGATCCGGAATGCGAATTTTTCCTGTTTCATTGTGATGACAATGGAATGCCCACAACCCTTAGCCATGAGCAGGCAGGCTATCTGGATATGAGTCCTCTGGATCTGGGAGAAAATGCCCGCCGGGACATGGTTCTTACCCTGGAAGAAATGGGAATTGAGGTGGAATCCTCCCACCATGAGAAAGCCCCGGCTCAGCATGAGATTGATTTTCGCTATGGGGAAGCCAGACAAATGGCAGACCGGATAATGACCTTTAAGATGGCAGTACGGATCATTGCCAAACGTCATGGCCTTCATGCGACTTTTATGCCCAAGCCAAAAACAGATGTCAACGGTTCTGGAATGCATATCCATTTTTCCCTGTTTAAGGATGGAAAAAATGTATTTGAAAATCAGGAGAACCCCAAAGAACTCAGTGAGGAAGCCTATTACTTTGTGGGAGGTCTTCTGGCTCACAGCAAAGAGATGGCTCTGATCACCAATCCTCTGGTGAATTCTTATAAACGTCTGGTTCCAGGATATGAGGCACCCACAGAACTGACCTGGACGAAGAACAATCAGAATTCCCTTGTGCGGATTCCCGTTCCCAGGGGAGCAGATACGAAGATCGAACTTCGCAGTCCCGATGCATCCTCCAATCCTTATCTTGTTTTTGCGATATGTCTTGCAGCCGGTCTGGATGGAATCCGGCGTAAGCTATATCCCACCAGATCCTCCAACCGTTCTCTTTCTGAACCGGAGCTTCAGGCAATGAAAATAGAAAATCTTCCCTGTAATATGAAGGAAGCAATGGATGATTTTGAAAAAAGCAGCTGGATGCAGGAGCTTCTGGGAAAAGAATTTTTTCACAAGTATCTGGAAGCAAAGAAAAAGGAATGGAAACAGTATACAACACAGGTAACTGACTGGGAACTTCAGCAGTATCTTTACCGGATCTGAAGACGATGGAAGAAATCTTTGGAATAGAAATAAAAAAACAGTTGAGGGGTGTCAGAAATGGGCAGCATTGTAATCGCATTGCCGAAAATTGAAGATGCAAAAAAGATCCGTACCATTTTGGTAAAACACGGTTTTTCCGTGGCAGGCATCTGTAACACAGGTTCCAATGCTCTTGCCAATATTTCTGAACTGGGCGAGGGGGTGCTGATCTGCAGCGGCCGGCTTCTGGATATGAATTATCAGGAACTGATGGAATATATGCCGGAGGAATTTCAACTGCTGCTTCTTGGCTCCAGACCAGTGATCCAGGACGCCCCATCCTGGGTACTTACCGTAGAAATCCCCCTTCGGGTTTCCGATCTGATCAATACGGTGCATATGATTCTGACACAGCAGGAGAGCCGACGGAAAAAAAGAAAGAAAAAGCCAAAACCCCGTTCGGAAAAGGAGCAAAATTATATTTCCAATGCAAAGATGATGCTGATGCAGAGAAATCACCTAAGTGAGGAAGAAGCATTCCGCTATATTCAGAAATGCAGCATGGATTCCGGAACCAATATGGTGGAAACCGCGCAGATGCTTCTGCGTCTCTTTTATGAAGAAATCTGAAAAATACATATTTGATTTGGGATTACAATGGTGTAATCAGATATCCAATCCTGGCCTACCCGGGTGTATAGGGGTAGACCGGGATTTTTTTATTGATTAGGAAAACAGTATATTTGGAAAGGATGAGGAAGATGAAATGGATTGATGGTACATGGGAGAAAGCTCTCTCTTCATGGGAGGAGCTTCTGCAGGAGGAACTTCCTGGCAGGGAGGTTTCCATAGACGGAGCAATTCACAGCATCCGAAATATGGGAGAGGTGATGTTTGTAATCTTAAGAAAAAAAGAGGGACTGTTTCAGACCGTTTTTGATAATCCAAGAGAAAACCCTTATGCCCATGGGCTGAAGGAGGGCATGACAGTGGAAATTTCCGGAAACCTACGGGAAGAGAAAAGGGCGCCCTATGGACGGGAAATTCAGATTCAGCACCTTACTGTTTTGTCCGCACCGGCAGCACCTCTTCCCATGGCAATCGATAAATGGGAACTTCACACCTCGTTGGAGGCCAAATTAAACCAGAGATCTGTTTCCCTTCGGAACATAAAGGAACGAGCCCGTTTCAGAATTCAGGAAGGACTGGTACGTGCCTTTCGGGATTATCTGTATCAGCAGGGATTTACAGAAATCCATACCCCAAAAATCGGAGCCAGAGGTGCAGAAGGCGGGGCCAATCTGTTTCGTCTTTCTTATTTTCATAAGCCCGCGGTCCTGGCGCAGAGCCCTCAGTTTTACAAACAGATGATGGTAGGTGTATTTGACCGGGTATTTGAAACGGGACCTGTGTTCCGGGCAGAAAAACATAATACAAAACGACATTTAAACGAGTATACCAGTCTGGATTTTGAGATGGGCTACATAGAAGATTTCCAGGAAATCATGGCTATGGAAACGGGGTTCCTTCAATATGCAGAAAAACTTCTGGAGCAGGAATATGAAAAAGAACTTTCCATATTAAAAGTGACACTTCCTGATGTGTCCAGGATTCCAACAGTCAGCTTTTCCAAAGCCAAGGAACTGGTAGCGGAAAAATATCAGAGAAGAATCCGTAATCCCTATGATCTGGAGCCGGAAGAGGAACAGCTCATTGGCAGATATTTTAAGGAAGAATATGGCGCGGATTTTGTGTTTGTTACCCATTATCCTTCCAAAAAACGCCCCTTTTATGCTATGGATGATCCAAAGGATCCCCGTTATACACAAAGCTTTGATCTTTTGTTTCATGGCCTGGAAGTTACCACAGGAGGGCAGAGAATCCATGATTATAAGACGCTGATCAATAAGATCAGGGACCGGGGAATGGAAACCCAGGGAATGGAACAGTATCTGGATACCTTTAAATACGGAATGCCTCCCCATGGCGGGCTTGGAATTGGACTGGAACGTCTTACCATGATGCTTCTGGGAGAGGAAAATGTAAGGGAAGCCTGTCTGTTCCCAAGAGATCTTGGCAGACTGGAACCGTAAACATTCAGAAAAAACAGATACTGAGGTGAGAAAAATGGAAAGAATATCAGATGAAATCATAGAAAATGTTTGTATCTTATCCAAACTTTCCCTGGATGAGCAGGAACGAAAAAAAGCCAGGGAAGAGATGCAGAAGATGTTGGATTATGTAGAGAAACTTTCAGAATTGGATACTCATGATGTGGAGCCTCTGTCACATCTGTTTGCAGATGGCAATGTGTTTCGGGAGGATGTGGTGACCAACAAAGATCTAAGCAGAGAGATGTTGGCCAACGCCCCAAAAAAGAAAGAGGGACAGTATCTGGTTCCCAAAACCATTATCTGAGAAGAACATGCTTCCCTTTAAGAGAGAGACCTGGGAAGGAGAATGCTTGAAGAATCTGAAAGACAGGCAGGAGGATGAAAATGGACTTAGGACAAATGACAGCTCTTCAGCTTTCCAGAAAAATCCGGCAGAAACAGATCGGTGTTCTGGACGGGGTGAAAGAGGTTTTTACACAGATTGACAAAAAAGAAAAGAAAATCCAGGCATATCTGGATCTCTATAGAAAAGAAGCCTTTGAAAGGGCCAGAGAAGTAGAAAAAGGAATCCGGGAAGGACGGTATCCGGGACCTCTGGCAGGGGTTCCCATTGCAGTTAAGGACAATATCTGTATTCAGGGAAAAAGAACCACCTGCGCATCCAGAATTCTGGAACAGTTTATACCTCCCTACCAGGCCGAGGTCATAGACCGTCTGGAACAGGCGGGGATGATCCTCATTGGTAAGACAAATATGGATGAGTTTGCCATGGGCAGTACCACAGAAACCTCTGCTTTTCAGATCACCAGGAATCCCTGGAACTTAGAGCATGTTCCAGGGGGTTCCTCAGGGGGATCCTGTGCGGCGGTAGCGGCAGGAGAGGCATATCTTGCCCTTGGCTCAGATACGGGAGGTTCCATCCGGCAGCCCAGTGCATTTTGTGGCGTTACAGGTCTTAAGCCCACATATGGAACAGTTTCCCGGTATGGATTAATTGCCTATGCCTCCTCTCTGGATCAGATCGGCCCCATTGGAAAGGATACCGAGGACGTTTATGCTCTTTTGCAGGTACTTGCCGGAAGGGATGCAAAGGACAGCACCTCTTTGAACCGAAGTGACCTGGAACTTCCTATGGAAGAAAAAAAACATGTTCGGGGAATGAAGTTTGCGGTTCCCAGAGAATTTCTGGCAGACGGTTTGTCTCCGGAGGTAAAGGACGCATTTATGAAGAGCCTGAAAGTTCTCACCCAGCAGGGGGCAATCATTGATTTTATCTCTCTGAAAACTGCAGAATACCTGATTCCTGCTTATTATCTTATTGCCAGCGCAGAGGCAAGCTCCAATCTGGAACGGTTTGACGGCGTAAAATACGGATATCGGGCGGATACCTTCCAGGATCTTCATGATATGTACAAAAAAACAAGGACAGAAGGCTTCGGAGAAGAGGTAAAACGAAGGATTATGCTGGGAACCTTTGTGTTAAGCTCCGGATATTACGATGCTTATTATTTAAAAGCCTTAAAGACCCGGGCGCGTATCAGGGAAGAGTTTCAGCAGATCTTTCAGGACTATGATGTGGTATTATCCCCATCTGCGCCCTACACAGCGCCAAGGATCGGAGAAAGCCTGAAGGATCCACTTTCCATGTATCTGGGAGATATTTATACAGTGGCTGTAAATCTCTGTGGTTTACCGGGAATTTCCCTCCCCTGTGGAATGGATCAAAAGGGGCTGCCCATTGGCCTTCAGATGGTGAGCGGCTGCTTTATGGAGAAAAAACTGTATCGGGCAGCAAAAATCTTTGAACTGGCCGGGAAAGAGGAAACAAAACTGAGAAAAGGAGGAATGGCAGTATGAAAACTTATGAAACTGTGATCGGTCTGGAAGTACATGTGGAGCTGGCTACGAAGACCAAGATTTTCTGCGGCTGTTCCACAGAATTTGGAGGAAAACCAAACACTCACACCTGCCCGGTATGTACCGGAATGCCAGGTTCTCTCCCAGTGCTGAATAAAAAGGTGGTGGAACTGGCTTTGAAAGCTGGCATTGCTGCCAACTGCAAAATTCATCAGGACTGCAAATTTGACCGGAAAAATTACTTTTATCCGGATAATCCTCAGAATTATCAGATTTCCCAGCTATATCTCCCAATTTGCTACGACGGATATCTGATGATTGATACCCCGGCAGGAGAAAAAAAGATCGGAATTCACGAAATGCATATGGAAGAGGATGCAGGAAAACTGATCCACGATGAATGGGAGGACTGCTCGCTGGTGGATTATAACCGAAGCGGGGTTCCCTTAATTGAGATAGTTTCGGAACCGGATATGCAAAACAGTGAAGAGGTAATCGCATATCTGGAGAAACTTCGCTGTATGATGCAGTATCTAGGAGTTTCTGACTGTAAACTCCAGGAAGGCTCCATGCGGGCAGATGTGAACCTTTCTGTCCGGGAAGCAGGCAGTTCCCGTTTGGGAACCAGAACAGAAATGAAAAACCTTAATTCTTTCAAGGCCATTGCAAGAGCCATCGAAGGAGAACGGGAACGCCAGATTGAACTTCTGGAAGCAGGACATCCGGTGATTCAGGAAACCCGCCGCTGGGATGACAATAAGGAAACCTCCTTTGCCATGCGCTCCAAGGAGGATGCCAAGGATTACCGGTATTTTCCAGATCCGGATCTTCCTCCGGTACACATATCCCATGGGTGGATTCAGGAATTGAAGGAGAATCAGCCAGAGCTTCGAGAAGAAAAAGTGAAGCGGTATCAGGAAGAATATGGTCTTCCGGCTTATGATGCCAGACTTCTCACAGAATCCAGAAGACTGGCAGAACTGTTTGAGGAAACAGTCCGCCTGTCCGGAAATCCCAAAACCGTTTCCAACTGGTTTATGGGAGAGGTTCTCCGGCTTATGAAGGAGCATGCCATAGAACCGGAAGCGCTTTGTTTCGGTCCTGCCCATCTGGCAAAGCTTCTTGCCATGGAAGAAAAAGGAGAACTGACTCATCGGAATGCAAAAAAAGTATTTCTGAAGGTCTTTGAGACAGATGCAGATCCAGATGCCTGCGCCAGAGAAATGGGGCTGAAGATTGTGGAAGACCAGGCGTTATTAGAAAAGACCATTCTGGAGATCCTGGACAGAAATCCAGAACCCCTTTCCCAGCTCCTTGACGGAAAAGAAAAGGTATTTGGCTTCTTTGTGGGTCAGGTGATACGGGAACTGAAGGGGAAGGCGCGGCCAGAGGCAGTACAGGAAGCTCTGAAGCAGGAGATCAGCAAGAGAAAAGAAATGGAATAGGAGAAAATGTTATGTTAACAATAAATAAAAATTATTTAAAATTGCCGGGAAGTTATCTCTTTTCTACCATCGCCCAAAAAGTGGCGGCTTATAAAGAAGCAAACCCTCAGGCTGAAGTGATCCGCCTGGGAATCGGGGATGTGACCCAGCCTCTGGCCCCGGCCATTCTTTCGGCTCTTCATCACGCAGTGGATGAAATGGGACATGAGGAAACCTTTCATGGTTATGCTCCGGACCTTGGCTATGAATTTCTTCGGAAGGCTATTGCAGACAATGATTATAAAAAACGGGGATGTGCCATTTCTCCTGATGAAATCTTCGTTTCTGACGGAGCCAAAAGTGACTCTGGCAACATTCAGGAAATTTTTGGCCTGGAGAACCGGGTGGCAGTTTGTGACCCGGTGTATCCGGTCTATGTGGATACCAATGTAATGGCAGGACGTACAGGAAACTACCGCCCGGAAGGGGAATGTTTTGATGGAGTGATCTATATGCCATGCCGTGAAGAAAACGGATTTCTTCCTGAAATTCCAGAAGAGGAACCAGATTTGATCTATCTCTGCTTCCCAAACAACCCAAGCGGAGCTGCTATTTCCAGGGAAGGTCTTCAGGAATGGGTGGATTATGCCAACAGGATTGGAGCCGTGATCATTTATGACGCAGCCTATGAAGCATATATCACTCAGGAAGGAATTCCCCACAGCATTTATGAGTGTCAGGGAGCAGAAACCTGTGCCATAGAGCTTAGAAGTTTCTCCAAAAATGCAGGCTTTACCGGGGTACGTCTGGGCTTTACCGTGGTTCCAAAAGCCCTTGTCCGGGACGGCGTTTCTCTTCACAGCCTCTGGGCGAGACGTCATGGAACCAAATTTAACGGCGCTCCCTACATTGTCCAGCGGGCCGGGGAGGCGGTGTATTCTCCGGAAGGAAAGGCACAGTTAGAAGAGCAGATTGCATATTACATGAGAAATGCCAGGGTGATTTACCAGGGATTAAAGGAGGCAGGATATTCCGTATCCGGCGGGGTGAACGCTCCCTATATCTGGCTGAAAACCCCGGACCATATGAGCTCCTGGGAATTTTTCGATGTTCTTTTGAATCAGGCAAAGGTAGTGGGAACTCCTGGCTCAGGTTTTGGAGCAGCCGGAGAGGGATACTTCCGACTTACTGCCTTTGGAACTTATGAAAACACCATAGAAGCTATGAAACGAATTGCTGCGCTTTAGAGCGCAGCTTTTTTCTACAGTTTTTTCGTTGCTAGAACCGGATTTTTGACGTATAATAAGAACAAAAATACTAGGAGCAGACATAATGAAAGAGACAGTTAAGAAATTACTTTCCTTTATAGAAGAAAGCCCCACGGCATTTCATGCTGTGGCGGAAATGAAAAAACGATTTCTGGAAGCGGGATTTTTGGAGCTGAAGGAAGAAGATCACTGGGAATTAAAGGCAGGCGGCAATTATTTTGTGACAAGAAACAGTTCTGCCCTGCTTGCTTTTTCCATTCCCCAAACCCTGCCCATGAAATTTCATATTATGGCCAGTCACAGCGACTCTCCTGCCTTTAAGATTAAGGAGAATCCGGAGATCGTTGTGGAAAATGCGTATGTGAAGCTGAATGTGGAACCCTATGGGGGAATGCTGATGGCGCCCTGGTTTGACCGTCCCCTATCCGTGGCTGGAAGAATTGTGATAGAAGAAGAGGGAGAACTGAAGGAGCGGCTGCTCTGTGTGAACCGGGATCTTCTTATGATTCCCAGTCTGGCCATTCACATGAACCGGGAGGCAAATAAAGGCTATGCGTACCAGGCGCAGAAGGATCTTCTTCCCCTTTATGGAACGGCAGAAGCCAGGGATACTTTCTGGGATGTGATCGCGGAGGCTGGCGGTGTGGAAAAAGAAAACATTCTGGGACACGATCTGTTCTTGTACAACCGTATGCCGGGAACGGTCTGGGGCGCAGACGATGGGTTTGTGTCTTGCGGAAGGCTGGATGATCTGCAGTGTGCCTTTGCATCCATGGAAGGCTTTCTGTCCGCAGAAAGAAAAGATTCCATAGGAATCCACTGTGTATTAGATAATGAAGAAGTGGGCAGTACTACGAAACAGGGAGCAGCATCGACCTTCCTTTTGGACACGCTTCTTCGGATCAACAGCGGATTGGGCAGAAGCTATGAGGAGTATCTGAGAACCCTTGCAGGAAGTTTTATGATCTCCGCAGACAATGCGCATGCCATACACCCCAACCATACGGACGTGGCAGATCCGGTGAATCGTCCGGTGCTCAACCAGGGGATTGTCATTAAGTTCAACGCCAATCAGAAGTATTGTACCGATGCATTAAGCGCTGCCAGATTCAGACAGCTTTGCGCCAGAGCAGAAGTTCCGGTACAGACCTTTACCAATCGTTCTGATATTGCCGGCGGATCTACCTTAGGAAATATTGCCAATACTCAGGTAGCTGTTTCTTCTGTGGATATTGGTCTGCCCCAGCTGGCGATGCATTCTCCTTATGAGACTGCAGGTACCAAGGATACCTGGTATTTGATTCAGGCAGCAAGGGAGTTTTTCAGATGAAAGCAGTATTTTTTGATGCAGACGGTACCGTCTGTGATATACAAAAGGGAGTTCCCAAAAGCGCAAAGGATGCCATCCGCCGTCTGGTAGCCAATGGGCATCAGGCGTGGCTGTGCACCGGGAGAAGCAGGGCATTTGTACCAGGTTACCTGGAAGAGATTCCGTTTACCGGTATGATCAGCGCCTGTGGAGCCACCATAGAAAAAGACGGAAAAAGACTTTTTAACCGGGAAATGTCTCCGGAAATTGCAGCGCTTTCTGTGCGGACTCTTCGGAAATACGGTTTGGTTCCTGTTATGGAGGGAGCAGACTATATGTATTATGACAAAGATGAATATACCAGAGAAGTCAACTGGTACCGGGATCTGATCACAGAGGCATTGGGAGAAAAATGGCGTCCCATCCGGGGATACGAATCGGTAATGCAGATCAATAAGATCAGCGCAAAGATGCAGCCTGGCTGCAATGCAGAGCAGGCATGTCTGGAGCTGTCGCCTTATTATGATGTGATTCGTCATGAGAACAACGATTTTGTGGGAACCACCATAGAGCTGATTCCCAAGGGCTTCAACAAAGCGGTGGGAATTGCCGCCGTGTGTCAGCTGTTCCAGATTCCCTGGGAGGATACCGTGGTATTTGGAGACAGCAACAATGATCTGTCTATGTTTGCGTATGCAGCCACAAAGGTTGCCATGGGAAATGCGTCCCAGAAGATCAAGGAATTAGCGGATTTTGTAACTACGGATATGTTTCATTATGGAATTTTAAACGGCCTGACTACCTTAGGCCTCATATAAAAAACAGAAGGGAGAAGGGAAATGCTGTTATTTTTAGAATACCCGAAATGCACCACCTGCAAAAAAGCAAAGAAATGGCTGGAGGAACAGGGGGTGGACTTTACAGACCGGCACATTGTGGAAGAGAATCCTACGGAAGAGGAACTGGGGGAATGGATCAAACGAAGCGGTCTTCCCATGAAGCGTTTTTTTAATACCAGTGGAATGAAATACCGGGAGCTGGGATTGAAGGACAAGTTGGGAGAAATGACAGAGGAAGAGCAGCGAAAGCTTTTGGCCACCGATGGGATGCTGGTGAAACGTCCTCTTCTTGTGTCAGAGGAATTTGTACTGCCGGGATTTAAGGAGGCAGACTGGAAGGAAGCCCTGCATATTCAATAGGAGGTGCTTTCAGGCAAAATCAGATGCATGAAAAATTAAAATAAAATTATATGAAAGTGAGGGTATCACATGAAAACTCTGGAATTAAGAAAAAATTTTTACTGGGCTGGAATCGTGGATGATTCTCTTCGTGTTTTTGACATTATCATGTACACAGAATTCGGCACCACCTACAATTCTTATGTCTGGAAAGCAGGAGACAAAACAGTTTTATTTGAAACTGCAAAAGTGAAATTTTTCGACGAATATCTGGACAAATTAAAAGAAGTCATTGATGTAACAAAAATTGACTATCTGGTTGTGGAACATACAGAACCGGACCATGCCGGAAGTATTGAGAAACTTTTGGAGTACAGTCCCCAGATGAAGATTGTGGCAACAGGATGTGCCA
Source organism: uncultured Blautia sp. (assembly GCA_937900135.1). GTDB lineage: Bacteria > Bacillota > Clostridia > Lachnospirales > Lachnospiraceae > Blautia_A. Next base: position 23,428 of record CALCDJ010000038.1, on the reverse strand, counting down.
TCAGCTTCCTGAAGGAAATTGTAAATCATGATTTCTGTTCCATCGCAGTAAAGGACAATCAGACTATGGAAATCGGCGGAAAAACCCTTCGTTTCCTCATTGTCCCCAACCTTCACTGGCCGGATACCATGTACACATATATTGAGGAAGAACAGATTCTGGTAACCTGTGACTCCTTCGGCTCTCACTATGGTTTTCATGACGTGCTGGCAAGCAAGGTAACCGATCATGAAGGCTATATGCGCGCTACCAAATACTACTTTGACTGTATCATCGGACCATTTAAGCCTTATATGTTAAAAGCCCTTTCTCGTGTGCGGGAACTGGATGTATCCATGATCTGCCCTGGTCATGGACCGGTAATCGATGAAAAAATTGACTTTATGTACAACACCTATGAAGACTGGTGTAGCGTAGTCAACCCCAACCAGAAAAAGACTGTGATCATTCCTTATGTAAGCGCTTATGGCTATACCGAGCAGCTTGCAAAAGAAATTGAACGGGGTATTAAGGACAGTGGCGACATTGATGTGCGCGCTTATGATATGGTAACTGCAGATCAGGGAAAGGTACTGGAAGAACTGGGATTTGCAGACGGAATTCTGTTTGGAACGCCTACCATTGTGGGTGAAGCCTTAAAACCCATCTGGGATCTGACCACTTCTATTTTTGCCGGTACCCACGGCGGTAAGCTGGCAAGTGCGTTCGGAAGTTATGGTTGGAGTGGCGAGGGTGTTCCTCACATTATTGAACGTCTGAAACAGCTCCGGATGCGTGTGGTAGACGGCTTAAGAATCCGTTTCAAACCAAGTGAAAACAACCTTCTGGACGCTTATGAATATGGATACAATTTCGGTTGTCTCCTTCTGGAAAAAGAAAATCCGAAAAAAGCAGGCAAGGGCGCCCGTACGCTGGTGAAATGCCTGGTATGTGGAGAAATTTTCGATTCTTCTCTGGAAATTTGTCCAGTATGTGGCGTGGGAAAAGAAAACTTTATCCCGGTTGAAGAAGAAACCTCTGATTTTTCCAGAGATTCCAAGGATTTCTATGTGATTCTGGGAAATGGTGCAGCAGGTTTAAGCGCAGCCAAAGCCATCCGTCAAAGAGATAAAACCGGTTCCGTTGTGATGATCTCCAACGAACCTTATGCTACCTATAATCGTCCAATGCTGACCAAATCCATGGTTTCCGAGATGGATGCAGAAGAAATTGCAGTGGAACCGGCTTCCTGGTATGAAGAAAACCAGATTCACCAGCTTCTGGAAAAAGAAGTGAAGGCCATCCATGCGCCGGAAAAAGAAGTGGAGCTGGCAGATGGAACAAAATTAAAATATACCAAGCTGATTTATGCCCTTGGATCAGAATGCTTCATTCCGCCTATTCCAGGTGCAGATAAGCCAGAGGTTGTGGCAATCCGCCGTATGACAGATATCCAAAAAATTGAGAAGCTGATGAAGGATATCCAGAATGTGGTAGTGATTGGAGGCGGTGTTCTTGGTCTGGAAGCAGCCTGGGAAATGAAAAAAGCCAAAAAAGAAGTGACTGTTCTGGAACTGGCTCCTCAGATCATGGGACGTCAGCTGGATGCAGGAGCCAGCGAAATGCTTACCTCCATCAGTGAGGGATGCGGCATTTCCATTCATACAGGTGTGCAGATTGCTTCCATCGAAGGCGATGGCCATGTAACAGGAGTCGCTTTAAGCGATGGAACCGTATATCCGGCACAGCTGGTGATTGTTTCTGCCGGGGTTCGTGCCAATACTGCACTTGCAGGAGGCGCAGGGGCAGAAATCAATCGTGGCATTGTAGTAAACGAAAAAATGGAAACCAGTGTGGAAGATATCTATGCATGTGGAGACTGCGCAGAATATGAAGGTATTAACTATGCCATCTGGCCTCAGGCTCTGGAGCAGGGTAAGGTAGCGGGAGCCAATGCAGCAGGAGAGGCCCTTTCCTATACCACTGTTTCCGCAGGACTTTCCTTCCACGGAATGAATACCGGTCTGTATGCCATTGGCGATAATGGAAAGAATCCAAATCTGATCTACAAGACTGTGGAATTTAAGGATATGGGAAGAAAACAGTATGAAAAATACTATTTCCTGAACAATCGCCTCTGTGGTGTGATTCTGATTGGAGATACCAGTAAGATGGCCTCTGTAACAGAAGCAATCGAAAAAAAGAAAACCTTCAAAGAGTTATTTGCCAATGATTAATTTTCAGGAATATCAGGAGGAACTCCTTCATTTAAGAAGAACCTTTCATCAGTATCCGGAACTGGCGTTAAAGGAAGAAAAAACATCTGCCTTTATCCGGGATTATATGGAGAAGCTGGGGTATGTGCTTACCCCGGTTCCTCCCACCGGATGGATGGCAGAACTTCCGTCGCTGCAGGAGAAGAAAAAACAGATCCTTTTCCGGGCGGAGATGGATGCCCTGCCTATCTCTGAGCAGACAGAACTTCCTTATGCCTCTGTTCATCCGGGAGTGATGCATGCCTGCGGACATGATGCCATTCTATCTACTGCGTTGATCGTAGCAAAAATACTGGCCCGGCAGAAAGAGACCTTTCCGGCAGGTGTCCGGTTTTTGTTTGAGCCTGCTGAGGAGATTGGCGAAGGCGCGAAGCGAATGCTAAAATCCGGCGCCATAAAAGAGGGAGAAAATCCCATCTTTCTTATGTTTCATTTTGCGCTGGATGGCTGTGAGGGAATGGCCATCCACCGGGGACAGGCTTCCGCCATGATCAGTGGGATGCGGATTCTGGTTCAGGGCAGATCCAGCCACTGGTGCGAAGCAGAAAAGGGTATTGACAGCATTTATGCGGCGGCTCTTGTGGTACAGGCTATGGAAAAACTGAACCGAACTTATCCCCGCAGGGGTCCCTGTCTCACAGGAGCTGGAACCATTCACGGAGGAGCATACCCCAACATCATTGCAGATGAAGTGATTCTGGAGGGAAATATCCGCGCCTGTTACGAAGAAGACTTTTATGGGCTGAGGGACGGACTTACAGCGGCATTTCAGGAAATCGAAAAAGAAACAGGTGCCAGGATTTCCATGACCTTTCCCAAGGAGCCAGTGCTTCCCTTTGCCAATGATGACCGCCTGGTGGATTTGGGAATCCAGGCAGGAAAACAGGAGTTTCAGGAACGTTTTGTCCTGGAAGGAGAAGAGGAGCTGTTTCTGGCCGGAGACAATGCCTATCGCTATTTTCTCAAAAGCCGGGGACTGTTTCTGGTGTTTTTGGCGGGCATGGGACAGGAAGGATATCCCCTTCACCATCCCAAATTCCTTCTGGATGAAAGTATGCTGATTCGAGCGGTAAGAACCTTATGGGATTTGCTGGAGCGCATCGGCAGAGAGGAAGAAGACAATGGCAACCATTAAAGATATTGCAAGAGAGGCCGGGGTAAGTTTTACCACGGTCTCTAATGTCATACATGGAAATACAAAAAGGGTATCCCCGGCAACTGTGGAGAAGATTCAGAAGATTATGAAGGAGCTCCATTACGTTCCCAATATGGGGGCAAGAATGCTGGCCGGCAATCAGTCCCGGATCATAGGCGTTGTGGCCAGAGATCTGACGGAACCAGGCAGGGAAGGGATTCAGAGCCCTTTTATGGCGGAAATTCTTGGCGCCATGGAAAAGGAGATCCGAAAACACAATTATTATATGATGCTCTGCTTCTCCAATTCTGTGGAGGAGATGGAGCATCTTTTGAATACCTGGAATGTGGACGGTGTGGTGACTGTGAGTCTTGGAACGGCAGTAAGTAAACGCCTGGGAGAAGTGATCAAGGTTCCGGCAGTCTTTACAGACTGTTATTTTCAGGAAAAAGAGAACTATTACAATGTGGGTACCATGGATGAAGAGGGCGCGTTTGCCATCACCTCGTATTTGATCCAGCAGGGTCATGAGAAACTTCTGTTTCTTTCAGATGTGGATCGGAAGCAAAATCCTGCAGATCTGGAAAATGTGGGGCGGATGCGGGAACTGGGATTCCTTCGTGCCCTGAAGGCGGCAGGAATCCCCCGTGGAGAGGAAGGGATTCTTTTCTGTTCCAACCAAAAAAATGAAAAAGAAGCCCTGTTTCAGCAGGTGGCAAAACGAAAAGGGGAAGTTACCGCTCTTGTATTCTGTAACGATTACTTTGCCATGGAGGGAATGGATTACTTCCGCCATCACAACATCCGGATTCCAGAAGATTTTTCCATCACAGGTTTTGATGATATTGATATGGCAAGGCTGTCTGTCCCCAGATTGACTACGGTCCATCAGGGTGTCAGCGAAAAGGGACGGCTTGCCATACAAAAATTAATTCATCTGATTGAAAAACAGCCGCAGCCTTTGGAAAAGGACAGTCGAATTCCCGTGGAACTGGTGATTCGGGAGTCTGTAAAAAAACTTTCATAAGTTTAACGCAAAACCATTGACATTTCCTGGATTCGTGCTATGATGCACATAGAAAGTTTAACGTAAAACCTAAAGAAAGGAAGGAAAGAAAAAATGGAAAAGGCATGGTGGAAGGAAGCCGTTGTATACCAGATATATCCAAGAAGTTTTATGGACAGCAACGGAGACGGAATTGGTGATCTCAATGGAATTACAGAAAAAATGGGTTATTTAGAGAAGCTGGGCATTGATGTAATCTGGCTTTCTCCTGTTTATGAATCTCCCAATGATGACAACGGATACGACATCAGCAATTATCAGGGAATTATGAAGGATTTTGGAACCATGGAGGATTTTGACCGGATGCTGGCATCTGCACATGCCCATGGCATTAAAATTGTTATGGACCTGGTGGTCAATCACACCTCCGATGAACATCCCTGGTTTGTAGAAAGCCGGAAATCCAGAGAAAATCCTTATCGGGATTACTATTTCTGGAGGGAAGGCAAGGATGGAAAGGAACCTAATAACTGGGGTTCCTGCTTCTCCGGTTCTGCATGGCAGTATGACGAGGAAACCCAGATGTATTATCTGCATCTGTTCTCCAAAAAACAGCCGGACTTAAACTGGGACAATCCAGCAGTGCGTGAAGAAGTATTTTCCATGATGGACTGGTGGTGTCAGAAGGGAATCGACGGATTCCGTATGGATGTAATTTCCATGATCTCCAAGGTTCCAGGTCTTCCAGATGGGAAGGCAGGAGACAGCGGCCGGGGAGATTTCGGCCCTTATGTATGTAACGGTCCCCATGTACACGAATATCTCCAGGAGATGAATCAGAAGGTTCTCTCCAAATATGACCTTCTCACAGTGGGAGAATGCTCTGGTGTGACCGTGGAAGAGGCAAAAAAATATGCCTCTCTGGATGGCAGTGAATTAAGTATGGTTTTCCAGTTTGAACATATGGATCTGGATGGAGGGGAAACCTCAAAATGGTGTGACCGTAAAATTGATCTGGTGGAATTGAAGAAGGTTCTGAGTAAATGGCAGGTTTCTCTGGAGGGAAAGGCGTGGAACAGCCTTTACTGGTGCAACCATGATCAGCCAAGAATGCTTTCCCGTCTGGGAAATGATTCTCCGGAATACAGGGAGTTATCCGGAAAGATGCTGGCAACCTGTCTTCATATGATGCAGGGAACGCCTTATGTGTATCAGGGAGAAGAACTGGGAATGACCAATGTACCTTTTGAAACCATGGAGGATTTCCGGGATATTGAAAGCATCAATGCTTACCGTGAACTGGTAGGCCAGGGAGTTCTGGATGGAGAAACAATGATGAAGTATCTTCGTTACAAGAGCCGTGACAATGCCAGAACCCCGGTGCAGTGGAGTGACGAAAAGAATGCAGGCTTTACCACAGGAACTCCCTGGATTATGGTCAATCCCAATTATAGAGAAATCAATGCAAAGGAACAGCTTTCCAGAGAAGATTCCATGTTCTATTATTATCAGAAGCTCATTGCCCTGCGTCATGAGATGGATTTGATCGTATATGGAAGCTATCAGCTGCTTCTTCCGGAAGATCCGGCTATTTTTGCGTACACAAGAACTCTGGGAGAAGAAAAACTTCTGGTGGTATGTAATTTCAGTGAGGAATCCCAGCAGTTCCTTCTGCCAGAGGAATTTCACGGCAGAGAGGGAAGGCTTCTGATTTCCAATTATCAGCAGGAAGCAAGGGGGGAAAAACAGACTCTTCGTCCTTATGAAACCTTTGTTTATGCATACGGTGTGTGAGCCTTCTGAAATAAAATCCGTTATTTTCAAAAAAGATAGGTATTCCTCATTTTCTTCAAATGTGATATGATACAGACACTACAACCGGGTGCAGAGCGCCTGGAACACCACAGATGGAGGAAGACAAATGAAATATGGAAAAATACGAATTGAAGACGGCTATCTGGTATTCACCAGACATATGATGATCAACAGTCTTCCCTGTAAGGATATCATGTGGGCTTATATGCGCCGGGAAAGCGGAGACGACATTGCGCAGAAACAGCTGATTTCCAATTATCTGGTGATTGTTACCAGAAGAAGGAAACGCTATAAATTTGATATGACAGAGCGGGAAATCAAGGACTGTATGCTTCTTCTGAAAGCGCTGAATCCGGAAATGGCTATTGGATTTCCCAAAGGCGGCAGGCTGGCAATGCAAAGCCTTCCCAATACCAGGGATCTGGGGGCGCTTATGACAGAAGATGGCCGTCATATCCTTCCCCGGAGACTCCTTAGAAGCGGCGCTCTGTACCATCTGTCTCTGGCAGATCAGGAGCTTTTTACAGAAGGCTATCGTCTTTCCACCGTGATTGATTATCGATCTGGAATAGAACGGAAAAGACAGCCGGATACAATTATGCCTGGGGTGGAGTATTTTCACATTCCCATTCTGGATGAAGAGAGTACCCAGAATTATTCGGACCAGAACCTGATGGATGTGCTTCTTAACGAGCACCTGGATGATGATTTTATGCTGAAACAGTATAAGAGCTTCATTGGAGATCAGTATTCAGTAAAACAGTTTGCCCGTTTTATGGATGTGCTTCTGGATTGTCAGGAAGGCGCGGTGCTCTGGCACTGTGATATGGGAAAAGACCGGACCGGGGTGGGAACAGCCCTTCTGTTAAGTGTTCTTGGGGTTCCCAGAGAAGGAATTATGGAGGATTTCCTCCGGACCAATTTTTACCTGGAAACGGAACTGGAGTATATGCTTCGCCTTATGGAAGCGAAGACCATTGTGGATGCGGGCAAATTAGAAAATATCCGGGCTTTATACCGGGTGAAGCCAGAGTATCTGGAAGCGGTCTTTGAGTTCATCGAAAAGGAATATGGCTCCATGGAACGGTTTATCCGCCGGGCGTTGTACCTTACTCCAAAAGCGGTGGAAGATCTGAGAAATAAGTACCTGATTTGATATTTTTGAAAATTGTTAAAAAAATAACCCCCCTACGGGCTTGTAGGGGGGATTTTTGCAGTTTATAATACAACCATGATATCCGCTTGGGAAAAAGCGGATTTGTACAATACTAAAGTCGACATTTGGTAAATAACAAACGAAGGAGTATTTTTAAATGAAAACAAAAAAAGTGATGGGTCTGCTTTGTGCAGCTTTTCTCACAGCTTCTCTTTGGAATACAGGAGCTCTTTCCGTTTATGCAGGGGCAGAAGATGCTTCCGTTGTTGTGACCATGCCTCCAAGCTCTGAGCCTGCTTCCGGATTTGATCCGGCATTTGGATGGGGCGCAGGAGAACATGTTCATGAACCGCTGATTCAGAGTACCCTGGTGCGTACCACCAGCGATATGGGAATTGAGAATGATCTGGCAACGGAATACAGCTGCAGCGAGGACGGAATGGTCTGGACTGTAAAACTTCGTGATGATGTGAAATTCACAGATGGAGAGGCCCTGACTGCTTCTGACGTTGCATTTACTTATAACAACTGCCGTGACAACAGTTCTGTGAATGATTTCACAATGCTGAAGGAGGCTGTGGCAGTGGACGATACCACTGTCGAATTTCATATGAATGAACCTTATTCCATCTGGCCCTATACCATGGCCATTGTGGGCATTGTTCCAGAACATGCCTATGGGGAGGATTACGGACAGAATCCCATTGGTTCCGGCAGATATATTATGAAACAGTGGGATAAGGGACAGCAGGTGATTTTTGAAGCCAATCCGGACTATTACGGAGAAGCGCCTAAGATGAAGAAACTTACCGTCCTCTTTATGGAAGAGGATGCAGCGCTGGCAGCAGCTATGGCAGGTCAGATAGATGTGGCGCATACAGCTGCTTCCTACAGCGATCAGGAAGTCGACGGATATGAATTATTAAGTGTGGCCAGCGTAGACAACCGCGGTTTTAACCTTCCCTGCACTCAGCCGGAAGAAAAAGACGGTGTAACTGTGGGAAATTCCCTTACAGCAGATGTCAACGTAAGACGGGCAATTAATCTTGCCATTGATCGTCAGGAAATGATCGATCATGTGTTAAACGGACATGGTACCATTGCTTACAGCGTTTGTGACAAAATGCCATGGTACAATGAGGAGGCGGTAACCGAATATAATCTGGAGGAAGCGAAAAAACTTATGGAGGAAGCCGGCTGGACAGAAGGAAAGGATGGCATCCGGGAAAAGGATGGAGAAAAAGCAGCCTTTACATTAATGTTCAGCAACGGAGACTCCGTTCGTCAGGCTCTGGCAGAGGATACCTCCAACCAGCTGAAGGAACTGGGAATCGAAGTAAAAACAGAAGGTGTAGGCTGGGATGTGGCTTATGACCGCGCACAGTCAGAACCCCTGATGTGGGGATGGGGGGCACACACCCCAATGGAACTTTACAATATCTACCATACCATGAAGGACACCGGTCTGGCACAGTATTCTCCATATGCAAACGAAACCGTGGATCAATACATGGACGAAGCGCTTAAGAGCAGTGATCTGGAAGCCTCCTATGAACTTTGGAAAAAAGCTCAGTGGGACGGTACCACAGGAATTACCCAGGAAGGAGACATTCCCTGGATCTGGCTGTGCAACATCGATCATCTTTATTTCGTTCACGATGGACTCACAGTAGCCGAGCAGAAGATTCATCCTCATGGCCATGGCTGGTCCATTGTAAATAATATTGACGAATGGGAATGGGAGTAAAACATTCATGAAGCGTAGCCTAATATTTGCAGGAAAAAACATGGTACGGATGCTCTTGCTTCTGTTTGCAGTAAGCATTGTCACCTTCGCCCTGGTATCCGCCTCCCCCATTGACCCTCTCCAGGCCAATGTGGGGCAGGCAGCCCTGGGCTCCATGAGCGAAACACAAAAAGAAAAGCTGAGATCCTACTGGGGTGTGGACGCACCCCCGGTGGAACGCTATGTAAACTGGGCAAAGGACGCAGTGAGGGGGGATTTTGGAACCTCCCTCCTTTATCGTCAGCCAGTAGGCAAGGTGATCAGCGTAAAATTATCAAATTCCCTGTTTCTGATGGGACTTGCCTGGATAATCTCCGGGCTTTTGGGCTTTATTCTGGGGGTACTGGCCGGAGTATTTAAGGGAAGACCCATTGATAAGGCGATTAAGGGGTATTCTCTTGTGATCGCAAGTACACCAGCTTTCTGGCTGGCTTTGCTGCTTTTGATCGTTTTCAGCGTATGCCTGAAGCTTCTTCCCATTGGATTAAGCGTTCCCATTGGAGTGGAAGCCAGCGGCGTGACCTTTTTGGACCGGGTGCGTCACGCCATTCTTCCCGCAGTTACCTTGAGCATTACCGGTATTTCCAATATTGCCCTTCATACAAGGGAAAAAATGATCGATATCATGGAAAGCGACTATGTTCTTTTTGCAAGAGCCAGGGGAGAAAGCCTGTGGAGCATTGTGCGTCATCACGGATTGCGGAATGTGCTGCTTCCTGCCATGACCCTGCAGTTTGCCTCCATCAGCGAGATTATCGGCGGTTCTGTACTGGTAGAACAGGTCTTCTCTTATCCAGGACTGGGACAGGCTGCGGTGGCTGCAGGAACTGGAAGTGATGTTCCCCTTCTTTTGGGGATTACCCTGATTACTGCAGCTATGGTGTTTGCCGGAAATCTGATTGCCAACCTTTTGTATGGGGTAGTGGATCCCCGTATGCGGAAGGGAGGCGCCCGCTCATGAAAAGAGGAAAGATGAATCAGAGACAAAAAGCCAAACTTCTTCTGGCTTTCTCTATTATATTTCTGGCTTCCGTGGCCATTTCCGGACAGCTTTGTCACGATGCAGCCATGGTAACCGACTTTTCCAGAAAAAATCTTTCTCCCTGCCTTGCGTATCCTTTTGGTACAGACTGGCTGGGGCGAAATATGTTTTATCGGACGCTTACCGGGTTGTCCATTAGTATTCTGATTGGAATCGGCGCCGCAGGCGTCAGCGCGCTTATGGCCCTTCTTCTGGGGCTGGCAGCTGCAACCCTGGGGAAAAAAGCAGATTCGATTGTGACTTTTCTTATTGACATGGTTATGGGGATTCCTCATATTCTTCTGATCCTTTTGATTTCTTATGCCATGGGCAAGGGACTGAAGGGTGTTATCATCGGTGTGGCTCTTTCACACTGGACTTCCCTGGCAAGACTGATCAGGGGGGAAGTGATGCAGCTGAAGCAGAGTGAATACATACAGATTGCAGAAAGACTGGGACACAGCCGTATCAAGATTGCGGTTAAGCATATGCTTCCCCATTTGCTGCCTCAGTTTCTGGTGGGACTGGTGTTGATGTTTCCCCATGCCATTCTCCATGAATCCAGCATTACCTTCCTGGGCTTTGGTCTGTCCACAGAACAGCCGGCCATTGGCGTGATTCTGTCTGAAAGCATGAAATATCTCATTATGGGAAAATGGTGGCTTGCGCTGTTTCCTGGTTTGATGCTGGTGCTGACGGTGGTTCTTTTTGATCTGGGAGGCACCGCCCTTCGCAGGATTCTGGACCCCAACAGTGTGCACCAATAGGAGAAAGGAAAGATTATGAGTTGTACAGATAAAAGACATATTCTGGAAATTGATGAACTGTCGGTTTCCTTTTCCCAATACGAAAACAGTCGGAGCAGCCGTCAGATTGATCTTGCGGTAATCTCCAAACTGTCCGTATCGGTACATGAGGGAGAGATCGTGGCAGTGGTAGGTTCCAGCGGATCAGGAAAAAGCCTTCTTGCCCATGCTATTCTGGACCTGCTTCCTTATAATGCAAAGGTGGAGGGCGACATGTATTTTGATGGGGAACTTCTGGACCGGGAGCGTATTGGACGTCTCCGGGGAAGGGAGATTGCCTTTGTTCCCCAAAGTACCAATTACCTGGACCCTCTGATGCCAGTGGGAATGCAGGTAAGAGGAAGCAGAAAAGATGATTCTATCCGGAAAAAGCAGCAGGAACTGTTTCGCAGATATGGTCTGGAGGCAGATGTGGATGAAAAATACCCCTTTGAATGTTCCGGAGGAATGACCCGACGTGTCCTTCTGACCTCAGCACTGATGGGCAATCCGGAACTGATCATTGCCGATGAACCCACACCGGGAATGGATCTTGAACTTGCCAAAAAGTCTATGGAAGACTTTCGGAATTTCGCAGATGAGGGAAAAGGAGTGCTTTTGATTACCCATGATATTGAGCTTGCGTTGGAGGTGGCAGACCGGATTGCCGTCTTCTATGCGGGGACTACGGTGGAGGAAGCGCTGGTGTCTGATTTTAAATCAGAGGATACGCTGCGTCATCCATACACAAAGGCCTTGTGGAGAGCGCTGCCTCAAAATGGGTTTCAACCCCTCCCAGGGGTTCAGCCATATGTTAAGGAAATGCCCAAGGGCTGTCCCTTTGGACCAAGGTGTAGCAAATACAGCCAGGAATGCCAGGGAGAAATCCCCATGCAGAGAGTGGGATGCGGCACAGTACGGTGTGTCAAATACAAAGGAGAACCTCTTTCTGTAACGGAACATCATCACCATCCAAGGGAGAAGGGGGAACAGAAATGATACTGGAAGGGAAGAATCTCACCTTTGCCTATGAAAAAAAAGAAGGGGAAGTATTCCGGGATGTGAATCTTCAGGTGGAAAGTCACGAAAAAGTGGCCATATTAGGCCCCAGTGGATTTGGAAAAACTACACTATGCAAAATTCTTTCCGGATATCTGACCCCATTATCCGGAGAAGTTCTCCTGGATGGAAAACCATTGCCAAAGAGAGGCTACTGTCCGGTTCAGATGATCTGGCAGCATCCCGAACGCGCGGTAAATCCCCGGCTTCGTATGCGTGATACCCTGGCTGACGGGCGAGACATCGCTCCCCGGATAATCAAAGAACTGGGAATTGAAGAGGACTGGATGAACCGTTATCCCCAGGAGCTTTCCGGCGGAGAACTTCAGAGATTTTGCATTGCCAGAGCGCTTGGACGGGATACCCGGTTTCTCATCGCCGATGAGATCAGTACCATGCTGGATCTGATTACCCAGAGTCAGATCTGGAACTTTCTTTTAAAGGAGGTTACTGAGCGGGAAATCGGTCTGATCGTGGTTTCCCACAGCGAGCCTCTTCTGAAAAGAGTGACAGAACGAAGAATCCGATTTTAAAGAGAGACAAACAGGTGACAGTCTGGAAAGAACTGCCACCTTTTTTCTTTGAAAAAGAATTTCTGATTGACAAAATCTTTTAACTTGCTATAATGGTAAACATATAAGGATTTATTAGTTTAAAGAGTGAAAGCAGGTGAAGTATGCAAAAGAGAATTTTATCTTTGCTGGTAGACAATACAGCAGGTGTTTTGAGCCGTATTTCCGGTTTGTTCAGTCGCCGCGGATATAACATTGACAGCCTTTCAGTAGGTGTAACGGCAGATGAGAGATTTTCCAGAATGACCGTGGTGTGCAGCGGAGATGCGTTGATTCTGGAGCAGATCACCAAGCAGCTTGCCAAGCTTGTGGATGTTCGCGATATTAAGGTTCTGGAACCGGAAGACAGCGTCAGCCGGGAGCTTGTTCTTGCCAAGGTGGCAGCGAAACCCGAACAGCGACAGGGCATTATCTCCATAGCCGATATTTTCCGGGCTAAGGTGATCGATGTCAGCAAGGATTCCCTTGTGATTGAAATGACAGGAACCAAGAGCAAGCTGGAAGCTTTTATTGATCTTCTGGATGATTATGAGATCCTGGAATTGGCCAGAACCGGTATCACCGGTCTTTCCAGAGGCGCCCACGATGTCCGCTATCTTTAAGTGAGAGTGGGGAATGTTTGCAAGGGAGCAATCCTTTACATAAATTATTATGAAAAAATTTAAACAAAAACTAGGAGGAAACAGAAATGGCAAATCGGATTTTTTATCAGGAAGACTGTAATTTAAGTTTATTAGATGGAAAGACAATTGCGATTATTGGTTACGGAAGCCAGGGCCACGCGCACGCATTAAACGCAAAAGAATCCGGATGTAACGTAATCATTGGCCTGTATGAAGGAAGCAAATCCTGGAAGAGAGCAGAAGAGCAGGGATTTGAAGTTTATACAGCAGCAGAAGCAGCGAAGAAAGCAGATATCATTATGATTCTGATCAATGATGAGAAACAGGCTGCTCTTTACAAAAAAGATATTGAGCCAAATCTGGAAGAGGGCAATATGCTGATGTTTGCCCATGGCTTTAACATCCACTTTGGATGCATCGTACCTCCGAAATTCGTTGATGTAACGATGATTGCTCCAAAGGGACCGGGACATACAGTAAGAAGCGAATATCAGGCAGGAAAAGGTGTACCTTGTCTGGTTGCTGTTGAGCAGGATGCATCCGGTAAGGCACTGGATACTGCACTGGCTTATGCACTGGCAATCGGAGGCGCAAGAGCAGGTGTACTGGAGACAACCTTCCGTACAGAAACAGAAACAGACCTTTTCGGTGAGCAGGCTGTTCTTTGCGGCGGTGTCTGCGCATTGATGCAGGCAGGCTTTGAAACTCTGGTAGAAGCTGGCTATGACCCAAGAAATGCATACTTTGAATGTATCCATGAAATGAAACTCATCGTGGATCTGATCTATCAGTCCGGTTTTGGCGGAATGAGATATTCCATCTCTAACACAGCAGAATATGGCGACTATATCACAGGACCGAAGATCATTACAGAAGAAACCAAGAAGACCATGAAGAAGATTCTGGCAGATATCCAGGATGGTACCTTTGCAAAAGATTTCCTTCTGGATATGTCCTCCGCAGGAAGCCAGGTACACTTCAGAGCTATGAGAAAGAAAGCAGCAGAACATCCGGCAGAAATCGTTGGCGAAGAAGTTCGTAAACTTTACAGCTGGAATGGAGAAGAGAAGCTGATCAACAACTAATTACGAAACCATTGGAAATGCTCCGCAATTGCGGAGCATTTTTTTGCGTACAGAAGGAAATCAGTCAAAAAGAAAAGAATGAAGAAGAGGCTGTTCCTCTTCGTTTTTTCGACAGACATAACCAATATCCCGGCTGGGAAAGGTACAGCCCATGGGAACCTCCAGAAGTGTTCCGCTGGCTAATTCTGTTTTTACAAACTCTCTGGTGACACAGGCAACTCCCATTCCGATTTCTGCAAACTGAATGAGAAGCTCCATGGAGGAGACTTCCAGAATATGAGAAAGCTTCAGTTCATGCTCCTTTAACACGCCATCGACAAGCTGACGGGTGATGTTATCTTCATCCAGAAGCATAAAGGTGGCTGTCTGCGCCAGGTTTTCCCCTGGATAAAAGTCCTGAAGGGATTTCAGGTATTGGCTGGTGGAAACGAAGGTATCCTGGATTTTTTGTACTGGAAAAAAGGAATAGCCTGGAAGCTTCCTGGGCTTTCCAATGAGTCCAAGATCAATCTGGCCCTGCTCCAGAAGCTGAAGGGTCTGGTAGGAGGATTGGCATGAAATGGTGATACGCACATTGGGATGCTGGGAAATATAAGTTTTCAGTCTGGGAAGAAGAATGTATTTGCTCAAAGTGGAGCTGGCTCCAATCCGGAGTCTGGGAATTTCACCGAAACGATGATGGAGCAGTTCCTCTTCTCCCTGGGACAAAAGAGCAAAGGCTTCTTTTACTTTGAGGTACAGAGCCTTACCGGCTGGTGTGAGACTGACGCCTCTGGAATTCCGTTTAAAAAGAGAAGTTTCCAGATTTTCCTCCAGTTTTTGGATGGAGCGGCTGATGGCCGGCTGACTGACGTACAACTCCTTGGCTGCCTGGGAAAGACTGCCGCACTTGGCTACCGTATAAAACACATGATAGAGGGAAAGATTTTCCTGCATAAAAGCCTCCGATCTGAACCACGGCCTGTTTGGGTAGGGATTCCGTGGGTGGTTTGCTATAACTGATAGTTATAATAAGTATCAATAATATGTATTAGTATTATAACAGAAACTGTGATAAAATGACACTATAAAATTTTACCGCTTTAATACGAATCTTTAGTAGGAGTGAAATAGATGAGGAGGAATTAAGAATGGGAATGACAATGACACAGAAAATACTGGCAGCTCATGCCGGATTGGATCATGTGGAAGCAGGACAACTGATCGAGGCAGATCTGGATCTTGTTCTTGGAAATGATATTACCTCTCCGGTAGCCATTCATGAGATGGACAAAATGACGGTGGATACCGTGTTTGATAAAGATAAGGTTGCACTGGTTATGGACCACTTTATCCCAAATAAGGATATCAAATCAGCAGAACACTGTAAATGTGTGCGGGAATTTGCCTGTAAGCATGAAATTACCAATTACTTTGACGTGGGTGAGATGGGGATTGAGCATGCCCTTCTTCCGGAAAAGGGACTGACTGTGGCAGGAGATGTAATTATCGGCGCAGATTCTCATACCTGTACCTATGGAGCTTTGGGCGCATTTTCCACAGGTGTGGGAAGTACGGATATGGCTGCCGGCATGGCTACGGGAAAAGCATGGTTTAAGGTACCTTCTGCCATTCGCTTCCGTCTGGTGGGCAAGCCAAGAAAATGGGTCAGCGGAAAAGATGTGATCTTACATATCATTGGAATGATCGGGGTAGACGGGGCTCTTTATAAATCTATGGAATTTGTAGGAGATGGAATCAAGAACCTGACCATGGATGATCGTTTTACCATTGCCAATATGGCAATTGAAGCAGGTGGCAAGAATGGAATCTTCCCGGTAGACGAGGTGGCTATTGCCTATATGAAGGAGCATTCCAAACGACCATATAAAATCTTTGAAGCGGATGAAGATGCAGAATATGAGGCGGAATACACCATTGATCTTAGCACCTTAGAGCCAACGATTGCCTTTCCTCATCTGCCGGAAAATACCAGAACCATTCAGGAAATCACCCAGCCGGTAACCGTGGATCAGGCAGTGATCGGTTCCTGTACCAACGGACGGATGGATGACCTTCGGGTTGCAGCGGAGATTCTTAAGGGACGCAAGGTAAAAAAAGGAGTTCGCTGTATTGTGATTCCTGCAACTCAGTCCATCTATCTTCAGGCAATGGAAGAAGGACTTCTGAAAATCTTTATTGAAGCAGGAGCAGTGGTCAGCACACCTACCTGTGGTCCCTGTCTGGGAGGATATATGGGAATCCTGGCAGCAGGAGAACGGTGTATTTCCACAACCAACCGAAACTTTGTAGGCCGTATGGGACACGTGGAATCAGAAGTGTATCTGGCAAGTCCGGCAGTGGCTGCTGCAAGTGCAGTAACCGGAAAAATTTCTGCACCGGTTGAATTGGGATTATAAGGAGGAATGGAAAATGCAGGCAAAAGGCAGAGTATTTAAATATGGAGACAATGTAGATACAGACGTAATTATACCGGCTCGTTATCTGAATTCCTCAGATCCGGCAGAACTGGCAACACACTGTATGGAGGATATTGACCAGGATTTTGTTAAAAAGGTACACAAAGGAGACCTCATTGTTGCAGACAAAAACTTTGGCTGCGGTTCCTCAAGAGAGCATGCGCCCATTGCCATCAAAGCCTCTGGCGTAAGCTGTGTCATTGCAGAAACCTTTGCCAGAATCTTTTACCGCAATGCCATCAACATTGGTCTTCCCATCATTGAATGTCCAGAGGCTAGCAGAGGCATTGATGATGGAGATGAGGTGGAAGTGGATTTTGACACAGGAATGATCTACAACCGTACCAAGGGAACACAGTTCCAGGGACAGGCATTTCCGGAGTTTATGCAGAAAATTATTCAGGCAGAAGGCCTGGTAAACTATATTAACCGTCAGCACTGATTTATGGTGAAAGGTCTGTACTGAAATTGTCGGATTTTTATTGACAAAACCGTAGGAAAATAGTAGAATCTCCAGATAAGGGATATAAAATATCCAGTTTCTGTGACTGGAAAAAAGGGGAATTTCACTATCCCAGGGAGATGGTTCATCTTTTTGGACTTCCCGGGGAAGTGGTTCGGGAGCCCCTTCGTTACTGGAAAGAAATTATACATCCAGATGACTGGATGTATTTTTATCAGTCCAATATAGAGATTGGAGAAAAGGGGAAGGATTCTCATTCTGTAGAATTTCGTGCGCGGACGGTTCAGGGAGAATACATCTGGATGCGATGCAGAGGAAATCTGATCCGGGACTGTGAAGGAAATCCGGAGTTGTTTGCAGGAATTATCCAGCGTATGGGCAGACAAAACAAGATTGATCCCGTGACTCAGCTTTTTAATTTTCAGGAATTTTTAAATACCATTCGGACTTATATTTCCACCAAGCAGGTGGAACATTTCGGGATTATGATTCTGGATATTGATAACTTTCGTCTGATCAATGAAATGTACAGCCGGGAGATGGGAGACAATGTTCTTCGTACAGTATCCAGATTTATTCAGGCCATGCTCCCGGAAAACGCAGCCCTGTACCGGCTGGATAAGGATCGTATGGGAATTCTGGCAGGATATGTGACTAAATGTGAAATGTTGGATCTGTACCAGCGGATTCAGAAGATGCTTCTTCAGATCACGGAATGGAGAGCATATGGATTTAAGGTGGAAGTATCTGTCGGTTGTTCCGGTTATCCTCAGGATGGATGTATGGTAAATGAACTGCTTCAGTATGCAGAGTATGCCCTTCTGGATGCCAAGAAAAAAGGAAAAAATACTATTTCCTTCTTTAATGAGAGCATGCTGAGACAGAAGAAACGTTCTCTTGAACTGATCCGAATGCTGAGAACAGCCATTGATCAGGACTTTCAGGGATTTTATCTTCTGTATCAGCCGCAGATTGACGGAAAAGGAAAGCATATCAAAGGCGTGGAAGCGCTGGCCCGTTTTCAGGATGAAGAGGGAGTTCCAGTTGCTGTGACAGAATTTCTTCCGATTCTGGAAGAACATGGAATGATCGTTCCCTTTGGCAAGTGGGTTGCCAGGACAGCAATGCAAAATGGAAAAAATGGCTTGTCAGGAACCCGGATTTTAAGGTGAGTATCAATGCCTCGGCTTTGCAGCTGATGCAGGCGGACTTTGCCAGTGATATTCTCCGTATTGCTGAAGAAGAGGGCTTTCCCTACAAGAATCTTATTGTGGAGCTGACAGAAAGCTGCGCAGTAGAAAATCTTAATATTTTTATGGATAATTTTCTGTATCTTCGTCAAATGGGGGTTCATGTTGCCATGGACGATTTCGGAACAGGATATTCTTCCTTACAGATGCTTAAGGATACCCCTGTAGATGTGGTGAAAATTGATCGAAGCTTTGTGGCGGAAATCGGCAGCAGCGAATTCCATAAAACTTTTATTTCTTTTGTGGTTTCCATCTGTCATACTGTGGGAATTCAGGTATGTCTAGAAGGTGTGGAGACACAGGAAGAGTTTGACCTTGTTAAAAATATGCAACTGGATTACATCCAGGGATATTTTTTCGGACGTCCCATGGAGAAAGAGAAAATCACAGAAATACTGCAGTAAAACAAAGCACAAAGGAGTGGAAGTTCCTTTGTGCTTTATTTTTTATCTTAATGTCTTCAGAAGTTCTCTAAGGCTTTCTTCAGTCATGTGTGAATGTATTTCTCCGTCAATCAGAAGATTTGGAGAAGTCTTGCAGTGCTTCAGACAGTTCTGTGTGGTAAGAAGAATCTTTTTATCACTGGATAGTCCGGAAGCATCGGTTTGCAGTTCCTTTTTTAAGAACTGCAGCAAACGCAATCCGTCTTTTTTTCCACAGTGTTCTCCGGTACACGCCACAATCTTATGTTTATAAGGCGCCAGCTTCAGGGTAGAAGAAAACTTTACCAGGCAATTTAAAACCGTTGTCTTAATCTTTCTTGCCTGGGCTGCCCGTTCCAGCAGATCCTGGGACAAAAATCCAGTTACCTCCTGCAGTTCCTCTAGCATTAATCGGTAATTTTCCTGATCTCCAGGTTGTGTTTCATAATAGGAAAGGATTTCCTCGATCTGTTTTTCTTGTTCCTGATATCCCATGTGATTTTCTCCTTTCATTGATTTCGTACGAATTGGATAAATTTTCAAAAAAACAGTTGCAATTTCATAAGAACTTTGCTATAATACAATCCATCGGGGTATGGCGTAGCTTGGTAGCGCGCACGGCTGGGGGCCGTGAGGTCGCAGGTTCAAATCCTGTTGCCCCGATGTTAAAAGTGCTGTATTTACGGCACTTTTTTTTATCTTCGGATTGATACTTGCCGGTCTCTGTTGGCGCAGGGGCCGGTTTTTCAATTTGACAAATATTTATCCTTGACATATAATATACTTAGCAAGACAACTGGAGAGATGGTCGTACCCCATCCGCTCCGGGAAGATTTAAAATCTAGTTACAAAAAGTAGTCGCCAATCTTGACCAGAGACAGGGCGGCTACTTTTTATTTTTCATATTCAGGATGGATACGATTAAGCTTGCAACTGCAATGATAATCATAAACTCTTCGTATGTACTCATAATTACCACCCCTTCCGTAAGACCTCCGGATTAGGTGGAAACACGCCCTCCCAGTTGCCTGGGTAAGTATATTATATTGTCAAGGTATGGACACTGTTGGCAGAGGGGCAGCTTTTATTTGGTTAAATTAAAAGCACTTGCTGCAAGGTGTGTAACGATGTGCCTTCGCATAAGATAAATCTACTTTTCTGGCTCTATTGGGATTCATTCTGCCACAGTTTGGTATCTTATGGTATTTGTTCCCTGTGGCTGAGAGCCAAACTGTATTTTGCGTTTTTGCCTTGACTGTAAGTTTGCATTTATAAGAAACTCCATTTATTTTTGCTGTAATAAACGTAGTTCCTGCTTTCTTTGCGGTAACCTTTCCGGTTTTGCTTACGGTAGCAATGGATTTGTTGCTGGAATACCATTTTGCTTTGCGTGTGGTTCCAGAAAGTTTTAATTGATATTTTTGTCCTTTGGTAAGAACCAGAGAAGTACGGTTTAATTTAATAGTTGTTTTTCGACTTTGAGTCAGAGTTACGCTATTTTTTGTGTTTGTATTGATGGCTGTTATAGTAGTTGCTTCTACCGGAACATAGGTATATGCCGGAGCAGTAAGCAACATAAATATTGCAAGTATCAAAGAAAGTAAGCGTTTGTTCTTTTAGAATGTGCTGTTTTTTTTGATCGTTCCTCAACCAAATCAGATTTTGAGATTCCGAAGTAATTTACCATAAGTTCTATATATTATTTGCCATTATCTCCTTATTTCCTAAATTGCTCATTTGCGCACCTCCTTTGATTGTATTATACGGTGATTCCGAAAAAAATCAATAAAAACGAAAAAAATTTGGAAAAACCATTGATTGGTCGGAGTAGGAGAGTGGAAGAATGAAATGAATACGAGGACGGTAACCGGAAAACAATAACATCTATATCTTGGATGGAGTTTGGCAAACTGCAAGAAGAACGGATGGTTGAAGTTTATAATTTATATTCCATTTCTTGTATTGTTCGAGAAAGAGAACTATAATGTACTCTGTGAGGTGCGAAATGGACTATATGACATTGAAAGAGGCCGCCGGCTTGATGGCCGGACAAAACAAGGAAAGGAGCAAAAGCATGAGTAATATATTACTTCTTGAAGATGACTTGAGCCTGATTAATGGGCTTTCTTTTGCGTTCAAAAAACAAGGATTTGAATTAGTTGTTGCCAGAACCCTCAAAGAAGCAGATCGTTTGTGGGTGGATGGAAAATATGATTTGCTGGTGCTTGATGTATCCCTGCCGGATGGCACCGGATTTGAATTTTGCAAAAAAGTGCGGCAAGTTTCCAAAGTCCCTATCATTTTTTTGACGGCGGCAGATGAAGAAATGAACATTATCATGGGGTTGGACATTGGTGGAGATGATTATATTACAAAACCGTTTAAGCTGGGAGTGTTAGTATCCAGAGTAAATGCACTGCTTCGTCGGGCAAAAGATTTCAGTTCCGTAGATACACAACTGGAATCCAACGGAATGAAAGTGCTTTTGTTGCAAGGGCAGGCTTTTAAGAATGGAAAGCTATTAGATTTGACTGCCGCAGAATATAAGTTGCTGTGTCTGTTTATGAGAAATCCGAACATGGTACTTACCAAAGAAAAAATTTTAGATAAGCTATGGGACTGCGATGGGAATTATATTGACAGCAGTACCCTTACCGTATATATGAGGCGGCTGCGTATAAAGATCGAGGATAATCCCAGTGAACCGCAAATGCTCCTGACAGTTCGGGGAATGGGATACAAATGGAATGTGATCCAGTGAGGTGTCCTATGAAAATATTTGCAAACAAAGAAATCAAAAAATTGTTTCTTGCAGTATTCGTTATTTGGGTAGCCTCTCTTCTGTTGATACAAGGGCTCTTATGGTTGTGCTATCAGCGGTTTTCTTTGTTTCTATTGCTTGTTTTCGCATTGGCAGGAGGAGCGATATTGGCGGTGGATTGTTCTTATTTCAAAAAGCAAAATCAAGTCATGGAGCAGGCGGTATCACAGCTTCAAGCGTATCTTGACGGCGATCACAATGCCCGTATTGAATGTGATGAGGAAGGCGAGTTATATCGGTTGTTTCATACTGTCAATTCCATGGCCGCTGTCTTAAATGCTCACGCAGATAACGAACTCCGGGAAAAGGAATTTTTGAAAAATACAATCTCTGATATTTCCCATCAACTGAAAACACCGCTGGCTGCTTTGAATATTTATAATGGTCTGCTTCAAGACGGGGATATGGAACCTGGTGCGGTAAAAGAAGTTGCTGGTTTATCCGAACAGGAACTTGACCGCATTGAAATACTGGTGCAAAACTTACTCAAGATTACAAAACTGGATGCCGGGGCCATTGTGTTGGAAAAGACCACAGAGAATGTGGCGG
The DNA here is from genome assembly GCA_937900135.1 of uncultured Blautia sp. GTDB lineage: Bacteria > Bacillota > Clostridia > Lachnospirales > Lachnospiraceae > Blautia_A. Next base: position 1,166 of record CALCDJ010000038.1, on the reverse strand, counting down.
ATATGATGCGGGATATTGAACTGCATTTTGCATATAGAGCCAGACAGGAAAAGAAGAAAATCATTCTGTCTGGCTCGGATCATCTTTCTCTTTTCTGTGATCGTGATTGGCTGTCTGAGGCAATCGACAATATTGTGAAAAATGCGTTTGACCATACGGAAAGTGGTGCTGTCATTGGCATTACATGGAAGGAGTTGCCATCAGGTATTCAAATTGTGGTAAAGGACAATGGATGCGGCATCCACCCGGAAGATATACACCATATTTTCAAGCGTTTTTATCGCAGCCGTTTTTCAAAAGATACACAGGGCATCGGTCTGGGCCTTCCCCTTGCGAAAGCAGTCATTGAAGCACATGGAGGAGCAATCGAGGTAGACAGCGAATTGGGCAGAGGGACAAGTTTTACGATGAATTTTCTGATTCCTACAAATTTGTAGGATGATTGTAGGGTTACAGTAATATTTCAGTGCTATTCTTTCAATCGTAGACAGGAAATGAAGCTTACCTGTCTACATCGCAAGAACATAAGAAAGAGGTGTTTGCACTATGAATTTATTAGATGTCAGGAATATTTGTAAGACCTATGGCAGCGGTGAAACTGCTGTAAAAGCGCTTAGGAATGTTAGCTTTTCTGTTCCTAAGGGAGAATATGTGGCAATCGTCGGAGAATCTGGTTCGGGCAAAAGCACACTGCTGAATATGATCGGTGCGCTGGATATGCCAACTTCGGGAAAGGTACTGATTGATGGTAAGGACATTTTTTCCATGAATGACCGAAAACTGACGGTATTTCGACGCAGGAATATTGGCTTTATCTTTCAGGCGTTTAACCTTATCCCAGAGTTGACGGTGGAACAAAATATGATTTTTCCGCTGCTGCTGGATTATCAAAAGCCAGACAAGAGATATTTGGAGGAACTGCTGACGGTTTTGAATTTGAAAGATCGTCGTAATCATTTACCCAGTCAGCTTTCTGGCGGTCAACAGCAGAGAGCGGCGATTGGCCGCGCATTGATTACCCGTCCTTCTCTGATCCTGGCAGACGAGCCAACAGGAAATTTGGACTCACAAAACAGCAGTGAGGTCATAGCATTGCTCAAAGAAACATCAAAAAAATACGAGCAGACCATCATTATGATTACCCACAACCGCAGTATTGCGCAAAC
>CALCDJ010000037.1 GCA_937900135.1 uncultured Blautia sp. | reverse complement strand
GCACGCCGCCAGCGTTCATCCTGAGCCAGGATCAAACTCTCTGATAAAATGTTTGATACACTCAAGATAACTACTAGCTATCTCTCGTTTTACTGTTTTTGGTTCTTCGAACCGTTCTTTGAATGTAAAAGAATTTTCGAGAATCGTATGTGTTTCACTGTTTAGTTATCAAGGTTTTCTGTCTCTCGACAGCTTGTTTATATTACCACATCTCTTTTTATCTGTCAAGAACTTTTTTCAAGTTTTTTCGAGATATTTTTTAATATGTTGTTGATGTCGGCAACTCGTTTAATTTATCATACTTTCAAAACTTTGTCAACACCTTTTTTTATTTTTTAAAAATCTTTTTTCAAAGTTTTTTAAAAATGAAACGGAGAAGGAGGGATTTGAACCCTCGCGCCGCGTTAGCGACCTATACCCTTAGCAGGGGCACCTCTTCGGCCTCTTGAGTACTTCTCCAGACTCCGAACTTCATATTTCTTATTCAATTTGGAGTGTGCTTTTTTTCAAAGCGCATTAATGATTATACTTAAGAAAACCCGTCTTGTCAACGGGTTTTTCTCATTTTTTTTATTTTTTTTCTTTTTTTTGGATTTTTCTTTATTTTATGGTTGGTAAACTCACGTCGTTCTTACGGAAATCCCTTATTTTTCTTCTTCCCATCCGCCATTGGCGCGAATGGTATCTTCAATCCTGCGTTTTACTTCTGCTGCAATCTCCGTAGATTTCATATTCTGATACTCTTCATATAACATAGGAGTAAGAAAATGTACCTGTACTGTTACCTGTTTCACTGAACCGGTATCAAATGACTTATAGGAATCAATCAGAGCCACCGGAATAATCGGACATTTTGCCTTCATTGCAGCCTTAAAGCTTCCTCCCTTGAACTCCTGAGGATGATTTCCATGTTTACTTCTGGTTCCCTCTGCAAAGATCAGATAATTTCTTCCTGCTTTTACCTCTTTTGTCACATTAATAATTACCTGCATGGATTGCTTGATATCTTCCCGGTCAATAATAAATGCCTTCATACATGCAAAAACCTGTTTCAAAAAAGGTACGTCTTTCACCTCTTTTTTTGCCACAACAGAAAAAGGCGTCGTGCATGCATCCACGATTGCCAGCACATCATACAATCCCTGATGATTGGGATAAAACATAAACCCATTTTCTTTCGGAATGTTTTCTATTCCATGTGCATCAATTTTAATATTTCCGCCCTTATTAGCTCTGTATACAATATACCGAAGCATTTCATATCTCTGAGCCTCTGTGTAATTCTCCACATGAGATGCATACCAGCACAGTTTTATCCATCCATAAGGAACAAAGAAAAGATTGCGAAATACCATCATCAAAATTCGTTTCATGCTTTTCCCCTCCAATCCAAAGCAGCTGTTTCATACAGATTATTTCCTTCAGAATCAATCACGACAATCACTGGAAAATCCTTTACCGTAAGTTTCCGGATTGCTTCTGTTCCAAGATCTTCATATGCCACCACTTCTGATGCCTCAATACATTTGGACAAAAGTGCGCCTGCGCCTCCAACTGCTGCAAAATACACACTTCCATTTCTTACGATTGCATCTTTTACTTCCTTGGTTCTTTTTCCTTTTCCAATCATGCCAACTAACCCAAGATCAAGAAGCCTTGGGGAATATTTGTCCATACGACTGGATGTTGTGGGACCTGCGGAGCCGATTACACAGCCTTCTCTGGCTGGTGTCGGTCCCAGATAATAAATAGTGGTTCCCTGAATTTCAATGGGCAAGGTTTCCCCTTTTTCCAGAGCTTCTTCCATCCTTTTGTGGGCAGCATCCCTTGCACTGTAAATAGTCCCGCTGATTTTCACATAATCTCCTGCCCGGAGAGATTTCGCCGTTTCTCTGTCTATGGGTGCCTTAATTTCTCTGTTCATAGCTTTTCATCCTCCTGGCCAATGGTTCTTACAATGTGGCGGTTTACATGACAGCAGATATTTACTGCCACTGGAAGTCCGGCTATATGAGTGGGATATGTGTTAATATTCACTGCAAATGCAGTGGTCGTTCCCCCTAAACCGCCTGGACCGATTCCCAGCTGATTGATCTTATATAAAAGTTCCTCTTCTAATTCTTTTACATAAGGAATCGAAGAATGCTCATTTGCCGGTCTGGTAAGTGCCTGTTTCGCCATAATCGCACATTTTTCAAAGGTTCCGCCTATTCCCACTCCAACTACCATAGGTGGACATGCGTTGGGACCTGCATCCTGAACTGCTGTCAGAACTGCCTGTTTCACCCCTTCTATTCCATCTGCCGGTTTCAACATAAACACACGACTCATATTTTCACTGCCAAAACCTTTTGGCGCCACAGTAATTTTCACCTGTTCTCCCGGAACAATCTGATAATGAATCACTGCCGGTGTATTATCCTTTGTATTCTCTCGGATCAAAGGATCTTTCACAACGGATTTCCGCAGATATCCTTCTGTATATCCCTGACGCACACCCTCATTAACTGCATCTTCCAAATTGCCGCCAATCAGATGCACGTCCTGACCAATTTCCAGAAATACTACAGCCATTCCTGTATCCTGGCAGATGGGAATCCGATCCTCCTCTGCAATCTGAAGATTTTCTTTGAGCTGTTCCAGGATCTGACAGCCCAGAGGAGATTTTTCCCTCTTAGCAGCGCTATACAGTTTATCTTTCATATCACCGGATAATTGGTGATTGACTTCGATGCACATTTCTTTGATGTTTCTCGTAATTTCTGAAACCTGAATATTTTTCACTGTTTTGCCTCCGTCTTTTTGTTTTCATAAGTACAAAAGGACTGCATCCTGCAGCCCTTTTGCCAAGAGTATGTTACAGACACACTCTAACTTAATTTCCCGGCAATTTTTTCTTCATATCCCGGATTTTTTTTGATAAAAGTCTCATAATCCTTAGTATAAGTCTTATAAGCATCCGTAGTCATGAATTTTGCATATTCCGAAGCCGCTGTTTTGCTCATCTCGTCTGTAATCTTAGCAGGAGGAAGTACATAGTATTTTTTGTCTTCTTTCTGTACCATATAGGTACTGATGCATGGATATTCCTGCTTATTTTCCAGAACCATATGATAAATAATATACACATATGAGGTGTTTTTATTTTCGGAAAGAACATCACATTCCTGTATTTCTACTTCCTTAGGATTGTGCGCTTCAAAATACTTTATGGTAGCGTCAATCTGCTTCTGCAGATTTTTATCTGTATCCTTTTTTGCTCCATAACAATCCTTGACCTTTTTTTCCTTTCCATCCGCGTATGACTCAATCAGGGATTTTACCACTCCCTTCGGCGATTTATGGCTGACACCGCAGCCAGTCATACCGAATGTAAGCAGAACGGCCATGCTCAATACAATATACTTCATCCGCTTATTCATGATTCTTTTATTTCCCCTTCTGTTTCCTCTGCTGATTCCTTTCCCTCTTCTTCAGAATCAGCCAAAATTTCCCCTGTTTTTTCTTCCGGTATCCGCTCTTCCTCTTTTTCTCTTACTTTTGCAAAACTTGCAACTGTAACCCCCTCTGAAAGATTGATCAGCTTCACACCGGAGGTGATTCTTCCAAGAATTGAAATATCTGAACACTGGAGACGGATAATAATTCCCTCTGTAGTGATCATCATAATTTCATTTTCTTCATTTACTGCCTTGGCCCCTATTACGTTGCCTGTTTTTTCTGTGATCTTATAGCATTTCACACCTTTACCGCCACGATTCTGACAGGTAAACTCACTGATGGAAGTTCTCTTGCCCATACCATTCTCAGATACGATCAGCAGATAATATCCCTGGGTATTCAACTGCATGGCCACAACTTCATCTCCATCCATCAGATTGATTCCACGTACACCCATGGAAACTCTTCCGGTGCTTCTTACATCTGTCTCATTGAATCGGATACACTGTCCATCCTTTGTTACAAGAATGATATCTTTTTTATTGTTTGTAAACTTCACCTCAATGAGTTCATCATCATCCCGAAGACTGATTGCCGCAAGACCAATTTTTCGAACATTGGCATACTCCTGGATTGGTGTTTTCTTCACAAGCCCCTTCTTGGTTGCCATCATAAGGAATTGTCCCGGTTCAAATTTATTAATCGGAATCACCGCTGTGATTCGTTCTCCCGGCATCAGCTGCAGAAGGTTAATAATCGCCGTTCCCCTGGCTGTTCTGCTGGCTTCTGGAATTTCGTACGCCTTCAGACGATATACTCGTCCTGTATTGGTAAAGAACATCAGATAATGGTGGGTTGTTGTCATCAGAAGTTCTTCAATGAAATCGTCCTCCAATGTCTGCATTCCCTTAATTCCCTTACCACCGCGATTCTGACTGCGGAAATTATCCACGGTCATACGCTTGATATAACCAAGTTTTGTCATGGTGATTACTGTATTTTCTCTTGGAATAAGATCTTCCACGGAAATGTCATATGCGTCAAAACCAATGGAAGTTCTTCTGTCATCCCCGTATTTTTCTGAAATGAGAAGAATTTCTTCCCGGATTACACGAAGGAGAAGAGTTCGATCTTCCAAAATGGCTTTTAATTTGCGGATTTTTTCCATAAGTTCTGCATATTCTGCTTCCAGCTTTTCCCGTTCCAAACCGGTCAACGCACGCAGACGCATATCTACAATCGCCTGTGCCTGTACTTCTGTCAGTTCAAAACGGTTCATCAATTCCTGTTTGGCAATCTGAACATTGGCAGAAGAACGGATGATATGAATTACCTCATCAATGTTATCCAGCGCCTTCAGCAAGCCTTCCAAAATATGAGCACGTTCCTGTGCTTTGTTCAGGTCATATTTCGTTCTTCTTGTAACAACCTCTTCCTGATGTTTCAGATAGTATTTCAGCATATCCAGAAGATTCAAAACCTTCGGCTCCAGACTTCCGTTAGTAGAAACCAGACAGAGCATATTTACTCCAAAGGTATCCTGAAGCTGGGTATGTTTATACAACTGATTCAGAATCACATTGGCATTGGCATCTTTTCTGAGATCAATACAAATTCGCATTCCTTCTCTGCTGGAATGGTCATTAAGATCTGTGATTCCATCTATCTTTTTGTCTCTTACCAGCTCTGCTATTTTTTCGATCAGACGGGCCTTGTTTACCAGATAGGGAAGTTCTGTTACAACAATACGGCTTTTTCCGTTGGGAAGTGTTTCAATATTGGTCACTGCACGTACGCGGATTTTTCCACGACCGGTACGATAGGCCTCTTCAATCCCTCTGGTACCCAGAATAGTAGCCCCTGTTGGAAAATCCGGTCCCTTGATAATATCCAGAATTTCTTCTATCGTGGTATCCCGCTGTTCCTCCACAATATTATCAATGATCTTGACAACAGCCCCGATCACCTCTTTTAAATTGTGAGGAGGAATGTTGGTGGCCATACCTACTGCAATACCGGAAGTTCCGTTTACAAGCAGATTGGGATACCGGGAAGGCAAAACCACCGGTTCTCTTTCTGTTTCATCAAAGTTTGGCTGAAAATCCACGGTATTCTTGTTGATATCTGCAAGCATCTCCATGGAAATCTTGCTAAGACGCGCCTCTGTATATCGCATAGCTGCTGCCCCGTCTCCATCCACAGAACCAAAATTTCCATGTCCATCCACCAGAGGATATCTGGTAGACCATTCCTGCGCCATATTTACCAACGCACCATAAATAGAACTGTCACCATGAGGATGATATTTACCCATGGTATCACCTACGATACGCGCACATTTACGATGAGGCTTATCTGGTCCATTGTTCAGCTCGATCATAGAATACAGCACTCGACGCTGTACAGGTTTTAAACCATCTCTTACATCTGGCAGGGCACGTGAGGCAATGACACTCATTGCATAGTCAATGTAAGATTTTTCCATGGTTTTCTGCAAATCCACCTCATGGACTTTGTCAAAAATATTATCTTCCATTCTTCTTTCTCCTAAATATCCAGATTTTCTACGAATCTTGCATTTTCTTCAATAAACTCACGTCTTGGCTCTACCTTATCTCCCATAAGGGTCGTAAAAGTCAGATCGATTTCAGAAGCTGCAGACTCATCCATGGTCACACGAAGAAGAATCCGTTTTTCCGGATCCATTGTAGTTTCCCAAAGCTGATCTGCATCCATTTCTCCCAGACCTTTGTATCGCTGAATCTTGTTGTTACCATCTCGTCCGATTTCTTCCAGAATGCGGTTTAATTCTCCATCGTCATACGCATACCAGATTTTTTTATTTTTTTCGATCTTATAGAGAGGAGGCTGTGCCAGATACACATATCCCTGCTTGATCAATTCCGGCATAAAACGATACAGGAATGTCAAAAGTAACGTTGCAATATGTGCGCCATCCACATCCGCATCGGTCATAATGATAATTTTATGATAGCGAAGCTTTGATATATCAAAGTCTTCATGAATTCCTGTTCCAAAGGCTGTAATCATAGCCTTGATTTCTTTGTTTCCGTAGATTTTATCCAGACGGGCTTTTTCCACGTTAAGAATTTTTCCTCTAAGAGGAAGGATGGCCTGTGTGGCGCGATTTCTTGCTGTCTTAGCAGAGCCTCCCGCAGAATCTCCCTCTACGATGTAGATTTCACAGTTTTCCGGATTTTTGTCGGTACAGTCTGCCAGCTTACCAGGAAGAGACATTCCGTCAAGGGCTGATTTTCTTCTTGTAAGATCTCTGGCCTTTCTGGCCGCTTCTCTTGCCCGCTGAGCCAGAACTGATTTTTCTACTGTGGTTTTGGCTACGGAAGGATTCTGTTCCAGGAAAATTTCAAGCTGACGGCTAACTACGCTGTCCACAGCGCCTCTGGCTTCACTGTTTCCCAGTTTCTGTTTGGTCTGTCCTTCAAACTGAGGATTTTCGATTTTTACGCTGACAATAGCGGTCATACCTTCACGGATATCATCACCGGTAAGGTTTGGCTCGCTTTCCTTAAGCAGCTTATTTTTTCTCGCATATTCGTTAAAGGTTTTTGTGATGGCATTTCTAAATCCCATAATATGGGTTCCGCCTTCAGGAGTATTGATGTTATTTACAAAGCCATAGCTGTTCTCTGTATAGGAGTCGTTGTGCTGCATGGCAACCTCTACGACTACCCCATCCTTTTCCCCTTCACAATAGAAAATCTCCGGATAAAGAGGTTCCTTACTCCGGTTCAGATATGTGATAAACTCTTTTATACCGCCTTCATAATGGAATTCTTTTTCTCTTTCCAGTCCTTCTCTTGTATCCTTTAAAACAATCTTCAGGCCTTTGGTCAAAAAGGCCATCTCTCTTAAACGCTGTTTCAGGATGTCATAATCATATACGGTTTCTTCAAAAATTTCTTTATCCGGAAGAAAGGATACCATAGTTCCTGATTTCCCAGGCTCGCACATTCCTGAAATTTCCAGCGGATACATGGTTTTTCCCCGTTCATACCGCTGCTTATATTCCTTACCTTCTTTGTAGATGGTAACCTCCAGCCATTCAGAAAGGGCATTTACTACTGACGCACCAACTCCGTGAAGACCACCGGATACCTTGTATCCTCCACCGCCAAATTTACCTCCGGCGTGAAGAATTGTAAATACAACCTCTACTGCCGGAATTCCTGCTTTATGATTAATGCCGACAGGAATACCACGTCCGTTGTCTGTGACAGTTATGGAATTATCCGGATTGATGATTACCTGAATTTCCGTACAAAAACCAGCAAGTGCTTCATCTACTGCATTGTCTACAATCTCATAGACAAGATGATGAAGGCCCCTGCTGGATGTACTTCCAATATACATACCCGGTCTTTTACGAACGGCTTCCAAACCTTCCAGAATCTGAATCTGGTCCGCGCCGTACTCTGTATTTTCTGCGCCCATGTTATTCCTCCTGCTATTTATATTTCAAAACCAAAGAACGATTTTCTTTGATGTTTCTGATACTTCTATTCCTTCTTATTTACATGTAGACATACGAATACTAATTTATTATAGCATAAAAATGCCTTTGTTTCCAATAAAAATCCTGTTTATTTCTCCGTTTGAAGGAGATATTGATAGATTTCTCGCTTTGTGGTTCCACGATCCTTCGCCACCAGCTTCATGGCATCTTTTCTGGAATTCCCCTGTTTTTCATAAAATTCCATATGTTCTTCGATGGAAATTTCTTCCCAAGAGGCCCGCTGCTCTTCTGCAACCTCTTCTCGGCTTTTCCCCTCAATCACCAGAACACACTCTCCAAGAGGTTTCTCTTCTTCGTAATAGTTGATCAGTTCCTCTATGGTACTTCGGAAGGCTGTCTCGTGCTTCTTCGTCAGTTCCCGGCACAATGTCATCCGTCTGTTTCCCAGTGTTTCCAGGAGTTCCTTTAAGGTACGCACCAGTCTGTGAGGAGCTTCATACAAAATAATTGTCCTTGTTTCGTTGACCAGTTCAGCCAAAACCTCTTTTCTTTCTTTTTTGTCCCATGGCAAAAAAGCCTCAAAAGCAAATCGTCTGGTGGATAGGCCAGACAAGGTCAGCGCTGTAATGCAGGCTGCCGGTCCGGGAAGGGAAGTCACTTCGATTCCTGCATCATAGCACATGGCGGCCAGTTCCTCTCCAGGATCTGAAATTCCAGGCGTACCGGCATCAGTAATCAGAGCCACCGACTGTCCCTGGCGCATTTTTTCAATCAGCGTATATGCCTTTTCGATTTTATTGTATTCATGATAACTGGTCATAGGGGTTTTGATTTCGAAATGATTCAACAGCTTAATGCTGTTACGGGTATCTTCTGCTGCGATCAGATCCACTTCCTTCAATACCCTGAGTACCCGTAAAGTAATATCCTCCAGGTTTCCAATGGGAGTGGCACACAAATAAAGCTTTCCGCTCAATTTTTGTTTTCTCCTTTTCCTTAGATCATATCATAGATTTTTAAAATAGATTCTGTATAAACTCCCGGTTTCTCATACACGATCAGAGGCGGCTCCACTGTAATTCTTGAATTTCCGCCTTTTCTTGCTTCTATGAGGACCATATTAGGTTCCTTATCAATAAATGGATGTACCAACTGCATTCTTTTGGGTTCCAGTTTGTACTTTGTCAGTATGTTCATAATTTCTGCAAGACGAAAAGGCCGGTGTACCATATAAAACCGACCTCTGTCCTTCAGCACCTTCGCTGCCTGGCTTACCACATCCTCCAAAGTACAGAGTACCTCATGTCGCGCAATCGCTTTTGGCATATGAGGGTTCTTCAGCCCATGCTCTCCAATCATATAAGGGGGATTACAGGTAACCACATGAAAAGAAGCTGCCCCAAAAATCCCGGCAGCTTCCTTAATATCACCCTGAACAATGGAAATGCTGGATTGAAAACCGTTGTAGGAAACGCTCCGGCCTGCCATATCCGCACATTCCTCCTGTATTTCCAGACCGGTAAAATGCTCTCCCTCTGTCTTTGATTTCAGAAGGATCGGTATGATACCGGTTCCGGTTCCCATGTCCAGCACCTGCTCCCCTTTTTTTATCCTGGCAAATCCAGACAAAAGAACCGCATCCATTCCGAAACAGAATTTTTCCGGATCCTGGATCACATAACATCCATTCTGCAGGTCATCCACCCGCTCGTTGGGTTTTACCATTTGTTCTTTCATTTAATTTTTATCCTCAAGGGCTTCCAGCTCTTTCATTTCCTGCTCGGAAACCTTTACCTTTTTCTTCCGTGGACGGAATTTCAGTTCACTGACTGGATATTCCTGGATTTCCTTTTCGTCATTGACTTCCACAATAACCTTCACCCTCTGGCGCAGCACATTCACACTCTGTACCGTACCCTGCAATCCATCCGGTGTGGTCACCGTATCTCCCAGTCCCGGAAGTTTCTTGTTCAGTTCCTCATACGTTTCCTGCTCATTTTTCAGACAACACATCAGTCTTCCGCAGACGCCGGATATCTTGGTCTGATTCAGAGAAAGATTCTGCTCCTTGGCCATCTTAATAGAAACCGGAGCAAATTCAGAAAGATAGGTATGGCAGCAGAGACATCTTCCGCAGATTCCAATTCCTCCTAAGATCTTTGTCTCATCTCTCACACCAATCTGACGAAGTTCAATTCTTGTTTTAAAAATAGCTGCCAGATCCTTCACTAACTGACGGAAATCAATTCTTCCGTCTGCAGTAAAATAAAACAGCACCTTATTGTTGTCAAAGGTATATTCCGCATCAATGAGTTTCATCTCAAGACCATGTTCCCGGATTTTCTTCTGACAGATTTTGAATGCTTCCTTTTCTCTGACACGATTCTGTTCTTCCTTCTCCTGATCCTCCATGGTAGCTACCCGAAGCACTTCTTTCAGTGGGTGCACCACCTCATCCTCCGGAACTTCCTTGGGACCTAATACCACCTTTCCGTATTCAATCCCTCTGGCAGTCTCTACAATCACATGGTCTCCCACCTTCATGCTGTAGCCCTTGGGGTTAAAATAATAAATCTTACCTACGTTTCGAAATCTAACGCCTACTACTTTTGTCATTCTATTTCTCCCTGATTGTCAGGAACAAAAGCTCCAACGCAAGTTCAAAGTTAACGTTGGCGCGGAGCCGCACCTTGGTCTTCTCCAGAGCCTCCAGAATTTTTTCCAGATTTTCGTATGAACGCTCGCTGGCCTGTTCCTTGATAAAGTTAATTTCCTGTTTGAATACCAGGTTGTCAATTTCCCTGGTAGCTTTAAACATCAGAACATCCCTGAACCAGAATTGAAACAGGTTCAGATAGTCATGGATATTCTGTTTCTCGGCAGAAAGGTCTTTAATGGCATCTGCCAGTTCATAAACCTCCATACTGTCCGCATATTTCAAAATCTTCAATGCATTCTGTGTGATGTTGGCAAATTCCTCAGAAGTAGCAGCTTCCTTGGCCTTTCCAATACTTCCCTGCGCAAAAGAGGTATCGATCTCTGCCTGATAATCCGGTACATGAAGCTGGTTCATCAAATATGCTTTTACCAGGCTGTCATCTACTACCTTCAGATCCAAACGCACACATCTGGACTGAATGGTGGGCAGGAGTCCGTCCACATTGGAAGTCAAAAGCAGAATCACCGCGTATTCCGGCGGCTCCTCTATGGTCTTCAGAAGTGCATTCTGAGCCTGTGGGGTCATCATATCTGCATCCGCAATAATATAAATCTTATGGGGACTGCAATATGGCTTAATGGCAACGTCATGTATTACCTGTTCCCGAATCTCATCAATGCTGATACTTCCCGGCTTCTCATGTGTCACCATAATAATATCCGGATGATTCTTACCAATTGCCTTTTTACAGGAATCACAATGCTGACAAGGTTCTGTGGTCCCAGCCTCACACTGAAGCGTCATGGCAAAGGTATTTGCAAGAAGTTTCTTGCCGGAACCAGGTTCCCCTGTAAAAATATAAGAATGTGATACCTTTCCTGTCCTGATTGCATTTGTTAAATGACTGATTATTTCTTCATGTCCAATAATGTTGTTAAAACTAACCATTAAGAATCACCTCACTCTTCCCACATTTCTTTTTCACTTCATTATAGCATAAATTTAAAGGCAGGCAAAGCAGTTCTTATCAGTAACTTACTTTCTGTTTACTGCTGAATCGCCTTAATATACTCTACGATTTCATCCACACACACATCCAGATCTATATTTTCAAATTTTTTCCAGATTCCCGCTTTCAAAATATTCTCCTGCGAAAAGTCTGCCTCATCTGCCAGAAAACGTCTGCACATTTCCGCATACTTAGGAGATACCTGCTCCTTTTCTCTGGCAAGCGCTCTTGTAAGACGCTCGCCGTTTTCTACTTCGATATAGACAGGAATCACTCTTCTTTCTCCGTAATATTTTTTCAGTTTTTCAAAAGATTCCAGTGTACCGATTCCCAGGTAATCTGAAGTTTCCAGATCAATCTGTCCGTCATCTGCCGTAAAATACGTCCAGATTCCATGAACAGTATGGTAAGACCGGGACTCTATGAGTTTCCCTGCTCTCCGGAATTCTTTTAATTTCTTTTCATCCGTAAAATGATATTGTCTTCCTTCTTTTTCTCCCTCGCGGATTGGACGGGTGGTATATAAAATCAATTTATTTAAATGAAGTTCCTGTTTGCCAGCCAGTCTGGAATAAATTTTATCCTTTCCGGAGGCGCTTTTTCCCATGATATAAAAAATCTTTCCCATGACTTTGTGTTTCATACTCCTTATGTCCAGGATTCTCCGCACTTCGTCAAAAAAGTAATACTCAGGCTACTGTGCAGATGGTTTTTCCTGTATAGTCACTGAGCCCCTGCAATTCCAGGCCCTGTTCCATGTATCTTCTCACATTCCGGACAAAATGTCCAGTGATCTGTTCTCCTGGAACCAGAATAGGAATCCCCGGCGGATAAAGATACACAAATTCTGCGGATGTTTTTCCCACGCTTTCTTCCATTGCCAATCGTTTCACTGGTGCTTCCAAAGCATCGGAAATCCGCATCATTTGTTTCATCACCATACAGGGGGAATTTTCTCTGAAAAACTCCTTCGTGCTGTTTTCTGTTTTCTTTTTTTCTTCTTCCCGGTCAATCTCCCGGATTGCTTCTTCCAGACGAAGAAGACCTTCTTCTGTGTCCGCCACAGTTGCCATGGCCAGAATATAATCTTCAGATTCCATTTCCATTTCCAGATGATATTTTTCTCTCAGAATGGTGTGAAGCTGCTGCCCATTCATTGTGGTGTTTCTGGTAGAAAAAATCAGCTTGGAACGGTCATAATCGTAAATCCCTGCTGTCCCCACCAACTCCTCTGACGCCAATCTGATTTTATGACATCCCATAAGCTGTGTTCTTGTTCTTTCAAGCCTTTGGGTAAATGCATCAAACATGGCTGCGCCCTCTCTCTCCATCCGATCCACACAGGCGTCCATGCTGGCCATCAGAATATAGGAGGGACTGCTGCTCTGATATATTCCCATAAAACGCTTCAGCAATTCCGAATCCACACGATCACTATACCGGTGAAGAAGCGCTGTCTGGGTCATAGATGGCAAGGTTTTATGAAGACTCTGGATCACCAGGTCTGCCCCCAGCTCTCCTGCGGATACAGGAAAATACTCAGAAAATCTAAAATGAGCTCCATGCGCTTCATCCACGATCATGGGAATCCCATATCTATGCGCGATCTCTGCGATTGCCCGTACATCAGATACCACGCCGTCATAAGTAGGAGAAGTGATCAGGATTCCCTGTATGTCTGCATTCTCTTCCAGGGATCTTTCCACACGGGAAGGCGTAATTCCTCCATTTATCCCCCATTCATACTGGATGTGTGGATAAATATAAACCGGGTCAATTTCTCTGAGATACATCCCATGATATACTGCCTTATGGCAGTTTCTTGCCACCAACAGACGTCCTCCCCGCTTTACTGTTGCAGAAATCGCTGCCAGAAGAGCTGCTGTACTTCCATTTACACTATAAAAACATTCTTTTGAGCCATACAGACGGGCAGCAGCCTCCTGGGCATCCCGAAGAATGCCGGTTGCATGATGCAGATTATCAAATCCGTCTATCTCTGTGATATCCCTCTCAAAAGGAAAGCTCCCATCTACGGAAAAGAGATTCCGCTTATGACCAGGCATATGAAAGGGATAATAATCCTTCTGGCTGTAATCCTCTAATTTTTTATATAATTTTTCCATTCTTTATACCTTAAACCGGTAGCCCACGCCCCAAATCGTTTCGATATACTGCGGTTTTGCAGTATTAAATTCGATTTTTTCGCGAATTTTCTTGATATGCACAGTCACTGTGGCAATATCCCCCACAGATTCCATATCCCAGATTTCCCGGAAAAGTTCTTCCTTGGTAAATACCCGATTGGGATTTTCCGCAAGGAAGGTCAGAAGATCATACTCCTTGCTGGTAAAATTCGTTTCTTCTCCGTTGACCCACACACGGCGGGCAGTTTTATCAATCTTAATGCCTCTGATCTCTACAATGTCATTTTTAACCACATTAGAACCAATCAGACGATTATAACGTTCCAGATGCGCCTTAACACGGGCAACCAGTTCACTGGGACTAAAGGGTTTTGTCATATAATCATCTGCCCCAAGCCCTAAACCTCTGATCTTGTCAATATCATCCTTCTTGGCAGATACCATGATAATAGGGGTGTTTTTTTCCTGACGCACCTGACGGCAAATATCAAATCCATCCACCTCCGGAAGCATCAGATCCAAAATGATCAGATCAAAATCCTCATTCAATGCCTTCGTCAGCCCCAAATCTCCTCTATTGGCAATCTCCACCTCAAACCCGGAAAGTTCCAGATAATCCTTCTCCAGATCTGCAATCGCTTCTTCGTCTTCTACGATCAATATTCTACTCATTTCATTGGTACCTCCTGATATTTTCTAAGTACAAAATACATAATAGTTCCGATTTCTTCCCGACTTGTGGCCCATACCTTACCGCCATGATCCTCCAGAATCTTTTTTACAATGGAAAGACCAATTCCGCTGCCTCCCTTGGAGGAATTGCGGGAAACATCTGTCCGGTAAAAACGATCAAAAATATATGCCAGATCCTTCGATGCGATTCCCTTACCATTATCCTCTACTTCCACCTGGATAAAATCTCCCACATCCTTTACACGGATCTGAATAATGCCTTTGCTCTTGTCCATATATTTAATGGCATTGCCAATAAGATTATGGATCACACGGCGAATCTGCTCTCCGTCTGCAATTACCAGCACATTTTTATCCACGTAATTTGCGTAGAACAGCTCAATGCCTCTGGTTTCCAGTTCCAGTCCGATTTCTTCTGCGCAATCGCTGAAGTAGTCGTCTACATTCAACTTGCTGAATGTATAAGGAATACGGTTGGTATCAATTTTGGAATAAAAGGTCAGTTCATTGATCAGATGATCCATTTCATTGGTCTTATTATATATAGTCCGAACATACCGGTCCATCTTCTCTTTCGTATCTGCCACGCCATCCATAATCCCCTCTACATAACCCTTCACCGCAGTAATGGGGGTTTTCAGATCATGAGAAATATTACTGATCAATTCTTTGTTTTCTTTATCCAGCAATACTTTCTCCTCTGCAGATTCCTTCAGCCTTCGCCGCATCTCCTCAAAATCCTGGCAAAGTTCTGAGAATTCGTCCTCCCCTTCTACATCCAGGACAAAATCCAGATTTCCCTCTTTAATATTCTGCGTGGCTTTTTTCAGTTTTACCAAAGGTGTGGCAATACTTCTGTAAATCCAGAGACCTACCGCCAATGCAGTAAAAATCAGAATGATAAATGCAGAAAACAACAAATCCTTGGTCATCAGCTGAACCCGCGCCTGACTGTTGGCCGATTCGGTGATTGCAATATCATACACCACTTCTCCGGCCTCCACCTGATTCTTCATCTGTCGTGCCTGTGACTGCCCAAATCCGTACAAGGTGGCCGCAAACAATAGAAGAGGGACAAGGATGATCATGACAAAACCTACGATAATTCTTGTCTTTAATTTCATGAAACATCTACATCCTTTATTTTTATTTTTTTGAAAAAATTTTCTAGAAACATTATATCATACTCTGTTTTTCTTATTTCTTAATTTTCTATAAAAAAGGAATGTCATGAAAATTCTGTACAAAAAAAGAACCGCCTGGACAGATGAGAAGAAGTTCTCTTTTCATCTGCCGGCGGTATAAATCCTTCCAAAAATCGATTACAGATATTTTTTCAGGTCGTCTACTTTATCCAGTTTTTCCCATGGAAGCTCCACATCTGTTCTTCCAAAGTGTCCATATGCGGAAGTCTGTTTGTAGATCGGGCGACGAAGATCCAGCATCTTAATAATTCCTGCCGGTCTTAAATCAAAGTTTTCTCTGATGATCTCTACCAATTTTGTCTCAGAAAGCTTACCGGTTCCAAAGGTTTCTACATTGATGGAGGTTGGCTTCGCTACGCCGATGGCATAAGAAAGCTGAATCTCACATTTATCAGCAAGACCTGCTGCTACAATATTTTTTGCAACATAACGTGCTGCATATGCAGCAGAACGGTCAACCTTGGTACAGTCCTTTCCGGAGAACGCGCCGCCGCCGTGCCGGCCATATCCGCCGTAGCTGTCTACGATAATCTTACGTCCGGTGAGTCCGCTGTCTCCGTGAGGTCCGCCGATTACAAAACGTCCAGTCGGATTGATAAAATATTTTGTGTTTTCATCTACCATATCTGCCGGAATGATCGCATCAAATACATATTTTTTGATGTCTTCATGAATCTGCTCCTGCGTAACATCAGGATCATGCTGTGTAGAACATACCACTGCATCGATACGAGCCGGTTTTCCGTCCTCGCTGTATTCTACTGTTACCTGTGTTTTTCCGTCTGGTCTTAAATAACTTAAAGTTCCATCTTTACGAACTTTTGTGAGCTGACGAGCAAGCTTATGCGCCATGTTGATGGCATATGGCATATACTCTTCCGTTTCATTGGAAGCATAACCAAACATCATACCCTGATCTCCTGCGCCAATGGCATCGATCTCATCCTCGCCCATTTTGGCTTCCAGAGCCTTGTCTACGCCAAGCGCAATATCACTGGACTGTTCATCGATCGCTGTGATCACACCACAGGTATCTGCATCGAAGCCATATTTTCCACGGGTATAACCAATCTCTCTTACGGTATCTCTTACGATTTTCTGAATATCTACATAAGCATTGGTGGTAATTTCACCCATAACCAATACCAGACCAGTGGTAGTTGCAGTCTCACAGGCAACACGGCTCATTGGGTCCTGCTCCATAAGCGCATCAAGAATGGCGTCAGAAATGGCGTCACACATTTTATCTGGATGTCCTTCAGTTACAGATTCGGAAGTAAATAAAATTTTTTCCATTTGTACATTTCCTTTCTCTTATTAAAAGTAAAAAAACAGCCCGAAATAATCGGACTGTTCAGAATTTCTATCACAATCCTCTTATTGTTCGATTACTCGCTCAGGTTGGCACCTTCCTTGTACAAGGGGTTGCCGTGGCTTCATTGATCCTTTGTATCTCCACCACTCTGAATAAAAGGCCATTTTTTATGAAGTTGTTGCAAGTGATACATTATACCTTAAAGGGATGATTGTCAAGTATTTTTTTCAGCCTACACGAAGACGGAATTTCTGAATTTCCTTCTCGCTGGACACCTTCTCAATTTCTGCGCCTAAGCTTCTCAGCTTTTCTTCAAAGTTTTCGTATCCACGCTGAATATATACAATATCATCCACGATGGTCACACCTTCTGCTGCAAGTCCTGCAATTACCAGTGCTGCCCCTGCACGAAGATCCGGTGCGCTCACCCTGGCTCCTGTAAGTTTTTCTACGCCGTCAATAATCGCAGAATTTCCTTCCACCTTAATGTTAGCTCCCATTCTGGAAAGTTCATCTGCATATTTGAAACGGTTTTCAAAAATACTCTCTGTTACAATACTGGTTCCCTCTGCCACAGCCAATGTAACTGCAATCTGCGGCTGCATATCCGTAGGATATCCAGGATATGGAAGTGTCTTTACATGGGTTCTGTGAAGTTTCTTGGTGGCTCTTACTCGAACCGCATCATCAAATTCCTCCACTTCACAACCAATTTCTTCCAGTTTAGCAGTGGTTGCTTCCAGATGCTTGGGAATTACATTCTTGACTGTTACATCTCCGCCGGTAGCAGCTGCTGCAAACATAAAGGTTCCTGCTTCAATCTGATCCGGAATAATAGAATATTCTGTACGATGAAGTTTCTCTACGCCTTTAATACGGATCACGTCTGTTCCAGCGCCCTTAATGTTGGCTCCCATACTGTTCAGGAAGTTGGCCACATCGACGATATGAGGCTCTCTCGCTGCATTTTCTATAGTGGTACGTCCTGGAGCAAGAGATGCTGCCATCATGATATTAATGGTAGCGCCTACAGATACCACATCCAGGAAAATATGACTTCCATGAAGGTTATCTGCCTTCGCCACAATTGCGCCGTGAAGAATATCCACCTTAGCGCCCAGTGCGCGGAATCCCTTCAGATGCTGGTCAATGGGACGGCTGCCGATATTACATCCTCCCGGAAGAGGAACTTCTGCATGTTTATATTTCCCCAGAAGTGCTCCAAGAAGATAATAGGATGCTCTGATCTTTTTAATGTATTCATAGTCTACACTGATCTCACCGATGGTAGATCCGTTGATCTTGACAGTGGATTTATTAATCCGTTCCACCTGTGCACCAATACCGGCGATTGCCTCTAATAATACATTGATATCTTTCACGTCAGGCAGGTTTTCTAAAAGAACGGTTTCATCCGTCATAATGGCTGCTGCCAGAATAGGAAGCGCAGCATTCTTCGCTCCCCCGATTTCTACTTCACCAACAAGCGGATTTCCACCTTTGATAATATACTGTTCCATAACACACCTCTATGATTATTTTCACTCCTCTGACCGGAGAGAATATGAGAAAACAGGGATCTTTCCCCGTTATAAATTTCTAATTACACAACGGTTAAAAAGATTCAATGTCATATTATAGCATATATTTCCCATTTGTAAATAAAAATTATATTCAGCCCGGTTTCCAACAGTTACTTTTTTACTCCTTATAGTGTTTCCAAAACCGCCTGCAGACTTGCTTCCAAATCTTTCCCTTCTTCATCTACTACAAGATCTGCATACTTTTCGTACAATGGAATTCTCTCTTCGTATAAGCTTTTCAGCGTCTGTCCTTCCTTCAAAACAACACCTCGTCCCTTTAAATTTCCAAGACGTCTGGACAGTGCTTCCAGAGATAATTTCAAATAAACAACTTTACCAATCTCTTTCAAATGCTCCATGGCTTCCTCACAGTATACCACGCTTCCTCCTGTGGCAATTACTGTATTCTCCGCCTCAATTGAAGCATTCACTCTGTTTTCGATTGCTTTAAAGCCTTCAATTCCTTCTTCGCTGATAATCTGATGAAGTCTTCGTTTTTCCTGCTTTTGAATCAGAAGATCCGCATCCAGAAATTGATAGCCCAATACCTTGGCAAGAACAACACCTAACGTACTTTTGCCTGCACCAGGCATTCCGATTAATGTAATGTTATTCATATTTCCTCCACGTTTTTTCATTTTAGCATATGTTGTCAAGTATCGCAATCCCTGCGCAGTTCAGCGCTTTTTCTTCTTTTTGCGGATGCTGTATCCAAAAGTCCCCAGCTTTTTTCCCACTCCAAGATATTCTCCGTGGGAATATACCAGCGGCTTGGCCTGATTCAGCTGAAATTTGTTTTTCTCATCTATGTATGCTTCCTCTGCATGAACCGCAAGAACATCTGCCAGGAACATATGATGAGATCCCAGTTCCAGGACTTCCTTCACTCTGCATTCGATTGATACCGGAGACTCTGCAACCATAGGAGCCTTTACAAAATCTGCCTTTTCCCTGGTCAATCCTGTCACCTGAAATTTATCTACATCCCTGCCGGAACGCACACCGCAGTAATCGGTGGCAAAGGCAAGGGCCTCTGTGGTAAGGTTAATCACAAATTCTCCGCTCTCCCGGAGCATCTGATAGGAATAGCGTTCCGGACGCACAGAAATAGAGACCATGGGCGGGTTGGTACAAACAGTTCCCACCCAAGCCACTGTAATCAGATTGTCTTTTCCATTTTTATCAGCCACACTTACCAGAACTGCGGGAAGAGGATAGACCATATTTCCCGGTTTCCATGTCTGTTTCGCCATTTTTCTTGTCTCTCCCATCTGTCAGGAATAATCGCTCTGAATCAGCTGTGCTGCTTCCATGAGACTTGGAATCAGCTGTTTCTTACGGGAAACCACACCCTTCAGGATAAAGGTTCCTTCCTTTGGTTCAATATCAAAGGCCATCTTTGCCATTTCTTCGCTGCCGTCTCCATAGAAGAGAAGCTCTGTGGATTCCTCAATAATGTTGGTAAGCATAAAGTAAACTCTTGTCACACCATGGCGTCCATATTCGCTGACCATAAATGGAATCAGACGTTCTTTGATCATCTTCAGTTCTTCCGTATCCATAGAACTGATCTGACCCACACCAAAGGTAATATTTCCTTCTGCAATAAATTTCTTGTAATCCTGATAAAAAATTTCTTCCGGAGATTTATCCTTAAGATTACTTCCCGCCTTAAACATTTCTTTTGCAAATTCTTCAATGTCAATATCTGCAATCAATGCCAGCGCGCCTGCCGCCATCTTGTCCTGAAGCGTACAGGTAGGAGAACGAAACATCAATGTATCCGAAATAATGGCAGCACAAAGAATCCCGGCAATTTTCGGTGAAATTTCCAGTTTCTGTTCTCCATAAATCTGATACATAATCGTTGCCGTACATCCCACCGGCTGGTTACGGAAAGAAATCGGCTTCATAGTTTCCAGAGATCCCAGTTTATGATGGTCAATAATCTCCAGAATATCCGCTTTTTCAATGTTATCCACTGCCTGATCTTTTTCGTTATGATCCACCAGGATCACTTTTTTCTTATGCATATCCAGAAAATTACGCCTGGATATGGTACCAACGCATTTTCCCCGTTTATTTACCACCGGGAACGCCCGATGACGATGTTTAATCATGACATCCTGGATATCATCTGTGAAATCCTCTGTATGGAAGGTTACCAGATTATCTGTTTTCATGATATATTTCACCGGAATACTCTGATTGATCAAACGGGCAATGGTAAAGGTATCATAGGGTGACATGATAATGATAATATCCCGTTCATGAGCCAGAGAAATGACCCGTTCTGATACCTCGATTCCCATTCCCACTATGATACAGCTTACATTCTGAGAAATTGCCTGAAGGTGATCCTCTTCCCGGTCACCCATAATAAGCATATCATTTTCTTCAATGTATTCTTTCAGCATTTCCGGATTGGCGGTTCCCACCAAAACCTTACCTTCGATGAAATACCCGTGTTCGTTTCCTTCCACCACAATACCATCTATGGTCTCCGCAATCCGTTTATATTGTGTCCTGGCCCTTGAAAGGAGGAAGCTGTCTGTGGTATCCATATACGTCTTGGCAATATCGCCGATGGTGATCAAACCCTCCAGCATTCCATTTTTATCCCGGATAGGCAGAGAAACAATGCTGTTTTCCTGCATAATATCCCAGGCATTTTTCAGAGACATACTTTTATCCGCTTCCGGACTGATCCGGATATCCATATCCTTTACCTGTGTACCAATGTTACTCAGATATCCCGGTGGCTGTACCTCGAATCGATTCAGAACATACTGTGTTTCCTCATTGATCTGTCCCGCTCTTTTTGCGATAAACCGCTTATCCTGTGTGGTTCTGTTTTTTATATCTGCATAAGCAATCGCGGAACAGATGGAATCTGTATCCGGATTCTTATGTCCGATCACAAATATCTTTTCCTGGTTTTTCATCTGCGTTCCGTCCTTTTCTTCGTTTAATCCAGTTTTATATTTGCAAATAGGGAACCAAGAGAGGTCGTTGCCTGTTCTTTGGAATCAGGAAGTTCAATGACTTCTTCCTCAATTTCCCTTGCCATCATATCAGATGCTTCTTTGATACTTAAACTCAGTTTTCCATCTTTAACTGCAGTTACCTTTACTTTTACCTTTTCGCCTACGGTAAGCACTTCTGATGGTTTTTTTATACGTTTTTCACAAATCTGGGAAATATGCACCAGTCCGGACAGACCATTTCCAAGATCCACAAATGCGCCATACGGCTGCAGGCTTTCTACCACACCTTCTGTCACAAGCCCTGGAGCAATATTGGAAATTTTTGTCTTTCTCTCTTCCTCTGCCTTTTCTCTTAAAATTTCTTTTGCAGAAAGAATCAGTCTTTCTTTCTCTTTATCTACATCCAGAACCTGAACCTGAATGGACTGATTCAGATATTCATTGGTATCTTCTACATAAGTCAAAGCCAGCTTGGATGCCGGGATAAAACCACGTACGCCTTCTACATAAGCAATGACACCGCCATTCACAACACCCTTAACTACCACATCCAGAATCTCGCCGGATTCCTTCAGCTCTTCTAATTTATCCCATGCCAGAACATCATTGGCTTCTGTTCTGGAGAGAAGGATATTTCCATGTCCATCATCTTTTCTCACCACTGTGGCAGATACCTCATCTCCCACATGTACCTCTTCCTTTAAATTAAAACCTGGCTCTCTGCTGTAATCCCCTGCAGGAATAATTCCCTCTGCATAATATTTCAGATCAAGGATCACTTCTTTTTCATCTACACTAATCACAGTTCCTGTTAAAATATCTCCCTCTTCAATTGTCTGGAAGGAAGCCTCTAATTCTGCTTCATAATCTTTCATGGATTCAGCCATAATTTCTTTCTCCTTCTTTCTGTCTGTATTCGATTCACTTACTGTCATTATAACATACCCGGATTGTGCGAACAATAAATATCTGATTCACGAAATATTCCATGTGAAAAACAGTTCTTTTTACAAAATCACTATTTTTATGTTATTCTTTTGGATTTTTATGTTATAATTCTATAAGAACCAAGCTCCTGTTTCAGGCAGCTTTTGTTGGTTTCTTGTTCATTTTAGAAAGAAAGAGGATGAAACATATGAGTCAACGGGCTGTGCCACTTCGCGATTTTAAAGAAATCCATGACTGGGAGACTGTAATTTTTTTATATCGGTCTGCCCTAAAACAGATTAATACAAAAATTGATATATTAAACGATGAATTTCAACAACGCCATAAATATAATCCCATTGAACATGTCAAGTCCCGGATTAAAACTCCGGAAAGTATTGTAAAAAAATTAAAACGCCACGGATATGAGTCCAGCATCGAAAATATGGTACGTTATGTCAATGATATTGCCGGTATCCGCGTTACCTGTTCTTTTACTTCGGACCTCTACCTCATTGCCGATATGATTTCAAGACAGACAGATCTTACCATCCTTACTATCAAGGATTATATGAAAAATCCAAAAGAAAGCGGATATCGCAGTTATCATATGTTGGTTTCTGTGCCGGTATTTCTCTCTGACAGCGTTGTCGAAACCAAGGTAGAAATTCAGATTCGTACCGTTGCCCAGGATTTCTGGGCCACTCTGGAACACAAGATGCATTACAAATTTGAAGGAAATGGACCGGAATATATTACAAAAGAACTGAAGCAATGCGCCAAATACATTGCAGATCTGGATGAAAAAATGCAGGAACTGAATAACGAAATACAGAAATATGGGGAAAGACCTACCTGAATTACCCCCAAATACGAGGAGTGCCCCGGCAGTGGTTTACCGGGGCAATTATTATGAAAAAATTTATGTGTAATGAATCTCATTACAACGTCTTTTGTGCTGTTCTTTCGAACTGTACTTATCATAACAGCTAATTATGAATTTTTTATGAACGAAAAGTAAAATATTGGTTTTTTTGCACAATTTTTTCTCTGTTTTAAATCTTTTTTTATAAATTTACCACATTTGTTTTCTCGCGTTACTTCATTAATGTTGTGCAGTTTGAATAAACTGTTTTCTTATTCTCCAAGAAGTCCTTTCACAAAATCTACTGCTTTTTCCAGGAAACTCTTCACTTCTTCTTTTCCAATGCCAAGTTCATCCATTTTTTCATAAACCCTGGTTACCTGTTCCCGAAGTTCCTCCTCATCTACATCCATATCCTGAATCTTTTTTGCAATCCGAAGAACAGACTCTTCTTCTTTTTCGGAAAGATCAATTCCCAGATTGTCTTCTGCCAGATGAATGGCTTCCAGAATCTGATCATCTGAAATATTCTGCTGATCAATGGTTTCTTTTACGTAAATCAAAATATCTGCTACCTGATCCGGATTATCCAAAAGAGAATCAATCTGATTTTCAAAAAGAATCGTTTCCGAATCCTCTGTTCCAGCATATGCCAATGCCGGCGCTGTAAAAGTCAACGTTCCGGCCAGAATCCATGCACTGATTTTTTTTATTTTCATTTTTATATCCATTCCTTTCGCTTCGCTCAGGCACAAAACGTTATGAAA
>CALCDJ010000036.1 GCA_937900135.1 uncultured Blautia sp. | reverse complement strand
GTTTAGCTGATTTGATGAATCAGATGGGCGTTCTTACGGAAGTGGATATGGCGGCATTTGCTGCATACTGCCAGTCTTATGCCAGATGGAAGGAAGCGCAGGAGCATATAGATTCTGAGGGGTCGACCTTTGAAACGGATAAAGGATATCAGCAGCAGACACCTTGGGTTGGTATTGCAAATACCAATCAGAAGCTGATGCTGCAGGCGGCATCCGAGTTTGGACTTACGCCTTCATCCAGGTCACGTATTGTGGCTGGTAGTGCAAAGGGTAAGGAGTTGGAAGATGAGATGGAGGCATTGCTTGGGGGTGATTTCTAATGGCAAAGGAACCAAGACCAAAGGGATATCCGAAGCTTAAGAATTATAAACCTTCCCAGTTCATGCTTCCGACTTCACATTATGATAAGAAGAAAGCAGACAGGGCAGTGACCTTTATTGAGAATCTTTGTCACACCAAAGGTAAATGGGCAGGAACACCATTCTGGCTATTACCGTGGCAGGAGCAATTGATAAGAGATATATTCGGGATTGTAAAACCTGATGGGAACAGGCAGTTCCGCACTGCATTTGTGGAGATATGTAAGAAAGTAGGTAAGAGCGAATTAGCAGCAGCAGTCGCTCTTTATTTATTGTATGCGGACAATGAGCCTTCCGCAGAAGTGTATGGTGCAGCGGCTGACAGACAGCAGGCATCCATCGTATTTGATGTGGCAAAACAGATGGTAGAGATGGCACCGGCTCTGATGAAAAGAAGCAAGCTGATGGGAGCCACTAAGCGTATTGTGAATTACAGTAATGCCGGATATTATCAGGTGCTGTCAGCTGAGGTTGGCGGTAAACATGGATTTTCGGTGAGTGGATTAGTATTTGACGAAATCCATACTCAGCCAAATCGGCAGTTATACGATGTACTTACCAAGGGTTCGTCGGATGCAAGACAGAATCCGCTTCACTTTATTATCACGACTGCAGGCAATGACAGACATTCTATTGCATATGAACTTCATACGAAGGCGGTGGATATTCTGGAAGGCAGACGTGTGGACCCGACTTTTTATCCTGTAGTCTATGGACTTAAGGACGATGAGGATTGGGAAGATGAGGCAAACTGGTACAAGGTTAATCCTTCTCTTGGATATACCGTTGATATTGAAAGGTTGAGGGATGCATACAGGGAAGCAAAGCAGAATCCGGCTGATGAAATCACATTCAAATGGCTTCGATGCAATATGTGGGTCAGTTCGACCGTTGCATGGATTCCTGATGCGATTTATATGAGAGGCAATGAGCCGATTGATATGGACGCACTTGCTGGTAGAGATTGCTATGCGGGCCTGGACTTATCCAGTACCGGAGATATTACGGCACTGGTACTGATATTTCCACCAAGAGATGAAGAGGAAAAGTATGTACTTTTGCCATATTTTTGGATTCCGGAGGAAACCATACCAAGAAGAGTGAAAGCTAATTCTGTTCCATATGATATCTGGGAGAAGCAGGGTTACATCATGTCCACCGAGGGAAATGTGATTCATTATGATTTCATCGAGAAGTTCATTATGGACTTATCAGAGAAGTATCATATTTTAGAGATTGCGGTGGATAGATGGAATGCGACTCAGATGATTCAAAATTTGGAGGGCGAAGGTTTTACCATTGTTCCTTTTGGTCAGGGATTTTCTTCAATGTCAGCTCCGACGAAAGAATTCTATCGCTTACTGATGGAGGGAAGAATTATTCACGGTGGGAATCCAGTGCTTAGATGGATGGCAGGTAACGTTGTTATTGACACAGATCCTGCTGGCAATATTAAAGTAACCAAAGCTAAATCTAAGGAGAAGATAGATGGCATTGTTGCCGCAATTATGGCGCTTGATAGATGTATACGTCAGGAAGGGCAGAGTGGCAGCGTTTACGATGAGAGAGGATTGTTGGTATTTTAAGGAGGCTGTATGGGATTTTTCAGTAATTTATTTCGGGGAAGGGATGCTCCTTCTAACAGCACGGCTGGAAGCGGATATGGATTTTTTATGGGGAGTACGGCTTCCGGGAAGAGAGTGAACGCAAGGAGTGCCATGCAGATGACTGCTGTGTATTCCTGTGTGAGGATTCTTTCTGAGGCGGTGGCGGGTCTGCCATTGCAGTTTTACAGGTATAACGATAATGGCGGTAAGGAAAAGGCGGTGGATCATCCGCTTTATTTTTTGCTGCATGATGAGCCGAATCCGGAGATGACTTCTTTTGTGTTCCGGGAGACTCTGATGACGCATCTGCTTTTGTGGGGGAATGCGTACAGTCAGATTATCCGGAATGGAAAGGGAGAAATTGTGGCTCTTTATCCGCTGATGCCTGACAGGATGACGGTGGACAGGGATGAGCATGGAAGGCTTTATTATGAGTATCTGGTTTATGACGGTGATGATGTGGACGGCAGAACCGGCACGGATCCGAAAGCAAATGGAAAAATCGTGCGTCTGCATCCGGCGGATGTGCTGCATATTCCGGGGCTTGGATTTGACGGGCTGGTCGGATATTCACCTATTGCCATGGCGAAGAATGCGATCGGGCTTGCCATTGCTGCGGAGGAGTATGGAAGCAAGTTTTATGCCAACGGTGCCGCTCCGTCAGGAGTGCTGGAGCATCCGGGGACTTTGAAGGATCCGGGCAGGGTGCGTGAGAGCTGGCAGTCCACTTTCGGGGGAAGCAGCAATGCCAATAAGGTTGCTGTCCTGGAAGAGGGAATGAAGTATACGCCGATTTCCATTGCACCGAATGAAGCTCAGTTCCTGGAAACCAGGAAGTTTCAGATTGATGAGATTGCCAGGATTTTCAGGGTGCCGCCTCATATGGTCGGGGATCTGGATAAGTCCAGTTTCAGCAACATTGAGCAGCAGTCTTTGGAGTTTGTGAAGTACACGCTGGATCCCTGGGTGAGCCGGTGGGAACAGGCAATGGTCAGGGCTCTGCTGTCCGCGGAGGAAAAGAAGAAGTATTTCTTTAAGTTCAATGTGGATGGGCTGCTCAGGGGTGATTACCAGTCAAGGATGACCGGTTATGCCACGGCAAGACAGAACGGATGGATGAGTGCCAATGACATCCGGGAGCTGGAAAATATGGACCGGATCCCGGAGGAGCTTGGCGGTGATCTGTATCTGATCAATGGAAATATGACAAAATTACAGGATGCCGGTATCTTTGCCGGATCTGGAAAGGGGAAGGATACTGGTGAAGAAGTTTTGGAACTGGAAAAAGAAAGCGGTAAATTTGGAAAGCGGACAGGAAGCTGAGGAAAGAATCCTGTTCATGAACGGAGTTATCGCTGAGGACAGCTGGTTTGACGATGATGTCACGCCGGCTCTTTTTAAGGATGAACTGAATGCAGGGACAGGGGACATTACCCTGTGGATCAACAGTCCGGGAGGGGACTGTGTTGCCGCAGCGCAGATTTTTAACATGCTGTCGGAGTATCCGGGAAAGGTTACGGTGAAGATTGACGGGCTTGCGGCATCTGCTGCGTCTGTCATTGCAATGGCCGGAACTGAGGTATGGATGAGTCCGGTAAGCATGATGATGATCCATAATCCGGCGACGGTTGCGTGGGGTGACCATTCGGAGATGAAGAAGGCTATGGAACTTCTGGATGCGGTGAAAGAATCTATCATCAATGCTTATGTACGGAAAACGGGACAGAGCAGGGCGAAGCTGTCACATCTGATGGATGCGGAAACGTGGATGGATGCGAATAAGGCTGTGGAGCTTGGCTTTGCGGATGACATCCTGTTCCAGAAAGAGGAACAGGGCAGTGAAGGCGAAAATGGAGATCCAGGTGCTGGCCGTACAGAAAACGGGACGTCTGATTCCGTAATGTTTTCCAGACGGGCAGTGAATAATGCGCTGATGAATAAGCTGGAGAGGCATTATGGAAAGACTGGAAAATCCGTGAAAGATCAGGCGGGGATCGGCTTGAATGGAAATGGTGCTGAGGGGGACGATCCCTGTAATGGATGTTTCGGGGCGGCGGAGAATGCCT
>CALCDJ010000035.1 GCA_937900135.1 uncultured Blautia sp. | reverse complement strand
GTATAGGGGGAGTCTGCGCTTTTTTAGCTACCCAGAAGTTAATGTTTCACAGTAAAAGAAAAAAAAGAGAGTAGAGACCGGATTTATCAGTACGTGGAAAACGCTCTGGATCGGGCAAAGAAAGAAGGAAAAAATAAGCTGGTATTTTTTTCCTCGGAAATGTACCAGAAAAATCTGGAGCAGCTTCAGCTTCAGGATGAGATAGAGACAGGAATTCGTGAAGGCTTCAAAGGGTTTTACCTGTGCTATCAGCCTCTTATGAGAAATCAGGATTTTCTGATTCATGGCGCAGAGGCGCTTCTTCGTTTTGAGTCTCCGTCCAGAGGAACTGTGAGTCCTGGGGAATTTATTCCGTTTCTGGAACAAAGCGGCCTGATCTGTCAGGTGGGAACCTGGGTGTTTCAGACGGCTGTTCGCCAGTGTGTGGAATGGAGACGGTGGTTTCCGGATTTTCATATTAATATCAATGTTTCTTATATTCAGCTTAGACAGGAACAGATAGCAGAAACCTTTCTTGGAATTCTCCGGGAGGAAAAACTGCCGGGAGAAGCGGTAACACTGGAAGTTACAGAGAGTATGCAGCTTCAGGACTATCGGTATTACAATAAGATTTTTTATCAATGGAAAAAGTATGGGATTAAGATTGCCATTGATGATTTTGGAACAGGATATTCCAGCCTTAGTTACCTGAAGGGAATTGACATTGACGAGATAAAAATTGACCGGATTTTTGTAAGGGAGATTCAGAATAATGGGTATCATTACCGTCTGCTTAGAAATATGATCGAACTTGCCCACAGCGGAGGAATTTTTGTATGCTGTGAAGGGGTAGAGACAGAGGAAGAGCTTACTGTTTTGAGATCTTTGAATCCGGATATCCTTCAGGGTTTTTTGTTCTCAAAACCCCGGACACCGGAAGATGTACATCAGCTTTGTAAAAACAGGGAGCCTTTGATTGGACGGAAGAAAGGAGATCAATGGATTCCTTGGCAGGGTAAGCTGGCACAGATGGGTACAGTTCTTGATTTATCCTCTGAGGATACCATCAGGAAAAATGATAAAAAGCTGTTGAATTTCTGGCAGGCAGACATTCTGGATCACACAGGTCTGGGACTGTGGATTATCCGTCTGGATGAAAAAACAGGAACATACGAAATGTATGCAGATGAGGTGATGCAGAGAGTTTTGGGGCTGGCAGAACCTTTGTCAGGGGTAGAATGTTATTATCACTGGTATAACAGGGTGAATGATGGCTATTATCACTATATCAAGCTTGCCATGGAAAACATGATCCAGACAGGAAAAATCGTGCAGATGGAATATACCTGGAATCATCCCACGAAGGGGGAGGTGCTAGCCCGTTCCATGGGAATCCGGGTGGAAGACAGCGATGGAATGGTTTGCATCCAGGGATATCATCGTCTGATCAGTGATTTGGAACGGCCCAATTTTATTTCAGGCGGAAGTAAAAATGAAATGTTTGAATTCAATGAAAAAAAACATACCATTTACTTCCATACAGATCGAAAACTCATGGCCGGGAGCGAAAAAAAGGAAAGAAATTTCCCCGAATGCTGGATTGAAAAGAAAATTGTTCATCCACATTTTGAGAAAGGATTTCGAGAACTGTTTCAGGATGTACAGAAGAAAAATGAGGTACACGGTTATGAGTTACTGCTCCTGAACAAACAGGGCTCATATGAATGGGTGAAACTGAAGACTTGCCATCTTGGAAATCTGGGACGGGACGCCTATACAATTGTTGTTTTCCTGGAACCGGCGGGACAGGAAAGAGCCATGGAACTGGAGTACATGCGAAAAAGTGACTTTTATGAGGCAATACTCTCAGAAACCGTGGCATTTGCAGAGGTGGATGTGGAAAGCGGGTGTCTTACTTTTTCCGGAGGACTGTGGGCTTCCTACGTAAAGGAATTTCAAAAACATCTGGTTGATTTTCGTAAACTGTTTCAGAAACATATTCAGGAAAATGTTTATTTTGAGGATAGAGAGCAGTATCGTAAATACCTGGAAATTTCTTATATGAAGGAAATGAGCCAAAAAGGGATTCATACAAAGAAACATTCTTTCAGGCGTTATGTAAATGGAAAGCTTTGTTGGATGGAGCTGGTGCTTCATGTATTCCAGGATCGTTTTACAGAGAACATTTATGCATTGCTGTATCTGAAAAATGTGGATGCAGTGAAAAAGCGTGAATTGGCTCAGGAACGGGCGGCAGAACGTGATCCTCTTACCAACGTATATAACCGGAGCGCTTTTGAACAGGAGGTGGTCCGTTTTATGGAGAGCAAGAAGGACGCCAAAGGCGCGTTGCTGATTTTGGATATGGATGATTTTAAACGGATCAACGATCGTTTTGGACATCTGAAGGGGGACGAAACCCTGCAGTTTTTTACAGAAATTTTGCAGAACACATTCCGAAAAGGGGATTTGATTGGACGTCTGGGAGGAGATGAATTTCTTGTTTTTGTCAAGCAGGTGACGGATAAAGAAGTGATGGACAAACGGATGAACCAGTTATTTGGCAAATTTCGCCAGATAAAGAAAGAAGCTTTTACCTGCAGCGTAGGAATCAGTTTTGTACAGGGAGAGCAGTTTGACTACAGAGATGCGCTGGGAAAAGCAGATAAAGCCATGTACAACAGCAAAAAGAAAGGAAAAAATCAGTATTCCTATTTTGAAGAATAAGAAAAAGGTCCAGGGCCAAAGTCAGAAGTTTATGACTTTGACTCTGGGCTTTTTTTCTAATAATGAAGCTTCTGCATATAGTACAGTATAAAGAGAGAAAGGGACTGGATATGAATAATCAAAAGCTGGATAATCTTTTAAACCTTGCAGAAGATGCCTCAGAAGAGGAACGGAAAAAGTCTCAGAATCTGAACGTGGGTTTTGATGAAGAAACCAAAAGATGGGAATTGATCGTGAAGTATCATGGAAAGATTCCATCCTCTGAGGGAAAGGAGATTACGATAGTGCCTCTTCTGGGAAATTATGCCATAGTTACCTTACCGGAAGAGGAACTGGAAGCCTTCAGCCAAAATCCCCAGGTGGAATTTATAGAAAAGCCCAAGAGACTGTACTTTGAATTGTTTGAGGCGCGGTTGGCAAGCTGTCTTTCCTCTGTCCAAAATGAAGAAACAGGATTATCGGGAAAGGGGATTCTGATAGGGGTGGTAGATTCAGGGGTGGACTATCGGCATCCTGATTTTCGCAGAGAAGATGGAAGCAGCCGGATACAGAAGCTGTGGGATCAGAGCAGAAATGGAACCACGCCGGCAGGTTATGTTATGGGAACTGAATATACAAAAGAACAGATTGACCAGGCACTGGGGATGTCTGAGGAAGAAGGAAAAAAACTTGTGCCGGAAGTGGATTACAGTGGTCATGGAACTTCTGTTCTGGGGATTGCGGCGGGAAATGGCAGAGCTTCCGGAGGCGTTCAACGGGGAATTGCATATGAAAGTGAACTTTTCGTGGTAAAGCTTGGGATTCCAAGAGAGAATTCCTTTCCAAGAACCACAGAATTGATTCAGGGGATTGATTATCTGGCCAGGGAGGCAATAGAACGAAATCAGCCTATGGTTATTAATCTGAGTTTTGGAAATAATTATGGATCTCACAGAGGGGATGCCCTTCTTGAAACTTATATTGACATGGTTTCTAATATGGGACGTCTGGTCATTTGTACGGGAACCGGAAATAACGGAACGGGAAATCTTCATACAGAAGGGAGTCTTGCAAACAGGGAAAGCCAGAGAATTTCCTTTGGTGTCAGTCCATATGAGCCAACGCTTAATATGCAGTTATGGAAGTCTTATGCGGACCAGATAGAGATTTTTCTGGAACATCCTTCCGGAATGCGGGTGGGTCCCTTTGTCGAGGAACTGGGGCCTCAGAGATTTTCCCTGGGAGCTACGGACCTTCTGATTTATTATGGGAAACCAGGCCCTTATCAGATCAGTCAGGAAATATACTTTGATTTTTTGCCAAAAAAATCTTATGTGGACAGTGGAGTATGGAATTTGATTCTTCAGGGAAAGGATGTGAAAGAAGGAACCTATGAGCTTTGGCTTCCAGGGGGAAACGTTTTAAATCCCAATACGGGATTTTATTTCCCTCAGGCGGCGCATACGCTGACCATTCCTTCTACTGCATCCAGAATCATCTCCGTAGGAGCATACGATTCCAGAAATGATTCCTATGCGGATTTTTCCGGAAGGGGAGGCGCTTTTTTACCCATGCAGAAACCGGATCTGGTGGCCCCAGGAGTGGAAATTCTGGCTCCGGTACCGGGAGGCAGTTACGGCAGAGTAACAGGCACTTCTTTTGCTGCTCCTTTTGTCAGTGGTGCAGCAGCGCTTTTGATGGAATGGGGAATCGGAAAGGGAAACGATCCTTTTCTTTATGGAGAAAAGGTGAAAGCTTATCTGAGGCGGGGAGCAAAGCCATTACCAGGGTTTACAGAGTATCCCAATCCCATGGTGGGGTATGGGGCGTTGTGTGTAGGCGACTCGTTAATTATATAGGGCAGGGCAGAATCCCAAATTGTTGTGTGTAGTTTGTCTTTGGAAATTTATTTTACTTCAGAGGGAGACCAATCACAGCGATGCTGAGAGGAGTGTGTCAGTAACGGCAACCAGAACCCAATGTCAAGCCTCACGTGCGTTTGACTTAAATTTTGTTAGTGAAAATGCAAGGATTTATTGACATATGTCATAAATGGAGTATAATAGAGACAGAGGTGATGGTATGCCAAGGCCGATCAAATGCAGGAAGGTTTGTTATCTGCCTGAGATTCAGGAGTTTCGCCCGGTGAAAGAAAATTTGCATCCGTCTGCAATCTTATTGTCAGTTGATGAGTATGAGACGATTCGCTTGATTGATAAGGAGGGATTTTCGCAGGAAGAATGCAGTAAGTTCATGCAAATTGCAAGGACAACTGTGCAGATGATTTATGATTCTGCCAGAAAAAAAATGGCAGAAGCCCTAGTGAACGGATATACCCTGAAAATCGAGGGCGGAAATTTTAAAGTATGTGATGGCAGGGGCGATCACTGCAAATGTGTAGGATGTCTCAAGCACCATTGTAAGCAGATTAGCATACAGCGAAAGGAAGATGATAAAATGAGGATTGCAATCCCACTGGATGAAAATAAGAAGGATGTCTGTATTGTTTTAGCGAGAGCGCCTTATTTTCTTTTTCAGAATGAGGATACCGAAACGATCATGGAAAATCCGGCAGCAGAAGCTCAGGGAGGAGCCGGAATACAGGTGGCCCAGTTTTTGGTGGATCAGGGAGTGGATGTGCTGATTACTGTGCGGTGTGGGCAGAATGCGGCAGATGTGTTTATGGCAGCCGGGATGAAAATATATAAGTCAGCCGGAAAAACAGCGGAAAAAGATTTGGAAGAATTTCATGCCGGCGGATTGGAAGAACTGACACATTTTCATGGTGGTTTTCAGGGAAACATATAAATATGATTCGTAAGCGGAGGCTTACAGAAAAGAGGTTCATTATGAAGATAGCCATTCCTATGGAAGAAAAGAGTATTAACAGCAGTATTAGTGTGACGTTTGGACGTGCTCCGTATTTTTTAATTTATGATGCAGATACAGAGGAAGAAGTATATATTGCGAATCCGGCTGCAGCAGCCCAGGGGGGAGCTGGAATTAAAGCGGCACAGACGGTTATCGATGCAGGTGTGGAGGCAGTGCTCCTTCCAAGGTTGGGACAGAATGCAGCAGAAATTTTTAAGGCAGGGAAGATCGCGTTATATAAAGCAGAATTCGGTTCTGTAAAGCATAACCTTGACTTATGGAAAAACAATAAGCTTGCAGCATTGACAGAATTTCATTCCGGTTTTCACGGACGTGGAGGTAGATAATGAATATAGCAGTTTTAAGTGGAAAAGGGGGAACAGGAAAAACATTTGTTTCCTGTAATCTTGCTTCTGCGATTGGAAAATCTGCCTATATTGACTGTGATGTGGAAGAACCAAACGGCCATTTGTTCTTTAAACCTGCGGAAGTCCATTCACGGGATGTCTGTGTGAAATTACCGCAGATTATAGGGGATCGATGCAATCATTGCCGGAAATGTACCGATTTCTGCCATTTTAATGCGCTGGCATTTATCAAAGAGAAACCAATGCTGTTTCGGGGTGTTTGCCACTCTTGTGGCGGCTGCAAAATTGTATGTCCGAATCATGCCATTGTAGAAATGGATTATCCAATTGGTGTGATCCATACAGGAAAGCACCGTTCTGTTACCGTAAGGACAGGGATTATGAATATGGGTGAGGAAAGCGGCGTTCCAATCATACGGGAGCTGTTGAAAGATTTACCATGTAAGGATAATGTGATTGACTGTCCTCCGGGAAGTGCCTGCACGGTAATGGAGAGTATCAAGGATGCGGATTATTGTGTGATTGTTGCGGAACCCAGTATTTTTGGTGTCCATAATTTCCAGATGGTTTATGAACTTGTGAAAATACTAAAGAAACCATTTGGGGTTGTGATCAATAAGGCAGATGGTCAGGATAATCCAATGCAGGAATTGTGTGAGAAACTTCAACTGCCTGTTTTAGGACAGATTCCTTTTGATCGTGCGATTGCAGCGCAGAATGCAGTGGGAAATCTTGCATACGAAACGAACGCGAAGGCAAAAGAAAGCTTTGACCAGCTATATGCGAAGATATTGGAGGTGATGAAATGAAGAAACTTCTGATACTGAGTGGAAAGGGTGGTACAGGGAAGACGACGGTTGCCGCATCCCTGATTGAGCTTTCTGGAGTAAAAGCATTTGCAGATTGTGATGTGGATGCACCAAATCTGCATCTTGTTGAGAGTAGGAGCGCCACACCTAGAACGGAAGCGTTTTATGGCTCCAAAAAGGCGGTAATAGATAAGACACGCTGCACATTTTGTGGCGCGTGCGCGTCAATTTGTCGGTTTGATGCAATAAAGCTTTTGAAATCAAAGTATTTGGTAGAAGAATACTCCTGTGAGGGATGTGGTGTCTGCGAGTATATCTGTCCAACAAAAGCGATTCATCTGGAGGGCGATATTGCAGGAGAACTGATGCTCTATAAAAATGAGTTTACTTTTTCTACCGCAAAACTGAAAATGGGCAGGGGAAATTCTGGAAAACTGGTGATGGCGGTTAAAAAGCAGCTAGTAAAAAATTCGGAAGAAGCATTTGCAATTATTGACGGTTCTCCAGGTATTGGCTGTCCGGTAATTGCCTCCATAAGCGGGGTGGATATGGTATTGATTGTGGCAGAACCATCCCAGTCAGGCATTTCTGATATGGAAAGGATTTTGGATACTGTGCATC
This sequence comes from uncultured Blautia sp., assembly GCA_937900135.1. GTDB lineage: Bacteria > Bacillota > Clostridia > Lachnospirales > Lachnospiraceae > Blautia_A. Next base: position 95,579 of record CALCDJ010000035.1, on the reverse strand, counting down.
GCTTTGGCGTTCCGGCGGCAGTCTGCATCAATAAGTATGATATTTCTCCGGAAAAAACAGAAGAAATTATTTCTTTCTGTAAAGAAAAAAGGCTTCTTTTTGTGGGGAAAATACCATTGGACGAGGAAGTGGCAAGAGCACAGAACCGTGGCGAAAGCGTAATCCATACAGATTGTCCTGCTTCCAGGGCAATCCGGGAAATATATGAGGAAATCATAAAAATATGAAAAGTATAAAGGAGAGTAACGATTATGAAAATTGCAGTATCTTGTAACGGGAATCAGATTTGGGCACATTTTGGACATTGTGAGAATTTTATGATTTATGAGACTGAGAACGGTGCGATTACCTCTGAGGAATCGGTTCCAAATCCGGGACACAGACCAGGATTCCTTCCGAATTTTCTTGCGGATATGGGTGTAAATACCATTATTTCCGGCGGTATGGGCGGTGGAGCTGTTGATATTTTTAATGAGCGCAACGTAGAAGTAATTCTTGGCGCACAGGGAGATGCAAAAGCAGCTGTGGAAGCTTATCTTCGTGGGAAATTGGAATCCACAGGTTCAATCTGTCATGAACATGAGCATGCAGATGAGTGCGGCGAACACTAAAAACTAAAATAGAAAGAGCTTTTATAAAAATTGCCAGCAGGTTTCTATTCTGCTGGCAGTTTTTTTAGGTGAATCCTGCTGAAAAATATCTAGCTTCCTGTACGGACAGTTTATCTCAGTTGAGAATACTTCCCCTTCTATATGCAGCGGATAAATTACAAGCATATTTCAGTAGGAGTCAAACTTCCGGTTGAGATAAAGGAAGCGCTCTGAGAGGATACACAGCGATTCTAAGAAGGACGTGTCAGCGAATGCTGGCCAGAATCGAGCACCAGGTTTCTGCGTATGGACAAACTGCGCCATTTTTTTAAGTTTAAGGATTGTGAACTTGTGTACAGGTGGTGACAATCTTTTTATAGATTGTGCAGAATGTTCTTTTTTTGTATTGATTCTGCCCTTTTTCCTATGTATAATGATAATACGATGGTGTTTGGAAATTATTCTTCATCATTGAATTATAATTAAGCGTAAACTTAGATTGTCTGATTTTGTCAGTTTTTCAGTAAAGTGCAGAGGATGAAAAAAGGAAAGGTCAGATAATGATAATGTTTATAAATCATTTCGTAAGGAAGGTGAGCAATTGGAAAACTATACTAAGTATAAGTTGAAAGAGCATGATGAACTGGTGTCCTTACTGGCCGATAAGGACCATCTGTTCGTGATTGCCTGTAACAAATGCTTCAAGGAATTTGAGACCGTTGACGAGCCGGACTGTGATGAGTTTCTGAAACTCGCTGCTGAGCAGGGAAAAACAGTCACAGGCAGTGCAAAGGTCGATTTTGTGTGTAACAAAGTTCAGACAGAGAGAAAATTGAAGGACATGATTCCGGAAGGTACGGAAAATGTCGTTGTGATTTCCTGCGGTCTTGGTATTCAGACAGTTGCAGAACTGTCAGGAAAACCAACCTATGCGGCAGCCAATTCTCTGAATTATACAGGTCATCATGGCATGGCTCTTACCAAGAAGAGCTGTGATGCATGTGCACAGTGTTATCTGAACATTACCGGTGGAATCTGCCCCATCGTTGACTGTTCCAAGAGTCTTGTCAATGGACAGTGCGGCGGTGCGAAGAACGGTAAATGTGAAGTAGATCCCAATAAAGACTGTGCATGGGAAAAGATCAACAAAAAATTAGAAAAACAGGGTCGCCTGAAAGAATTTTTAAATCAGCCGATTCAGATCCGTGATTACTCCAGAACAGATGTGGAAGTGATCAGTAAGTATGTGAAAGCGGTACGTGAAGAAAGATGTGCAGGCTATTATGGTGGTGTTCATCCTTCCGAACATAAAGAATTCAGTGAGCATCTTGCACTTCAGAAATTCCCGGATCCAAAAACAGTTGTGATCCATATGTCCCAGCATTTGGGCGCTCCGGCCAATCCTATTGTACAGGTAGGTGACACAGTGAAGGTAGGACAGAAGATTGGTGAGGCAGCAGGCTTTATCAGCGCTCCTGTTCATTCCAGTGTCAGCGGTACTGTAGTTGCAGTAGAACCGCGTATGCATGCAACAAGAGGATGCGAAATGACAGCTGTTGTCATTGAATCTGACGGAAAGAATACTCTGCACGAGTCCGTACAGCCACACAAATCCTACGAAGAACTGACTCCGGATGAGATCATTGAGATCGTAAAGGAAGCAGGTATCGTTGGTATGGGTGGAGCAGGTTTCCCCACCTGTGTGAAGCTGAAACCGGCAAAACCAGTAGATACCATCCTGTTAAACGGCTGTGAATGTGAGCCAATGCTTACAGCTGACCATAGAGTGCTTCTGGAATACGCAGATGATATCATTTATGGTCTGAAGGCAGTTCTCAAAACAACGGGAGCAGAAAAGGGACTCATCGTAATTGAAGATAATAAGCCAGATGCGATTGAGTTACTTCAGGAAAAAGTTGCAGATATTGAAAATATCGAAGTATTTGTTGCAAAGACAAAATACCCACAGGGTGCAGAAAAAACTCTGATCAAACGTGTTCTTGGAAGAATCGTTCCCAATGGCGGTCTTCCAGCAGATGTGGGCGTAGTGGTAAGTAATATCAGTACCGTTAAGGCGATTTCTGATGCCATTCAGACAGGAATGCCTTTGATTGAGCGTGTTGCTACGATTACCGGTCCAAAGATCAAGAATCCGGGCAACTTTGTGGTTAAGATCGGTACCAATGTACAGGAACTGATCGATTACTGTGGAGGAACCACAGATGAGGATGTTCAGATTAAAATGGGCGGACCTATGATGGGATTTGCGTTGAACGACCTGAATGTTCCTATGATGAAAGGTTCCAACGGTATCATTGCTATTGATACGGATGAAACAGAACCATTAGAATGTATCAAATGCGGACGTTGTGTTGATGTCTGTCCAATGGAACTGTCTCCGCTTTATTTCTCCAAATATGCGGACGAGCAGAACTGGCAGGGCATGAAAGACATGAACGTTATGAATTGTGTTGAGTGCAGATGCTGTGAATTTATCTGTTCTTCCAAGATTCCGCTTGTATCCAAGATTAAAGCTGGAAAACTTGCAGTAAGGGAGCTGAAGTAATATGTTAATTACCGAATTAAAATCAAAAGAAGCAATTGCGTCCCTGGTGGAAGGAAAGAAAGTTTTCATCATCAACTGCCATGGATGTAAAGAAGTTTATTTCCCGGAAAAAGAAGCTGATGAGTTTCAGAAAGAAATGGCAGCTTCCGGAAATGTAACTGGAATTATGACAAAGGATTATATTTGTAATCCGGAAAATTTAAAGCTGCGTCTTCAGAAATATGAAAGCCAGATTAAAGAGGCAGAGGTTGTTCTTGTATTCTCCTGTGGTGTGGGAGTACAGACCGTTGCAGAATATCTGGAAGACAAAATTGTCTGCGCAGCATGTGATACATACCCGCTGCCGGGATTTCAGGGTGTTACCCCGCTGGAATGCGACTGCGACCAGTGTGGGGAATGCTATCTGAATATTACCGGCGGAATCTGCCCGATCACTGCCTGCTCCAAGAGTCTTGTCAACGGACAGTGTGGCGGTTCCAAAGACGGAAAGTGCGAAGTAGACAGTAATATGGAATGTGGCTGGGAGCGTATTTACAGACGTCTGGCACAGGTTGGCCGTCTGGACCTTCTGAAATGCCCGGTACAGATCCGTAATTACGCAACAGATGATGAAGTGTCTAAATAAATCTGTATAAGGAACTGATAAATAATTTAAAATTATAATGATTGGAGCAATGTGAAATGAGAATTACTGAGTTATTTGATCGTGGCGAATTTGTAGTAACTGCAGAAGTAGGACCGCCAAAAGGAATCCATATTGAACATCTTCTGGAAGAAGCAAAAGAATATTTAAGCGGAATCACAGCAGTAAACGTAACAGACAACCAGTCTTCTGTTATGCGTCTTGGTTCTCTTGCAACATGTAAGGCTCTGAAAGACGAAGGTCTGACCCCCATCTTCCAGCTTACATGCCGTGACAGAAACCGTATCGCTCTGCAGTCTGACATTTTGAGCGCTGCTATGCTGGGAATTGACAATATTCTGTGTCTGACCGGTGACCATACAAAGATGGGTGACCATAAAGGTGCAAAACCGGTATTTGACCTGGATTCCGTATCTCTGCTTCACACCATTGGATTACTGGAATCTGGCGTAGACCTTGGTGGAAATCCACTGGATGGAGAGCCGCCGAAATTTGCAAAGGGTGCTGTAGTATCTCCTTGCAGCGATTCCATTGATGCACAGCTTGCAAAAATGGAACGTAAGGTTATGGCTGGTGCAGAATATTTCCAGACTCAGGCTGTTTATGAGCCAGAGAAATTTGCATCCTTCATGGAAAAAGCGAAACAGTTTGGAAAACCAGTTCAGCTTGGAATCGTAATTCCGAAAAATGTAGGTATGTGCAGATACATGAACGCAAATGTTGCAGGCGTTCATGTGCCGGAATATATGATCGATGAACTGAAAGCAGATAAAGAAAAGACAAAAGCTGGTATCACCGGTGTTGAAATTGCTGCCCGCATCATCAGAGAATGTAAACCATATTGCCAGGGTGTTCATATCATGGCACTTGGATGGGAAGCAAAGGTACCGGAAATCCTGAAACTGGCTGGAATCTAATCCATCAGAACTGAAAAATAACAGAAACTGTCTGGAACACAGACAGGACATTGAGAAAGGAGTATCCCAGAGTGGAACTCCTTTTTCTTTTTCGGAAATGGGTTTACTGAAGTTCATGGAAATATCCCTCATTTTACATGGAAAAGGTAAAAAATGTTGGAATAAGATAGATGAATCTGAAAAAAACATAGGATATCATACACCGTATATTGTAAAATGAAAAAAAGCGGAAAAAGAAGGGAACAAACATGACAGTAGGAAGAAATAAAACCATATTTGAACAGCCGCCAGTTGCAGTTCCGGCAGGAAACGTGGATGTATCCGGCGGAGGAAGATGGAAAATCTGGCAAGATGCAGGAACCAAAATTGATGCGCCTATTCTTGGAAATGGAGATATGCTGGCAGCGCTGGCAGGAAACGCCCGTTTTCCACAGTTCTGGATTACGACCAATGATTTCTGGCAGATGGAAAGTGCGGCAAGCTGGGAGTTTTTTCATGACAATGCATCAGCAAAATGTGACCCTGCAATGGGAGCTGGAAGCCCAAGACCGGTGGGGCGTATCGTGTTTGATATTCCTGAACTGGATCAGGCAAAATGGTACACAGAGCAGGATTTTCTCACAGCAACAACTACTACTGTGTTTACAGAAGGTGATGGGAAAAAATGTGTTTTAAAAAGCTGGATAGCAGCTATGGAAAATGTATTGGTGGTGGAATTTTGTCCGGAAATGGATCTGAATGTGGAATATGACTTCTATTTTCCAGATGAAACAGGAAAAGGATGCAATCAGGCTGCCGATATCTGGGGAAGCGGTGAATCGGAAGAAATACAAAACGGGATGTTTGTAGGGATGGTCAGTGGAAAACCTCTTCAGGTAAAACAGATCAGAGGAAATATTGTAAGTGGATACAGGCAGTTCAGTGATCATGTGGATATGCCCACGAAGGTGGGATTTGCCGGATGCTTTATTGAAGATCCCAAATTAAGGGATTTTGCCTGCAGAACTGCATCCAGGCAGTTAAAGGCCGGAGAAAAGGCGTTTTTTGTATTGCCGGTACGCTCCTGGGAAAAATATTCCAGACCATATGAGTATGCGGTTTCCAGAGCCCGGTGGATGACCGTGGAAGAAGTGGAAAAGCTGCGCTCCTGTCACCTGTCCTGGTGGAAAAGATTCTGGTCTGTATCAGAGATTACCCTGGATGATCCAGTAATCGAGCAGAGGTATTATCTTTCAAAATATATGCTGGCCAGTGTGTCCCGGGATCCAGAGTATCCACCTAATATTTTGGGAATCAGTACCTTTGACCGACCGGCATGGAATGGGAATTATAAAATTAATTACAATCATCAGTCACCGTATTTGAATTTAATGGTTTCCGGTCATTTTTCCCAGTCAGATTCCCATGACAGTCCCTATCTGAAACTTATGGATATCTCTTCAGAAATGTCAGAACTTCTTCTTCACCATGAAGGCTTGTATTATCCTCTGGGATTAGGCCCCCATGGTGTTGTCAGTGAGGCGCTGCTTCTGCATATGAAATCTCCGGCTCTCCATGGAGCGCTGAATATGATCTTCCGTTATCGTCTTACGGAGGATAAGGTTTATGCCGAAAAAATTTATCCATTTTTGCGGGGAATTGCAGATTTCTGGGAAAAAGATCTGGTATATCGGGACGGATTTTATCATGTGACAGGAGACGGAATGCATGAACGTACAGATGAAAATATAAGAGAGGCGGGGATTCCAGAGGACCCTGTCAATACGCTGGGATATTTAAAAACATTTTATACATGGATGCCCGCAATTAGCGAAGCCTTGGAAGTGGATCAGGAAAAAAGGGAAGTTTGGACAGAAATCGCCGGAAAGCTGGCGGAATTTCCCAGAGGAACCATTCGGGAAATTCAGGACAATCCCACCCTTTGGACAGAGGTAGATGTGACTCTGGAAGAGTTACTCCCAGAGGAAGTCATGGATACAGAAATTTATTATGACGAAGGCGTTGGAGGAAAATGGTCGTTCCATTTTCCCGGAAATGTGATGCAAATTTATCCAGGTAGTGCCATTGGTCTGTCAAGTCCAAAGGAAGAACTGGAAACGGCAAGAAATACCGTACATATTCATGCCCTTGCGGAACGTGCGCTGGGAGAATTCAATGGAAAAAAGCAAAGGAAGCAGGAGAAGAGGGAAAGGATCCTCATTTCTATAAAGCGGGTGCTTTTAATGCTTCCAACTTAAGCTGTCTGTTCTTTACAGCAGCAGCCCGGGTAGGGTATGAACCGGAAATAATCTGGGAAGAAATGCGTGAAATGATTCTCCATCGTGGACTGCCCAATGGATTTCTTAAAGAAAATCCCCATGGAATTGAGGAATTGAATACCATTCCAGATGCTATACAGGAAATGATGTTTCAAAGTCATGAAGGAATCCTTCGTATTTTTCCAGTGTGGCCAAAGACAGAACATCCCAATGCCTCCTTTAAAGGCTTTCTGGGATGTGGCGCGTTTGAAGTTGACGCCTCTCTGAAAAGAGGAGAGGTGGAAGAAATCGTGGTGATCAGTCATATGGGGCATCCCTGTGTTATGGAAAATCCCTGGGAAAAAGGGGAAGGAGAACTTATCCGGTCTGATGGACGAAGAGAAAAGTTGTCCGGAGAGATTTGGAGCATTCCAATGCAAAAAGAAGAAACAGTGAAAATCAGGAAATAAAAAATCGCCAGGGTGTGCGTATATTTACGACACTCTGGCGGTTTTCGTGTCAGGTTTTTTCTGGTATGATAGAAGGGAGAAGGAGAGAAGTGGTTACTGTTCCTCCAGGTTACAGTACCGAAAATTAACAATAAAGGAGAAAGAAATATGAATTCAGATTTCTATGAACTGATTGAAGAAAATCCGGTAATTGCAGCAGTAAAGGATGAACCGGGCCTGGATACCTGCTGTTCCTGTGAAAATATCCGTGTGGTATTTATTTTATATGGAAATATCTGTAACGTTGATCAGATTGTAAAAAAAATAAAGGATGCGGGGAAAATTGCCATTGTACATGTGGACCTTATTGACGGACTGGGGGGCAGAGAAATTGCCATTGATTTTATAAAAAACCATACCAAAGCAGATGGAATTATTTCCACGAAACCTACCCTGATCAGAAGAGCAAAGGAACAGGGGATGTATGCAATTCTTCGTGCCTTTATTCTGGATTCCATTTCTTTTAGAAATGTGCATAAGCAGGTTCCCGGGGCGAATGCAGATGCATTGGAAATTCTTCCTGGCCTGATGCCTAAGATTATCCATAAACTCAGTGGAATGTTGGAAATTCCAGTCATTGCCGGAGGTTTGATTTCGGATAGAGAAGATGTAATGAATGCTCTGGCCTCAGGAGCAATTTCGGTATCTACTACCAATCCGGAAGTTTGGGAGATGTAAGGGAGAAAACAGGGAGGAGTTCCTGAAGTTTTTCTAATTGTTGTGCAGAGATATAGATCTTTCCATGAATTAAAGTTAAAATTTTTTGCTTTTCTAAAGACTGAATGGTGCGATTGATTGTACGAACAGAACATCCTAATTTGGAGGCAATCACAGGTCTTGTATAATGGATTTTTATTGGAAAATTTAGTTTTTGTTTCTGACACTCCTGGGAAAGAAAATAAATTAAACGACTCTTTGTATCCTGGAAGAGATTATAGCGTTCTGACTGGCTTTGGGACATAAACTGACGAATTAGCATTTGCATACGGATAAAAAGCGCGTGGGAATCATGCCTAATCCAGGAAAGATACAAGGCAGAAGGGATGATTAAAACAAGCGATTCTTCCATAGTAGTTAATGTAATAGCCCGGTTAGCAGAACTAGTAAAAAGTTCAAAGTCTCCTACGATTTCGATTGCAGAAAGTTCAGTGAAATAGTAAGGTTCGGTTACAAACTGCTCTTCAATAGCCTGAAGGCGGCCAGAGAGAAGAATATAGACATAGGTACAGGGATCAGCAGTATCGATCAGGAGATGGTTTGCCGGATATGTTTTTAGGATTAACTGACGAAAAAAGGTTTGGTTTGCAGTTGAAAAAAAGTTTTCTAAAAAACTCAATTGAGATTTTGTTAATTGTATGGAAAGTTGTGATGGAAGCATATAAATTTCTCCTTAAAATACGTCTGGATTGTATCAAAAACATGTCATGTGTCCTTTTTTCTTATATGAGACTATCTTATTCTAAGTAAAATAGAAAAGCAAGAGTTATCACAAAAGAAAATTGCTGAAAATAAGGAGGAGATTATTTATGCCTACACCACACAACCAGGCAAAAAACGGGGAAATTGCAAAGAAAGTATTGATGCCAGGAGATCCCTTGCGCGCAAAATTTATCGCGGAGACATTTTTAGAAGATGTAAAATTGGTAAATGAAGTAAGAAACATGTATGCGTTTACCGGTACTTATAAGGGAGTTCCTATAACCATTATGGCAAGCGGTATGGGGATGGGATCTATGGGGATATATTCATACGAGTTATATAGTCAGTATGAAGTTGATCAGATTATTCGTATTGGATCAGCGGGTGCATATTCAGAAGAACTGAAGTTAAAGGACGTGGTTCTTGCAGAAAGCGTTTGGAGTGAATCTTCATTTGCCCGTGTTCAGAATGGATATGAAAAAGATATTGTACTTCCAGATGCTGAATTAAATGAAAAAATTGTAAAAACAGCAGAAAAGTTGAAAATTCCAGTAACACTTACCAGAGTACATTCCAGTGATGTATTTTATTGTGAAGACAATGTGGATGATTATATAGAAATTAATCGGAAACATCATTGTACCTGTGTAGATATGGAGAGCTTTGCGCTGTTTCATAATGCAAGTGTGCTTGGAAGAAAAGCAGCATGTCTTCTTACAATTTCGGATTCTTTTCCGTTGGGAGAAAAGGCTTCTCCAGAGGAACGTCAGACGGCATTTACCGATATGATGAAAGTAGCGTTGGAAGCGTGTCTATAAGGAAGAGATCAAAAAATATACATCAGCAAGGGGATTGAAAATATGTGTAGATATAAGAGGATTTTTACAATTGTAGTAGATTCTTTTGGAATTGGTGCCATGCCTAATGCAAATGAGTATGGAGACGAAGGGTGTGATACCCTGGGACATATTGATGAAATAAAAGAGAATTTTAAATTGCCTAATCTGGCTCAGTTAGGTTTGGGAAGGCTGCATCCGTTAAAACATGTGGAAGCTTCGGAGAAAGTAATGGGATATCAGGCGCGTATGCTGGAAGCGAGTGTGGGGAAGGATACCATGACCGGACACTGGGAAATGATGGGCTTGCATATTAAAGAGCCGTTTCGTACATTTACCGAAACTGGCTTCCCTCCGGAATTGATCAGAGAACTCAGTGAAAGAACAGGACATAAAGTTATTGGAAATAAATCTGCCAGTGGAACAGAGATTTTGGATGAATTAGCAGAACAGGAAATTGCAACAGGCGATATGATTGTTTATACTTCAGCAGATTCTGTTTTGCAAATATGTGGAAATGAGGAAACTTTTGGTCTTGAAGAGTTATATCGGTGTTGTGAAATTGCCAGAGAACTTACAATGAAAGAGGAATGGAAGGTTGGACGAATTATTGCGCGTCCATATGTTGGAAAAAAACGAGGGGAATTTAAGCGGACTTCTAACAGACATGATTATGCTATTAAGCCATACGGTAGAACTGTGTTAAATGCACTAAAAGATGCAGGATATGATGTGATCAGTGTTGGAAAAATAAATGATATTTTTGATGGAGAGGGAATTACAGAAAGCCATAAATCCAAAAGCAGCGTTCATGGAATGGAACAGACAATTGCACTGCAGGAACAGGATTTTAATGGTTTATGTTTTGTGAATCTGGTGGATTTTGATGCTCTTTGGGGGCATAGAAGGGATCCATTGGGGTATGCACAGGAATTGGAAAAATTTGATGAAAAACTAGGCGTCTTTCTGAAAAAAATGAAAGAGGACGATTTGTTGATTGTGACAGCAGATCATGGAACAGACCCTACATTTAAAGGGACTGATCATACAAAAGAAATGGTTCCTATGTTAGCTTATTCCAAATCTATGGAGAAAAGCAAAAAGTTAAACGATCAGTTATGTTTTGCGGGAATAGGTGCAACGATAGCGGAGAATTTCCAGATAGAAATGCCAGAAGGTACGATTGGAAAATCTATGTTAGAGTTTTTCGTATAAAATAAAACAGCAAGCCTTTTGCATATGGTTGTGTTTGGCAGCGATTTGCAGAAGGCTTGTTTTTGGTGAAAGTCAAAAGAGATGATAAAAAAAGATAAAATTAGATAAAATAGTTGAAAAATTTATCATGCGTGCTATAATCAAAAAAATAGGTATATAAAAGAATATTTGGGGATTCTAGGAGGACGGTATAAGATTATGGAAAAAAAGGAGTTAAAAAAAAGACTGGATGTAGCGGCTGGAAGAATTATGGCAGATCTGGTGGTGAAAAACTGTAAAGTTGTAAATGTATTTTCGGGTCAGATTGAAGAAAATGATATTGCGATTTGTGATGGCATAATTATGGGGATCGGAGTGTATTCTGGAAAGAAGGAACTGGATGCGAATGGGTGTTATGTGATTCCGGGGTTGATAGAGAGTCATATTCATATCGAATCTTCCTTTGTGACACCTGAGGAAATAGGGAGATTGCTGGTTCCTCATGGAACAACAACGATTATTGCAGATCCACATGAAATTGTAAATGTTGCTGGGATATCAGGGCTGAAATATATGATGGAGGCATCTGAAAATACAGTGTTGGATATCAAATATATGATACCTTCTTGCGTGCCCGCCACTCCTTTTGAACATTCTGGAGCAAATGTAGATGCAGAAGAGATGAAAACACTGATTTTGGATGAGCAAATTCTTGGTTTAGGGGAATATATGAATGTTCCGGGAGTTGTAAATGCACAGGAGAAAGAATTGGATAAACTCTTGCTTGCAATCAATAATGGCAAAAAAATTGATGGACATTGTCCAGGGCTATCAGGAAAACAGTTGAATGCGTATGCGTTGGCCGGTATTTCTACAGATCATGAGTGTTCCACCGTTGAGGAGATGCAGGAGCGGATTAACAGGGGAATGTATGTACAAATTCGACAGGGATCAGCCTGTCATGATCTGGCAAAACTTGTAAAAGGAGTAAATTCTGTAAATAGTCGCAGATGTCTGCTTTGTTCAGATGATCGACAGCCGAAAACAATTTTTGAGGAAGGCCATCTGGAGGGACATTTGAAAGCGTGCGTAAAAGAGGGGATAGATCCAATAACTGCTATACAAATGGGAACGTTAAATGCTGCGGAGTGTTATGGGCTTTGGGATCGTGGGGCGATTGCGCCTGGAAGAAGAGCAGACCTTGTGTTTGTAAATAACCTGACAGATTTTGAGGTTTGTAAGGTTTTGATTCAGGGAGTACCCGTGGCAGAACATGGAACATATTTGCCGGAGGTTAAAAGAAAAGACATATCATCTATGATTGGAAGCGTAAAAGTGAAGGACTTTTCAGCAGAAAAATTAAAGTTGAAACTAAATTCTCCACATATTCATGTGATTGAAATTCATTCGGGAAGTATTGTAACAGGAAAAGGGAAAGCGGATGTTACTCTGGATAGCAGCGGAGATTTTATATTTGAACCGGAAAAGGATATTTGTAAAATGGCAGTAATTGAGCGACATCATGGAACCGGGAATATGTCAGTGGGATTCCTGCGTGGATATGGAATAAAAAAAGGAGCAGTAGCAATAAGCGTTGCTCACGATTCTCATAATCTGATTGTTGCAGGAACAAATAATGAAGATATGGAACTGGCAGTAAAAGAATTGATTCGCATGCAGGGAGGGGCTGTTCTCACCTGTGATGGAGAAGTCTTAGAAACAATGGCACTTCCAGTTGGAGGGATTATGAGTGACCAGAGCGGTAAATGGGTAGATGAGAAACTGGTATCATTGCATCAGATTGCTTGTAAGGAACTGGGCGTAAATGAGGCGGTTGATCCATTGATGACACTGTGTTTTATGGCACTTCCTGTGATTCCGGAATTAAAAATGACTGATATGGGGTTGTTTGATGTGGGGAAATTCGAGTTTATTAGTATTGAGCAATAATAAATAATAAGGTGAAACTTGGCAGAAGTGAGAAAACATGGTAATCTTAAATTAGAATGTCGGGAATTATCAGAAATAGAAAATGAGGATATAAAATGAAAGTAACAATTAAAGATATTGCAATGGAAGCGGGAGTGTCACCGTCGAGCGTATCTCTTGTTCTGAATGGAAGAGAGTGTCGAATTTCAGCAGAAACTCAGAAGAAAATTCTGGATATTGCACAAGAAAAAGGATATAAAATTCCGAAAGAAAGAAAAAGGAAGAATCATTCAGACCACAAAATTATAGGAGTGATTTATCAGGATTTTGAAAATTTTATTCATATAGAGGCTATGCGGGGTATTGAAACGCAGGCTTCGATTTATGGATTTAATGTTATTTCCTGTAATGGAGGAAATACGACAGAAAAAAGTCTGGAATACATAGAGATTATGAGTGGAATAGGTGTTTCTGGAATTATTCTAATGCCGCCTCTTGATATGAATACGAATGAAAATAATATATTGCTTGGAAATGCGTTAAAAAATAGCAGTGTACATTTTTTGCTTCTGGATCAGGCAATTCAGGATCTGTTCTGTGATTTTGTTACATCGGATAATAAAACAGGAGCCTGCATGGCAGTTGAATATCTTATTGAAAACGGACACACGGATATTGGATTGATAGCTGGAACAAAAGGCGTATATACAACAAGAAAACGTATAGAAGGTTATCGGGAAGCTCTGGAACTTCACGGACTTCAATTTGACGAAAGTAGAGTTTATTGGGGCGATTATAAAAAAGAGAGTGGTTATCTTGCGGCAGAATATTTTGAAAAACTGGGAGTAAGAGCTATTTTTTCTATGAACGATGCAATGGCTCTTGGTGTGTATCAATATGCACAGGAGCATTCGATCATAATTGGAGAAGAACTGTCTATTGTAGGATTTGATTATTCAGAGGAATGTGTGGAAGTGATCCCAGCGCTGACCAGTGTGAGGCAGGAAGGATTTATGATGGGGAAAAAGGCTTGCGAAATGATTGTGGGAAGAATTACAGAAAAAGATAAGGATCCTCATAAAACCAATTATTATGTGCCGAAATTGATTAAGAAACAATCTGTAAAAAGTAAATAATGGTATAAAAAAAGATTGTGTTTTGCACAATCTTTTTTTATACCCTGGAAAAACCACAATTAGTAAGAAAAACCTTGATAAATTTACCATTTTTTTATTAAATAGCGATAGAAAAGAAGTGAAAAGGTGGTAAAATAGAAGAATGCATAAAGATTAAACAAATAAATTGTGTAAAATGGCGAAAAATAAAAGCGATATTGACAAAAATGAGATTATATATTACTATTCAATTAAAGAAAAAACGGTAAACAAATTGGTAAAACAAATAAAGTTTTACCAAAAAAATTAAGGAGGAACAAAAAAATGAAAGGTAAGAAGTTAATCGCAACTTTATTAACAGCCTCTGTAGCAGCTACAATGACCTGTACAGCTCCGGTTATGGCGGACGGAGATAAAGAACAGATCTCCATGTGGTTCTGGGGTGCAGAGCCATATGCACAGGAAGCGATGAATGAACTTTTGGTAAAACCATATAACGAGTCTCAGGACAAATATGAGTTGGTAGTAGAATTTAGACCAACCGTAGATGCAGATTTACAGACTGCATTGGCAGCAAACCAGGGACCTGACATTGTCTATGGTTCTGGACCTGCATTTGTAATGCCTCTGGTAGAAGCAGAAAAGTTGGAGCCGATGGACGAATATGCGAAAGAATATGGATGGGCAGATGAGATCCTGACACCATATTATGAATCCGGAACCGTGAATGGAAAATTATACAGTCTGGTAAATGGAATCAGTACCATGGGTGTATTCTATAACAAAAAAGTTCTGGCAGACAATGGATGGGAAGTTCCTTCTACGATTGAAGATCTGGAAAAGATTATGGATGAAGCAATGGAAAAAGGAATGTATGCATCTGTAACAGGAAACAAAGGATGGCAGCCGGTAAATGAGAATTATGCATCTTTATTCCTGACACATGTTGCTGGTCCGGAAACCATGTATAAGGTACTGACTGGCGAAGAAAGCTGGGAAAATGACGATGTGATCGCAGCTGTGGCAAAATCCAAAGAATGGTGGGATAAAGGATATCTTGCTGGAACAGACTATCCGAACTTGAACTTCTCTGAGTCCCTTGCCCTTCTTGCAGAAGAAAGAGCTCCGTTTTTCATTGGACCATCCATCGCATTCCAGTGGGCAGCATCTTATTTTGTAGACGATAAAGCTGAAAATATCGCATTTATCCCATTCCCTGCAACTGAGCAGGTGCCGGATACTACCTATACCTTAGGTGCGGCATGTACTTTATCCATCAATGCAAACGCAGAACAGGAACATAAGGATGAAGCGGCTAAGATCATTGATATGATGATGCAGCCGGAATTTACTCAGGACATGACAGCAGCATGGCCTGGATACTGGGGAACTCCTCTGAAAGATTTAAGTGCTGTAGATACCAGTGAAATGGGATATCTTTCCAAAGAATTCATTTCTGTTGTACAGAGTGTGTCTGATGCAGTAAATGCAGGAAACTTTGGATATTATGACAATGTATTCTTCCCGTCAGCAACACAGAATAGAATCGTGAACATTGAAGAAGTATGGTATGATACCACTTCTGTAGAAGATTATGTTGCATCTATTCAGGCTGAATTTGAAAAAGAACTGGAAAAAGGACTGGTACCACCAATCCCACAGCCAGCAATGAAATAAAACTGGAAATCGTACATGAGGTAAAAACGGCGTGCTGATCCAGGCGCGCCGTTTTGCGTACCTGGATTTCTAAAAAACGTTGTTTGTTATGTCTTATCAGGGAGGAAAAGAATGAAGACAAAAAAGATGAATTGGAATTATCTGCTGATCGCACCAGCATTGTTGATCAGCATTTCCATAATAGTAATTCCCGGAATCATGACAGTTGTATATTCCTTTACAGACTGGAATGGATTATCTCCGGATATTAATTTTATTGGTTTTCAGAATTTTGTGGAATTGTTTCAGGATAAAATTTTTTATAAAGCAATATTGAACAACCTTGTATGGGTGATCATGTTCCTGACCATTCCCGTATGTATCGGTATGTTATCTGCCTGTCTTCTTTTGAACTGCAGAAGAACAAGAAGTATTTACCAGGTAGCATTTTTGATTCCATATATCCTTGCACCGGCAGTCAATGCCATGCTTTGGCTGAATGTCATGTTCAGTCCCATTGCAGGTGTGGTAGGTGCTTTGAAGGGAATGGGATTCGATATTTCTTCTCCGCTTTCAAATATGCAGACAGCAATATACGCATGTGCAGGTGTGGATATCTGGCATTACTGGAGTTATCTTTCTGTAATCTATCTGGCAGCTTTAAGACAGGTTCCCATGGATCAGGTAGAAGCGGCAAAAGTGGAGGGATGCAATTCCTGGCAGCTATTCCGTTACGTATATCTGCCGAATATCAAACCAACGGTCAGCCTGATGTTTGTGATGATAACCATCGGATCTTTCCTGGCATTTGATTATATTAAACTTTTGACAGGAGGCGGTCCGGCACATTCAACAGAAGTACTTGGAACGTATGCATATAATCTTGCTTTTGGCCAGATGAAGGTAGGAAAAGCAGCGGCAGCAGGATTATTTATCAGCTTCTTTGGATTGATTGCGTCAGCTGTTTATACGAGAATGAGCAGGAAAGAGTCTATAGAATAGGAGGACGTTATGGCAGCTACATCAAAAAAGAAAAAAGTAGGTTTGGGTATTGTAATCCATACCCTTTTGGTTTTATTGGTAATCATATGTCTTGCGCCCATTGCGCTTGTAGTGATCAATAGCTTTAAAGGAAACGCAGAAATAGTGGCAAATCCATTGTCTCTTCCTACAATGCTGCATTTCGAAAATTATACACAGGCATGGACGACCGGTAAATTTCTGGTTGGATTTCTCAACAGTATTAAGCTGACAGGTATTACGATCCTTATCGTTTTGATCTGTTCTACTCTGGCTGGATACGTGCTTTCCGGTAAACGGATCAAAGGAAGCGGAGTAATCTTGATCTACTTTATGATGGCAACAACCGTGCCCATTCAGTTATTCCTGTTTCCTCTTTATTATGCCTATGCAAAAATGAATCTTATTGGAAATATTCCAGCTACCAGTTTTATTCTTGCGGCTACTTTTATGCCATTGGCGGTTTTTCTGATGAGAACATTTTTCTTAGCAGTACCCAAGGAACTGGAGGAAGCGGCAAGAATCGATGGAGCAAATACTGCGCAGGTGATCTGGAATGTTATGCGTCCGGTGGTTTCTCCAGGATTGGTAACTGTAGGAATTTTAATCGGACTTCAGGCGTGGAATGAATATTTGATTTCTTCCACATTCCTTCAAGGAGAGAAAAACTTTACGGCAACTCTTGGGTTCTTATCCATGAATGGAAGTTATGGATCAAATATGGGAATTCTGATGGCTGCAGCGATTATACTCATTGGGCCGGTGATCATTTTCTTCCTTCTGATGCAGAAACAGTTCATCGATGGAATGGTAAGCGGTGCAGTGAAGGGGTGACAACAGAAATAATAACAGAAATATGAGGTGACAGAAATCATGGCAAAAATAGAACGATATAGAAACGATATTTATGCAGGTGTATTGGGTAAAATCATAGGCGTTTATCTGGGCAGACCGGTGGAAGGATGGTCTTATGAAAAAATAAGAGATACCTTTGAAGAAATCAATTATTATAAAAATCATAAGACTGGAGCTCCTTTGATCGTGCCGGATGATGATATTTCTGGAACATTTGTATTTTTCCGCGCGTTGGAAGATCATCAGTATGATCCAGAGTTGACAGCAGAAGCAATCGGTGATGCCTGGCTGAATTACATTGTAGAAAATGAAACAATCCTCTGGTGGGGAGGTCTTTGCCGGAGTACAGAGCATACTGCATATCTTCGCTTGAAGGAAGGGATTAAAGCTCCCAAGAGCGGTTCCATCAAGTTGAATGGACGGAGTATGGCAGAACAGATCGGATCAGAAATTTTTATTGATACCTGGGCGTTGGCGAATCCATGCAATCCAGAACGGACAGCAAAAATGGCGCGGCGTGCAGCCAGTGTCAGCCATGACGGCGTTGCCATTGATGCGGCGGTTTTTCTGGCAGTGATGGAATCCATGGCCTTTGAGGAGAAAAATATCGATCGGCTTTTGGATCAGGGATTGACTTATATTGAGAATGAAGAATTCAAAAGCCTAGTGGGGGAATTACGGGAGCGCTGCGCAAAAGCGGAAGACTGGAGAGAAGTTCGTCAATGGATTGCAGAGGAACACGGTTATGATAAATACCCTGGAAATTGTCCTATGATTACAAATCATTTGACACTGCTCATGGCTCTGATCATGGGTGGAGATGACTTCCAGAAAGCGTGTATGATCGCCTGCAGCGCCGGATGGGATACGGACTGTAATTCTGGAAACGTAGGATGTCTGAACGGAATCCGTCTTGGTCTGGATGGTTTTTCAAAAGGAACTGATTTAAGAAAAGCAGTGGCAGACCGTATGTATGTGATTTCATCAGACAGTGGATCTTGTATTTCTGATGCGGTTTTAGAGACAAGAAAAATATATCAGGCAGCGGCGAAGCTGGCTGGAGAAGAGGTAAAGATCCCGTCAGAAAGAATGGCGTTTGAATATCCAGGTTCTGTACAGGGAATCATGCCTTATGACAAGAATACAGAGGAACAGGTACTGACCAATATTGAAAATACGTTTGCATCTACCGGGGAATACGGTTGTAAGCTGGAATTCGCCGGACTGGGAGCAGGCGTTCATGCATCCGCCTGTGTGGATACCTTTATTGACCTGAAACCAAAAGGGGTGGAAGGAACCAGTTATTTTGATGTGTTGTGCTCTCCTTCTTTATATAGTACACAGACAGTTCGGTCTGTTGTATTTGCTCCAGAGAAAAGAAATCCACAGCTTCGTTTCTTTATTGAATACTTTGACGAAGAAGATACACTGCAAGTGATGCATGGAGAACCTCACTGTTTGGAACAGGGAAACAATGAGCTGACCTGGGAAATTCCAGATACAAAAGGTCATGCGATCTTCCGCTTGGGAATAGAGCTTACCAGTAAAGAAGGCCTGACCGGTTATGTGGTGATAAAATCTCTGGATTGGAGTAATACTCCAAGGGCGTATAAACTGGGACGCTCCATGGAAATGACCCCATCTCTTACCCCATGGACTACCACAACTGCATGGCTGAAAACCTTTGTCTCTTCCGCAGATCATTTTAATCCGGATTACACAGTGACGTTTTCTATCTGCCATGGACAGAAAAACGGAGTAGCCACAACCGGTACGGGAGACTGGAAGGACTACGAAGTCAGATCAAAGATTACATTTTCTCAGCAGGATGCAGCGGGATTGGTTGCAAGGGCTAAAGGACACAGACGTTATTACGGCGCTGTTTTCACAGAGGGATATGCGAAGATCTATAAACAGAAAGATGGGGAAAGAATAGAACTTGCTAAACAGTTATTCCCATATGAAATCGATAAAACCTATGATCTTTGTTTCCGTGTAAAAGGAGATCATTTGACATTGTTGGTAGATGGACAGGAAGCGGCAGAGGGAATAGACAACGAATATCCATGTGGACAGGCTGGTTTTGTAGTAGACCGGGGAGCAATCCTTGGGGATGCATTTGAAGTAAAAGCAGTATAGGAGTGGTTGGAAGGTATGAGTATACAAAAATATAAAGAGCAGATCTATGCTGGCGTATTGGGAAAGATTCTTGGGGTGTATCTGGGACGTCCGGTAGAAGGATGGAGTTACGAAAAAATACAGGAAACCTTTGATGAAATCAAATATTATGTACACCAGCAGGTGGGAGTGCCTCTCATTGTGGCAGATGATGATATTTCCGGAACTTTTGGCTTTTTTAAATCCATTGAAGACAATGGATTTAAAAAAGATATAACAGCAGAGGATTTTGGAAATACCTGGTTAAATTATATCATTGAGAATAAGACAATTTTATGGTGGGGTGGTCTGGGAAGATCAACAGAACATACCGCTTATCTGAACCTGAAAAACGGGATTCCTGCGCCGAAGAGCGGTTCTATTGAAGTAAATGGACAGACTCTGGCAGAACAGATCGGCGCGCAGATTTTTATCGATGCCATTGCCATGGCTTGTCCCAATAATCCGGATCTTGCTGTGGATCTTGTTCGCAAGGCAGCCAGTGTCAGTCATGACGGGCTTGCTGTGGACGCGGCTTGTCATCTTGCCGCACTGGAAGCCATGGCATTTGAAGAGAAAAATCTGGAAGTATTGTTTGACAGAGCGGAAGGATACATTACAGATCCAATGCTGAAAAACATCGTAGCAGATGTGAGAGAAATCTGCAGAAAAGAAAAGGATTGGAGAAAGGTACGGGCATATTTAGATCCGAAATATGGATACGAAGTATTTCCAGGATGCTGTCATATGGTTCCCAATCATGCGATGGTGATCGCATCCATCCTTCTGGGCGGAGATGATTTCCAAAAATCCATTAGCATTGCTTCTTCCGCAGCATGGGATACCGATTGTAATGCAGGAAATGTAGGCGCTTTTAACGGCATCCGTCTGGGACTTGCAGGAATCGATGCAGGGGCAGATTTCCGGACGCCAGTGGCAGATCTGATGTATGTGGTTACTTCAGACGGTGGGTCTGTGGTGACAGACGCGGTTCTGGAGAGCAAAAAAATTATAAAGGCAGCTGCAAAGCTGGCAGGAGAAGAGACAGAAATCTCGGATCGCCGATATACGTTTGAGTTCCCTGGCTCTGTTCAGGGATTCCAGATTTGTGAATATGGAGAAGAGGTAAATGCCGCAGACAGCGTAGAGAATTTAAATTCCGTCTGTGATGAAAATGGACTGCTTGTTTCTTTCAAACACATGGCAGATGGAGTGACTGCGCGTGTAGCGACTCAGACATTTATTGATTTTTCCAAGCTTGCACGAAACTTTTCCACTGTTGCATCTCCTACGTTGTATTCTTCTCAGGTTGTACATACTTCCGTGAAATTGATGCAAGAAGGCGATGTGCGGATTCGGCCGTATATTCTTTATTATGATATCAATGATGAGATACAGGTAATGTACGGAGAATATACAAAACTCACCACAAAAGAGCAGGTGATCGACTGGGAAGTACCAGATACAAAAGGAATGTCCATTTTCAAATTGGGATATGAGTTCAGCAGCCAGTATCGGTTTGATGGAGAAGCGGTTCTTCGCTGGATCGACTGGAAAGGCGCGCCAAAGATGTTTGCTCAGAGAGGAATGCTGATGAATTCTATATGGAATACCAATCCTCTTTGGTTGGCAGGCTTTGCCTCTTCTGCCGCTCAGTTTGCAGCAGATTTTAAACAGACATATTGCATTTCCCATATCGAAGAGGATGGATTAGTAACCATAGGAAGCAAAGAATGGGATCACTACAGTGTGTCTTCCACAGCTTATTTCAGTCTTCATAAATCAGGAGGACTTGTGATTCGCAGCGTGGGACATAAAAGATATTACGGAGCAGTTTTGGAAAATGGAAGAGAAGCCATTCTTTATATGCAGAAAGATGGCATGAGAAAAGAACTTGCCAGAACTGCATACACCTATCAGGAAGATCTTCCATATCAGATGAAGCTGACTGCAAAGGGAAATCAGCTGTATTTCGAAGTGAATGGTACACTTCTTCTGCAGGCAGAAGATGAAACCTATCATTGCGGCGGCGCCGGCTTTGTGATCTCAAAAGGAACCATGACTTGTGACAGCTTGATTATCGAAGGAGTGTGAGTGATGAAATATGTAGTTGCATCTGTTTCTGTTACAGATGAAATACGATTCGCTGGCGGAGAATATGTGGAAAAAATTGCTGGTGGAGCAGGAATTTATGCTTTGTGCGGAATAAAATTGTGGAATGATGAGGTAATCCTTGCGACAGGAGTGGGAGCGGATTATCAGGAACTTTATGGCTCCTGGTATGAAAAAAACCAGCTGTCCATGGACGGATTGATCGTAAAAGATGAAAAGACACCGCACACAGTGATACAGTATTTTGAAGATGGAGAAAGAGAAGAAACACCTCTGTATGGACTGGATCATTTCAAAAAGATAGAGATCACTCCAGAAGAACTGAAGCCATACTTTGAAGAGGAAACCGGTATTTATATTTTTAAAAACAGCAATCGGGAATTTTGGGAAAAGATTTTGGAATATAAAAAGAATTCCCCTTCAAAAGTCATGTGGGAAATTGCGGCAGATGCCACCTATCCGGAAAACAAGGAATGGGTAAAGGAGATTGCTGTTCAGATGAATATCCTTTCCATTAATCTTACAGAAGCAAAAGCGCTTTTGGGTGTAGAAGAACTGGAAGATGTGATCGAACAACTGAGATCCTGGGGTGTAGAACTGGTATTTTTACGGCGGGGAGATAAAGGTTCCATCATGATCACACCGGATGATACGGTGATCGTTCCAGCAGAGAAGAATGTAAAAATTGTAGATCCCACAGGAGGAGGAAATAGTTCTTCTGGCGCAGTATTATGTGGTTTTTGTGAGGGACAGACACTGGAAAAATGTGCAAGAATGGGGAACCTTTCTGCCGTGATGTGTCTTTCCCAGTATGGAGTTCCAGAAGAAATCTCCGAAGAGATGCAGAAAGAAGCAAGAAGAAAACTGGAGGAAGAAACATGTTAAGTGATTTGATTCGTCAGAAACCCTCAATTCAAAAAATGCACAGAGATTATGAGTATTACAAAAATGTTCCGGAGCGTGGGTTGCTAATTCAAGGCCGGCCGGCACTTACCCAGATTGATCACGAAAAAGTGGGAGATTATGTGCTGATTACGGTACGTGATCCATTATGTGCCTATGAGGAAGATCCTGCAAAAAAAATCGCAGATCGGCTGGAGCATCCGGAAATGATCGGAAATTCTGGAATGTTTACAAGTTATTCAGGAGAGTATAAAGGCGCCAAAATCACGGTAGTCAGTGGAGGAAGCGGTTCTCCTGAAACAGAGCTTTTGCTTTATGATTTTATGGAGTATACAGATGCCAGTACCTTTTTGCGAGTAGGAGGTTCCGGAGGAATCGGAGATCAGGTACGTCCTGGTGATCTCGTGATCGCAAGCGGTGTTGTGCGGGAAGAAGGAATGACAAAAGCATATATTCCGGCAGCTTATCCGGCAGCGGCTCATTACGAAGTTGTGAACGCTATGGTGCAGGCAGCAGAAGAAAATGATTTTCCATATCATGTGGGCGTGACTTTGTCTGTGGACAGCGATTTTGTTGGCGGCGGAAGACCAAGTGTTGGAGGCTACATGCAGCCATGGAACATTGAGATTGCAGGGATTTATAACAGGGCTGGAATCCTGAATGGAGACAGAGAATCCGCAGCAATCGTGACTTTATCAGCGTTATTTGGAAGAAGAGGCGGTTCCATTTGTTCTGTGTCAGATAATCTCTGTACAGGGGAGAAATTTACCGCTGGAACAGGACATGGCAATGCCATTGATCTGGCACTTGAAGGATGTGCGATCTTACATAAAATGGATGAAAAGAAAAAGAAATCAGGGAAACAAAACTGGTATCCCAAGTTGGGACTATAGAAATGGAGGACTATATGAAAAAATATAATAATGCAATGAGCCGTCAGGTATTTAGTCTGCCGGAATTGATCCGTCAGCAGTATGAAGATCTGGAGCCAAAGACACGTACCGTATTATCTTTTCAGGAAATCTTTAATATTCAGAGAATTGTTCTTACAGGATGTGGGGATTCTTTTGCGGCAGGAATGGCAACAAAGCATGCGTTTGAAATGCTTACCGGAATTCCTACGGAAGTGGTTCCAGCGATTGAATTGAGCCGATTTTATTGTGAAAAGCATCTGGGAATCGACTGCAGAAATCCTCTGGTTATCGCAGTGAGCAATTCCGGAGGAGTTGCCCGCCTTTCTGAGGCGGTTCAGAGAGCTCGTCTTCATGGATGTTATGTACTTGGTGTAACTGGAAATGAAAATTCTCCATTGGGAGTAAATTGTGACAAAATCTTAAAGCTGGATATTCCGTCTTTTGACAGCGCACCGGGAACAAGAAGTTATGCCGTGAGCGTTATGGCATTGCTGCTCCTTGCGATCCGTTTCGGAGAGGTAAGATTAAAATACCCGATGGATGAAGCGATGGATATGCGCATGGACATCAAAAACCAGGGAGATCTGTTAGGAAAAATGCTTCCTGCCATGGATGAGGCATGTGAAAAGCTGGCAGAAGAATGGAAAGATTTTCCATGTTTTGATTTTGTGGGATCTGGATTTGATTACGCAACGGCATGGTTTGGCTATTGCAAAACATTAGAAGCAACTGGAAGATTTGCTATGCATATCAATACAGAGGAATGGTTCCACTTGAATTTCTTTGCGCGTGATGTGGAAAAAATTGGAACAGTTGTAGTAGGAAATACCACCAGCCCTGGATTCAGCAGAACAAAAGAGCTGGTACACTATGCAAATGAACTGGGAAGACCAATGGTAGTGATTACAGATGGAACACAGGAAGATTTTGGAGAAGAAGCTTTGTATCTGCAGGTTCCGTCTCCAAGGTATCCAATCTCCATGCCCGTTACACATTTTGCGCCAATTTGTCTTTTGATGGGATATATCAGTGAGATTATTGGTGAGAAATATGGCAGAGGATGTGAAGGGGTGTGGTCTTTTGCAGAAGGCGGAGCAGGCGTAAAAAACAGTGAGATCATTGTAAAATAGGAGGAGAAGGAATGCTGAATAATTATAAACTTACAACGACTTATAATGGAGTACACGATATTACAGAAAATGTGATAAAAACGGTGGAAGAAAGTGGCATTTCAGAAGGAACCTGTATTGTATATACCCCTCATTCCACAGCGGGTCTTACGGTATTTTCCCCATGGGATCCAGCAGGATTTGTGGATTTAGATGAAGAAATCCGCAGACTGATCCCGACAAAGGTGGATTTTAAACATCAGCATGATACACCGCAGGATGCAGCAGGACACATTAAGTCTGCGCTTCTGGGAGTTTCCATTCCGTTGATTGTACATGGCGGAAAACTTCTTCTTGGAGGTTCCCAGCATGTGTATTTCTTAGAATTTGATGGTCCGAGAAACCGAGAATATTTTGTAAAAGTTCAGGCAGATTGATAGAAAGAAAAGGTGAGAATGTGAGAAAAATTATTTTAGATTGTGATCCAGGTATGGATGATTCCATGGCTATTATCATGGCAGCAAAATCCCCGGAAATTCAGCTGATGGCAGTGACGACAGTAAATGGAAATTATCCAGTGGAAGTGACAAACGTAAATGCAAGAAAGACACTGGAATTAATTGGTAAAACTGATATCCCTGTAGGAAAAGGTATGGCAAAACCTCTGTTTCGGGACGTTCCCAAAGATCCTTTTACCCATGGAACAGATGGACAGGCAGAAAACTTTTTGCCAGATCCAACAATGGAGTTGGGTAAACGTGATGCCTGTGATTTGATCATTGATACAGTAAAAGAAAATCCAGGAGAAGTCACCGTAGTATGTACAGGTCCTATGACAAACCTGGCACTGGCTTTAATGAAAGCACCGGAGATCAAAAAAATGATTCCTGAAATTGTGGCAATTTCCGGTATGTTTGGATTAAATGATTATGCTTTTATGAATGCTACAGGGGATACTCCGCAAAGTGAGTGGAATGTTTATGTAGATCCGGAAGCTGCTGATATCGTATATAAATCAGGGATCAAACTTACTGCATTAGGATTAGATGTGGCGACACATTTTGATGTGAATTTGACAGAGGAAGATATGAAAGCATTGGAAGAAAGCGACAGAAAAGAAGCGGCATTTCTTCGTCAGGCGATTCGTTTTGTAAATTCCAAAGGACACCAGGCATATTGTACAGTCATTGACTGTATGGCAGTTGCTTATGTGATCGATCCTACTTTAGTAGAAACATTCGAAGCGCGTGTCGGCGTAGAAACAAAAGATGGATTAACATTGGGAATGACAGTGATCGATCGCCGTCATCATTATGTATGGGAACATCTTCCAATGGTTTATGTGGGTAAAAAAGCAGATTGCGGAAGATTTCTTCGCCTACTGATGGAATTGGTTTTGAAATAACAGGAGGTTGGGATGTATAGATACATTCATGATTTGTTAAAGGATGAAGCGATTTATATTGCAGGTCCGGAGTGTTTTTATAAATATGGATATGATATGCTTGCAGCAATGAAGACGAGAGCAGAGGCTCTTGGATTTTCTGTGACACTTCCAAATGCTAATCCATTAGATTTGGAGAATCCGGATCTTCAGAAACGAGCAGACAGTATTTTTGCAGATTTAGAGCAAGATATGTTGGACACAACGGTGATTATCGCGGATTTAGAGGCCTATAGAGGTTGTGAAGCAGATAGCGGAACCGTATATGAACTTGGTATGGCATATGCAAAAGGAGCTCGCTGTTACGGATATACCAGAGATAAAAGAAGCATGGCAACGAAAAACCAGCAGTCCTATTTAAAGGATGGTCTGGTATACGATGAAAGAAATCAGGTAATGCCATATTTCAATCTTCCTTTTTCTCCTACCATTATAGGTTCCACAAAAATTGTGGAAGGGGATTTTGATGATTGCATCCATATGTTGATGACGGATCTTGAGGAAGAATACAAAAAAACAGGTATGCGCAAAAAAGCTGAAGAACCGGCAGTGGAAGAAGAAAGGAAAGAGCGAGAACGTCCGCTGGTATATTTATCTGGCTTTGAACGTTACGATGCAAATGGAGAAGAATTATTTTCCGCTATGAAAGCTCTCTGCCAGGAATATGGATTGGACGCTGTGTCACCGCTGGATTGGGCAGAGGGTGTGGAAAAAATAGAATCTGAAAATCCATACATAACTGCTTCAAACTTGTTTGATAATTTCCAGCAGCATGTAAGAGACTGTGATATTATCATTGCCAATTTGAATAACTATAGAGGTTATGAAGTAAATAACGATGTAGGATTTGAGTGCGGAATGGGTTTCCAATTAGGTAAAAAATTATATGGATATATGGAAGATATTTCTCCATTGATTCATAGAATTCCTCATTTGGGAGAAGAAAAAGAATTCCGTGATCAGACGGGAAGCAATGTGGAGAATTTCAATTATCCGGCAAATCTGATGTTTGGCTCTTCAATGAAGATTTTTGAAGGAGATTTCAAGGAGATCATTGGAAAAGTGGCAGAGGATTTGAAAGGAAATATATAGATATCAAAAAACCAGGAGACAGATCATTAGATGATCAGTCTCCTGGTTTTTTACGCTTCTTCCGCCTGGCATCGAAGCTGAAACTCTTTTGGGGAGCAGCCATATTTTTTCTTAAAACGTTTACTGAAATAAAAGACATCGGAATATCCGTTTTCGTTGGCAGCGTCGATGATTTTTGCTCCGTTTTTGAGCATTTGACTGGCAGCTTCCAGTCGGACGTTTGTCAGGTATTGAAGAATGGAGCATCCTTCGATTTTTTTAAAAATACTTCCCAGATAAGAGACATTAAACTGGAAAAATTCTGCGATCTCTGTGACAGAAAGTTCAGGCTCATTGTAATGCTCTTTAATATAGGAAATGATTTTTGTGCTCAGAGAAATATCAGAAGGAGAACCTACAAAATTTTTCATGCATTGGAGACCGTAGGAGATGATGGTGTCCTCCAGGTTGGTCAACTGATATTCTTCTTCCAGAATCATGTTGATAAAGTCCATCATATTGTGATGAAACTGGATATTTTCTTCGTAGTGAAGATTATATGTGAGAAAAATCTCTGTGAGGATCAAGGTCAGGTAATTGATTTGTTTCCGTTCTGCAATT
The DNA here is from genome assembly GCA_937900135.1 of uncultured Blautia sp. Classification (GTDB taxonomy): domain Bacteria; phylum Bacillota; class Clostridia; order Lachnospirales; family Lachnospiraceae; genus Blautia_A. Next base: position 67,762 of record CALCDJ010000035.1, on the reverse strand, counting down.
TCATCGAAAATCTGATCCATGAAATCATGGAACTGGCTAGTTTCGTTGGAGTTTAAAACCCGAACCAGATTCTGGCGGATTCTTGCAGTTCCTTCTGAAAGAGGTGTGGATTCAGAGGTTTCCGGTATAGGGCAGACACAGGATTCCATATGGAAGTAACGGGCATTTAACTGATATTGTATATTTTTATATTCTTCTTCCATGTGAGAATGCAGTTCCAGAAGGGGGCTGTAAATCAGAAAGACATAGGTGCTGCATTCCTGGGCAAAATTATTCAGGAGTGTACAGATGGAAGAGATATTCGGGGCTGTCTCAAACAACAAAAGTAAGGTGTTGGAGAAATCTGTTTCCTTAAAGCTGTGACATTTGATGCCAAAAGTGGACAGGCTGGTAATCAGTTCAATGATGGCAGCGGGCATTTCCTCATAAATAAATCCACCCACCAGCATGGCATAAGGATAGGAAGTAATATCCGGGTAGATCTTCTGGGTTTCCTCATAGGAAATGTGCCCGTTGAGATATTGGTAAAGTACCTGGGTCAGCTCTCGCTCCCGAAGCTGACGGAGTTTAAATTCTACTTTACGCTGTTCATTTACTCTTCGGATGCAGTTGGTCAGGGATTCCTGAAGAGACTGCTGATCAATGGGTTTCAGAAGATAATCGGTAACACCGTATTTAATTGCAGAGCGGGCATATTCAAAATCATTGTATCCGGAAAGAATGATGATTTTGATATGTCTGTGCTGTTCGTGAATGTATTTAGCCAGTTCAATCCCGCTGATCTTAGGCATTTTAATATCCAGAAGAAGAATATCAACGGCTTCTTTTTCGATTAGCTCCAATGCTTCCTGACCATTTTCTGCCTCTCCTGCAAAAGAAAGATTTAACTCTTTCCAGGGAATTACTTTTTTGAGGCGCTGTCGGATAAAATATTCATCATCAACAATTAACAGATTCAGACTCATTATTTTGCAATTTCCTTTCCTATATAAATGCACGCACGACAGCCTCCTTCTTCTCGGTTGGTTAAAGTAAGGCCATATTTGGGACCATAATAGAGCTGGATGCGTTCGTGTATATTTTTGATTCCAAAATGATCAGAGTTAGTTTCAAAGATTTCTCTGATTTTTTCCGGGGAAACTCCCATTCCGTTATCTTCTACGCAGATACAGAGATCCTCTCCTTTTTCCGTGACGGTAATGGTTAAGGTTCCTTTGCCGGACAGTTCTTTAATTCCGTGATAAATGCTGTTTTCCACAATAGGCTGCAGAAGCAGCTTCAGGCAGGGACAGTGATACAGATTTTCCGGACAGGTAATGGAATAATGAAATTTATGAAAATAGCGGATAGCCATGATGTGTAGATAGGATTCTGTCATAGTCAGTTCTTCTTTCAGTGTGACAAAGGATTTTCCATTGCTTAGTCCTTTTCGGTAGAAGGTAGAAAGACTCATGACAATATCTATCAACGCGTCTTTTTCATCTAACTCTGCCAGTGCACAGATATTATCCAGGGTATTATAAAGAAAGTGAGGATTGATCTGCTGCTGGAGGAGATCCAGTTTGATCTTATCCTTATTTCTCTGTGCCTGGATCAAATCGTTTTTCAGTTGTTCCTGCGCGGTGAGCATGCTGTTAAAAGATTCATATAAAATCTGCATATCGTAATCGTCATAAGGAACATCTGGGACAGGTGTCCAGTTTCCCCTTTTAATCTGATTGGTATGTTCAATCAGACGGTATACAGGACGGGTAATGTGGGAGGAGATATGCCGCGCAGGCACGAAGCACACCAGAATACAGGCAATCGCCAGAATAAAAAACAGAAACAGTACCTGTCCAAAGGGCATGAGGTAATAAAGGAGATCCTGTTCAAACAAAAGGTACCAGTGGAATCTCTCATAGGGATAAGAGAACCAGATACTTCCATTGGCAGCAGTTTTGTATTGACCTTCGGAAAGGATAGGCTGTACATCCGGGATTTCCTCTTCCAGCATTTCCGGTCGGTCAGAACTGATGATCCGGGCATCTTTGCTACAGATATAATAATGGGATTGTCTGGTGGCCTGAGCCTGGTAAATTTCTGCGATGCTGCTTTCTGGAACTGCAATTTCCAGATAGCCTATAAAACTTCCGGTGAGATAATCCCAAAAAGGTCGAATGAAGGAAAAGGTTTTGGTCAGGGACTGATCTTTTGTAGAATATTTATGGCTTTCTATCCAGATACCTTTGGTTTTCTGATAGGTATCATCCAGATCAATGATGGTGGGAAAACGTCGAAGCTCTGTGGAAGCGATAATCTTATTTTCTCTGGAATAGACCGTTACACTGTGGATGAAAGAGGTGGACTGTATGGTCCGGTTGATTTCACGGCTGATGGCGCTCTGGTCGCTGGCAGTGAAAGGCTCTTTTTCTTTTACATATTTCACAACGTGGTCATGTACAATATCATCAATGATAATGGACTTGGAATAGTTCTCTACGGTGGTCAGGTATACATCGATTTCCTGAGAAATATACTGAAGCTGCTTCAGATTGTCTTTTTGATGCATGTCAAAAAACCACTGGGAAAATATATAGAGAGAACAAAGCAGCATAATCAGGATAAAGGAAACCGAAACACCGGACATGCTTCGGAAAACTCTCTTATATAAAGTGGGTTTTGAATGGGAATGTTGCTTTTTTATGGATTTTTCTGTCACTGTTGAAATCTCCTTGTATAAACTGCAATATATCGTTGTTTCTAATATAGCTTTTTTTGATAAATCTGTAAAGGAAAATGATGGATAAAAAGAAAATGTCTAATATAACTAGAAAATGTCCATTCTTTTGGAGGTGGGATTCGTCTATAATAAGGGCATCAAATAAAAAGAAAAGTTCTGGAGGGTAATTATGAAAGCAAAGAAATTAACAGCGTTATTGTTAACAGGTGTAATGGCTGCCGGTACTCTGGTTGGCACAGGGGCACAGTGCGTAATGGCAGATGAGGAAGTGACCATCCGTCTTCTGACAAGAATGGCAGGAACCACACCTCAGGTTGAAATCTACAATGACATCATCGAAGAGTTCAAAGAAAAACACCCGGAAGTAAAGATTATTGACGACTCTCAGGGTGATGAAGGCGCATTCAATAATATTTTATCTACAGACATTGCTTCTGGAAACGTGGCAAATATTTTCCGTATCCAGGGTGTTGCAAACCTTTCTGAATACATTGAAAATGGACTTCTTCTGAATGTTCAGCCATACCTGGAAGAAGACGAAGAATGGGGCGGCGGATTCACAGAAGGTTCTCTTTCCTACTATCAGGTACCGGGAATTGAAGGAACTTACGCAGTACCAATGGAGTCTGGTCTCATCGGTGTATATTATAACGCAGCAATGCTGAAGGAAGCAGGATATGACAAGTTCCCGGAAACATGGAATGAACTTCTGGATTGTGTTGGAAAATTAAAAGACAACGGCGTAATTCCCATTGCTATGGGTGCTCAGTCCACATACATGGGCGGACATCTTCATGATCAGATTTTCTACAAATGGTTAGGAACAGAAGCTGCTAAGAAACTTGGCAGCCGCGAAATGAAGTGGACAGATAAAGAAGTTGTAGAAACTCTGCAGTTTGAAAAAGACCTTATTGATGCAGGCGCATTTGATCCAAGTGCAGCTGGTATTACAGATGATATTGCTATGACACAGTTCCAGCAGGGAGAGGCTGCTATGGTAATCACCGGACCATGGAACATCAGCCGTTTTACAGATGAAGAAGAAACTCCTGTAGCAAAAGATATCCAGGTTGCAAAATTCCCATACTTTGAAGAAAAACCGGAATTCAAAAATCAGGATATGCAGACTCTGTCTCCATACATGATCAGCGGTAAGCTGGAAGGAAAAGAGCTTGAACTGACCATGGAACTTGTAAAAATGCTTACCGGAAAAGAAGCTGCAAAACGTTATGCAGAAGAAGCAGCATTCTTAATTCCAAGAACAGACATCGACTTAGATGAAAGCAAATGTCCGGAACTGTTCACTAAGAACGTAGAACTTGGTGGAACCAGCGAAGGAATTGGTGTAGACGTATTTGACTTTGACCCGTTAACATCTATGCAGGACAGAACACGTAACTCTATCCTTACACTGTTTACAGGCACATCTGCTGAAGATGTAGCTGCTGAGATCCAGTCTGAGATTGATAACAGCGAAAAATAAAACTTTGGAACCGCAATATAGGGGGATACTTAAGTGATTCAGTTAAAGAGTAAAAAGACAAAATTTCTTGTAAGTTTATTTGTAGTTCCTGCTCTTGTGATTTACATTGTATTCCAGATTATTCCACTGATCGGTGCCATTTTCTTTTCCTTCGTGGATTGGAATGGCATCGGCGGTTCCGAGATTACATTTGTCGGAATCAAAAATTATCTGGATGCATTCCAAAATGCAGGCTTTATTTTATCTTTGAAAAATATGCTGAAAATGGTTGTTTTCAGTGTTCTATTCCATACACCAATCGCTCTTCTGATGGCAGTTGCCATCAATACAAAATGCAAAGGCTACAGAGCATTTAAGGCGTTGTTCTTTGTTCCTACTGTATTCCCTCTGACTGCAGTAGGTTTGATGTGGTACTTTGTATTTATGCCAACCGGTTCTCTGAATGCCTTATTAAAGGCGATTGGACTTGCAGATATGGCACAGCCGTGGCTGGTGAATCCTTCCACAGCGATGAATACCATCGTATTTGTAAATATCTGGGCCGGCATCGGTTATTATATGGTAATCCTTCTGGCTGGTTTAACTACCATTCCGGATGATCTGTATGAAGCAGCATCCATTGATGGCGCTACCAGTGTGAGAAAGTTCTTTTCCATCACCATTCCTATGCTTCGCCCCACACTGGTTATGTGTATCCTTATGGATATCATCGGATCAGTCAAGGTATTTGACCTTGTATTTGCCATGACCGGAGGCGGACCAAACGGACTTACGAACCTGCCGACTACACTTCTCTATAATGAGGCGTTTAAATACAGCCATTATGGACTTGGAAGTGCCATTGGTATCATCATTATGCTGATCTGTATCTTTGGTACCGGTATCAGTAATAAGCTGATGGCCAGAAAGAAAGATTAAGGAGGCAGGGAAAGTGAAAAAAAGTAGAATTAACAAAGGCAAAATTGTGACATATGTGTTCCTTTTGTTTATGACACTGGTCTTTGCCATGCCTATGGTATTTACCCTTCTGTCATCTGTTAAAACAAAGGTTGAAATTTTTGCCCATCCTTTTGCACTGCCTGAGGTATGGAAGTTCTCCAACTATGTGGAAGCATGGAAGGGAGCCAACATGAGCCGTTATTTTGTAAACTCCCTTATTCAGTCAGGCGCGACAGTCATCCTTCTGGCTCTGATCGCTTCCATGGCATCCTTTATGCTGGCTCGTTTTAATTTTAAATTTAACAAATGGCTGATGGGATTCTTCATGATCGGTATGATGGTGCCTATGCATACGGTACTGGTTCCAGTTGCTTATGTTATCGGAGCATTAGGTCTGAAAAACAATATACCGGCTTTGATTATGGTTTACATTGCGTTTAACCTGCCGTTCAGTATTATGGTTACAACAAACTTCATGAGAGGAATCAACCAGTCATTGGAAGAGGCAGCTCTCATTGATGGTGCTACATATGGACAGATTTATCGTCATGTGGTAATGCCTTTATCCATTCCGGCAATTTCCACAATTTCCATTTTCAATTTCCTGGGTGCATGGAATAACATCCTGTTCCCGCTTCTGTTCATCAATGATAAGAACTTAAAACCAATTTCTCTTGGTCTTCTGAACTTCAACGGAGAGCGTGGAAGTGATTATGGACCACTGATGGCAGCAATTGTCATTACCGTTGCGGTACCACTTGTATTATATCTCCTTTTCCAGGAGAAGGTAGAAGGCGGTCTTGCCGCAGGTGCAGTAAAGGAATAAAAAATACAAAAGGTACCTTCTTCCAGTGGAGACAGGTACCTTTTTTAGAAGGAAGTGCTTATGGACATCAATCGTACTATAAAAATGGCAGCACTGAATCTTGTAGGGGTGTTTGTATACGCAGCAGGCATCCAGTGCTTTACGGCGCCTCATCAGATCGCGCCGGGAGGGGCCAGCGGTATTGCCACACTTGTTTATTATGTGTGCAAGTTTCCCATTGGTCTTTTTGTTCTTTTGTTTAACCTGCCGCTTCTGATCTGGATCTGGATCGGCAAATATTTTCCACGTAAATTTGTATATAAGACCCTTGCCTGCACAGTACTGTTATCTTTAATGACCGATTATGTGGCGGCAAAACTTCCCAAATACCATGGAGATCCTCTTCTTGCCGCTATCTTTGGCGGAGCCTGCCTTGGAATCGGTCTGGCGCTGGTTCACCTGGGAGAATCCAATACAGGGGGAATTTCTCTTTTGGGGATTATTATCCAGAAGATGAATGGCCAATTTCAGGTGGGAAGTCTGATCTCCGCTTTGAATATGACAGTTGTTGCAGCCTCTATTCTGGTATATCGAAGCATTGACAGTATGCTGTATGCGCTGCTTACGGTTTATATTTCCGGAATTTTTATGGACAAGATTGTAAACCAGGCGGCATCCAAGAATCTGATGATTGTTATGGCGAATACGACAGATAAGGTGCGTAACATTTTCCTGCAGGAACGGATTGGGATTACCATTGTAAAAGGAGAGGGCGGTTACACCAGTGAGAAACAGCGAGTGATCCTCTGCGCAGCAGACAAAGGAGATTGCGCCCGCATTAAAGAGGAAATTCAGGAAGCGGATAAAGAAGCCTTGATTATTGTGACAGAGGCTAGTAAAGTAGAAGGAAAGAGTTTTAAACATATTGTCTGAGGGAAAAATTATGATTACATTAAAAGAAAAAAATGATTTAAAACAAAACGTCTGGATTAGCCAGGATAAGGAATTAAGAGAAGTTGTATATCGGGGAGAGCCAGATGGTTCTGTAGGGATTACAGTTGGAACAGGTCCCATGGAAAAACTGGATCGGATTAAGGTAAAAGAAATCGGAGCAGTGATTGCAAAGACTATGAAGACTCTGGGACATCAGTCCTATGGAGTTTGTGTGACCACACTTACCAAAATTCTTAACAGAGATTGTATCTGCGATCTGGCAGAAGGAATCCTTTTGGAAAATCAGGAACAGGAAGTTGTTTTATTTGGGGAAAAAGTGACCTTTGCTATGGAAAATGCCCTGGAAGAAACAGTAAAAATTGTGGATAGCATTCTTCTGGCAAGAAAACTGGTAAATTGTCCTGGAAATCAGCTTCGTCCACTGGCTTTTGCAAAGGAATTGACAGAAGCGTTTGAAGGAACAGGTGTAGAAACCAGTCAGTTGGTTTATGGCCAGCTGAAGGATATGGGAATGGGGGGATTGGCAGGAATCGGTGAAAGCAGTGAAAATCCTCCATGCCTTTATATTATGCGGTATCATGGAAATCCTGCTTCCAAAGAAAATATTGGTCTGGTAGGAAAAGGTGTGACCTGTGATACCGGTGGATACTGTCTGAAACCTTCTGGTTCCATGCTGGGAATCAAGGGAGATATGGCTGGAGGCGCGGCGGTAGCAGGTGCAATCCTGGCTCTTGCAAAAACGCATGCCCGTGTAAATGTGACAGGTATTATCCCAATGTGTGAGAATAGAATTTCTCCATCATCCCTTCTTCCGGGAGATGTGATCACAAGCTATAGCGGAAAGACCATTGAGGTGCTGAATACAGATGCAGAAGGTCGGCTGATTCTGGCAGATGCGGTAACTTATGCAGTCCGTGACGAGAAGGTGACAAGTGTTCTGGATGTAGCCACACTTACTGGCGCTGTGGTGAATCTTTTTGGATTTACCATTGGCGGTGTGATCACAGACAGTGAAGAATTGAAAGAACAGTTCTTCCATGCTGCGGAAAAATCAGGAGAGCATTACTGGCAGATTCCTTTCTATGAAGAACACGAAAAGATGTTGGAAAGTACACAGGCTGATATTAAAAATCTTGGAGAGAGTCATTGTGGAACCATTACTGCCGGATTATTTATCCGATATTTCGCAGAAGAAAAACCATGGATTCATCTGGATATCGCAGGGACTGCCTGGGTGGATTCTCCAATCTATGCATTCCAGCAAAAGGGCGCTACCGGAGTTGCTGTATCTACATTATACTATTACTGTAAGAATGGGGAGAACCATACATGTTCACAATAACATTAGAAGAAAAAATCAATCAGAAGTATGAAGAAATGCTTCCTTTTTTCGGGAGAAAAAAAGAAGAAATAAAAAATAAAATTGCTGCTCTGGAGCCAGATACAGCTGTTGCTATGAAATATTTATATGGCACCATGCCCCTGAGCGATGTGGGAAATTATGAATTTGAGACTTTCCTGGATTATGCAGAGCATGGAGTATGGCTTTGGAAAAACGGAAGATTTTCGGGAAATATTCCAGAGGAAATTTTCCTTTCTTACGTTCTGTATCACAGAGTCAATACAGAAGATATTGGAACATGCAGGAAGTTGTTTTATCGACTGATGGAAGGAAAAATCCAGGGAGAAACCATGGAAGAAACCGCGCTTTCTGTAAATTACTGGTGCGCATCAGAAGCAACCTATCGTGCTTCTGATGATCGTACCGCTTCTTCTTTAACTGTCCTAAAAAGCTGTATGGGACGATGCGGTGAGGAATCTGCTTTTGCAGTAACTGCACTTCGCAGCCTTGGAATCCCTGCAAGACAGGTGTACGCTCCTAGATGGTCCCATTGTGATGATAATCACGCGTGGGTGGAGGTATGGTGCGAGGGAACCTGGTATTTCCTTGGAGCCTGCGAACCGGAAGAGATTTTGAACAGAGGATGGTTTACCAATGCTTCTTCCAGGGCGATGCTGATCCATTCCAAGTACAATGGATTTGAGCCGGAAGGAGAAGAAGTGATCGGAAAAGAAGGCCGGATTACCATGCTTAACCAGCTGGAACGATATGCGCATACACGTAAGGTTTCTGTTCGGGTAGAGGATAAAAACGGAAACCCTATGTCCGGAGTAACTGTAAAATTTTCTATTTTGAACTATGCACAGATTTGTGTAATTGCAGAGACTTTGACCGATGAAAAGGGAAATGTAACCTTTACGACTGGTTTGGGAAATCTTCTTGTTCAGGCGTTCCCGGAAAGCGGTATGCTTGAGACACTTGCGGATTCTGAAGGAGACTGTGTTCTGGTGCTGAAAGAAGGAGAAAAGCTCTTTACACCTGGAACAAGGGAAATCGAATTTTTGGCGCCAAAGGATGCAAAAATCCATACCGGACTTCCCAATGCGTCCCAGAAGGAAGAAGGGAAGAAAAAACTGGAACAGGCAGTGGAGCATCGGATGAATAAGCCTCATCCTTATGGAGAAAGAGATCGTTTCCTGTCTATGGATCTGGGAATCCTGGCAGAGCCATGGAAGAAGAAACTTCTGGACATCCTTCCGGAAAAAGATTTGAGAGATTTAAGAGCAGATGTACTGGCAAATCATGTGATTCATGGAATGGAATATGTGAATCAGTATGAGGAAGAAATTTTCCTGAAATACGTATTAAATCCAAGAGTGAACTGGGAATTGATCACAGATTACCGCCCGGAAATTTTATCCTGGCTTTCCAAAGAAGAAAGAAAGGAAATAGAAACAGATCCCATGGTACTTTGGAACCGCATTCAGGAGGAAATTCAGGAACTTCCGGAAAAGGAAGACAGAGAATTGATTACCTGTCCGGCAGCCTGCTTAAAACTGGGAGCAGGAAGCAGGCTTTCCAAAAAAGTTCTTTTTGTAGCAACTCTTAGAAGTATTGGAGTTCCGGCGAGATTGAATCCTGTAACAAAAGCGGCAGAATTTTATCAGAATCAGATGTTTGTATCTGCAGAAACTTCTTTGGATGCTATGGCAGTTCTTACCCTTACCGGGGCAGAAGAGGATGGATGGAAATACGAACAGAATTATACGGTGGCCCGTCTGGAAGAAGGCGGATTTACCGCGCTTACCATGACAGAAGAGCCATGGGAGCAGGGAAAACTCAGCTTAAAACTTCCGGCTGGAAATTACCGGGTAGTGACTGTGAATCGTCTTCCAAATGGCAACTTGTTTGCAGTATTTACAGATTTTATTCTGGAAGACGGACAGGAAAAAACTGTGGAGCTTCGTCTGAAAGAAGCCCGTTTGGAAGAAATGCTGGAGTTATTGGAACTTCCTGAGTTTGAAGTGACTGCACTGGATGGATCTGTGGCATTCACCTCCACGGAAATTTTAAAAGGACAGTGCAGCTTAAATATCTGGCTGGAAGAAAGTAAAGAGCCTACCGAGCACATTTTAAATGAGCTTCGGGAGCGTTGTGGGGAGGTAAATGCTTCTAGTGTTCCGATTCATTTCTTTATGAGAAGTGCAGATGCCAAGGAAGATGTAACCTTGAAACGTACCTGTGGATATCTGAAAAATTATCAGTTTTACTGTGACGATTTCAGTGAACATGTGGAAATGCTGGCAAGAAGAATGTATGTAGACCCGGAAAAACTTCCTTTGATCCTTGTAACAGAAAAGGAAGGAAGAGGCGTTTATGCAACAAGTGGATATAACGTAGGTACTGCAGACATGCTTCTTCGTGTTTTTGAAGTATACGGAAAATAAAGAGAAGTATGACAGCTGCCGTGAAACAGACTGGGCAGCAGTGAGAATAAAACAGTTAAGGAGGAAAAGGAACATGAAAAATTATGTGCTGGAATGCTGTACAGACAGTGTGAATTCTGCCATTCACGCGGCAGAGGGGGGAGCAACCCGCTTGGAATTATGTGGAAACCTGATCATTGGAGGTACGACTCCAAGTCCTTATCTGTTTAAAGAGATCAGAAAACATACAGAGATTCCTATGAATATTCTGATCCGTCCTCGTTTCGGTGACTTTTGCTATAATGCTCATGAAATCGAGATCATGCGACAGGAAATCTGTATGTTCCGGGAACTGGGAGCCAATGCAGCTGTAATTGGTGTTCTGAATCCAGATGGAACCTTAAACAAAGAGGCAATGAAAATCCTGATTGAGGCAGCAGGTCCCATGAACATTACCCTTCACAGAGCTTTTGATGTATGTAAGGACCCATTTGCTGCTATGGAAGAGGCCATTGCTCTTGGAGTAAATACAATCTTAACTTCCGGACAGAAAAATAGCTGTATTGTCGGAAAAGAATTATTAAAAGAACTGGTTCAGAAGGCTGATGGCAGAATTGAAATCCTGGTAGGCGCCGGTGTGGATGCAGAGGCAATCCGGGTGCTTGCACCGGAAATTCATGCTGCCAGCTTCCACATGTCCGGTAAGATCACAAAGGACAGCGCCATGGAATACCGTAAAGAGGGCGTAAACATGGGACTTCCGTCTTTAAGTGAATTTGAGATTTGGGAAACCAGTAAGGAAAAGGTGGAAGAGGCGCGTAAAGTGCTGGAAACACTGTAAGAGACAGAAGCGCAGTTGTATGAGCTGCGGGAAGGTAATTTTTATTTGGAATTGTCATGTGGGGGAGACTCCCTGAAAATAAAAAACTGTAGCTTTGAGATGGAAAGATCTCAAAGCTGCAGTTTTTTCAGTTATTGGGTTTTGGAATAAAAATGGATTTTTAAATGAAATTTTTTGCCACAAAAAATGCCACATCTTGAAAGTGGGAGATGAGAGGGATAGAATTAAGGTATCATATAACAAAGGAGGATGTGTATGAAAAAACGGAAACACTTATTTTTGTGTATGGCAATGTTTTGTCTGATGTTATGCTTGCAGCTTCAGATGACATCGGCTGCATCAAAGGATACTATGGCAAGAAAAGCGTATGCAGAGTATCTTTCAAAGAGTAGGATATGGTGGAGTGATCAATATTTTTCTTCTTCAAAAATTCAATTTGCCGTATTTGATGTGAACAATGACAAGGTTCCAGAACTGTATTTATTTAATCCAGAGGCATATGGGTATCAGGGGTACTATAGTTTATACAGCCATATTGATGGAAAGGTAAAAGAGGTTTATCATTTCGGGAACTGTCAGGAATTGAAGGAGTATTATCCTTCCAGGGGCGTTTTTCTTGATTGTGGAGGGCGTATGGGATATTATCCCTGTTATTATGTTAAGATGAGTACAAGCGGAAAGACAACAATAGATTTCTTTTCTGCAAAAGAGGATGTACAAAATAATGGAACTTATAGTTCTGTGACAAAATATTATGAAGGAAGTTCTTACAATAACAAAAGAGAAATTACAAAAAGTGATTTTCAGGAGCGTAGGAAAAGACTTTTGGGAAATTCCTCAAAGAAAACGCCTGTTTTAAGTAAGAATACAGAGTCCAATAGAAAACGTTATATTCTTCAAAATGTTAACAAGACATCTATAAAATTGAATAAAAGTAAGATTACATTATATTTGTATGGAGAAAAAACATGTCAGTTGAAAGCAACCGTTACAGGAACAAATAAAAAAGTAGCTTGGAGTTCCAACAAACCGGCTGTTGCAACAGTTTCTTCAAAGGGAGTTGTTACAGCAAAAAAAGGTGGTACAGCTGTCATTACAGCAAAAATCGGAGAAATTTCAAAACAATGTACGGTGAGAGTGATAGATCTAAGAAAGCCTGACATATCTAACTGGAAAAAGACCCATGATTCCGCTACATGCAATTGTCCTATCCCTCATAATGGAGTTGAATATACCGTTACCTGGAAAAAAATCCCGGGAGCGCAGGGGTATCAGGTGTGTTATAAAAAATATGAGGATGATAGATGGTATACAAAATATAGTTTTACTAAAAAGATGAAATATTCAGAAGGATTTTCACCTTTGTATATGGATATCTATGTTAAAGTCAGAGCGTATAAAACCATGAATGGAGCAAGAATCTATGGACCATGGAGCCGAACAGCAGTCAAAAAGATCAGATATTAAAATGAGAAATTTCTACAGTTTATAAAGGAGAAAAAAGTATGAAAAAGATCGTATCCGTTTTGCTTGCATTTGTACTGTTATTTCAAATAACTGTTCCTGTTTCGGCAGCAACTGTAGTTTCGAAAGACAAAGCTCCGAATTATGACATCTGGCTTGCCAATTCTTTTCTTAATGGATTAGACAATAAGGGAGAGGGGATTTATAAAACATTCCGCGGATTCCAAGCACCGATTTATCAGGTTTTGGGAGGAGAATTGCTAAAGGATAAACCCCTTGTATCTATGAGTACAGCATGGACAATATTCTTTAATAGTGAGTACAGGAATCAGTTTGCCAACGAACAGAAGTATATCTATGAAGTGGTCTTGATGGATTATTTCAAATATGGTTCCTCTGTAAAGACTGCGGAAGATGATCTTCTGGGAAATGAATTTAAGTTTGCTAAAAAACTATACGAAGTTTTGGCAAAAGACTTAGGTAATAACACCATAGATTACATTGATAAAGAAATGTCTGTGGATGAGGCTGCAAAAATCTGGAAAAATGCAAAAGTGATAACCAATTTGGATGAAGCGTTAGCGGAGGTAGATGATGGAAAAACATCTGTAAAGGATTTAATTGAAGAACTTTCAAGATATTCGGCATTGTTAGAGGCGAAAGAGAGTAAGATCAGTTTACTAAAGGCATCGAGAAACGCAGCCAGGGATAATGTGGATTATAAAAAAGCAGTTGACGATATTATAAAAGCGATAGATCGGACAAAATTGAATTATGTCCGAAACAGAAGCTTGAATTATTTATGGAATAAATTTCTTGATGAAGGCTGGGAAAAACTTCTTGATATCAATCCAGTGTTAAAGGCCATTGATCTGGGAGTAAGTTCTTTGGATATGTGTTTTGATACATCGAACAGCGCTTCTAATAATTTAAAACTGGCAGTGCTTTATAATGTAGACTGCTATATGGCAATGGGAATGATGAAAGCAAGAGAGACGTATTCCCAACGCAAATCGGCTTCCAATGCAAGAATATTCAAGGAATGCTTTGAGGGTTACATACAGTTCCAGATGTTTGGAAATACATATGCAGATAAATGGCTGAGTCAGTATCTTAGCGGCGGGGCAATTAAGGATTTGTTTAATCAAATATTCCATAAGGAAAATATCAAAAACGCAAAAGATATGCAGAAACTGGCTCAGTCTCAGATAAATACCAGACAGAGATTGCTGGAAATTATGAACCAATACGCAGGTATTTATAAAGGAAAATATCCAATTGTAAAAAAACAGACATCAAATTCCCTTGGAACTGTTCAAATTCGTAAAGTAGATACAAGCAGGCAAAATCAGATATCTGTGGAGTGGAATCGTATAACTGGTGCAAATGGATATCAGGTTTATACCTCAACAAGTGTAAATGGTGAATATAAAAAATCTGCTACAATAGGAGCGGGGAAAACGAAACATACGTTGAAAGTTGCAAATGGAAAAACAGTCTATATTAAGATCAGAGCTTTTCGCAATAGCAACGGCTCAAAAAAATATGGTGGTTTTTCTTCGCCAAAAAAGGGAACAGAGATTGGTGCGACTTGGTATAAAAAGGTATTGAAAACAAGATCAAAAAATTATACGGTGAGATATCAGAGTACACATATCGTGGAAAGAAAAAAAGTTAACAGAAAAGATTATCCGTATTATGCAGTGACAGATTTGGATAAAGATGGAATTAAAGAGCTGATTCTTCATACGGGTTATGAGACTCCGTATTTGGAGAATGATATTTTACTGATGACGTATAAAAATAATAAGGAACAGCCATTGCTTGGTTTTGAGGGTAATGGATTCCGAACACATTATTATCTTACCGGAAAAAATATTGCTGTAGCAACAAGTTCAAGTTCGGATTCATATAGTGTTCAGTTTAATGTAAGAGATGGAAAGATTGTTAAAGTTCGTGATTTTAGCTACTGGAATGACAAGTCAAGCAGACCTTATCAAGCGCATTATTATGTAAATGGGAGAGAAGTTTCTATGAATACATTTCAGCAGGAGCGTATGAAGTATTTCCCATCTACTTTGAAGGATATGATTTTTAAAAAAATTGCATAATGTGCAACGGAGACAGGAGGGATAAGGATAAAAAGTTTATTTGAAATGCTTCAGAATTAGAAACAGGAAAGAGACGATTACAAGAAGGGAGATTCGTATGAAGAAAAAAATAATAGTAATGTTACTTAGCGTATCGTTGATAAGCGCATCGATGGCGCCGGTTTACGGAGCGGAACTGATGAACAGAACTGATTTTTCTAAAGAAAGAGAAGAAACTTCTGTTTTCCAAGCAGAAGAGGAGAAGGAAGATAGAGTTCCCATTGTAGGAATGGAATGGACGCAGGCGCCGGACACGAATATTTATTACCGAGGGGTAGATACGCGTATTGAAGCAGATGGCTCTGTAAGCTGCGGACTGCAGGGTGGAAAAGCAAGGATCAGGTATGCGGATGGAAAGACTATGACAATTCCGCTGTGGGAGATTGCAAGATATGAAGAAGAAGAGTTTTCAAGACTGAAGCTGCAATATTCCGGAACGGGTCATCCAGTTCCGGGAGTTTACCGGGGAACGATCAGCATGCCGGATACGAGCCTGACCCTGGCAGCAGACAATATTGTGATTAAAAATCCAGATGAAATGCCTACAATTCAAGGGACAGGAACAAAGGACGTATTCGCAGGCTCCAATGTTGGAAATGTGAGGCTTGTAACAGGATCTGGTACAAAATATAAAATTTCCAATACTTTTGGAAATTACGGTTCTTCCATATATATTTATAAAATGGATAAAAATTATAATCTGAACAGGATTGCATCTACCAGAAGAGATGGAAGTGAGGTCTGCACCTTAGAGCCTCATACGGTTTACTATTTGTCCTCTGGAGATATGCCCGGATTTTGGGATAAAGAAAAAGTTACCTATAAAGTGAGTGCCGTATCAGAGAAAACATCTATTTCAAAGTGCAAAATCTCAATTCCAAATTCTGTTGCCTATACAGGAAAAACACTTGCGCCAAAGATAAAAGTGACATATGGAAAGAAAACATTAAAAAACGGGACAGATTATACGGTGTCTTACAGTAAAAACAAAAATATCGGAATCGCTTCTGCCACAATGAAAGGAAAAGGAAAGTATACAGGAACTGTCAGGAAAACGTTCCGGATCGTTCCTGGAAGACCGTCAAGTCTTTCCGCCAAAAGAACGGGAGGTAATTCGGCAAAGATTAGTTGGAAAAAATCAGCAGGCGCTGCAAGATATCAGATTGTCCGTTCTGCAGACGGTAAAAAATGGACAAAGGTTGCCACTGTAAAAACAACAAATTATACAGACAAGAGATTAAAAAAAGGGACGTCGTATCAATATAAAGTCTGTGCTTATAGAAGTGTGGGCGGCAAGAACTATTATAGTTCCTATTCTTCTGTAAAAACTGTGAAATAAAAATTTCCATCTTACATGTGCCCGGCAGCGTACATCGCTGCTGGGATTTACATCAAGAAATGGGAAAATATAATATGAGATAGGAGGGAGAAAGTGATATGAAAACAACATGGAAAAAGTGTCTGATAGTATTGTTTATGCTGATATGTGTAAGCAGTTCCACGGTTTCTGCGGCTGGGAATCATGAAAAAGCAACAAAAAGATATGAGGTATCAAAGTATTTTTCGAAAAATATATCGGCGGCAGGTCGGGCGATGAACCTAAAGTCCACCAGTTCGGGCAGCTCAGATCTATTTTATAGTAATGGTTTGTCAGGAGGAAACAGTGGAGGAACGTCTATTCATTCGGAACGAAGATATGCCGCAAATCCTGGGATGTGGCATGTGACTATAGAATCAGATCCAAGATATAGTCTTTATGGCGTTACAAAGGGAACAAGCATTACAAGCGCAAGAAATAAGATGAATGCCCGGGGATTTTTGCTGTATGATACATATAAATCCAGCTGGAGTACAGGAGGAAGCGATTCATTTAGAAAAGGAAATGCAGAGATAAAACTTTCTTATAATAAGACAGGGGTATTGAGGATCACATACTCTCCATATGACCGGTATCGGGTACTTCCGGAAAATAAATTTAATGCTTTTAAGGGAAAGGCGTATCAGTTTACCAATTCTAAATATCGATATGGTGTATTTTTTGATAAAAAAACAAATAAGGTACGTTTCGGTGTTTGGAACAAAAAGGGAACAGGGAGAACTTTAGAAGAAGGAGATTTTACAGTAAGTAATGGGAAAAATACTTATCGAGTGAAAGGACGCCGTACAGGATATTACTATAAAGTAACACTGGTTCCAGGGGCTAAACATGTGATGTTTTCTTTGCAATGTGAAAATAAAAAATATACCCGTTACAATACACAAAATATAAAAATTCAATATTCCGGTTCATTGACAAAAACATGGCAGCCCTTTGGCAGTAACCAGAAAGTGACATATCAGAGTATCGGGGGACGAGGATATATCTACAAAAATTCGAAATACATGTTTGGAATAGGTTTTAATAAAAATGGAATCGGCACGTATTTTGGAGTATGGAACAGAACCGGGACCAGTTCTTCTTATGAAGATTTTGTATTTAATGTAAAAGAAGGAACGGACACCTATACGGTAAAAGGTCTGAGAAGCGGATCGAAATATACGATCACTTTAACACCGCACAAGGATTATGTATATGTAAAGCTGGTTTGTAATAATTCCTCATTTAAAACTTTTAATGTATCCGGAAAATTTGTATATGATAAGGATGCTTATTTTGTAAACTATGCCTGATATGAAAAAAAGAATCGCAAGAGTCTTGGATAAGGATCTTGCGATTCTTTTATTTGAAAAATTGAGAAAATCTTGCCCCGTTATATTGGTTCTATGTCAATAGTTGGGGGTGACCTCCAATGGGAAGTCATCCCCATATCTGTGTTTCAGGGGCTTTTTATGCTTGGAATTTCTTTGTTGCCAGCATCTGTATGTGGCAGTACAAGCTTCGAATTCAGGCAGCTGTGGCTACCCGCTCCATTTCCTTCTATAAATGATATTCTTTATATAGCTGTTCCCGTTTCTTATGATCTGATGCGATTTGCGGTATCTCATTTGAACGGCCGTCGGCTATCATTTTCTGGATCAACGTCCCAAACCGTGCTTCCCCTTTTGCAACCCCGCGTTCAATGCCTTGTTCAATTCCACGTTCAATTCCGCGCTCTAAAATATATCCTGACATATTACACATAGATTCCAACTCCTTTCCCAGTTCTTTTTCCATACACATTCCGTATTCTTCCGATAATCGTTTCTTTTTTTCCTGTATCGGAGCCGTACCAAATAGAGTATTCAGCATACCGATCAGAGTA
This sequence comes from uncultured Blautia sp., assembly GCA_937900135.1. Lineage (GTDB taxonomy): Bacteria > Bacillota > Clostridia > Lachnospirales > Lachnospiraceae > Blautia_A. The sequence goes on along the minus strand of CALCDJ010000035.1, from coordinate 49,394 downwards.
TCTTCTGTGGTGATCTGTTCATTCAGTGTGATCAGAGCGACTACCATCTTATCATAAGCCAGGCGGCAGTCTCGGATTCCAGGAATCAGGTCTTTTTTCTGTATGGCATATTCAGCAATGGCATTGGCCTGTTCCTTGGAACTTTCAAAACAGAGCCATATGGAATACACCTTTTTCAGTTGGTCATAATGAGGCTCTGTGAATTCAGTGTCCAGCTGCGCAGACAAAAGTCTTGCGCCATAAAAAATCCCTCTTGTTTCAATATGATATCCAGGATAAAAGTTTTTTTGCCCTTCTATATTGACAATGATTTTTACTTTTTCCTCACGGAAGGGAATTCTGACGAAAAACCGGACATCGTAGACAACAGTTCCTTCATAAGGAATGCTGTCTTCATTTGCTCTTGGGGAAATCGGAATCCAATTCGTTTCTCCAGGAAATACCGGAACCGTAGAAATTTCCGGTTCCTCTTCAATGCAAGAGGCAATTTCGTCATAGGACATGCCATCAAACTCAGATACTGTGCGGCTTAAAATTCTGGAAAGCACCTGCCTGTCTGCCAAAATTCGCTTGGCAAACGTGTCATACTGACTCATCTTTTGTGAAATCTCTATGGATTTTCTCAGTGATGTCATTGATCAACCTCTTTCTATATTTATTATAAGAAAGCTCTCTCTTTATTTCAATGGTATTTTCAGAAGAAGAGCTTCATCCTTCAGGCCCGAAGCACCGGTACGTGGAATGATAAATTTCTGTAAATTCGTTGTACCAGGTATACCGTTATTATAACTGCGGTCACCAGAAAGTACCATCAAAAGCGTTCGAGAAAAATAGAGGCGTGAAAGTAGAAAATCAGAAGAATTTTTATAGAATTTACGAAAATGATATTTTTTAAGAAAACAATAAAAAGGGTTGCAATTGCACATTGTTTTGGTTATAATGTGTAATAAAGAAGTATAATAATTTAATAAAAACTAAAATAAAATAAAAAATCATGTGGAATAAGTTCGGTTAATGCAAAAATTATACAAATAGAACTATAATATTTCAGATGAAATGAAAAAGGAGAGAGAACTATGGCGAAACTTGTGATTAACCCATCCAAAAAGCAGAGTAAGATCAACAAGGAAATCTACGGACATTTTTCCGAGCATCTGGGAAGATGTATCTATGAGGGAATCTACGTGGGCGAAGATTCTCCAATTCCTAATAAAAACGGTATGCGTACCGATGTTGTAGAGGCTCTGAAAGAAATTAAGGTTCCGGTACTTCGTTGGCCAGGTGGATGCTTCGCAGATGAATATCACTGGAAAGATGGCATTGGTCCAAAAGAAAACAGAAAGAAAATGATTAATACACACTGGGGTGGTGTTGTGGAAGACAACAGCTTTGGTACTCACGAGTTCTTTGAGCTTTGCGAACAGCTGGGATGTGAAGCTTACGTAAACGGAAATCTGGGAAGTGGAACAGTTCAGGAAATGTCTGAATGGGTAGAGTACATTACATTTAATGGCATATCCCCGATGGCAGATCTTCGCGCGAAAAACGGACACAAGGAACCATGGAAACTTGCCTTTTTCGGAGTAGGAAATGAAAACTGGGGTTGTGGCGGAAATATGAATCCTGATTTTTATGCGAATGAATATCGCCGTTATCAGACCTATGTACGTAATTACGACAGCCAGAATCCTACAGCAAAAATCTGCTGTGGAGCAAATGTGGATGATTATGAATGGACATCTGATGTACTGAAGACCTGTTTCCATCATTCCCCGGAACAGTTTCATGGTTTCATGGACGGACTTTCCCTCCATTATTATGTACATCCGGAAGGATGGGAAATTAAGGGAAGCGCAACAGAGTTTGATGACAAGGTATGGTATAAGACCTTGAATAAAGCATATTTTATGGATGAACTGGTACGCCGTCATGGAAATATTATGGATGAGTACGATCCTGAGAAAAAAATCGGTATGATTGTAGACGAATGGGGAACCTGGTATACCGTAGAACCAGGCACAAATCCAGGATTTTTGTATCAGCAGAATACTATGAGAGATGCGCTGGTAGCAGGAATTACACTGAATATTTTTAATAAGCACAGCGACAGAGTAAAAATGGCAAACTTGGCACAGATCGTTAATGTACTTCAGTCTGTTATCTTAACGGATGGCGCAGATATGCTCCTGACACCAACTTACCATGTGTTCAATATGTACAAATACCATCAGGATGCACAGCTTCTTGAAAGCTCTGTGGAAACAGAAAAAATCGGAGTAGAAGAAGAGTGGCAGGTTCCAAACCTGACAGAATCGGTATCCATGGATGAGGATGGAAAGATTCACATTACGTTGACCAACCTTTCTCTGACAGAAGATTATCCGGTAGATACCATTCTTGCAGATTATAAGGCAGAAGAAGTAACAGGTGAGATTGTACATGGTGAAATGATGGATAAAAATACATTTGAAGAAAAGGAATGTGTAAAAGTCCGCGAGTTTGCAGGGGCTGAAATTACAGAAAAAGGAATGCATTTTACAATCCCACGCTGCAGCGTCCTTCATCTTACAGTGAAATAAGAGATATGGGGGAAAAACTGCGAATATGCAGGAAATGTCTTCCAGGAAGTGATCGGGAACAATATCTGGACAGTCTGGCAGGCTATATAGAGAGAATGGATGAGGAGGCGAAGGTGAGTCAGCCGCTGTACGAAAAGCGGCTGAGTATCTGCGCCTCCTGTCATAATCTGATGAATGGCATGTGCCGTCTTTGCGGATGCTTTGTGGAACTGCGTGCTGCTCAGAAGGTTCGGGGATGTCCGGACATTCCTGCGAAATGGGAAAAAATAAGTAACATAGAAACGGAATAGTTCAGGAAAGAAGATAGAAATGAAAGCGGATAGATTGCGTAAAATCAGGATCACAGATCCTTTCTGGAAACATTATCAGGAGCTTGTTATGGACACAGTCATTCCATATCAGGAAAAAATTCTCAATGATGAGATTCCAGATGCAGAAAAAAGTCATGCGCTTGCCAACTTTCGTATTGCAGCAGGTCTGGAGAAAGGAGAATTTTATGGCATGGTCTTTCAGGACAGCGATGTGGCAAAATGGCTGGAAGGAGTGGCCTACGCATTGGCTGTGCGACCAGATCCGGATCTGGAGGAACGGGCGGATAAAGTAATCGAAATCATAGAAAAAGCGCAGCAGGAAGATGGGTATCTTAATACTTACTTTACTGTTAAAGAACCGGAGCATCGCTGGCAGAATCTTCAGGAATGTCATGAACTTTACTGTGCGGGACATATGATGGAGGCTGGAGCAGCTTACGCGCAGGTTACCGGAAAAAAGAAACTCTTAAATGTAATGGAACGTATGGCAGATCATATAGAGGCACGTTTTGGGACAGAGGAGGGAAAAGAGCCGGGGATCCCTGGGCATCAGGAAATCGAGCTTGGTCTTCTGCGTCTTTATGAAACAACAGGAAAAGAAAAATATCGTTCCCTTTCCCGGTATTTTATTGATCAGAGAGGTAAAGATCCTCAATACTTTGCCAAAGAAAAAGAAAAAAGAGGCTGGATTCATTTTGGCATGGATGTCAACGATATGAAATACTGTCAGGCTCATGAGACCGTATATGAACAAAAAGAAGCAGTTGGTCACAGCGTTCGCGCAGTGTATATGTATACGGCAATGGCAGAACTTGCAGCTTTGTATCAGGACGAACCTTTGTACCATGCCTGCAGAAGGCTTTGGGACAATATGGTGAACCGGAGAATGTACATTACAGGAGGAATTGGATCTACGGTAAATGGAGAGGCATTTACCATTGATTATGATCTTCCCAATGATACGGTTTATGCGGAAACCTGCGCGTCCATAGGACTTGTGTTTTTTGCCCGAAAAATGCTGGATAATCAATTAAAGGGCGAATATGCCGATGTGATGGAGCGGGCGCTTTATAATGGGATTATCAGTGGAATGCAGCTTGATGGTAAAAATTTCTTCTATGTAAATCCTTTGGAAACAGAGCCGGGGGTCAGCGGAAAACTTTACGGATATGAACACGTTCTTCCTCAGAGACCCCGATGGTATGCCTGTGCCTGCTGTCCCCCCAATGTTGTTCGTCTTTTGATGTCTCTGGGAAAATATTTCTGGACAGAAACAGAAAAAGGCGTATATTCCCATATATTTGCTGCGCAGGAAGCGTCCTTTGAGACTATGGACGTAACGATAACTGCGCAGTATCCGTGGAAGGGCAGAGTGACTTATGAGGTTCACGGGAAAACAGAGAAGGAAACAATTCTGGGCATTCATCTTCCGGGATGGGTGGATAAAAAGCAGTTGAAACTCATTTACTGTGGACAGGAGGTAACGGCAGAGGCATTTTTCAGGGACGAATATCTGGAATTCAACCGTAAATGGGGAGAGCATGATGTGATTACTCTGGAATTTGCTGTTCCTGTAAGAAAAATTTATGCAAACCAGAAGGTAAGAGAAGATGCAGGATGTGTGGCTCTGATGCGTGGACCAATGGTATATTGCTTTGAAGGGGTAGATAATCCAGGCCTTTTGCAGTCATTTTGTCTTCAGAAAGAGTTGGAAACAGAAGAATTTATCTGCGAAGAAGGATGTTTGAAGGGAAATGTGCTTCTCAGGGTAAAGGCTACGAAATTCATCAACCAAAGTGAAGCACTTTATACAGAACTTCCACCAGAAAAAGATGAGGTAACACTTACTGCAGTGCCATATTATACCTGGGGAAACAGAGGAGAAAATCAGATGCGCGTGTGGATACACGGAGCATAAGAAAAGGAAGGCTGCATATGGGTATGCAGCCTTCCTTAAATAAATCATACAAGAGGACTGTAGTTGACTTTTACGCTGATATCCTGACTGTAATTGCCGAATGTACGGCCAAACAGGGTAAGTCCTCCCACGTGTCTGGAAGGTTCCTGAACTTGGAAGCGGAAGATCATATCATCCTGTGGGCAAAGCATTAATTGATTGGTGTTGACATCAGAAATTTTCATACCATCGATGTAGGTACCATGCCTGTCTACCACAAGCATTTTCAGAAGTCCATATTGGTTCCAGTTGGGGAACCACCAGTCTGGAGTAAAGGTACCGCGTACATCACCGAAATCTCCAGGGCTTGTCCAGGTACCAAGCTCTGTGTTATTCAAAAGAAAGGTAATGTCTGAAGGCCAGTCATTGTTGATTCCGGGAGCTTCGCTGCTGATCTCAAAGGAAAGGGTAAGCTTATCCACTCTTTGTCCAGGAGGAAGCATATTGGGGATACGGTAATCAATATACCCCTTTCCAAACCAGAGAATCTGTGCATCTACATGACTTGGATGGGCAAAATAACGAGGGTCATCTACTTCACCGATCAGTCTGTCTGAAGTGGAGAGCCCACAGGTTGGAAGAACGGAATAATTGAAGTAATTGCCAATGGGGATATCAATGCTGTAGGAGTTTTCGGAATCATTCTCTATATTTGGGATGACATCTACCAGAATTTTATCTACATTTACGCGGCAGACTTTTTGATTTCCGTGTCCTGCATGTTCACTTAAAATGGTAACGATGCCTGTTTCCTCCAGTTTTTTTACGTGGCTGGTGAGAGCGCCGTTGGTAATGCCAAGATTAGAGGCGAGGTCATTCATATTCATTTCTTTATGGTCAAGAAGAAGTTGGATCAGACGGATGCGAAGCTCGGAACCCAGGGCTTTAAAAACAGGGACTGCCTGTTCCAGGCTTTTGATGTATAACATGAAATCTCTCCTTTCAAAGATGCTTTTTAATAAAATATTTCATAAAAGTTATTATAACCAATTAAATAGCAATGTGCAACCAGAAAATTTACTTGTATTTTTTAAAATTTTATAATATAATTTTATATATATAAAAATAATTTAAAAAATAATAAAATAAAATGGAGGATAAGACTGTGAAAGAAAAGGGAAACGTAAAATACAATGAACCATGGATTCTGCAGCGGGCAGATCCTTATGTATACCGTCATACAGATGGTATGTATTATTTTACAGCATCAGTTCCAGCATATGATCGCATTGTACTCCGCAGGAGCAGAACCTTGAATGGACTGAAGGATGCAGAAGAAGTGACTGTCTGGATGAAACATTCTTCAGGAATTATGAGTGAACATATTTGGGCGCCGGAGCTTCATTATCTGGATGGAAAATGGTATCTTTATTTTGCCGGAGGAGAAAAAGAGGATGTTTGGGCAATTCGTCCCTACGTTCTGGAATGTGAAGATGAAGATCCGCTGACCGGCAAATGGGTAGAAAAAGGAAAAATGCAGCGGGCAGACGGGGATGTTTTTTCTTTTGAAGCTTTTTCCCTGGACGCAACTGTTTTTGAAAATAAAGGAAGGTACTATTATGTATGGGCAGAAAAGGTTAGTGTGGGACCGCAGATTTCCAATCTTTATATTGCGGAAATGGAGACTCCCTATAAGCTAAAAACAGTACAGGTTCTGCTTACAACCCCGGATTATGATTGGGAAAGAGTGGGCTTCTGGGTGAATGAAGGCCCAGCTGTAATCAAACATGAGGGGAAAATCTATCTGACTTTTTCGGCTTCTGAAACAGGAGCTGCATACTGTATGGGTATGCTGACTGCATCGGAGGATGCAGATCTTCTGGATCCCCGTTCCTGGGAAAAGGACAGATATGCTGTACTTAAAACAGATGCAGAAAAAGGAATTTACGGACCAGGTCATAATTCCTTTACTACAGATGAAGAAGGAAATCCGATTATGGTGTATCATGCGCGTACAGAGGAGAAAATTGAGGGAAATCCTCTTTATAATCCCAATCGACATGCGATGCTGATGAAAATTTCCTGGGAGGATGAGACAGGACGTCCTGTTTTTCGATATAAATAAAAAATCGGACAGCCTTGTGAGAAAATCACAAGGCTGTCCGATTTTCTTCCTATTATATAATAGGAAGAGATTTTATCAAAAGGGAACCAAAAGAGGAGAAAGGACTTATTTTTGTCCGTAATATGCATTTGCACCGTGTTTTCTGAAATAATGTTTGTCCTGGAGTTCCTGTGGAGCAGGTTTATTCTGGGGATTGATTTGTTCACACCGGGTAGCCATTTTGGCAACTTCTTCAAGAACTACAGCATTGTGAACTGCTTCATGAGCATCCTTGCCCCAGGTAAATGGGCCATGGTTCTTACACAGAACAGCAGGAACGGCCACGTAGTCCAGTTTCATTTTTTTAAATTCATCTGCAATAAGAATACCGGTATTTTTTTCATAGGCACTTTCAATTTCTTCCTTGGTCAGGTTGCGGACACATGGAACTTCGCCGTAAATATAGTCAGCATGGGTAGTTCCGTAGCAGGGGATTCCTCTGCCTGCCTGCGCCCAGCTGGTAGCCCAGGAAGAGTGGGTGTGAACGATTCCTCCGATATTCGGGAAACGATTATATAAGACTACATGTGTTGCCGTATCAGAAGACGGATTGTATGCACCTTCTACCTTGTTTCCATTGAGGTCAACTACGACCATATCTTCCGGTGTCAGTTTGTCATAATCCACACCGCTTGGTTTAATAACGAAAAGTCCCTTTTCCCGGTCGATTCCGCTGACATTTCCCCAGGTGAAGGTGACAAGACCATATTTGGGAAGCTGCATATTGGCTTCATAGACTTCTTTTTTTAATTCTTCTAACATTTCAAATTTCTCCTTTATAAAGCGGTTACGGCTGCCTGTTCCACAGCGATTCCTTTTTTGTAACGTTCAATAAATTCTTCAAAACCTGCCACATCCTGTGGATCTGGATTCATGGATGTGCCTTCGCTGTTGGCAAATACCTTGTTTGCAAGATAATCCTCCAGGCTTTCCTGTTCTTCGCGTTGGAGCATATAGGAGGCAAGAAGCGCCATTCCCCATGGACCGCCTTCTCCGGCTGTTTCCATTACAGAAACAGGGGCGTTGACGGCAGCTGCAAGAATCGACTGTCCCACACCTTTTGTTTTGAAAAGACCTCCATGTCCAACAAGAGAGTCGATTTCCACGCCTTCTTCTTTAAGAAGAATGTCCATGCCGATTTTCAACGCGCCCAGGGCTGTGAAAAGGTGGCTTCTCATAAAATTGGCAAGATTGAAATGGCTTTCCGGTCTCCGCACAAAGAGAGGACGTCCTTCAGAAACGTTGGTGATATTTTCACCGGAAAGGTAGCCGTAGGAAAGAAGGCCGCCACAGTCCGGATCACCTTCCAGCGCTTTGTGATAAAGAGTTTTGAAAAGCTTGTCCATATCTACTTCAATGTCCAGAGCTTCTGCAAATTCTCTAAAGATTCTCACCCATGCATTGAGATCAGAAGTACAGTTGTTGGCATGAGCCATGCCAACCAGACTTCCATCTGGTGTAGTAACCAGGTCGATCTCCGGATATACCCTGGATAATTCATGTTCCAGAACCACCATGGCGAAGACAGAGGTTCCGGCAGAGACATTTCCGGTATGTTTGGCAACGCTGTTCGTAGCCGCCATACCTGTTCCTGCATCTCCTTCCGGAGGGCAGAGGGGGATACCGGCTTTTAATTTGCCGCTGACATCAAGAAGTCTGGCGCCTTCCTCGGTGAGAACTCCTCCTTGTTCCCCTGCAACAAGCACTCTGGGGAAAATGTCTCTCAGTTTCCAGGAATAGTTTTTTTCTGCAATGAGGCTGTCGAATTTCTGAACCATTTCTTCGTCATAATCCCTGGTTTCCGGATCAATAGGGAACATACCGGAAGCATCACCCACACCCAGCACTTTATTTCCTGTAAGTTTCCAGTGGATGTATCCGGACAGGGTTGTGACATAGGACAGGGAAGGCACATGCTCCTCCTGATTTAAGATTGCCTGATACAGATGGGCAATACTCCATCTAAGAGGAATGTTGTAATGAAACAATTCAGTCAGAGCCTTGGCGGCAGGATCTGTAGTGGAATTTCTCCAGGTACGGAAGGGTACAAGAAGGGTATCCTCTCTGTCAAAAGCCATATATCCATGCATCATGGCGCTGAAACCAATAGCGCCAATGGTGGTAAGTTCGGTATTGTATTTTTCCAGGACATCTTTGGCAAGCTTCTGGTAACTGTCCTGGAGACCTGTCCATATATCCTCCTGCGTATAAGTCCAATACCCATTTTCCAGACGGTTTTCCCACTGGTGGTCACCAGAAGCAATAGGGGTATGGGTTTCGTCTACAAGAACCGCTTTGATTCTTGTAGAGCCGAATTCCAGACCAAGGACGGTTTTGCCGTTTTCAATCAGGGATCTGATCTTCTCTTTTTTCATGGAAGCAATCTCCTTTCTATTTGCCATATACAAGACTGTTCCAGAGCAGTTCGTTTTTGAACTGGCGAATGGTGGTATCTTTGTCAATGTATACAGCTTCAATTCCCATAGCAGCAGCCCAGTCGCCCATTTGTTCTGCAGTCAGATCGTAGCTGAATGCAGTGTGGTGTGCGCCGCCGGCAAGAATCCAGCTTTCGGCTCCAATGGGAAGGTTTGGCTGGGGAGTCCAGAAAGCAGTAGCAACAGGAAGCTTTGGCATTGGTTTTTCTGGCTTTTTACATTCTACATCGTTGATGATCAGGCGGAAACGGTCACCCAGGTCAATCAGGGAAGTTGCAATTGCCGGTCCGGTCTTGGATGTGAAGACCAGTCTTGCAGGATCTTCCCGGTCACCCATGGAAAGCGGCTGGCATTTGATGCTGATAGGGCCGTCTGCGATGGTGGGGCAAACTTCAAGCATATGGGCCTGAAGAATTCCTTCTTTGCCTGGAACCAGATTGTAGGTGTAATCTTCCATAAAGGAGGTTCCTTTTGCATCTTTCATTCCCTGGGTCATCAGTTTCATTACACGAACCATAGCTGCTGTTTTCCAGTCGCCTTCTCCACCGAAACCATATCCTTTTTCCATAAGCCGCTGGATGGCAAGACCTGGAAGCTGTTTCAGAGAACCGAGATCCCCGAAGTGGGTGACAATTGCCTGGTAATTTTTTTCTTCCAGGAATCGTTCAAAACCAATTTCGATTCCGGCCTGCGCTGCCACATGTTTGCGGAATTCTTTTTCATCTCTTCCTTCCAGAAGGATGGTGTATTTGTCGTAATATTCTTCAACCAGGGCGTCGATATCTGCCTGGGAAACTGCAGCAACGGATTCTGCAATCTCATTGACAGGATAAGCGTCTACTTCCCATCCGAACTTAATCTGAGCTTCTACCTTGTCTCCTTCGGTAACCGCAACGTTTCTCATATTGTCAGCTACTCTCATTACACGTACATGGCTGCTTTCAACGATACCAATGGCTGTGCGCATCCAGGAACCGATTCGTTTCTGTACGTCTTCATCCGCCCAGTATCCCATAATGACCTTGCGTTCCATGCCAAGACGGGAGAAGATGTGGCCAAACTCACGGTCACCATGTGCTGCCTGGTTCTCGTTCATGAAATCCATGTCAATGGTGTCGTATGGAATTTCACGATTAAACTGAGTATGTAAATGAAGGAGAGGTTTTCTGTACTCCTGAAGACCAAGGATCCAGGATTTGGCAGGGGAAAAGGTGTGGCACCAGGTGATAACACCGGCACAATTTTCATCATTGTTTGCTTCATTGAAGGTTTTGCGGATCATCTCATTGGTGAGAAGAGTCGGTTTCCATACAACTTCAAAAGGAAGCTTGCCAGACTGATTCAGAGCTTCCACAATAATTCTGGAATGCTCTGCTACATGGGCAAGACATTCGTCGCCGTATAAGTCCTGTGAACCGGTACAAAACCAAAACTGGTAATTTTTCATTTTTAACATAAGTAAGACCATCCTTTCGTTCAAGCGTTTGTATCAATTTGTGCTGATTATAAAAAAGAAAAGGAAAAAGGACAATTTCCTAATTCTGCGGTTTTTATAAAAAAGTTACCTAATCCGACAAATATGGATTTTTTTCTGGAAGATTTCTTGCTTTCCCCCAAAAGTACATTTATAATTTCCTCATAATCAGGAAGAAAGGGGATTTTACAGAATGGGAAAGGGGAGCGAATAAAAATGTCATTGTTAGATGTTTGCAGAAGGATGACACAGGATGAAAACATTTGTCTGGGAGAAAAGCATCCCATGGGAACCAGGCTGGTTTGCCCGGAGTACTCCAAATCAGCAAAGGAGGTAAAAACCTTTCCTCTTGTGGAGCAGCAGTCGGTGTTTGCTCTTTGCTGGAATATAGAGGAAAGTCAGATTCATTCCACAATGGTGCCGACGCCCCATAGATTTTGCTGCAGATATATCTTCGGGGAAGGAGAAAAGACACAGCTCCATACCCACGATTATCTGGAATTAAGTTATGTGGTAAAAGGGGAATTCAGACAGAAAATATCAGGAAAGGATATTGTATTCCGTAAGGGAGAACTTTGTCTCATTGATAAGAATTGTGTGCATCAGGATTATCTTCAGAATGGAGAGCATGTGATTTTGTTTCTTGGTTTGTCAAATGATATGTTTACAGAAGTTATGAATGAAAATGTGAGTACGGAAAAAATTATTTCATTTCTTCAGTCGGCGCTTTTGAAACAGAAAAATCTTCAGCAATACCTCCGTTTTAAACCGTCTCCGGAAACAGAAGTGGCTCTGGAAAAGGCTTTTGAGCAGCTGATTGAGGAACTGCTGATCAATGATACTGGTTCCGCCTTTATCTGCAAGGGGCTGATGGTTCGGATTTTCGGTCTCTTAAGTACTGGTTGTGAGTTTTCTCTTTCTAGAGAACTGCGTCAGGCAATGAGCTGGATTGTATTTGAAGAGGTAGCAGATTATATTTCCCACCACTATACAAGCGTAACCATAAAGGAGCTGGTGGATACCTTTCATTTTCAGGAAGATTACTTCAACCGTCTGATCCGCAGCAAGGCTGGGGTTTCTTATTCCGAATATGTACAGAAAATCCGCCTGGAAAAAGCAGAAACGCTTCTGCGTTCCACAAATATGACTGTGGATGAGATCGCAGAAGCGGTGGGATACCAGAATAAGGGCTACTTCTATAAAATTTTTAAAAAAGAGTTTGGGATGACTCCCCGTCAGATGCGCCTGGAATGATCAGGCAGGATGATACCGTATGTGAACACGGATTCCCTGGGGGTGATCACCGAAACCATTACCGAATAAGGTACAGCCTCCTGGGTGAACTGCATCTGGGGAAACAGAAAAGCGGAGTTTGAGCACCGAGTCTGGTGTAATATTCAGAGAATGGATGGTTTCATTGGAAAAGGACTCTCCATCAAGAAAGGTACCAAGCTGGTTGATTTCCAGTTTCTTTAACAGACCATATTGGTTCAGAAATGGAAACCACCAGTCCGGATTCAGCTTTCCCCGTCTGTCTCCGAAATCCCCGGGACTTTGATAAATGCCCAGAAGTGTTCCGTTCAGAGAGAGGGCGATATCAGAAGGCCAGTTATTATTTGTCGTGGGCGCTTCTGAACCAATCTCAAAGGAAATGCGAAGGGAATCAATGAGATTTCCCGGTGGAACAGGATTGGGCAGCGCATATTCCAGATATCCTGTCTGAAACCAAAGGACAGATCCATGATAACGTCCTGGATCTGCAAAGTATTTCGGCTGGTCCAGCCTTCCGATGAAAGCTGCACGTGAAGCAATTCCGCAGGGAGGAACAATATTGAAATCCATATAAGTGCCGATGGGAACCTCTTCCTTACAGATAAAAGTACGTTCCTTCGGGGGCATGATCTCAACTGCTATCTGTTCAAGACGGTTTCTCAGATAGCAGCACTTTTGTTTTCCCTGAGAAGTGCTTTCGTCAATCAGGTAGATGAGACCGCTTTCTTTCAGAATCCTGAGATGGGGAGAAAGGGTGCTCATTGGAATTTTGAGTTCCCGGGAAAGCTGTTTGATATTTGTTCCTTCCTTCTGTCCGATGGTGTTGTAAATTTTCACTCTGAGTTCAGAGCCTAAAGCTTTGAAGACGGGGAGTCCGTTGGTTAAATGATAAGAGGTAATCATGTCATTTCTCCTGTTTTTGGCTAAAATAGCCTAAATCATTATATTTTAGAATAATACGTTATACCTGCTTAAAATATACGGCTTTGATGGAAAAAAGTCAAGAAAAACAGGAAATAAAAAGAATCGTAAAATGGGAAAAATTACAAAATTTATTTTAGATAAAAGTAAAATAATAAAAAATAATCAAAAATATATTGACAATGAGAAAGTGGGAATGTACAATATAGACATAAAGCCGGTAAAAAAAAAATAAATTGTGCAAAATCACCATACAATTTCGCATACAAAGTTGTTTAGAGTAATACGAAATATAGGGGCAAACAGAAGCGCGGCTAGTGGCAGAAATGGAGAGAAAGGTGATTTTCTACAGAAAAACCGGAAGGAGCAAATCAAATTAAGGAGGAAAAAATTATGAAGAGAAACAAAATGCTCGCATTATTGCTCAGTGGCGCAATGGTAATGTCAACCGTGGGAATGACCACAACAGTACATGCCGAGGAAGAAGCGGAAGAGGGCCCAACCGCGGTGACAACCGTAGGTCCTGATGATGGTACGAAATTTGATCTCTGGACCTTTGTTGACCTGCATAGTAATTTCTATGCAAACATGGTTGAGGAATGGAACAAGCAGAACCCAGATAAACAGATTCAGGTGACCTTCAGTACCTATCCTTATGCAGAAATGCATAATAAACTGATGATGTCCCTGCAGGCTGGCTCAGGTGCTCCGGACCTTTGCGATGTTGAAATCGGACAGTTCCCCAATTATACAGGAGATGACTGCCCTCTGTATTCTTTAAATGATGCCCTTGCTCCATATGAAGAAGACATGGTACAGTCCAGACTGGACGTATATTCCAAGGAAGATGGAACAAGAATCGGTGTTCCCACCCATGTAGGTGCAACGGTTATGTACTGGAATGCGGAACTTCTGGAGTCTTACGGACTTGATTACAAATCTGTTAAAACATGGGATGACTATACCAAACTTGGCGAGCAGTTAAAAGAAGCTTCCAACGGTGAAGTTTATCTTACATCTGTAGATACTGCCGGTGTTGACTGGTTATGGATCGCAATGGCAGAATATGGGGAAGACTGGACTGGCGGTCCTGGTGGAACACCAAATGTACAGTTGGATTCTGTAGAAAAAATGCTTACCATGCAGCAGCAGTGGCTCAACGACGGTATTGCAATGATTTCCACAGACGGACACACAGATACAGACGGATGCCGTGTTCCCATTTCTGAAGGTAAGATTGCTTCCTTCCCGAAAGCGATGTGGTATATGAGCCGTTTCACAGGCTATGAAAACATGAAGACGCTGGAAGGCAAATTTGATATCACAACTTGTCCTGTTTTTGAAGAAGGACAGAAATGCTCTGTAGGTGTAGGCGGAACTGGTACGGTTGTAACAAATGAATGTAAAAATCCGGAACTTGCTGCAGAATGGCTTGCATGGGCAAAATGCTCTGCAGAAGGCGAGAAGCATATCTGGAATGACCTTGGATTCGACGTATGTAATTCCTCCTTGTGGTCAGATGAGGAATTTGCTTACGATGATTCCAACATCTACAACACCTTCTTCCGTGTTAAGCCATATGAAGTATTAAACAAACTTGCTGAGGAAGATGCAATCGGAACTGTATATACAACAACGGCATCTCCTACAATCAATGATTATTTCTGTACCACAACACTGAACAGTATTTTCGAGGACGGTATGGATGTTTCTGAAGCTCTTCAGGATGCTCAGGATACCATCGACATGGAACTGATGTAACTGGAAGAGGGCCCGGGAATTACGCATTCCCGGGCTGCTTTTTAGAAAAAAAGGAGGAACAACATTATGAAAAAAATGAAAAAAATGTTGTATTCCCAAAAAATAGCGCCCTACGTATTTGTGCTTCCCTTCCTACTCAGTCTGGCTATTTTCTGGGCATATCCGCTGGTCAGCGGTATTATTATGAGCATGCAAAAAGTAAACTTCGGAACATCTACGTTTATTGGATTTGAAAATTATAAGAAGCTTCTTGCTGATAAATTTTTCAGAATTGCCGTTTCCAACAGTTTAGAGTATATGATTTTGACACTTCTCCTTCTTATTCCGATCCCGCTTCTGCTTTCTGTTCTTATCGAAAGCCGGATAACAAAAGCAAAGGGCGTATGGAAGGTTATTATGTATATACCTGCATTAACATCTGTCGTTATTTCCGGTCTTATGTTCCGCCTGATGTTCTCTGAAGGAGACAGCAGCCAGATGAACGTATTGATGCATGCGCTGGGAAGAGAGAGCATTGCATGGCTGAAATTTAAGGCGACTTCCTGGACAGGACTTCTGCTTCTTTGTATGTGGAGATGGACTGGTGTAAATATGCTTTATTTTGTATCAGGATTAAAATCCATTGATACATCTTTATATGAAGCGGCAGATATTGATGGTGCAAATGCAAGACAGAAACTTTGGTTTATTACCCTTCCTCTGTTAAAACCAACTACGATTTACGTTGTCACAATTTCCGTATTTGCAGGTCTTTCCATGTTCCTTGAGAGCTTTATGCTGTGGGGCAATAACTCTTCACCGAAAAATATCGGTCTGACCATTGTGGGTTACCTGTATAAGAGGGGTATTGAGAAAAATGATATGGGTTATGCCTGTGCAGTGGGAGTTGTACTTATGGTCATAGCGCTGATCATTAACTTTATTCAGCTTTTTGCAACTGGAACACTTAGCTTCAAGAAAAAGAAGGAGGATTGATGGTATGAAGAATAATACCGGTAATAAAATAGCGACTGTTTTATCAACAGGTCTTTTTGCGGTAATTTGTGCATTCATCGCGTTTCCTCTGGTAGCTGGATTGCTGGGCTCCTTCCGCCCAGGTTCCAAGGTGGTTTCTGAGGGACTTTCCCTGGACCTTCATTCTCCGCTGACACTGGATAACTATAAATACTTGTTTGCAAAGTTTGGCACCAGTGATGTGGATGCTGCAATCGTTGGATCTAAGAATTATTTTATGTGGTATAAAAACTCTCTGATCCTTACTTTGGTGACAGTAGTTCTGACTCTTCTTGTATGTTATTTTGTTGCTTATGGACTCACGATGTACAAATTCAAGCTGGGTGGTTTTCTCTTCTTTATGGTGATTGCTACCATGTGTGTACCCTTTGAAATTCTGATGCTGCCCCTTTATAAAGAGGTCACAGCTCTTGGAATCATCAATACAAATGCAGGTGTTTTTCTGCCTGGTTTGTGTGCGGCGTCAACGATATTCTTTTTCCGTCAGTATATGGGAAGCCTTCCAATGGATCTTCTCGATGCTGCGCGTGTAGATGGTTGTACAGAATATGGGATTTCTGTGAGAATTATGATGCCTGTTACCAAGCCTGCATTTGCTTCCATGGCAATCCTGTGTGCAATGGGTTCCTGGAACAATATGCTGTGGCCGATGATGGTATTCCGTGATCCTCAGAAGTTCACTCTTCAGATTGGTCTGAATACTCTTCTGACTCCTTACGGAAACAACTACGATCTTCTCATCGCAGGTTCTATGTTTGGTATTATCCCGATCCTGATCATTTATCTGATCTTTAATCGCTATCTGGTAGAAGGTATGACATCCGGTGCGGTAAAAGGATGATCTGCATAGTCTGAAAATAAGAACAGATACTGAAAAACTCCCCAGTCTGAATAGAAAGCAGTCTGGGGAGTATCTTTAAAATCACATATGGAGTGGAAAAAATGAGAAAGAAAAAAACAGCACTGCTCTGTGCTCTGGCAATCTGCCTTTGCACAGGAAATCCTGTATATGCAGCAGAAAACGGAAAAGAGGCAAAAGAAGTGGAACATGAATTTAAGGACGCTTCTGTTCACGATCCTTCTATTATCAAGGCAGATGGAAAATATTATATTTTCGGTTCGCATCTTGCAGCAGCAAGCTCAGAAGATCTGGTGAATTGGGAGCAGCTTGCATCTGGAGTAAAGAAGAATAATCCCATCATTCCCAATGCGCTGGAAGAGATGAAAGAGGCATTTACCTGGGCAAAGACAGGAACCTTCTGGGCGCCAGATGTGATTCAGCTTGCAGATGGTAAATATTATATGTATTATTGCAACTGTGAAGGAAGCAGCCCTTTGTCTGCGCTGGGAATGGCTGTGGCAGATCAGCCGGAGGGACCCTATAAAAACCTTGGGATCATTCTGAAATCAGGAATGGGGCCTGAAGAAAAGGACGAAAACGGCGATATATATGACGCTACAGAAGAACCTAATGTGGTGGACCCATGCGTGTTTTTTGACAAGGAAGGTAAACTGTGGATGGTTTACGGTTCCTATTCCGGTGGCATTTTTATTCTGGAACTTGACCCTGAAACAGGAAAACCTCTGGAAACAGGATACGGAAAGAAACTTCTGGGAGCCAATCATTTAAGAATTGAAGCGCCCTATATCATTTACAGTCCGGAGACCGATTATTATTATCTTTTCCTTTCCTTTGGCGGACTGGATGCTTCCGGAGGTTATAATATCCGGGTTTGCCGTTCCAGAAATCCGGAAGGTCCTTATGAGGATGCACAGGGACAGAATATGGAGGAATGTCGTGGCGCGGCAGGAAGCTTCTTTGATGACCGGGCAGCAGAGAAGTATGGGGTAAAACTTATGGGAAATTTCAGGTTCCAGTGTGAGGAAGAGGAAAATGGAAAAAGTCATGCAGGTTACGTCTCTCCAGGACACAACAGTGCATACCGGGACGAGGAAACAGGTGAATATTTCCTGATTTTCCATACCAGATTTGAAGGAAAAGGAGAACATCACCGGGTACGTGTACATCGGATGTATCTCAATGAAGATGGTTGGTTCGTGGTATCTCCTTACCGATATACGGGAGAAGAAATGACAACAGTCAGTGAGGAAACTGTGGCAGGAACTTACAAGTTTATCAATCATGGACACGACATCAGCGCAGAGATGAAGGTATCAGAGGATATAATTTTAAATGAGGACCATACAGTGACCGGATGCTGTGAAGGTACCTGGGAATTGAAGGATAACAAGGAAGCTGTACTGGAATTGGATGGGGAAATCTATAAAGGGATTTTCCAGAAACAATGGGATCAGTTTGAAAAGAAAAATTTGATTACCTTTACCGCATTGTCGGACAGTGGCTGTGCTGTCTGGGGAAGCGGATATCAGGCTCAGTAAGCTGTGAATTTTTGTAAGACACAAAGCAGTGGGGCTGTCGGGAAATAGATAGTTCCAAACAGGGGCAGGTTTGACTCACATGAGTCAAACCTGCCCCTGAAACTTTTCCATAAAAAGAGAAAAAGATGGCTAACGACAACCATCTCCTCTCCGTTCCATGTTATAATGGAACTATGCTAAAACAAGATTATTATAACGAATTTTTTGAATTAGGGCAACAGAAAATTAACTTCAGTTTCTTCGAATTGTGTTTACCTGACGACGATCCAGTCTATACCCTGAAAAAAGTGATGGAGGATTTAGATTTTTCTGGCTTGTTAGCCAATTGTTCAGATAAGGGAAGAACCGGGTTTAACCCAATTATGATGTATGCTGTCGTTACTTACGCAAACATGCGAGGGGTTCGAGCTGTTGACCGTATTGTGGAGTTATGTGAAAGAGACCTTGCGTTTATCTGGCTTACCAAAGGACAGAAACCAAAAAGAGATGCGTTCTATGAATTTAAAAATAAAAAACTAACAGCTGATGTATTGGATGAACTGAACTATCAGTTTCTTCGCCGTCTGCAAAAAGAAGGACTCATTACTTTAAAATCTCTTTTTATTGATGGCACAAAAATAGAAGCCAATGCAAACCGTTATACGTTTGTCTGGAGAGGGACACTGAACTACCATCTTGCAGGATTGTTAGATACGATTGATTCTCTGTATCAGAAATATAATGTTCTGATTGATGAAAATGAGTATGGCATCAAATATGACATTCCCCATGCTCATATGTTTGTGATCGAAGGAATGGAGAAAGTAAGGGATATTATTGAAAAGAACCGGAAACGCAAACTGACAAAACATAAAAAATTATCCAATAATACGGTCATTGAGATTGATAACTGTTCTCCATTGGAAATCCTGAACCTCCAGAAACATCTGCTTCAGATCGCAGAACAGGAACAGATCACTTTTGTTTATGGAAAAGGGAAAAAGAAACCGGAAATCCAGCAGCTGTATGAGGAACTGGAAGCCTGCGGTGAACGGCTGATGGGATACAAAGAATGTTTTGAGATCATGGGAACAGACAGAAACAGTTATTCGAAAACAGATCTGGAGGCCGCCTTCATGCGGATGAAAGATGACCAAGTGAAAAGAATCTTCTGTATTTAAAAGCGCAGAACATTTCCAGTTACATCAAGCTGTAGGATCATGAAAAGCGAAAAACGCGTGCTTATCAAGAAGATATTGGAAAGTATTACAACATGAAAACGCAGATGTTTGAGGATGAACTTTATTATATCTGTCATGATGGAAGGGAACTTCATCATCTCAGAACAGAGACAAAAGAACAGGCTGGTTACACACAAACGTTTGAGGTGTATGGATGTTCCGATTGCAGCGGCTGCGAACATAAAGCCAAATGTCTCTATAAATATGATGCGAAAAAAGATGCAGAGAAAAATAAAGTCATGAAGATCAACGAACAATGGGAAACTTTGAAAGAAGAATCCCATGCAGACATCCAAAGTGAGAAGGGGATTTTGAACCGGCAGATCCGTTCCATTCAGACAGAAGGACATTTGGGAGATATCAAAGAAAATGACGGTTTTCGCCGTTTCCATTACCGGACGGAAGAAAAGGTATATAAGGAATTTATGCTGTATGCGATTGGAAGAAATATAAATAAATACCATCGTTTTCTTCATGATGAAATCAAAAAATATGAAGGAAAAACCGAAGAAAAGACTGCTTAGAAAAAGAGTACATTTAACAATGCAGTTCAGGGGCTTTTTATGCTTGGAATTTCTTTGTTGCCAGCATCTGTATGTGGCAGTACAAGCTTCGAATTCAGGCAGCTGTGGCTACCCGCTCCATTTCCTTCTATAAATGATATTCTTTATATAGCTGTTCCCGTTTCTTATGATCTGATGCGATTTGCGGTATCTCATTTGAACGGCCGTCGGCTATCATTTTCTGGATCAACGTCCCAAACCGTGCTTCCCCTTTTGCAACCCCGCGTTCAATGCCTTGTTCAATTCCACGTTCTAAAATATATCCTGACATATTACACATAGATTCCAACTCCTTTCCCAGTTCTTTTTCCATACACATTCCGTATTCTTCCGATAATCGTTTCTTTTTTTCCTGTATCGGAGCCGTACCAAATAGAGTATTCAGCATACCGATCAGAGTATCTTCTGTGGTGATCTGTTCATTCAGTGTGATCAGAGCGACTACCATCTTATCATAAGCCAGGCGGCAGTCTCGGATTCCAGGAATCAGGTCTTTTTTCTGTATGGCATATTCAGCAATGGCATTGGCCTGTTCCTTGGAACTTTCAAAACAGAGCCATATGGAATACACCTTTTTCAGTTGGTCATAATGAGGCTCTGTGAATTCAGTGTCCAGCTGCGCAGACAAAAGTCTTGCGCCATAAAAAATCCCTCTTGTTTCAATATGATATCCAGGATAAAAGTTTTTTTGCCCTTCTATATTGACAATGATTTTTACTTTTTCCTCACGGAAGGGAATTCTGACGAAAAACCGGACATCGTAGACAACAGTTCCTTCATAAGGAATGCTGTCTTCATTTGCTCTTGGGGAAATCGGAATCCAATTCGTTTCTCCAGGAAATACCGGAACCGTAGAAATTTCCGGTTCCTCTTCAATGCAAGAGGCAATTTCGTCATAGGACATGCCATCAAACTCAGATACTGTGCGGCTTAAAATTCTGGAAAGCACCTGCCTGTCTGCCAAAATTCGCTTGGCAAACGTGTCATACTGACTCATCTTTTGTGAAATCTCTATGGATTTTCTCAGTGATGTCATTGATCAACCTCTTTCTATATTTATTATAAGAAAGCTCTCTCTTTATTTCAATGGTATTTTCAGAAGAAGAGCTTCATCCTTCAGGCCCGAAGCACCGGTACGTGGAATGATAAATTTCTGTAAATTCGTTGTACCAGGTATATCGTTATTATAACAACGGTCACCAGAAAGTACCATCAAAAGCGTTCGAGAAAAATAGAGGCATATAGTTCTACTATGGTACAGAGCAGGGAAAGTGAAATTGTTCTTACTGCTATTAAATTTGATGTAGAAATGAATAGATCGGGAAGCGGAAGTGATTTTTTATAATTAATTTGAAAAATATATTTTAATTATAACGAAATAAGGACAGGAAAAAAATCCTGCCCTTATTTTTAATATGGAATTACTCTTTGCAAAATTTGTACGAAACTCAAGTCTTATTTCTCAATTACTACAAACTGCTGGATTTCCAACTGTGGAAGCTGAATTTCCCAACAATTACCTTCAGTCTTTACAGGCAGTTCCTGTTCCACCGGATACACCAGTTTGGCAGATTTTACCGGTTTTTGCAGGCGAAGCTTTCCACCGGATACAGGAGGGGTTTCTCCCTTATAGGTATGAGCAAGAGTAGAAATCTGATGCACATAATAACAGGTATCAGTCTCAAAATAAGCAGTACGCAGAATATTTGGAATATCTGTTTCATTCTGGATCACAGGAGAAAGTTCCATGTTTTGATAAAGCTGATGGAACAGTTCCGGAACCAGACGGTAGGTTTCTCTGGCTGCCATGGTAAAGAAGTCAAAGGCCGCATAGATAACCATTCCTTCTCCAAAGGAGCGGGATAAGAGAGCCGGGAAATCCGTATCTTTTCCAGGAGGGGGACTCCACCAGTTGACCCAGTCTGTCTCTGTGCAGGCGGTACATGGAAGTACAAAATTGAATTCCGGATGAGCATCCCTGGGGAGAACTTCCAGGAAAAATTCGCTGACAGGTGGCGTAGTCTGGGAAAGAATGCCGTGGTAATCAGTATCTTTACATTTTCTCAAATAAGCACTCCAGTCATTCTGGGCATATTCCGTATGGAGCTTTTGGAAGGAAATTCCCATCAGTTCGGAAAGCGCAAATTCATCCCGTGTGGTAAAATCCGGATTCCACAGACCGGTTTTTCCTGAGATTAACAGACGGCCTCCCTTTTGTACATAGTTGGTGAGAAGGGAAACCATCTCATCTGGAACGATATAAACCTCCGGCAGGATTACAAGATCGTACTGCTGTAAAGTCTGGACGGTCATTTCTCCCTCAGGAAGAATGGAATACGGGATTTTTTCATGCTCGCAAAGCTCCATGGCGCCTAAGATAGCAAAGGTGTGTGGATTATGCTTCTTCATGCGAAGGATGGCATCTGCCTGGAAAGGAAATGCATTTACTGCCTTGGAAGCATCACTTTGAAGGATGGCTGCGTGTGATACCGGTTTTCTGTTTTTGAAATAAGGCTCCAGTTTCTTTAATTCCTGATATACACTGCCAAGACATTCCGCTTCCGGATGATCCAGAGTTCCATCCGGATGCTGAGAACCGCTGTACATACCTACCCGGCAGCCCTGGGCAGCAATCGAAGAAAGGTCACAGATATACTGGGCCTTGGAATCATAATTATACACCTGAGATGCTTCTCCCGGAGCCAGGATGGGGTATTGCCCCTTGGCAGTATCCCGGGCATAGGCAGAGGAGAACCAGTTATCCTTAAGAAGGGGTTCTGAAAACTGATAGTCCAGAAGATCCCGGATATCCTTGGGATAATGGCAGGAGAAGTTAATGGTAATGCCAAGGGTGGGATCAATGGCTTTGACTCTTGTTTTTAATTCCACCATATATTCTTTGGCATTGGTATCCAAAAAATCTACGATATCATGGCGATGCAGAGAGAGTTCCTCTTCTGTTTCCGGAATGGGATATCCGTATTTCTGCTGGAAGTTGGCTCTGCAGTGGTCACAGTAACATAAGGATGCTCCGAAGATATCCAGGAACAGGGCGTCAGGATGATATTCCCTTACGATTTCTTCCAGATGAGAAAGGCTGTATTCCCGATATCCGGTCTGATAGCAGCAGAGACTCCACTTGGCATAGAGATCATCCCGAATCAGAGGTGTACCGTCTGCCTTACGCACCCGCCATTCTGGAAACGCTCTGGCAGCGCCCTCGTCATATTCAATACAATAATAGGCAATAAATTCAATTCCTTTTTTGGCCGTGAGGTCACGGACAGTACGAATCCAGTCTCCCTTTACTCCAGGATGCTTCCGGGAACCGGGAACCTGGGAATCAAAGTAAGTTACCCCCCAGTGATCCTTGCAGTATACCATAAGAGAGTCGATCTGTGCCGTATCAAAAAAATGTTCATATTCGTCAGGATCCAAATGGTCAAGCGTTACAACCGGGGGATCCGGAGAATGGTGGTCGATTAAATAACAGCGTTTGCTGTCCTGATAAAGATAACTCATAAAACACCTCCTTTGTATTTGTGCAATATGCACAATAACAGCCAGTCATAGTCTAAAATTAATATAGCATTTTACTTCTGCAAATGCAATAGAATTCCAAATAGAAAAGAAAGACAAAATGACTAAAAAATAGAATATAAAATTGGAAAAAATATAGAAAATGACGTATAATATTGAAAAGTAAGGAAAAACCATTGACATAAAGCACAATAAAAGTATAGAATGATAGAAAATAAAGTGTGAAAAAAAGAAAGATAAGAATGAATTTTTGAAAAATTCTGAAATTCTTTGAAAATTTAACTGGTATAACCAGTTGACCAGTATACCAGATGAAGAGGGTTCCGGATTTTAAGAAAAGGGACGCAAATATCTGGTTTTCACAGCAGGTGATGATTACCTGAGGGAGGAGGAATTTTTATGGATCAGGATCTGTTAGCTCTGACACATACAGGAGACGAATACGATAAGTATCTCCATGCAGTAGTACCTCCTGTATTTCTGAATTCGCTTCACGTATATGAGAAGTTTGAAGATTATGCGAATGTGGACATGTTTCAGGATGATGAATTTGTATATGGAAGATGTTCCAATCCTACCGTTCGGATTCTGGAGCGTAAGATTGCGGAACTGGAGCGGGGAAGCCGGGCGGTGGTATTCTCTTCTGGTATGGCAGCATGTACGGCAGCGATTATGGGAACCTGTAAGGCAGGAAGCCATATTATCTGTATGCGGGATGTCTATCAGCCGGTAAAGCGTTTTATTCATGGATATGGGATTCCCAAGCTGAATTTCTCGGTTACCTATGTAAGTGGAAATGATATGCAGGAAATCGAAGATGCCATTCAGGAAAATACGGCGCTTATGATTTTGGAGAGTCCGGCTACTTTTGTATTCCGGGTAGTGGATCTTCGGAAGATTACAGCCATTGCAAGAGAGCATGGAATAAAAACATATATTGACAATACCTGTCTTACACCAATTTTTCAGAAACCTCTGGAACTGGGAGTAGATATTGTCATGCACACCATGTCCAAGTATATCGGAGGACATAGCGATATTATCGGCGGTGTTCTGGTATCTAAGGATGAGGAGCTTATGCGGGAAATGATGTCCGTGGTAAGAGAATGGTTTGGGGGAATCCTGGGACCAATGGAAGGATGGCTGGCGATCCGGGGACTTCGTACTATGGATGCCCGTCTCAGACGTCATCAGGAGATTGCCATGAAGATCGCACATTTCCTGGAAGGACATGAGAAGGTTAAAAAAGTTTATTATACAGGGCTTGATTCCCATCCGCAGGCAGACATCATAAAGAAACAGCAGAGCGGTCATACCAGTCTGATGAGTATAGAACTGGATGCCTCTCCGGATCAGGCCGTGGAATTTATTGATCACTTGAAGCTGTTTGGAAAGGGCTGTTCCTGGGGCGGATTTGAAAGCCTGGCTCTTTGTCCTTTGTATCACGCTTCTCAGGAAGAAATTGAATTTCTTCAGGCAGACCGGGGCTTGATTCGTCTTTACTGTGGCCTGGAGGGAGAAGAAAATCTTCTGGAGGATTTGGAAGCAGCGTTGAAACTGCTTTAACAAATATAAATCAATCAAAAGGAGGAAATGAACATGAAGAAAAAAATAAGTGTATTGTTAGCAGCTGCCATGGTGGCAGGTTCTCTGACAGCAGGTGCGGCTACACCGGTACAGGCAGCGGACAAAACACTGCGTTTCCTGGATGTAAATCCCAGTGAGACACGCCAGAGCTACTATGAAGGGATTTTTGCAAAATTCCAGGAAGAAACAGGCATTGAGGTTGTTTATGAGAGTGTTCCGTGGGATGATGCAGCCAACAAGATTACTGTTCTTGGCGCTTCCGGACAGCTTCCGGATGTAATGACTGTATGGTCTGGATGGCTTGGACAGTATACACAGGCGGGCTGGGTAATTCCTCTGGATGAGTATTTGGGAGATACCCGTGACCAGTATACAGATGCAGTAAACAAACTCTTATGGAGAAGCGAAGAAGATCGTTACGGACATGTTTATACAGTACCGGACGGACTGATGGTAAAGGGTGTTTATTATCGCAAGGACTGGGCGGAAGAAGCTGGTTTGAACCTGGATCCGGAAAAAGGCTGGACATACGATGAATATTTTGATGCAGTAGAAAAGCTTACCAATAAAGATGAAAAACACTATGGAGTATCCTATCGTGGAGCACGTGGAGCACTGGATCCGCTCCTTGTTTATCTGCAGTCTTTCACAAGTGGAAATACTTATGATTCCGAAGGAAATATCCTGATTAATTCTGATGAATGTCTGGCAGCTTTTGAGAAATGGACAGATCAGTATCTGAAAGGATATGCGCCGGAAGATGCAATCAACTGGGGCTTTACCGAAATGGTAGATAACTTTACCGGCGGACTTACCGGAACTCTGATCAATGACTCTGAAGTTCTTCCTACCTGCGTTGCCAACATGAGCGACGATCAGTGGGGTGTAATGCCAATGCCGAAGAGCACCAAGGATGGTAAGATTTACAATACAATCAATGCTCCATATGCATATTCTATTTCCGGAAACAGTGAGAATCCAGATGAAGCATGGCAGCTGATTGAATTCTTAACAAGCGCAGAAAATAATATTGAATACTGCAAAACAACAGGTGAAATTCCGATCAAAAAGGACGTTGCAGATGATGAAACCTATGGTACAGACGGACCATACGCTGCATTTGTAGCACAGATGAACGATCCGGATCTGGCAGTTCCTACAACCTTTGGCCCATACGATTATACTGATCTTCACCAGGGTATGTTCCATGAAGAAATTCAGAAATATCTTCTGGGAGATGAGGATGCCAAGACAGCTCTGACAACAATTACAGATGAAATGCAGACTCGTATGACTGCATTCCTGGAAGAAAATCCGGATACGATCGTAGAGACAGCGCTGACATTACAGTAATCCGACAGCCTGATTGTTGGTAAAGCGGTGAGTGGGGGGCATCCTGTTTTCAAAAGTGAAAATAAGATGCCCCTCTTTAAATTCCCCGATGCTTTGCTGCGGGGATGATATAGGAAGAAGGGAAGTGTACACATGAGCGGCAAAAAGCATAAAAGTACTCTGAAAAGCAGAAAAGCCAGGGAACCATGGTATTATGTGGACCCCATTCTGTTGATTTTGGTAATTATGTTCGGGTACCCATTGATCAAAAGTGTGATCATGGCATTTCAGAATTATAAACTGGGCAATGCCAATATATATTTTAATGATTTTGCAAACTTTAAAAAGATGTTCAGCGACAGAGATTTCCTGCTTCTGCTGAAAAACTCTGTAATATATGTGGTTGTGGCAGTAATCGGGCAGTTTATTGGTGGTCTGACTCTTGCCCTTGCACTGAAAGACCGATTCCCAGGCAGAGGAATTTACCAGTCCATAGTTTTTCTTCCATGGGCATTTTCTACTTTCGTAGTAGGTCTTGTGTTCCGTTGGGCTTTTAACGGAGAGTACGGAGTTGTCAATGACATTCTCATGAAACTGGGAATTATTGACAAAGGAATTCCATGGCTTGGAACGCCGGGATTATCTTTGGTGGTTATCATTCTGGCTATGATCTGGATTGGAATTCCGTTTTTTGGAATTATGATTCTGGCAGCGCTTCAGTCTATTCCAGATGATATTTATGAAGCTGCAGACATGGATGGCTGCGGAATGTTCCGTAAATTTTTCAGTCTGACTCTTCCTTATATTAAACCAACCATTATTATGACGATCCTTCTTCGAACGATCTGGATCTTTAACTCCTTTGATCTGGTTGTAATCGTGACAGGAGGAGGACCTGCAAACTATTCCCAGACATTGCCGTCCTATATGTATACCAAGGCATTTTCCGGATACGATTTCGGTCTGGCAGGAGCCTTTGGTGTTCTCCTGATGGTAATTCTTGGTATTTATGCGGTACTGTTCCTGAAACTTTCCAATTATGATAAGGCAGGTGATTTTTGATGAAGAGATCCACAAAAAAGAGAATCATAGGTGCGGTACGTTTTGTAATTCTGGCATTCTTTTTCCTGTTGGTGGTACTTCCCATTTACTGGATGGTCATTACCTCATTTAAAACCAATCCGGAAATTATCAATGCGCAGCATATTACCTATTATCCTCATACGGTGACTATGGAAAATTATGAGTCTCTGTTCAGTATGCTGGATTATGGCGTATACCTGAAAAACAGTGTGATCATTACTCTGGCAACAGCAGTGGTTGTAGTTATTTTATCTATTTTCGGCGGATATGGTCTGGCGCGTTTTACGTTTAAAGGAAAAGGCTCTGTTCTTATTTTCTTCCTGCTCACCCAGATGATTCCCAGCATTCTGGTAATTATTCCACTGTATGTGGCTTTTGCAAAAATGGGACTGATTAATACCCATTTTGCTCTGTTTATCTTCTATACAGTGACGAACCTGCCCTTCTGTGTCATTACCATGAGGAGCTTCTTTGAGCGTATTCCATACGTTCTGGAGGAAGCTGCGTATGTGGATGGCTGCAGTAAAATGGAAACCTTGAGAAAAATTGTACTTCCGGTTATGTTTCCTGGAATCGTAGCGGTATTTGTATTTGCTTTTATTGGCGCCTGGAACGAACTGATCGCCGGAACCATTTTCATCAATACACCTGATATGTGGACCATTCCGGTTGGCTTGAAATCTCTGGTAGGAAAATATTCCGTACAGTGGGGCGCATTGATGGCCGGCGGTGTTCTGGCATTGCTCCCAAGTGGTATCATGTTTGTATTTGTTCAGAAATATGTGGTAGAAGGCTTGACAGCAGGCGCTGTAAAAGGATAAGCTAAGGAACGTGGAGACGATAAATCTCTAATAATGTTTCGCAACAGGGGATAGACCCATATGAAAAAAACAAACATTGGCTTTGAGCCCATTCATAAGGATCTGCTGTATACGAAGATTGCAGATGCCATTATGCAGTATATCAGGGAAAATGACCTGAAAAACGGAGATAAGATTCCCTCCGAACGGGAACTGGCCCAGGAATTTAATACCAGTAGAAATTCTGTAAGAGAAGCTCTGCGTGTTCTGGAACGGGACCACATCATAGAGGTAAAAATGGGAAAAGGAGCATTTATTACCTCGGAAAAGGCAGAAACTTCCTTTTATCTGAAGCTTTGGAAGGTGAATTATCTGGAACTTCTGGAAATCAAGGGAATATTGGAGCTTCAGATTATTGAATCGCTGTGCGGAAAACTGACGAAGGAACAGATCGACAGTCTGAGAGAACCGTTAGAACGCATGGAACAGGGAGCATCCATGGGAATTTTTATGATGAAGGAAGACTATATTTTTCACAGCCGTCTGCGAAAAATGTATCCCAACAATACCATGGAACAGCTTCTGGACAATCTGATCAAGGCGTTGGATGCCAGTGGCTCAGAGGTGAAAAATGCGGCCTCTGTCTGGCGGGAAACAGTTCCCTATCACAGAGATATTTTAAACGCCATGATTGAGAACAAGCCTTTTGCAGCAAGGGAAGCGCTGGCCTCTATTCATCAGATTGATAAGCGGGTGTTGGAAACGCTTATGGAAAACAAAAAGCAGGGGGAATCAGGCTGTTAAGATTTTGATTTTCCTTTGACAAATGAAACACTTATGATTACAATAGCAGATATGCGGAAAACGTATATCTGCTATTGTATGTCAGAGGGAAAGCCTGTGGCACAGAATGATGAAAGGACAGGGAGAACATATGAAAAAATGGGAAGAAAATATCCGCAAGGTAGTTCCCTATACACCGGGAGAACAGCCGCTAGATCAGGATATGATTAAGTTAAACACCAATGAGAATCCGTATCCGCCTGCACCGGGGGTGCAGAAAGCACTGGCAGGGATTTTGCCGGAGGAACTCCGTCTGTATCCAGATCCCACAGCCGGGGAACTGGTTGTGGCAATTGCTGACGCTTATCACCTGAAAAAAGAGCAGGTGTTTGTGGGTGTTGGCTCTGACGACGTACTGGCTATGAGTTTTCTGACCTTTTTTCATTCCGGGAAACCCATTCTGTTTCCGGATATTACATATTCTTTTTATAAGGTGTGGGCGGAGCTTTTTGGAATTCCCTATGAGACTCCGGCTCTGGATGAGCGGTTCCACATCAAAAAAGAAGATTATTACCGGGAAAACGGCGGCGTAATTTTTCCCAATCCCAATGCGCCTACAGGAGTGGAAATGAGCCAGACAGATCTGGAAGATATTCTTCGCCATAACCAGGATGTGATTGTTATCGTGGATGAAGCTTATGTGGATTTCGGCGGACAGTCTGCCCTTCCTCTCATTGAGAAATATGAAAATCTTCTGGTGGTACAGACGTTTTCCAAATCCCGTTCCATGGCTGGAATGCGTATTGGTTTTGCCTGTGGAAATGAGAAACTGATCCGTTATTTAAACGATGTGAAATATTCTTTTAATTCCTATACCATGGATCGAACTGCTCTGGCAGCCGGAGTGGCATCGGTGAAGGATCAGGCATATTTTGAGGAAACCTGCCGTAAGATTATAGAGACAAGAGAATGGACAAAGAAAGAAATGAAGGCGTTAGGCTTTTCTTTTGAAGATTCTATGGCAAACTTTTTGTTCGCTTCCCATAGAGAATGTTCTGCCGAAGAACTGTTTCAGGCGCTTCGGGAACAGCACATTTATGTCCGGTATTTTCCGGGAGGAAGAACAGATAATCACTTGCGCATTACCATTGGGACAAGAGAGCAGATGGAGAAATTCCTTGCTTTTCTGAAACAATATCTCAAAAATAAGAATCAATAGGAGGTACTATGGAATCACTGGTACAATGGTTTACAACAAATCTGTCACCGTTTATTTCTGCGGAAGCAGTTGTATTTTTTATTTCAATGATCCCCATTCTGGAGCTTAGAGGAGGGCTTCTGGCAGCATCGTTGCTTAAGATCGCTCCCCAGACCGCCATTCCCCTGTGTATCATTGGAAATATTATTCCCATTCCCTTTATCCTTCTTTTTATCCGCCAGATCTTTAAGCTGATGAAGAAGACAAAGGTTTTTCGAGGGCTGATTATGAAGCTGGAAAACCGCGCTATGGGAAAGAGTGATAAGATCAAAAAATACGAATTCTGGGGCCTGTTGTTTTTTGTGGGAATTCCCCTTCCCGGTACAGGAGCCTGGACAGGAGCGCTGATCGCGTCTCTTCTGGAAATTGATATCAAGAAATCTTCACTGGCCATTCTGGGAGGAATCTTCCTGGCTTCAGTGATCATGTATGTGTTCTCCTATCTTCTGGTAGGAAATGTGGTGAGCTGATTGCTGCATCTTCCAAATTAGAGGAAACAGAGGGAACCCTTATTTTCTGAAAAGTTTTTACAGACAGGATCCCGGCGGTGTGGACAATCGCCGGGATTTGTGATAGGATAAAAAAGAAATCTGATATTCATGTCGTTTCTGACAGGAAATTCCGTAAAATTAATTGAATCATGCAATAAAAATATAAAAAAGAAGGCCGAGGGAATGTAAATGAGAGAAAAGTATGAATCGTTATCTCTGGCAACGTTGAAAGAACTGGCGAAGGCCAGAGACATTAAGGGGATATCTGCCCTCAGAAAACCGGAACTGATTGAGCGCATGCTGGAAGAGGATGCAAAACAGGAAAAAACTCCGGAAGCAAAGACAGAAGCAGAAACACAGGAGGAGAACCGGAAATCCAATGTCTATAAAATTCCGGCAGAAACAGTACAGCTGGACAGCGGCGAAAAGGCCAATGGAATCCTGGAAGTAATGCCAGATGGATATGGTTTTATCCGTTGTGAGAATTATATGCCAGGGGAGAATGATATTTATGTGTCACCATCCCAGATCCGCAGATTTAATCTGAAGACAGGAGATATTGTGCAGGGAAATATCCGGATCAAAACTCAGGGTGAGAAGTTCAGCGCCCTTCTGTATGTGACTTCTATCAATGGATTTCACCCCAGCGAGGGACAGAAAAGATATAATTTCGAGGATATGACACCGGTGTTCCCCAATGAGCGTCTGATCATGGAACGTCCGGGAGGAACCACAGCCATGCGAATTGTGGATCTGATCAGTCCCATTGGCAAGGGGCAGAGAGGAATGATCGTTTCTCCGCCAAAGGCAGGTAAAACTACACTTCTGAAGGATGTGGCCAAGTCCATTCTCCGCAACAATCCATCCATGCATTTGATCATCCTTCTCATTGACGAACGTCCTGAGGAAGTAACAGATATTAAGGAAGCAATCCAGGGAAACAATGTGGAAGTAATCTATTCTACATTTGATGAACTTCCAGAGCATCACAAACGTGTATCTGAGATGGTAGTGGAACGTGCCCGCCGTCTGGTAGAGCATAAGAAGGATGTGACCATTTTGCTGGATTCCATTACCAGACTGGCAAGAGCCTATAACCTGGTGATTCCGCCCAGTGGAAGAACACTGTCCGGAGGTCTTGACCCGGCAGCGCTCCATATGCCCAAACGCTTTTTTGGAGCTGCCCGAAATATGCGGGAAGGGGGCAGTCTGACCATTCTTGCTACTGCGCTGGTGGATACCGGAAGCAAGATGGATGATGTGATTTACGAGGAATTTAAGGGAACTGGAAATATGGAATTGATCCTGGATCGTAAACTTCAGGAAAAACGGGTATTCCCGGCTATTGATATCCAGAAATCCGGTACCAGAAGAGAAGATCTGCTTCTGAGCCAGGACGAGCTGGAGGTAGTGTACAACATGCGCAAAGCCCTGAATGGACTGAAGGCAGAAGATGCAGTGGAACAGATTCTGAATATGTTCTCCAAAACGAAAACCAACGGGGAATTTGTTCAGATGGCGAAAAAACAGAAATTTTTATAAACGACTTGCATTTATTTAAGAGGTATGCTATAATCAGAAAGCTGTTTAATAAAGAATTCGTCAAAAAAATACGAATAGAAAATAGAAGAAATATAGAGAGGTGAAAATCATGAGAGAAGGAATCCATCCGAATTACTACCAGGCAACTGTAACCTGCAACTGCGGAAATACATTTACTACAGGTTCTACCAAACAGGATATCCACGTAGAAATCTGTTCCAAATGCCATCCGTTCTACACAGGACAGCAGAAAGCCGCACAGGCTCGTGGACGTATTGATAAATTCAATAAGAAATACGGCTTATAATTTTTTGAAAGAATATCTGTGGAATACAGATATGAAATTTTGCAAAATTTCATAATTGAAATGTGTATGTGAGAAAAGGTTGAGGTTGGGAAATCTCAGCCTTTCTTTACTCTATGGGGAAATGTAAGGCTCACAGACAGAAAGGATCGATATGAAATCATCAAACATTGGCGGACAGGCTGTTATGGAAGGCATTATGATGCGCCATAAAGATAAATATTCCATTGCAGTGCGCAGACCTGATCAGGGAATCGAACTGAAGGTGGAAGACTATAAGTGCATATTCGGCAAGGCCGGATTTCTCAAATGGCCCATTATCCGGGGTGTGGTAAGCTTTGTGGACTCTCTGGTAGTGGGAACGAAATGCCTGATGTATTCTGCGGAGATTGCCGGAGACGAGGAAGACGAAGAAGATACAAAAAAGAATGCTTCCTTGTCCGAAGAAGAAAGACAGGCAAAAAAAGCGAAAGAAGACAGACAGTTTAAGTGGCTGCTCTATGTAACAGTTGCGATTTCCATTGTGGTTTCCATTGGGGCATTTATGCTGCTCCCTTATGTACTGGCCAGCTTTTGCAGGAAGCTGGGGGCATCGGAATTCGTGGTTACAGTGGTAGAAGCGTTTGTAAAACTGTTTCTGTTTATGGGATATATGCTTCTGATTTCCAGAATGAAGGACATTCAGAGAACCTTTATGTATCATGGAGCAGAGCATAAATGTATCAATTGTGTGGAGCATGGCCTTCCCCTTACTGTGGAGAATGTCATGGTAAGTTCCCGTCAGCATAAACGCTGCGGTACCAGCTTCTTATTCCTGGTGATGCTTGTAAGTATTTTTCTCCATTTTATCTTTGTGCTGGTGCCGGGATACTGGGTACGTCTCTTTGGACGTCTTCTGATGGTTCCTGTTGTGGCAGGAATTTCCTTCGAGATGATTCAGTGGGCCGGAAGAACAGACAACAAACTGGCTCAGATTTTGAGCAAACCAGGTTTTGCCATGCAGAAGCTGTCCACGAAGGAGCCTACACCAGACATGGTGGAGGTGGCCATTGCGGCAGTGGAAGCAGTCTTTGACTGGCGTACTTACCTGAAAGAAGAATTTGGTGTAGATGTAGAGACTGAGGAAGAAACAGATGGAGAGTCTTAAATCTCTTTTAAAAAAAGGAACAGAAATTCTGGAGAAATCCAAGATCGAGGAAGCCGGGCTGGACGCCTGGCTCCTTCTGGAATATGCCACTGGTAAAAACCGGGCCTACTATTTTGCTCACAGTGAAGAGGCAGTGGAGGAGAACCTTGTACAGACCTATGAAACGCTGTGTGAGAATCGGGGAAAACGGATTCCCCTGCAGCATTTGACTCATCAGGCGTTTTTTATGGGATATGAATTTTATGTCAATGATCAGGTGCTGATCCCTCGCCAGGATACGGAATGTGTGGTGGAACAGGCCCTGGAGCTTTTAAAACCCATGAAAGCCCCCAGGATTTTGGATATGTGTACCGGGTCTGGCTGCATTCTTCTAAGTCTGTTCTGTGAGAGAGAGGACGCTTCCGGTGTGGGAGCAGATGTTTCCAGGGGCGCTCTTAAAGTGGCAGAACGAAATGCAGAAAGTCTTAAAGTGGCAGAACGACTGAAACTGATACAAAGCGATCTGTTTTCGGATGTGTTTTTTCAGGAAACGTGTGGCGCAGGGAGAGAAACCTATGATATGATCATCTCAAATCCACCGTATATTCCTACGGCAGACATTCGGGAACTGATGGATGAGGTACGTTTTCACGATCCTTTTCTGGCTCTTGACGGAAAAGAAGACGGCTTGTTTTTTTACCGGAGGATCACCGAAGATGGGACCGCCTTTTTAAAGCCGGGAGGATGGCTGATCTATGAGATCGGCTGTGACCAGGGGGAAGCTGTGTCTGAATTTATGAAAGACAGAGGCTTCCTGGAGGTCAGTGTCAAAAAAGATCTTTGCGGGCTGCCCCGCATGGTTTTTGGCAGAATGCCTGTTTCCCGGTGAGAAACAGAAACAATGACTGGTCATAAAGTAAATGAGGAGGAAAATCTCAGATGTTTGATAAATTAGAAGATCTGGTGCTGCGCTTTGAAGAGGTACTGAATGAACTGGGAGAGCCTGGTGTGACAGACAACCAGGAGCGATTCCAGAGACTTATGAAGGAACAGAGTGATCTGCAGCCCATCGTTGAGACCTATAAGGAATACAAAAAAAATAAAGAAACCATTCAGGACAGCCTTGCCATGCTGGAAGAGGAGAAGGATGAGGAAATGAGAGAAATGCTCAAGGAAGAGCTTTCCGATGCCAGAAAAGCAGTGGAAGGCCTGGAGCATGATCTGAAGATCCTGCTTTTGCCCAAGGACCCCAATGACAGCAAGAACGTTATTGTGGAGATACGTGCCGGCGCAGGCGGAGACGAGGCGGCGCTTTTTGCAGCAGAGATCTACCGTATGTATGTAAAATATGCAGAGTCTCTGCGTTGGAAAACAGAAATGTTAAGTTTAAATGAGAATGGAATCGGCGGTTTCAAGGAAGTCACCTTTATGATTCAGGGAAATGGAGCGTATTCCAGACTGAAATACGAAAGTGGAGTACACCGGGTACAGCGTGTGCCGGAGACAGAATCAGGCGGACGTATCCATACTTCCACCTGTACGGTGGCCATTATGCCGGAAGCAGAGGAAATTGACTTCCATCTGGATATGAATGACTGTAAATTTGATGTATTCCGCGCATCTGGAAATGGTGGACAGTGTGTCAATACCACAGACTCTGCGGTTCGTCTGACCCATATTCCTACAGGAATCGTAATTTCTTGTCAGGATGAAAAATCACAGCTGAAAAATAAGGATAAGGCATTAAAGGTACTGCGTTCCCGTCTGTATGAAATGGAACTGGCGAAACAGCATGATGCAGAGGCAGAAGCCAGAAGAAGCCAGATTGGAACCGGAGATCGTTCTGAAAAGATCCGTACTTATAATTTCCCCCAGGGACGTGTCACCGATCATAGAATTAAGCTGACCCTGCACCGTCTGGATGGAATCTTAAACGGTGATCTTTCAGAAATCATTGACAGTCTGATCGCAGCGGACCAGGCAGCAAAGCTTAGCAATCTGCAGGAAGAAGAGTAAGAGAGGAACAAAAGGAGACGAAAATGAAAAAAACTGCATTGGTGATCATGGCAGCCGGAATCGGCAGCCGGTTTGGAAAAGGAATTAAGCAGCTGGCCTCGGTGGGACCTGAGGGTGAAATCATTATGGATTATTCCATCCATGATGCGCTGGAAGCTGGTTTTAATAAAGTGGTATTTATTATCCGCAAGGATCTGGAAGAAGAGTTCCGTAAAGTGATTGGAGAGCGGATCGAAAAGATCACAGAGGTAGAGTATGCGTTCCAGGCGCTGGAAGATCTCCCTGAAGGCTTTCAAAAGCCAGAGGAGCGTACCAAACCATGGGGAACGGGACAGGCAGTTCTGGCAGCAAAAAAAGTTCTTTCTGAGCCGTTCGTGGTAATCAATGCAGACGATTATTATGGCAAAGAGGCTTTTGTGAAGGTACATAAATATCTGGTACAGGAGCAGCCGGAGGATGGAAAACTTCATATTTGTATGGCTGGTTTCCGTCTTGGAAATACATTAAGTGACAACGGCTCTGTAACAAGAGGCGTCTGCCACATTGAAGAAGGAAAGCTCACCGGAGTGACAGAAACCCACAACATCTATAAGACAGAACAGGGCGCAGAAGAGCGTCTGGAGGACGGAAGCGCCCGTCCGTTGGATAAAAAATCACTGGTATCCATGAATATGTGGGGGCTGACTCCCCAATTTATGGAAACTCTGGAAAAGGGCTTTGTGGAATTTCTTTCTTCCATAAAACCGGGAGATCTGAAAAAAGAATATCTTCTTCCTGAGCTGATCGATCGTCTGATTAAAACAAATCAGGCGGGAGTAGATGTTCTGGAAACAAAGGACACCTGGTTTGGGGTAACTTATCAGGAAGACAAGGCAGTGGTGGAAGAAGCATTCCGTGAACTGACAGAACAGGGCGTATATCCTTTGGAATTGTACAAATAGGCCGATTGGATAAAAAAAAAGAATAATGTGACAAATACGAAAAACTGTGATAATATATCCAAGGTAGAATCTTGACAATTTCTTACTTATCAATAAGGAGATTATTATGGGAAAATATTTTGGAACAGACGGTTTCCGCGGTGAAGCCAATGTACAGTTAACCGTAGACCATGCATTTAAGGTTGGACGCTATGTGGGATGGTATTATGGCCGTGATCATAAGGCGAAAATTGTGATTGGCAAGGATACCAGAAGAAGCAGCTATATGTTTGAGTATGCGCTGGTAGCTGGACTGACTGCGTCAGGAGCAGATGCGTATCTTCTTCATGTAACCACAACGCCAAGCGTTTCCTATGCAGTTCGGACAGAAGATTTTGATTGTGGAATCATGATCTCTGCCAGCCATAATCCTTTTTATGACAATGGAATCAAGCTTTTAAATGGAAACGGACAGAAAATCGAACCGGAGATTGAAGCGCGTATTGAGGCTTATCTGGATGGAGAACTGGAGGAGGTTCCTCTGGCTCAGAGAGAAGAGATTGGCCGTACCATTGATTTTGCATCTGGAAGAAACCGTTATATTGGATATCTGATTTCTATTCCATGCCGTGATTTCAAAAATATCAAGGTTGGTCTGGACTGTTCCAACGGCAGTTCTTCTGCGATTGCCAAGAGTGTTTTTGATGCGCTGCGGGCGAAGACCTATGTGATCAACAATGAGCCAGATGGAACCAACATCAACCGCAACTGTGGTTCTACCCATATTGAAGTGTTGCAGAGATATGTGGTGGAGCATGGACTGGATGTGGGCTTTGCCTATGATGGAGATGCAGACCGCTGTATCGCAGTGGACCACAGAGGAAATATTATCGACGGAGACAAGATTATGTATGTCTGCGGCAAATACTTAAAGGAACAGGGCAAATTAAAGGGAAATACGGTTGTTACCACAGTGATGTCCAATATGGGGCTTTA
This sequence comes from uncultured Blautia sp., assembly GCA_937900135.1. Classification (GTDB taxonomy): domain Bacteria; phylum Bacillota; class Clostridia; order Lachnospirales; family Lachnospiraceae; genus Blautia_A. The sequence continues at coordinate 11,605 of CALCDJ010000035.1, read as the reverse complement.
TAAAGCTCTGGAGCGAGAAGGAATTGATTATGAACAGACAGCAGTGGGTGACAAATATGTGGCAGAAAATATGCTGGAAAATAATTACAGCATCGGGGGCGAGCAGTCCGGCCATATTATTTTCAGCCGCTATGCAGCAACCGGAGATGGAATTCTTACCTCTCTTATGTTGATGGAAGCCTGTGTAGAGAAAAAAGCCACTCTGTGTGATCTGGCCAAGGAAATGAAGGTATATCCACAGCTGCTTCGCAATGTTCGGGTAGCAGACAAAAAGGAAGCGCAGGCCAATCCGAAGGTTCAGGCAGCAGTGAAAAAAGTGGCAGAGATCTTAGGCGATGAAGGACGTATTCTGGTAAGAGAAAGCGGTACAGAGCCGTTGATCCGTGTCATGGTGGAAGCAGCTTCTGACGAGATCTGCCAGGAACACGTAGAATACGTGGTTAAGGTAATTGCAGAAGAGGGACTGATTCAAGAATAAATATTACTGTTCATATGCCAGGGGAGATTCGATGAAAAATAAAAAATTAAGTTTGATTTTTGCAGTTTGTCTGGGGATTTCCCTTCTGGCAGGCTGTGGCAGTGAAAAAAAAGAAACATTTGAAAAAGCAGAGCAGGATCTGGAAAGCGGCAGCTATTCCTATGCGCTGGAAGGGTATCTGGCTTCTGTTTCTAACGAATATAAGCTTCCCCAGTCTTATCGGGGAGCAGGAATCGCGCATCTTCGTATGGGAAATTATAAAGAGGCGTCAGAGCAGTTTACTAATGCTCTGAATTGTGAAAAGGTGGGAAAAGCCTTAGAACAGGATCTTCTTTCTTATCGGGCGACCGCTGCGATCAAGGCCGGACAGTATGCAGACGCAATGGCAGACTGTCAGACGTTAGGGGAAGAACATTCCATGAACGCAGATACGTTTTATCTTACTGGAATGTCGGCTCTGATGCTGGATTCTTACGAAGAGGCTGCTTCTAATTTTGAACAGGCTTATGGGGAAGATCCCACTTATGACCGTGCGATCCAGATTTATGAGGCTTATCTGGAAAAGGATATGGAAGCAGATGGAACCAGGTATCTGGAGGCTGCTTTGACAACAGAGGCAAAAAATGCAGAGGATCACTGTGACCGTGGCCGTGTTTATTACTATATGCAGGATTATGCCAATGCGCAGAAGGAGCTGATTGAGGCTTCCAACCAGGACAGTACAGAGGCGCTGGTACTTCTGGGCAGGGTATATCTGACGCAGAATGATATCTCCAATGCAAGAGTGATGTATCAGGAGTATATTTCCAAGGCTGGAAATTCCGGAAAAGGGTATAACGGTCTGGCACTCTGCGATATTGCAGAAGGCAATTATGACAGCGCCCTTTCCAATATTACGTCAGGAATTTCCGTGGCAACCACAGAAGAAATGCAGGGCCTTTTGTTTAACGAGATTGTGGCTTATGAGAAAAAACTGGATTTTGGAACTGCTTTGGAAAAGGCGAAGGAATATCTGAAAATCTACCCGGAAGATGAGGCAGCACAGAAGGAAGTAGAGTTCTTGGAAACAAGGTGAGGAAGATAAGGGGGGGGAGCAGGATATAGGGGGAGAGCAGCTCGGAGTTGCGAAGCCCGCAGCTCCCCCCTTCCCCCCCTCCTTGGGCACGCAAACCGCCGAGGTGTTTAAGAAAGTGGAAATAGAATGGGAGAACCATACCGCGTGTGTGGTTCTTTTATAGAAGGAGAAAGTTATTCCGATTTTACGTTTTATGAAAAAGCATATCTGGAAACTTATGTGTATCAGAAATAAAATGCAAGGATAAAAGACCAGCATCCCCTGTTTTTGGGATGGCTGGTCTTTTTGTGGCTGCGAGTTGTTTTACAATTCCAAGATCACTGCCTGATATCCATCCAGAGTGAGGGTTTGTTCCTCCAACTGGAAGGATGAAAGATTATTTAATAACACCTGTTTCGGGACAGCGTCCAGAACCACGGTCTGAGGTTCTTTCTGGAAATTTCCGGCGATAAGCAGGGTCTGGGCTTCACTTTTCCGGTAATAGGCCATAAGGTTGTGACGGTTTTCCCAGAGAGGAATGCAGTCTCCATAAACGAGGGTTTCCTGATAGGCAGGATTCTTGCGGAGGGCAATCATTTTCTGGTAGTAGTGAAGAATGGAGTCAGGGTCAGCCAGCTGTGCTTTTGCATTGATTCTGGTGTAGTTTGGATTGACAAAGAGCCAGGGAGTGCCTTTGGTAAAACCGCCATGGGCAGAAGAATCCCATTGGAAAGGCGTTCTGGCGTTGTCCCGGCTGAATCGGTTTACTGCTTTTAACGCCTCTTCCTTGGAAAGTCCTGCAGACAGAGCCACCTGGTATTCATCCAGGGTACTGATATCATCGACCTGTTCTATGGAAGAAAAGGACACGTTTTCCATGCCCAGCTCCTGCCCTTGATAAAGAAAAGGAAGTCCCCGAAGGAAGAAAGAAACGGTGCCCAGCAGTTTTTTGGAAGTGTCGTTTTGCTCACCTTCTGGGATATAGCGGCTGACGCCGCGGGGCTCGTCATGATTTTCGATAATATTAGAGAGGAAACCAATGGTTCCAATGCGTTTCTGGCTTTCAAAACAACAGTCCCGATAATCATCCGGAGTGATCTGCTTACAGTCATACCATCCTTTTTCGCTGGCGCCCCAGATGGTTTCCCGAAAATCAAACATCGTAGAAAAACAGCCCTCATCTCCGATAAAGTCAGGAAGTTCGCTCTCTTTTTCGTTAAAGACTTCTCCCACAGTAAAAGCGTGGTGCGGCTTAAAAGTCCGGTCAGCCATTTCATGGAGGAAGACCTGTACTCCCTTTGCTTCTTCCAGCATATGATTGACAGAACATAAGCCATCGTCCCGGTCAGCGGGATAATCCTTAAATGGCAGAACTTTTTTGATGTTGATGATGGCATCAATGCGGAATCCTGCGACCCCTTTCTCCAGCCACCAGTTGATCATCTGATAAATTTCTTCCCGAACCTCTTTATTTTCCCAGTTTAGATCCGGCTGTTTTTTGTGAAACAGATGGAGATAATATTTGTCTTCGTGTCCCGGGAGTTTTTCCCATACAGGTCCTCCGAAGTAGGAGCGCCAGTTACAGGGCAGTTTTCCATCGGGACAGGTTTCGATATAGAAATATTTTCCATAGGGGCCATCCGGGTCCTGACAGGCTTTTTGGAACCAGATATGTTCATCGGAACAGTGGTTGACCACCAGATCCATTACAATGTACATATCTCGTTTTTTGGCTTCGCAAAGAAGTTCATCCATATCGTCCATGGTTCCGAAACGAGGGTCAATGTTGTAATAATCGGAGATATCATAACCCTGGTCTGCCAAAGGAGAGCAGTAACAGGGAGAAATCCAGATGATATCCACGCCAAGTTCTTTTAAATAATCCAGTTTCTCGATGATGCCTCTCAGATCCCCGATGCCGTCTTCATTGGTATCATAAAAGCTTTTGGGATAAATCTGATAAGCCGTTTTTTCATGCCACCATTGTTTTTTCATAAGAATCCTCCTGATAAGATATGATAAAATCCTGAACCATATTATAAAGGAGAAAGATCGAAAAAACTATATTATTTTATACCATGCAGGAATATATTCCAAAAAGATAAAAAAAGTTCCTTTAATCTACAGTTATTCCACTATCTCAATAAGGAGAAAATCATTAAAATAATCGGAAAGGATATCACAAAGCAGAAACTAAGATTAAAAAATATATCTATCATACAGGAGGAAGACATGAAGAACCCCGCATCTGTTGAAAAAATTATAAAGGAAGTAAAAGAATCTTTTCGGACAGAACCCCGTCTGGCAGAAATTTTTGAAACTTGCTATACCAATACGTTAAATACAACGGTAAAAGAAATGGAAGATGGTTCCACCTACGTGATAACCGGAGATATTCCCGCCGTGTGGCTGCGGGATTCCACAGCTCAGCTTCGGCCCTATCTGATTCCCGCGGCAAAAGATCCACGGTTGGCAAAACTCATCGCCGGACTGGTACGCAGACAGTTTGCCTACATTTGCAGGGAGCCATATGCCAATGCGTTTAATGAAACAGCCAATGGCGCCTGCTGGGAAAAAGATTATCCGGATCAGGACCCTATGGTATGGGAAAAGAAATTTGAGATTGATTCGCTGTGCTACCCGGTACAGCTTGCTTATCTTCTCTGGAAAAATACTGGTGTGACCACACAGTTTGATGAGAATTTTCAAAGAGGAGCAAAAAAAATACTGGAAGTGTTTAAAACAGAGCAGTATCATGAAGAAAAATCTTCTTACCGGTTTACCCGTCCCCATTCCTTTTTTACAGACACATTGTCCAGAGGAGGCAGGGGAGCGCTGACAAAACCGGGGACTGGTCTGATCTGGTCTGGTTTTCGTCCCAGTGACGATGCCTGCGTGTATGGTTATTTGATTCCATCCAATATGTTCGCAGTGGTGATTCTGGGATATCTCGCTGAAATTGGAGAACAGATTTATGAAGATCATGAGCTGACGCAGGAGGCAAAACAGCTGGGAATGCAGGTAAGGGAAGCGATCGAAACCTACGGGATTGTCCGTACCGAAGAGTTTGGAGATATTTATGCTTATGAGGTGGATGGATATGGACAGTACAATCTGATGGATGACGCTAATGTTCCCAGTCTTTTGTCCATGAGTTATCTGGGGTATGAGAGCGCCAGACCTGAGGTGGAAGAAAACACCAGACATTTTCTGTTAAGTGAAGCCAACCCATATTATTTTAAGGGCAAGGAAGCGGCTGGAATTGGAAGTCCCCACACACCTTCCGGCTATATCTGGCACATTGCCATGGCAATGGAAGGGCTGACCGCTCATACAAAAGAAGAGAAACTGGAAGTGTTAAGAAAAATGGCTTCCACGGAAGGGGGAAAAGGCATGATGCATGAAGGATTTTTCTGCGAAGATGCTTCCCGCTATACCAGAGAATGGTTTTCCTGGGCAAATGCTATGTATGCAGAGCTTTTGCTTTCTTATCTTGGTTATACAATCTGTAAATAAAACAAAGAACTATTTGTCAGGAAATGGCAGATAGTTCTTTTTTTTGATAGGAAGCCTGACAGAAAACTGATATAATGAGGAAGACAAAACTGGTGGAAAACAGGAGAGTTTTATCAAATAAACAGATCAGGGAGGTAACACAATGAGGGGAAAGACAAGATTGAAAGAAATCATCTGTAAAATGTACGCATTGCTGGAGCGAAAACAAAAACATGCATTTGCGTGGATTCTTTTGATTATGGCTGTTTCTGCAGGACTTACACAGTTTACACCCAAAGCCATTGGATGGCTGACCGATCACATTCTGAAAATGGATGAAATTGAGTTTTGGAGAGTGATTCCGGTTTTACTTGCTATTCTGGTGGTAAATGTGCTGAATGAACTGTTAAAAATAGCACGAAGACTTATGGTAGAGGATGCGGCTACAAAGACAGAAAAAAAGGCACGAAGACAGGTCATGGATTCTCTTTTGAAAGCTCCGTTTTCTTTTTTTAAGGAAAATATGACAGGGAACATCCATGGAAGGCTGAACAGATGCCTGGATGGAACCGTAAAGCTGGAAAAGTTACTGTTTATGGATTTTGCACCGGCAATTTTTAACAGCATTGCAGCGGTGATCGTGATTCTCACCACCCTTCCCGTTGTTCTGGCTCTTCCCATGCTTCTGGTGGTTCCGGTGGGGATTGCCATTGTCTTCAGGCAAATTAGTACCCAGAGGGGCATCCGGGTGGAACTTCTGGAAACGAAGGCTTCTATGGATGGCTCTATTGCGGAACTTTTAAACGGCATTGAAGTGATCCGGATTACAGACAGTGTGGAACTGGAAGGAGAACGATTTGGGAAGAAATCTGAATTTTTAAGAAAGAAGGAGATGAAGCACCATAAGCAAATGGCAAAATATGACTGCCTGAAGTTTATCAATGAAGTGGTGTTTACCGTTTTTATGATTGGAATTTCTGCATATCTTGCAACGAAAGATGTCATTAGCGTAGGCCAGGTGCTGACTTCTTACCTTTGCTTTACGCAATTACTGAAGCCTTTGGAAGAACTGCACAGGATTCTGGATGAGCTGTCAGAAAGCATGGTTCTTGCAGAGGATTATTTCAGACTGGCAGAACTGCCCAGAGATTTTTCTTACGAACCAATGGAGGAGGAAGAAAACATTCATAAAGTGGAAACCGGAAATGCCATAGAGCTTTGCCAACTGCATTTTTCCTATGGGGAAAATACAAAGGTACTGGAAAATATAGACCTTTCTGTGGAAAAAGGAATGTTTTTAGGAGTGGCCGGACCAAGCGGTTGTGGAAAATCTTCTCTGATCAAGGCAATCTGTAAGCTGGAGAAGTGGGAGGGAGAAATCTGGATCAATGGAAAAAATCTGAATCAGTTTTCGAGACAGGAAATTTCAGATACCATTGCCCTGGTTCCTCAAAATCCATTTCTAATTGCAGGAACTATTTATGAGAACATTTGTTATGGATTAAAAGAGAAGCCTTCTGACCGGGAAGTTGAAGATGCTGTAAAAAAAGCCTGTCTTTCAGAATTTGTTTCCAGTCTTCCCAAACGGCTTCATACGGTAATTGCAGAAGGAGGTGGAAATCTGTCGGGAGGACAGAGACAACGAATTGCAGTAGCCAGAATTTTTTTAAGAAAGCCTAAAATCCTGATTCTGGATGAAGCCACATCTGCACTGGATAATACGTCAGAACGTTTGATTCAGCATGAAATTGAGCAGCTGTCAAAAGAACAGCATACGACAGTCATTTCCATTGCCCACAGACTGACGACCCTGAAAAATGCAGACAGGATTATTGTAGTAGACCAGGGGAAAATTGTTCAGGATGGCACATACCAGGAACTGATACAGTGCCAGGGGATTTTCAGCGATATGTATTATGGAAAATTGAAATAAAACCAGACATTGCCTGCACTAAGCGGCATAGTTTCCTTCTGAATTGACAGAAGAGGAGAAAATAATGCCTCTGCCAGTGAGAATTTTTACACTAAATATAGAATAACGAAAATTGTGATTTCTTATCACACATTATACAATACATGTAGAAACGACAAAAACCATGTTTTTGCCATTGGCAGTAACCGGCATGATTTACAGGAGGAAACGATGTTTTTAAAAGATAGAAAATTAGACAGACGAATCAGTGAGCTGAAACAATACAGATATCGCGATGCACAGACGATCCAGAGTTTTTTGTCCAAAGAGGATGAGGAAAAACTGGTAAATCCAAAAGTTCCCACCGATTACACCGGATGGGGAGAATTAAAGCTGGGAGATTACTGGTCTGGACGTGACCGTTATCTCTGGATGCATAAGGAAATTCAGATTCCGGAAAGCTTTCAGGGAAAACGTGTGGTAGGCGTATTTGATTTTGGAAAAACCGGCGCAGGAAACAACTGCGGATTTGAAGCAATGTGCTACATCAACGAAAAACCTTACCAGGGTGTGGACCTGAATCATCAGGAGGTCTTTTTCCATGAGGAAGATATGAAAAAACCGATTTCACTTACCTTCCGTCTCTGGTCCGGTCTGGAAGGGGGCGGTGTTCCAAGAGAGCAGGAGCATCGCATTATGGAAGCAAAGATCGCATGGCTGGATGAAAAGGCAGATGACCTGTATTACCTGGGAACCATTATGCTGGAAACTATTAAGGAGCTTGCAGATGGAAGTCCGGAAAAATATGAACTGCGTCAGGCGCTGGATGAAGCCTGTCACTGTATTGACTGGTCATATCCGGGAAGCGAGGAATTTTATGAATCTGTACACCAGGCAGATGATCTTTTAAATGAAGCAGTAGATAAGATGGACAAGCACTCCCTGGTTCATGTGACCTGCGTGGGTCATACGCATATTGATATGGCATGGCTCTGGAGACTGAAGCATACCCATGAGAAGGCTTCCCGTTCCTTCTCTACGGTATTGCGTATGATGGAAATGTTCCCGGAATATGTTTTTCTGCAGACACAGCCACAGATTTATCAGTATATCAAAGAAGATTTTCCGGAAATTTATCAGGGAATCAAAGAAAAAATAAAAGAAGGACGCTGGGAAGCAAGTTTATCAAAGACGAGTTTGGCAAAGACGTGCAGTATGTATGGCTTCCCGATGTGTTCGGATATTCCTGGGCTTTGCCTCAGATCTTGAAAAAATCCGGCATTGATATGTTTATGACTACAAAAATCAGCTGGAATCAGTATAACCGTATGCCTCACGATACTTTTAAGTGGAAAGGCATGGATGGTACAGAGATTCTGACACACTTTATTACCACACCGGAACCATGGAATGAGCCTGGTTCCTGGTTCTACACCTATAATGGACTCCTGACTGCGAAGACAGTGAAAGGTGTGTGGGAAGCTTATAGTGAAAAGGAAATGAATCAGGATCTCCTGATCTCCTATGGTTATGGAGATGGGGGCGGCGGTGTCAACCGTGATCTTCTGGAACGTAGAAGAAGACTGGATAAAATGCCAGGACTTCCCAGCCTGAAAACCGGCAGAGCAGCGGATTACTTCGCCGGATTAAAGGAAAAAGTGAAAAACACCAGTCACTATGTACATACCTGGGACGGCGAATTGTATCTGGAATATCATAGAGGTACCTATACCAGCCAGGGCTATAACAAGCGTATGAACCGCAAAATGGAACTCCTTTACCGAAGAGCCGAATGGCTGACTGCTATGCAGGGAATTTTTGCAGGGGATATGAAACAGGCAGAACAGGATACCCTTCGGGACGGATGGCATTTGATTCTGACCAACCAGTTCCATGATATTATTCCAGGCTCCTCTATCCATGATGTTTATGAAGACTGCCATAAGGATTATGCAAAAATTGAAAGTATTGCAGACTGTGTGGAACGGGAATTTGAAACGAATGTAGTAGAAGAGAAGGAAGATACCTATACCGTATTTAATGATTCTGGTTGGAGCCTGGATGAGCTTGCGGAAATCCCGGAAACAAGAAAGGGAACTTTTACAGATGAAACAGGAAGAGAGCTCAGCGCACAGAGAGGCGAGAATGTTACTTACGTGCAGGTGAAGGATCTTCCATCCATGGGATATCGCAGAATTTTCTTTACCCCAGGTACTGGAAAGGAAGAAAACAGTAGTTTCTCAGTAAGCGGAAGAGAAATCGAGACTCCATTCTACAGCATCAGTCTTAACGCATGCGGCCAGATGGAACGACTGTATGATAAGACCTTTGACCGTGAGGTGCTTCCGAAAGGAACTCGTGCCAATGTGCTGCAGATGTTTGAGGACAAGCCCATTGATAACGATGCATGGGATATTGATATTTTCTATCAGGAAAAGATGAGAGAAATTACAGATCTTACCACCTTTGAGGTGACAGAGTGCGGAGCTTTGCGTATGGTCATTCATATGGAATGGAAATACATGAATTCCACAATCTGTCAGGATATGCTTCCGTATCGGGATGATAGAAGAATCGACTTTAAGACCTATGTAGATTATCACGAAAGACAGCAGTTATTAAAAGCAGCCTTCCCGGTGGATATCCGAAGCACTTACGCTACGTACGATATCCAGTACGGAAATGTACGCCGTCCAAATCACTGGAATACCAGCTGGGATCAGGCAAGATTTGAGACGGTGGCACACCGTTTTGCAGATCTTTCTGAACGAAACTATGGTGTCAGTCTGTTAAACGACTGCAAATACGGTTATGACGTTAAGGATAACCTGATGCGTATTTCTCTGGTACGTTCCGGATTACAGCCGGATCATCTTCAGGATCAGGGAGAACATTACTTTACCTATTCCCTTCTTCCTCATGGCGGAGATTTTGTGGAAGGAAAAACGGTACAGAGCGCATACCAGCTGAACAACCCTGCAAAAGTAGTGAAGGGTGCATGTAAACTGGGATTTGATGGTATGTTTACTTTGGATAAGCTCTCTTTTTGTGCTGTCTATTTCTTTTGGGGATGTGTTATACTGAAAAAATATGAAAAACAGGAAGAATGAGAGGAGAAGCGGGATGGAAGTAAGAACTCCAAGGCAATTACACAGGAAACTGTTTTATACCTATATGCTGGTAGTGGTTCTGGTGGCCGCAGGGCTTACCTGGTTTTCCATTAAGGCCATACAGATGCGTAATTATCAGGTCAGCCGGGAAAACAGCCAGAGAATCCACAGAGAAGCGGTAGACGATATATCAGATGCAGAAGAGATATCCGGCTATCTCCACGGACAAATTTATCAGTCCGAGATTGTGATGCAGGATCTCCAGAGCTTCCTGGTGGACGATTCCGAGACCTACATCAAAAAGCGTCTCGATCATTATGCGGAATCCAATTCCATGCAGCAGGAAAATATTTTTGATTTTGTGGAGAATGGATTTTCTGCTTATAAGCATATGAAACGGGTGGAAATCGTTAGCTATGCCAAGAGAGATATCACCTATTGCTTTGCAGGGGATAAGGTCTATTCCGGCCGGAAGGATGACAGTCGGCTGGATGCAGTTCTTAACGATGAAATCGGCACAGAAAAGGAACTGTCCTTTCGCAAGGAAATACTTTCCACAGAAGAGCGCCTTCCTCTGGGGTGTCTTGTTTTTGTGTTTGATACCACATCTCTGGATCATCTGATGAAAAATCAGAAAAAGACGGAACTTCTGATCCGTGATCAGGATGGGAAGGTGATCTGGAGCAGCAAAGAGTATCGGGAAGAAGCCTTTGAGGAGGCAGAAAAGGAGGGGCGGCTGGAAGACTATACCGATTCCTTTGTGGAAAAGGAGACAGTGGGCTCTTATCAGATCTATACGATGCTGAATAAAAAACTGGCCAGTCAGATAAATTTCTGGACACTGGGGGCAGCTGTGGGTCTGGGACTGCTTCTGGTGTTTGCAGGAGAACTTCTGGTGAGCTGGTATCTGAAACGGCTGAACCACCGTCTGGTGATGATTCTGGACGGTATGGAACAGGTTATGAAGGGAAATCTGACGCAGCGTCTTCTGGTAAACGAAAAGGGAGATGAGCTGGATATGATTTCTGACCGCTTTAATGAAATGTGCCGGCAGCTGGATCTGTACATCCAGAAAAGCTATCTGGCAGAGATTGAGCAGAAAAATGCAGAGATGCAGGCGCTGCAAAGTCAGATCAATCCCCATTTTCTGTATAATACCCTGGAAGCAATTCGCATGAAGGCAATTACCAATGGGGATCGGGAAGTGGGAAAAATGCTGTACAGCATGGCAGTAACATTCTGGGCGCAGCTAAAGGAAAAGGACGTTATCACTCTTGCACAGGAGCTCCATTACTGTAAAAAATATCTGGAGTTATTTGAATTTCGTTATCAGAACCGATTTCATGCAGAAGTGGACTGTCCTTTGGAACTGCTTCAGTGTCCCATTATAAAATTTGTTCTGCAGCCTCTTATCGAAAATTATTTTATCCATGGCATCCGTATGGAGGCTTCTGATAATCAGGTGAAAATCTGGGTAGAGAAAAAGGAAGAACGTCTTCTGAATAATCTCTCGGAATCCTGAGTGATTATGGTCAGCATAGCTGACAATGGACATT
>CALCDJ010000034.1 GCA_937900135.1 uncultured Blautia sp. | reverse complement strand
ATCATTTTGGTGCAAGCGTGATTCATGGGCAGCGTAGCAATATTTTGCGCTTACGCAATATCGCTATAAAGTTGGAAAAAAGAAAGAATATCTGACTTCCTCTGTTGCACAGGAAAAAGGATATGAACGGATTGATAAACACCCCAAGAGCAGCCGATATGGCAGACAGAATCCTATTTCCCAACAATGGAACAGTGATGAACAACTTTGTATCTGGCGGGCAAACTGGGCAGATGCCGTAAATAAAATGCTTGCACGTAATCAGATAAATGCTACCATTGATCACCGCAGCTTTGCAGATCAGGGAATCACCGAACAGCCAACCATCCATGAAGGCTACATTGCCCAGAATATGGAAAAGAAAGGCATGATAGCAGACCGCTGTGAAATCAACCGTCAGATTCGTGCGGATAACAAAATGCTCCGAGAATTAAAAGCAAAGGTAGCAAAACTGGCTGAAGCTGTAGAAAAGTCTATTCCAATAATAGCTGAAACGTTAGAAGCGATCCGCAATCATATGATTTTTACACAGTATCATTTGCTCCACAATGAGATGCAAAAAGAAGTGATCCATGACTGGATGAATCATTTTAATCCAATACTGAATAAATACAACACCGTTAAAAAGAAACTCAAAGCTAAAGTTACAGAGCGGAAAGAACTGAATGTGAAAAAAGAGAAAACCAGTATTTTGAATCCCATCCAGCATATAAAATTGAATCAGCAGCTTACCACTGTTACCGAAGAAATTGAAGAACTGAAATCAAGGAAAGAGCAGCTAATCTTCCAGGCACAATGCTCTACCGATAAAGATATGACAAATCTATCCAAGAAATATGACCAAATGAATAACAATCTTGATATCCTAGATTCTCAGGACATCTCGCTCAAAAAACAGCTTGAAAAAGATGCCGCCGCTTTCCGGGAAGAAAAATTTCATCCTGAACCAGAACAATATACCGAGTTACTGGATACCAGAATCCAGATACGTCCTGATTTCCGGGATAAGCTGATCGAGCAGCTCAAAGGTACTTTTGGTAAGTATTATGACTATCACCGTCGTGATATTGCAGCCGATGAGGTGGATTATCTCAATGTGGAAGACCCTGATGTTTTCTCCCATCGTGCATGGGAACTTAAATATCAGAGAGAACAGGAAATGCGGCGAAATCAGTCTGCTCGGACTAAGAAAAGGTCACATGATATGGAATTGTAATCATCTAAAGTATTGTCCTGGCACCATAAATGGTGCCGAGACAATGAATAATATTCACACATTATTATTTTAATATTCCAACTATTTACTTTTATTTGAAATCTAAGTCATAGTCTAGCATTTTCAATGCCTATACTATCAACATTCTTTTTCTTCGATTAAATAGACACTGTCTGCTAAAACAATCAAGCTACAACGATTTTACTGTTCAATCTTTTTCTGTATGAAATGTTCAATAACATTATTGAACATAATGTCATCAAATTTTTCTCCTGAAAATACGTTATCACAAATTTCTATTAACCAATCGACATCTTTGACCGGAAGCTTGTTCTTCAATAAACAAAGCATTTCCGTAATGTTGAGCTGAATATCTTGCGTTTGAGCTGCAAGATAACACGCATCTTCTGGTTCCGTCAACAACTCCACAGATTTAGAATATATCCATAGTTCTTCTGCAATATATCCTATTGGAAGTTCATCGACATCGGTGACTTTTTTTTCAGGCAAATCATATTTTTCACTAAAGCAGTCAAGCATTTGTGCTGTCACATTCACAGGATATGGAGGCACCAGTTTATCAAGCAATGAATGATTTTCTGATTCGATTGCCTTCTTGACGTCAACGAGCATCCGTCGAGGGAACTGTAAAGCAGTAGAATCTATTTCTTTGGACTCGTTTGCAGATAATATGACTAGGTAATCAAAGGGAGCATCAGCAAATGCGATACAGCCCAGAAGCCATTCGGTTAAATTGCTTTCCGATGCCATATCAAAATTACCAACTATGATGGGATAATAGCTCAACATGTCAATGGTGTAAATCTGATCAGGAAAATGAATCGAATACTTTGATTCTAATTCCGACAATCCGTCTTCTACTATCTTTCTCTCATCCCGACAATGCCCGTCATACCAATTGCTAATTTGATATTTATTAAAATACTTATTTGGCGAATGTGTCTGGTAGTAGCTACAGCACATTATTAGTCGCTCTATGTTTTGTGTTTCCATAACACAAAGAGTCAACTGTCTTTCCTGAAAGCTAAAATCAATTGCAATTTCTGCAAAGTAATTCTGCATTGTCACAAGAGCACTTTGAGCTATTGTGAGGTTAACCATAGCCAATCTTTGTTTTTGTTCATTCTTAATGAGGAACCCTGCAAACTGATTCATAAAGTTTTGTATGCTTTGAAAGTATTTACTCTTTATTTTTCCTAACCTCTCGGGCACTGTAGCTTTTTCTTCAAAAGGACGATCTTCTTTAGGATATCGCTTTTCACCAGTAGTAATTAGGGCAAATTCTTCACGAAGTTGATCTACCTCCCCGGCCAAACTCCCTAATGGTTTTCCGCCAAGGAGTTTGTAAATACAGGCACAGCACTTATCTGCAAGCAAACATATATGTTCTCTCACATCAAACCAGTAATTTAACCATTCTGTCGCGGTATCAAATTCGTAATTGCTCATAATGGTCTTGTTCCATAGCGACGTAAGATTCTGATGGAACATGATTACAATATTTTTAATGGGCATTTCTTTATGTGCATCGTCGGGAACAGGATAAGCCGAGAGCAAATCAACTGTCGGCTTGAGAGCATCCGCGCAATACAAATCAAAAATAGGCAAGGCTTTACAAAGGAATTTCAGCCTTGAGACGCTCTGCTCATTTCCCGTTTTAATATTGTGCAATCGAAGGATATATTCAATGTGAATCGCTTTTTTTTCGGAATCAATAAATACCCTATGTGATCTGGTCCACTGCTTAAGGTACGTAAGAATACTCTTAAGATTTCGTTCCACAAATTCCATATATTTCTCTCTGTTCCCGCAGTAGGAGAGATACATCAGCGTAGAAACGCACTCCAGCGTCAATTTTTCTGGCTTGCTCCAAAGATCGTCCAGAGAAAATCCGGCCGATACATTCCACTCTGGATTGATGTTATAGATCCACTCAGAAATGGAGGTATAGGACGTGATGTCCTTTATTCCGTCAAAACGAAAGGTGCGCATTTTCCTATATAAACAATCGCAGAAAATATAGACATACGTTTCCTGCAAACAGCAGGCGGGAATACGCTCCCGTAATCGGCAAAGATATTCTATATTCTTATTATCCGGAAATGTTTCCCGCATTTTGTCCAGCGTATCCATTGACACACCGAAATCCTCGAATACAGCAAAGGGGCACATTTCGGTCGATAGAAGAAAAAGACCGCCGTGGGCATCTGCATCGTCAAACGCAGCCCGGTTAGAAAGGAAATACTGCATCACACTCCCTGAAAAAAGCCCCTGTATTGCAGAAGTATAGTTTGAAAGGTCTTTTTCATCCCATAGACTCTCGACCGCATCGCGGAAAAACGTTTCTTTGTTCAGGGTAAACTCCGGCAGATGAGAAAACAGTATCGATAGGTCCGCTTTGTCCGCCATTTTCATAACTGAAATGGCGGTATTGTCAATTGGCAGGAATTCATGCAGCCTCTTAACAACGTGCTTTGACCGAATGGGATGTAGCCCCTCAATATACCCACTCTCTTCATTTACATGCACAAGGAACTCCGATTCCATACCTTTTAAAAGCTCCCCAAAATCCGAGCCAGAGTCTTCTGATTGACTCGCAGAAAGTTTGATAGCAGAAAGCCTGACTCCGCAAAGATCTGCAAAACATACTTTGCGTAAGATTTCACATTTTGCTTTGCCAGAAGATGATTGTCCTATTTCGGATATTTGTGAGGCTATTCTTTCTGATAACATCTCACCATGAGTAAGCAAGTAGACATACTCTATAAGTAGTTGCCTTTCTGCAATCTTATTCCATGCTCTTTGCCAGCTTGTTATGCTTGGGTGAAGTTGCTTAGCCTCTCTGAATAGATTGAATATCTCTATTGCTTCCTTTTCTTCTAAAACCGGCTTAATTACTTTCAAAGACTGGATATTGCTCAAGTCACCACTATAATTATACCAATCCATCTCTCGCGATGTGATGAGCAACTTATAATGACAATGCAATTCGGATTGTAAGAGCTGAACAAGATAATTCCATTTGCTGAGATGGTTATCCAGATTGTCAATTAAGATAAGAATCTTTTCACCAAGCTGAATTCTTGCTTTGAAATATTGGACAATATTCCCAATTTCTTTTATCTCATCACACCATAGTAACTGATATGGTATATATTCATTTTGGAGAATATAAGCTGCCCGCAAAGCCAGCGTGGTTTTTCCTTGCCCACTAGAAGCTTTAATTACAGTAACCATGTTTTCGCAAATAGAATTAATAACATCTTTTTCTAAACTCGGTCGTTTGATTGGAAACCCACTTACTATATCTGCTGGTGTTGCTTTTTTCCCTTCGTAAAAACTACACCCTTCATCAATGCTAGGCTTAGAGTAGTCCAGTTTACGAATCCAACTATGAGCTGGATTTTGAGGACCCTTACTGATATCTATTTTGACAGATTGGATTTTGGAATCTAATTCTGCTTTTGTCACATAGGCCCGCTGCTCCATTTTTTCAAAGCAAAGAATTTTTATGCTATTTGCAAATAATGAAACATTGTCTGTGTTAATCTCATAAATTCTAATTAAGGTTTTTTCAATTTCAGTAGCAAGTATAGATTTTTCAATCTTCTCAAATGACAGATGTGAAATAAATTTATCGAAATCATAAACAGACCAATTCCAAGAAGGATTGTTTTTCTTGATATTTGAAATCACGCCAGCCCAATGGGTGCGTGATTTTTCGTCTAACTTAGATGCAAATATCTTACTTAGATGGCCTTTTGCAACAGGGAAATCGTAAACAAGCTTAAAAAATCTATTTTGATCCAGCAAATATGCTTCAAGAAAATTTTTGAGCACATCAGTTAAAAAGCTGGCATCCTGTTTGTTGACAGAATATTTCAACTGTATATGAGTAATATCATTACTACCATTTTTCTGCATGATACAATCAATATCTTCAATCCCCTCAAGCTGGAAAAAATTGCTTGGATTTGATGACGAAAGAATTAAATAACACGAATACAAAAATTGATATGAATACCCCCTGAGTGCAATTTGTCCGCCATCCCTAGAAATACTTAATTCCTGAATATTTGCTTTTGGAGCTGTAATCTTTTTGTTTTTCTTCTTTGTGCTTTTTCCCATATTTTTCCTTTCGTTCTCTTATTACATCTACACGTGCTCTAATCTGTACTTATCAAATTTTCCAATTCAGAATATCGAACGATTCTATTTCTATTAGGAAGTTTAATGGCATTCATCAATTCCATTTCCTTGTAATGAATAAAACATTTTAGATACTATAATAAAAAAATCCCGTTGCTTTAATAATACCATCTTCTTAACCCATTTTCTATATAATCTCTTCCAAACAGCGAAAAGCTCCCGAAGGAGCTTTCCATTACCTTAAATATACACTAATTCTTTTAACACAATCTCTTCTGCAGCATTCCGGATATTGTTTACCGCTCTGACCCATTCCATCTGATCACGAGCTTTCAATTCTTCCGTAATGCCCTGCTGCTCCATCATCTGACGTACCAGAATATCCATTCTCTCCTGTGCTTCATCGTCCACAAGATTCAGATGTTCCACCAGTCTGTCTTCCAACATATACAGTGAATACATTGCCAGACGATGCTCTTTCAGATATGTTTTCCGCATCATTCCATATTTCCCATAATGCGGTTCTTCATCTGTACTGACAAGATTCGGATAGTAAATTCCGTCTGCGCCAAGTGTGTAGGTTCCACCCATTTTTTCAAATGTGCTTTTCATGTGTTATTCCTCCTTGAAATCAGCGATGTCCTTAGATCATCGCAAAATATTTCAGGGCAGCCTTGATAGCTTCTTCCTTCTCTTTCGGGCATTGTGGAACTCTTGCATTTTCTGATTTTGGAAGATTATAGTTTTCTCCCACTTCAATTCCACATTTGCGTTTTACCTGAGAAATATATAAACTTGAAACCTTCAAGCCAAATTCTTTCAGCACATAATCTTTGATTTCCTGATAGGTTGCTTTCAACTCGGCACTGGTAGCATCCAGCTCGTCCAGGTCTAAGTCGATCTCTATCGTGTCATCCGGCTTCTGTTGGGACAAAAGAACAACTGTCTCCACATGCACCGTCATCCCAAACTGATCAACAGGACAGACATTTTCCAACTGATATCCTTCCTTACAGAGATATTTCAGATCCCGGGCCAGGGTGGCGCTGTCGCAGCTGACGTAAACCACTTTTTTCGGCTGCATTTTCAGGATTGTGTCCAGGAGTTTTTCATCACAGCCCTTTCTTGGCGGATCTACCACGATCACATCGGCATAAACGCCATTCTTTTCATACTCCTGCGGAAGTACTTCCTCGGCTTTTCCCACGAAAAACTCTGCATTCTTGATGCCATTTGCCGTTGCATTTCGTCTTGCATCTTCTATCGCCTGAGGCACAATTTCCACACCCCGGACAAACTTGGCCTTCTGTGCCAGGAAAAGAGAAATGGTTCCAATGCCGCAATACAGATCCCAGACGGTTTCTTCTCCGGTAAGTCCTGCATATTCCAGAGCTTTGACATACAACTTCTGGGTCTGGTATGGATTTACCTGATAGAAGGATAACGGGGAAATCTGGTAAGAAATTTCTCCAATCTTATCTGTGATATACATCTGTCCCCAGAGAAGGCGCAAGGTTTCTCCAAGAATCACATTGTTTCTCTTGGTGTTCACATTCAGGGTAATGCTCTTCATGCCTGGAATTTCTGTGAGGCTTTTTACCAGACGTTCTTCTCTCGGCAGCTTTTTGCCATTGACGATCAGACAGACCATTACTTCCCCGGTAAAAAATCCATAGCGGATCAGTACATGGCGCACCAGACCTTTTCCGGTGGTTTCCTCATATGGCTCTACATGATTTTCTTCCATATAAGAAATTACCTTATCCAGAATTTCTTTATTAACTGGAACGCCAAGGGCACAGTCTCTGTTTTCAATGATGGTATGCGTTCTTCCTGCATAAAATCCGGTGATAATCTTTCCTTCTTTGTTACGTCCCACAGGAAACTGCGCTTTATTCCGATAATGATACAATTCATCCATTCCAATGATGGGTTCCATGGGAATATCATTAAACCCGCCAATTCGTTCCAGATGGCCACGGACTTTGTTTTCTTTAAACACCAGCTGCTGCTCGTAGGAAAGTGCCTGAAGCTGGCATCCGCCGCACTGTCTGGCAAAGGCGCATTTTGGTTCCACCCGGTAAGGAGAAGGTTTTTGCACCTCCATCAGCCTTCCATATCCATAATTTTTCTTTGCTTTGATAATTTTTGCGGTTACAGTATCGCCGATTACAGCATCTTTCACAAAGACGGTGAAGCCATCGGCTTTTCCGATACCTTCACCGTCAATTCCGCAATCTTCTATTTTTAACGTAACCAGATCATTCTTACGATATTCCATAAAGATTACAAATCTCCTGTTCTTCTTAAATTGGATTCAAAAATACGGTTAAAGCCCAGCCATTCTTTTTTGCCTTTGTCTGCCGCAAAAATTTCTGTCAGGGTTTCCATTCTGGCATCCGTATTGTCTGCCAGATTCAACGCTACAGCTTCTACCAATGCCGGTTTTTTCGGAGATCCGTATTCCAGTTCCCCATGGTGTGCCAAAATACAATGTACCAGCTGATGTTCCAGTTTTTCCGGAAAATCCGGAATTTCTCTGGCCAGGTCATGAATCATCTGAGCTCCGATCACAATATGTCCCAAAAGCTGTCCCTCATCTGTATAATCGTTCATAGGAAATGAAGAAAGTTCTCTTGTTTTTCCCACATCATGAAGAAGCGCTGCAGTGATCAGAAGATCCCGTTTCAGAATGGGGTAAGCGCCTGCCATATATTCACAGAGACGCGCCACACTTAACGTGTGCTCCATCAGTCCGCCTACAAATCCGTGATGCACAGTCTTGGCTGCAGAATGTTCTTCAAATGCTTTGATAAATTCCGAATCCTCTACAAAAAGTTTTTTCAGAAGAGCGGAAAGATATGTATTTTTTATGCTGTTTATCATGGAACAAAGCTGCGTATACATCACTTCCGTACTGTTTTCACTTACTGGAAGGTAATCGGCCGGATGGTATTCTCCTTCTGCCGCTTTGCGTACCCTTTTGATGTTCAGCTGCATGGCTCCTGCAAAACTGGTAACATCTCCCATTACTTCAATGTAATCCAACGCATCAAATTCATCGATGCCAAGAGAATTGGGATCCCAGATTTTCCCATCCATAGTTCCTGTTTTATCCTGGAGGATAATACTGTCGTAGGGTTTTCCGTTTTTGGTCACTGCTGATTGTCTTTGCTTACATAAGTAAATACCGTTGATTCTGTCTCCTTCGTGTAACTCGTTTAAAAAACGCATGTCTGTTTCTGCCTTTCTATCTTTCTTCGATTGTCATTTTGATTTCCATTTCCACATATCTGCCATCGGCACTGCTTCGGTACAACACTAGCGTCACTCCCTGTCCCTTTTCCATTTCCTGAAGTGCCCTGGTATATTCCTGCATATTCTGAACCTTCACATCACCTACTACACTGATGATATCGCCACTTTTCACTCCCGCTGTCATTGCAGGGGAATTGCTTTTTACACCATTCACATAAATTCCATCCGGTACATCCATATTGGCTTTCTGTATCTTGGAAAAGCTGCTTCCATCAATTCCAAGATACCGGATTCCGCCCTTATTGGATAATATTTCAATTAAAGGACGAAGCTGAGTCAGGGATACTGCCCGTACAATATTGGTGGTCTCTCCCTCCACATGTACGATCACACCAATCAGTTTTCCTGATGTATCAAGCAGCACGCCGCTTCCGTCAGGACATCCCTTCATATCCGTTGCAAGAAGATCAAACTCCCAATCAGATACATTAAGTTTCCCTGATACAGAAGTAACCATTCCATAAATGACTGCATCCGGATCTCCGGAAGGACTTCCAATGGCGATCACTGGTTTCGCCTGAAGGCTGTCATGGGCATCCCCCAGAGCAACCACAGAAATTTCTTCTCTGGTTTCTTTTTTCACCTCTGTCTTGGCAACACGGATCACTGCCAGATTCAATTCCCGATCTATTCCACACAGTTCTGCGTCCACAGAGGAACCATTACAAAATGTCACTCTCTGCTGTACCGTTGCTCCAAGCCCTTTACTCCCTGTGAGGATATAATAATCTTTTTTGCTTTCGTAGAAAATGATTCCCTGCTCGTCACCATAGCTGACAAACGTATTATCCAGAAGGTCTTCATCATTCCCAATACCACAGACGCGCACCAATGCTTTTCTGGGTTCTTCAGAAACGCGAAGCACCTCGTCATAAGTTTCTTCATAGCTTTCCAGAAGAAAGGTGGAACTGCCAACAGTTTTCTCTCCCTGGGACAAAGTGGTTTCTGTCTGTTCTTCCGTCTTCTCGTTTCCTGATTCTGCCGTGTTTTCAGAAAAAGAAACCTCTTCCGTCAGACTGATTTCTGCCTGTTCTCCAAATCTGGAATAAAGCTGATCCATGGTAAAGGGTGCGAAAACCGCAAATCCCGCTGCTGCACAGGCGCCAAATAACAATCCGCCTCCGGATATCCCAATTATTTTTTTTAAAAGATGTTTCCTGTCCTTTCGCTCCTCTTTTATGGTTTCCTTAATGAAATGATAGTTGTCTGGTTCTGACTTCTTATCCATTGAATCTTTCATGGTATTCTCCCGAAACTGATAATCTTGATTTATTTTAGCAAGAATTTATGAACTTTTTATGAATAAATTGGACATTTTCCTTTTCAATGACCCTAAAATCATGTAAAATGAATTTGAATCCCACTATATAAATGAGAAGACATACCATAATTGCCGGATTTATGCGGCATCACTAACAAAAACAGGAGTTATTATGAATCAAAAAGCATTAAGAGCGTTAGAATATCCAAAAATCATTCAGCAGTTGACTGACAAGGCATCCTCCGCTATGGGGAAGGAGCTTTGCCGGAATCTGGTTCCCCTGACCAATATAGAAGAAATCCGTATTATGCAGGCTCAGACGAAGGATGCCCTGACCCGCCTTTTCCAAAAAGGAAGTATTTCCTTCGGAAGTGTAAAGGACGTACGTGGTTCTCTGAAACGTCTGGAGATCGGCAGTACCCTTGGTATTTCCGAGATTCTCGCCATCTGCAGTCTTCTGGAAAATACCAACCGTGTAAAGGCTTATGCAAGAAATGACCGAAGTGATGGCATTCCTGATTCTCTGGACGGCATGTTTCAGAGTTTGGAACCACTTACACCACTGAGCAGCGAAATCCGCCGTTGTATTTTGTCCGAAGATGAGATCAGCGATGATGCCAGCAGTACCCTTCGTCAGATTCGCCGCAGCATAAAGCAGGCCAATGACCGGATTCATACCCAGCTTGGAAGCCTGGTAAACGGCAGCGCCCGCAATTATCTTCAGGATGCAGTCATCACCATGCGAAACGGACGCTATTGTATCCCGGTGAAGGCAGAATACAAAGGACAGGTACCTGGCATGATCCACGATCAGTCTGCCACAGGCGCCACACTTTTTATTGAACCCATGGCCATTGTAAAGCTAAACAATGATATCCGGGAACTGGAACTTCAGGAGCAAAAAGAAATTGAAGTGATCCTTGCTTCTTTAAGTGAACAGATTGCCCTGGACCGAGAAGCCATCCGCATTGACCTTCAGATTATGGTTGATCTGGATTTTATTTTTGCCCGCGCTTCTCTCGCGATGGACATGAATGCCAGCGAACCGATATTTAATGAGGAAGGACGCATTCACCTGAAAAAAGCCCGTCATCCTCTCATCGACAAGAAAAAAGTAGTTCCCATTGACATCCGTCTGGGACAGGAATTTGACCTTCTGGTAGTCACGGGTCCCAATACCGGCGGTAAGACCGTCTCTCTGAAAACCGTAGGGCTTCTGACCCTTATGGGACAGTCCGGTCTTCATATTCCGGCTCTGGACCGCTCAGAACTTGCCCTGTTTCAGGAAGTCTATGCAGATATCGGTGATGAGCAGAGTATTGAACAATCTTTAAGTACCTTCTCTTCTCACATGACCAATGTAGTGTCCTTCCTGAACAAAGCCGATCGCCATTCCCTGGTTCTTTTTGATGAGCTTGGCGCCGGCACTGACCCCACTGAGGGTGCAGCCCTTGCCATTTCCATCCTCTCCCATCTTCATGAGCAGGGAATCCGAACCATGGCAACCACCCATTACAGCGAGCTGAAGGTTTATGCCCTTTCCACCAAAGGAGTGGAAAATGCCTGCTGTGAATTTGATGTGGAGACCCTGCGTCCCACCTACCGCCTTCTCATTGGTGTTCCGGGAAAGAGTAATGCATTTGCTATTTCTTCCAAACTGGGACTGCCGGATGCTATCATCAAGAAGGCCAAGGAGCAGATCAGCGAACAGGATGAATCCTTTGAGGATGTTCTCACCTCTCTGGAAGAAAGCCGTGTGACCATTGAGAATGAACGACAGGAAATCCAGCAGTACAAAACGGAAATTCAGTCTCTCAAGGAGAAACTGGAAGCCCGTCAGGAGAAGCTGGAGGAACAAAAAGAGCGCATTCTCCGACAGGCCAATGAAGAAGCCCATTCCATCCTGCGGGAAGCCAAAGAATATGCCGATCAGACAATGAAGCTGTTCCATAAATTCCAGAAGGATCATGTGGATACAGCTGCCGTAGAACGTGAACGGCAGAATCTTCGCAAAAAAATGAGCAAAGCGGAAAGCGGTCTTGTTCTGAAGCCAGGCACCAAAAAACCTGAAAAACAGTTAAATCCCAAAGACCTTCGCCTTGGAGAATCTGTTCGTGTTCTTAGTATGAATCTGAACGGTACCGTAAGCAGTCATCCGGATTCCAAGGGATATCTCTTTGTCCAGATGGGAATCATCCGTTCCAAGGTGCATATTTCTGATCTGGAATTGGTGGATGAACCGGTGATCACCAATACCCGTCTCCAGAAAACAGGAGCCGGCAAGATCCGTATGTCCAAATCTGCCACCATTTCTCCGGAAATCAATCTTCTGGGAAAAACAGTAGATGAAGCTGTGGCAGAACTGGATAAGTATCTGGATGATGCCTATCTGGCTCATTTAAAGAGTGTGCGTGTGGTTCATGGAAAAGGTACCGGCGCCCTTAGAAAAGGAGTACATAACTATCTCCGCCGCCAGAAACATGTAGATTCTTTCCGTCTTGGAGAATTCGGAGAAGGCGATGCTGGAGTAACCATTGTAGAATTTAAAAAATAACAGGAGAACTTGATATGGTTTCAAAACAGAAAATTTTAATTGTTGACGATGACAATAATATTGCAGAGCTTATTTCTTTGTATCTGACTAAGGAATGCTTTGAGACAAAGATCGTCAACGATGGGGAACAGGCGCTCCAAGAGTTTCAGCAGTTCCATCCGGATCTGATTCTCCTGGATCTGATGCTGCCAGGGATCGACGGTTATCAGGTATGCCGGGAAATCCGCCATCTTTCCAATATTCCCATTATTATGCTCTCTGCCAAGGGAGAAACCTTTGATAAGGTTCTTGGCCTGGAGCTTGGCGCTGACGATTACATTATCAAACCCTTTGATTCCAAGGAACTGGTAGCCCGTGTCCGCGCTGTTCTCCGCCGTTTCCAGGTGAAGCAGCCCACCGTTTCCTCCAACGAAAAATGTGTTTCTTATCCGGATCTCACGATTAATCTGACCAATTACTCCGTTACGTATATGGGGCGTCAGATTGATATGCCCCCCAAGGAACTGGAGCTTTTGTATTTTCTTGCCTCCTCTCCCAATCAGGTATTTACCAGAGAGCAGCTTCTGGATCATATCTGGGGCTATGAGTATATTGGCGATACCAGAACGGTAGATGTACATATTAAACGCCTTCGTGAGAAAATCAAGGATCATCCCCGTTGGACCCTGGCTACGGTATGGGGAATCGGGTACAAATTTGAGGTAAAAGGAGAATGAAACAGTCCCTGTACTCAAAGCTGCTGACCTGCTATGCCTTTATCGGAATATTTTGCTTCTTTCTGGTCACTGCAGGAGGTTCTTTTCTGGTTGAACGGTATCTGGAAGACACCATCAGCGAAAAACTTTATGCAGAAGCCTGCTCCATTGCAGAAAATGATACCATTAAGCACAACATTTCCTCCTCTAACCTGGGTTCTGTACAGGAAGCGCTTATCTCCATGGCCAAATTTCAGAATTCCCTGATCTGGCTTCTGAACAACAAAGGAGAAATCGTAGTAAGCACCCGGAAAGATATTTCCCCGGATACGCCCATTAACATCCGACAGTTTGATCCCACCTCCCTGAAGGGGAGTTACTATCATATTGGAAATTTTTATGGATATTTTCATGAAGATTACCTCAGTGTGATTGTACCCATTACTTCAGACATGATCACCAAGGGATATGTGACCATTCACTATCTCATGAGTAATCTCTATCAGATTCGGGCATCGCTCCTGATCATCCTGCAGCTTTTATGTCTGGTACTTTATCTTTCCATGTTCTTTCTCATACTGTTTTATCACAAAATGGTACAGACGCCTTTGCGACAGATCAGCCTTGGAGCAGCTGAGTATGCCAATGGAAATTTATCCTATCACATCCCGGTTTCTTCCGAAGATGAGATGGGCTACCTTGCCCATACTCTGAACTACATGGCGGAACGGCTCAACAAAAACGGAAATTACCAGAGAAAGTTTATCTCTGACGTTTCCCACGATTTCCGCTCTCCTCTGACTTCTATTAAGGGATATGTGGAAGCCATGCTGGACGGAACCATTCCTATGGAAATGCAGGAGAAATATTTAAAGATCATTGCCTACGAATCCAGCCGCCTGGAAAAGCTCACCCGAAGCCTGTTGACATTAAATGAACTGGATGTACAAAAAAGAATGATGCACATTCAGGTATTCGATATTAATGAAATGATCAAACAGACAGCAGCCACCTTTGAAGGAATCTGTACACAGAAAAAAATCCTTCTGGAACTGATTCTCTCCGGCAAAGAACTGTACGTCAATGCAGATGAGGAACAGATTCAGCAGGTTTTGTATAATCTTCTGGATAATGCCATCAAATTCAGCGGCAACGGTTCCTCTATCATTCTGGAAACCACAGAAAAAAATGGAAAGATTTTTGTCTCTGTCAAGGATCACGGCTGCGGCATCCCCAGAGAAAATCTTTCCAAGATATGGGAACGTTTTTATAAAAGCGACGCGTCCCGTGGAAAGGACCGCAAGGGAACCGGACTTGGGCTTGCAATTGTAAAAGAAATCATCAATGCCCATGATCAGAACATCAATGTTATCAGCACCGAAGGAATCGGTACAGAATTTATTTTTACCCTGGAAAAAAGCAAGGACAGTTCTAAATAAGGGGCAGATGTGACTCCCACGAGTCACATCTGCCCCTTATACATTCCCCTATTGATCAAAAGGAGTTTTCAACATCCGATCTTCTGCAACCAGATAAATGCCTCTTGGAGTAATCCGGATCTCAGGAATCACCGGAAGCGCCATAAAGGAAAGGGTAATAAAAGGGTCGAAACCTTCTGGAATTCCCATCTCATGCGCCTTGGGAATCATATAAGCCAGGGCTTCATTGACCTTATCATAGCCCGCGTCGCTCATAAGCCCCATCACCGGCAATGGAAGGGTTCCATAAATATGACCTTTCTCTACCAGGGTATATCCTCCCTGGGTACGAATCAGTTCTTCCACTGCCAGCGCCATATCCCCATCGTTGTCTCCAATTACAATGATATTGTGAGAATCGTGGGAGACACTGGAAGCAATGGCCCCATTTCTAAGTCCAAAGCCCTTAACAATTCCCACACCAACCTTTCCGGTATGCTTATGACGTTCAATCACTGCAATCTTCTGATAGCAGTCATCTGGCGCAAACCACTTCTCTCCGTCTTTTTCCAGGAAAGGAACTTCTTCCTGAATATCTTTGGTGGTAATCTGTCCCTCTTCCATCTGAATGATGTGTGCTCTGGAAGCCTTAAATGGAAGTTTCAGCCGTTCCTCACTGAAGTTCAGGAGATGTACCGTATTCTTCAGCTGAGGTGCGCATGGTTTGATTTCAATTTTTTCATCTGGTATGATCCGGATTCCTTTATGGTAAACGTCTTCAATTGCAAGACTGCTCAGATCCTTCAGCACCACAAGATCTGCCTGGCAGCCTGGCGCAATGGCGCCCAGATGCTTCAGTCCATAACACCGGGCAGCCTGAATGGTTGCCATTTTCAGGGTTTTTTCCACCGGCAGGCCCAATTCCACTGACCGTCTGATATTATAATTGATATGTCCCTCCCGGCGAATCTCTTCAATATGCTTATCGTCTGTACAGAAGCAAAAACCAGATGTATCTGTGTGATTCTTTACGATTCCGGAAACAATGGCATCCAGATTATGAGCTGCGCTTCCTTCTCGAATCAGAACCTGCATTCCCTTTCTGCACTCTTCCATAGCATATTCATATGTAACACATTCATGATCCGTAGAAATTCCTGCCAACGCATAAGCATTCAGATCCCCATGCTCCAGGAAAGGCGCATGACCGTCACAGACTCTGTCCTTAAACAGGGACAGCTTCTCATACATAGATACGTTTCCATGGATCACAGAAGGGGCATCCATAACTTCTCCCAAGCCAAGAATCCTTGGATGAGAAAGATAGTTTTTCATCTTACCAGCCGTCAGGATACATCCATTGTCATCCACATGGGTCGCCGGTACACAGGAAGGCATCATCACATATACATTGGCCGGCGCATCCTCTGTCTGTTCCAGAATATAATCGATTCCTTCCTCTCCGGATACATTCGCTGATTCGTGAGGATCCACAATAAATGTGGTGGTTCCGCACTGGGCTGCCTGGCGTACCAGTTCAGCCGGGGTCACCAGTGTGGATTCCAGATGGAGATGGCTGTCAATAAATCCTGGGCAAAGATACTTGCCTTCCAGATCGATTTCCGTTTTTCCCTGGTAATTGCCCACACCAAGGATGATTCCATCTGCAATGGCCACATCCCCCTTTTTGAATTCTCCTGTATGGGATAAAAACACGTTGGCATTTTTAAAAACCAGCTCTGCCGGTTCCAGACCCCTTGCCATACTTGAGTGAATGCGATATTTTTCCAGCTCCATAGGCTCCTCCTTTTTCTTTTTTTATAGTAAAAAATTCATATGGTTCATTTCCACTGGTATCTGGTCAAATGTCCCTGAAGATTCATATGATCAAAATGATTCTGTCTTAATGCTTCATAAAGAACAATGGCCACAGAATTGCTCAGATTCAGAGAACGAATGTCTCCGATCATGGGAATACGCACACAGGTTTCCTGATTTTGCAGAAGGATTTCTTCTGGAATTCCTGCGCTTTCTTTACCAAACATAATGTAACAGTCCTCCTCATAGGAAGCCTCTGTGTAAGTCTTTGGCGCTTTTGTGGTGGCATAATAGATCTTTGCCCCTGGATTTCGGTTCAGAAAATCTTCATAGTTCAGATACGTGGTCACATCCAGATCCTTCCAGTAATCCATGCCGGCTCTTTTGATAGCCTTCTCATTTAACAAAAATCCCAAAGGCTCGATCAAATGCAGCCTTGTTCCTGTTGCCACACAGGTTCTCCCGATATTTCCAGTATTTGCCGGAATCTCCGGCTCATGTAATACAATATTTAATCTTGCCATAACTTCTCCTTTTCGTCCCGTCCAGGCCGTTCCAGATAACGGACATTCTCACCACTGTATAAAAGCCTGTCGTTTCCCTTATTGGTCTGTCCGATCACAGCTGCCATAATTCCCATCTGGCAGCACGTCTGCACCAGCCCTTCCCCGGAAGGAATCCCTGCCAGAAATCCCCCTCTTGACCAGAGCTTATAAGGATTGATATCCAGTTTTTCGCAGATTTCAATTGTTTCCTGACGGATGGGAATCCTGCGGAGATCTGCAGTAAGCCCCACGCCAGAAGCCTCTGCCATCTTCCAGAGTGCGGAAAGAACCCCGCTCTCCCCCATAGGAATCAATGCAGTGGCGCCTGCTGCCTCTGCCGCCTTCCAGGCGCTGCTTTCTTCTGCTGGACTTCCTGTTCCATATTTCTGCTCCAGACAACTGGCTTCTCTTAAAAATCCCTCAGAAAAGAATTTTCTCAGGAACCCATAGGAAGCCTCTGTCAAAAAGACAGTTCCAGAAAGAGCCACTGGTCCTATGACCAGCAGCTCATCTCCCGGCTTCAAACATCCGGTCACTTCTGCCCGTAATTGCTCCATTGCTTTTTGTCCCAGTTTCATTTCATACGCTCCTTATAAAACCAAAGACAACACGGTGGGAACCACCATGGCCAGAACCAGAATCAAGGCGATGATCGCCGTGATCATTTTACGTTTTTTCGGATCAAACATTCCCATTTCTTTCACCTCTTTTTATTTTCCAAAGCTGTCTGCCGCCTTTAACATCTCAAAAGGTATTTCCTCTGTATGCGCATTATGTGTCAGCGGATCACGACTGGTATACTCAAACAATATGACTTTTTCCCCCGAAAAAACCTCTATGTGGGCAGTCTTTGGGATCTTATGGGCTCTCCGATAGGACCAGACCATTTTTTCCCATGGCTTCTGTGACAAAGCAAAGGAAGGACGGCTCTTTATGTTTTCTCTCAGATAGAGATCATACAGCATTCTCTCTGCCGCTTCTTCTCTGGAAATCTCCGGATACTCCTCCAGAAATTCCAACAGGATTTCATATCTTCGCATGCGGGAATGAGAAATTTCATGGTACCCTTTTTTCTCATAGAAACGTCCCAATGCCTCATAGAAGGTAAACATGTTGGGGAAAAACAGTTCCAGATAATTAAGAGTTGTCTGGAATTGACCATTATTATAATACACTTCCACCATATTTTCCACCATTTTGAGGCACAAAATATCCCCATAGGAAAGCCATTTTGTTGCCAGCACCTCATAGGGTTCCTTTGTTTTATAAAGAATTCCATATTCCTCTGCCATTTCCATCATTCCGGAGCCCTTTAGCACCTTCAGAAAGCCCAGCTGAAGCTGCTGGGGCTTCATGGCATAAACCTCATTAAAGGAACGTCCAAAAGTCTCATAATCCTCATAGGGAAGGCCTGCGATCAAATCCAGATGCTGATGGATATTTCCAAAGCTGTGAATCCGGCTCACCACTTTTTTTAATTTGTTCAGATCCATATTCCGGTGAA
Source organism: uncultured Blautia sp. (assembly GCA_937900135.1). Taxonomy (GTDB): domain Bacteria; phylum Bacillota; class Clostridia; order Lachnospirales; family Lachnospiraceae; genus Blautia_A. The sequence goes on along the minus strand of CALCDJ010000034.1, from coordinate 67,464 downwards.
TTGCCCTGATGGTCTGGGGATTGGTGGACTGCACTCCGATCTCCAGCTGAATCAGTCCCGGCCGCATCTGTTCCATCAGTTCCAGTTCTTCTTCCCGAAGCAGGTCTGCTGATATCTCAAAATGAAAATTCGTAATTCCATTGTCATGCTCCAGGATATATTTCCAGATTTCCATAGCATGTTCGTGCTTACAGTTAAAGGTACGATCCACAAATTTCACCTGCATCACCTTCTGATCCAGGAAAAACTGCAGTTCCTTCTTTACCAGGGAAAGATCCCGAAAGCGCAGCTTTTTGTCCACAGAAGACAGGCAGTAACAACAGGAAAAAGGACATCCCCTGCTGCTTTCATAATAAATGATCCGATTTTGAAATTCTTCCAGATTCTCATAAACAAAAGGAACCTGGCTTAGATTCATAATCTCCCGCCAGCCATTGTGGAAGATTTCTTCCCCATCTCTGTAAACAATTCCACAGATTTCCCTCAAACTTCCGGTTTCATCCACATAATACTTCAGAAGCTGTGCAAAGGTTTCCTCCCCTTCTCCCACCATCACACCGGAAAAAGCAGGATTTTCTCTCAGAAACTGTTCCCCGTCAAAGGATACCTCCGGACCGCCAGCCCAGATCTGCACTTCCGGAAGGATTTTTTTAAGATCTGCCGCCAGCTCCCTGATAAAAGAAATATTCCAAATATAGCAGGAAAAGCACACCACGTCCGCCCTGCTTCTGTAAAGATCCCCCAGGATCTCATCCTTTTGCTGGTTAATGGTATATTCCCGCAAAAGCAGATGGCTGTGGTATGCCTTGCCATAGGCCATAAGATCGTATACGGCCAGATTGGAATGAATATATTTTGCATTGCATGCTGCTAATAAAATCTTCATTCTCTACCCCTGATCTCATCAGTCCTGTAACAGACCTCTTAAAGTTTCTTTTCCTGTGAGGCCCACCAGACGCTGTACTTCTTTTCCGCCTTTAAAGACCAGAAGTGTGGGAATGCTCATAATCTGGAACTGCTGTGCCAGAGAAGGTTCTGCGTCCACATCCACCTTGCCTACTGCATAGCCTTCCTCTGCCAGTTCTTCCACAATGGGAGCCTGACGTCTGCATGGTCCGCACCAGGTTGCCCAAAAGTCAACCAGTACCGGTTTGTCTGCCTTTAATACTTCTGTTTCAAAATTCTGCGCTGTAATTACTTTTGCCATAATCATTCTCCTTTTCTTTCATATCAAATTCTATGATTCTGTTGTTTTTTCAACTGGTTTGTCTGTTTCGTTTTCTTACGTATTTTCCGGCATTCATACCTGCCAGCGCCCCTTCATAGACAGCCTTTGCGATCTGAAGAAGTCCTCCGGTGCAGTCTCCTGCGGCAAACATTCCGGGAATGGTGGTTTCCATTTCCTCATTCACCTTGATATTTTCTTTTTCGGTGAGTTCTGCTCCCATCTGCCGGGCGATTTCTGTACTTCCCGCGGTTCCCATGGCCACAAACACACCGTCTGTGGGAATGATCTGCTCTGCCTGGATTCCTGTCTCCTGCACCTGCATTTCGCTCTTTACCCGGATTCCCGATACTTTATCTTCTCCTTCAACAGCCTGAATCTTCCTGGTATTTACAGGAATTTCATGTGTTCTGGAAAAATCCGGTTCCTGACCATCTGTATATATAGTAACCCCGGCTGCCAGATTTTTCAACTCCTCTGCTTCATGAAGAGCAAAATCACTGTTTCCCAGAATGGCTACCTGTTTTCCCCGGTAAAAAAATGCATCGCACACGGCGCAATAGCTGACGCCACGACCTTCAAATTCCTGAACTCCTGCAATGGGAGGGGTCTTCCGCCGGCTTCCGGTGGCCAGAATGACACTTTCTGCCTCCAGGGTTCCTTCCTTTGTGTGAATCTCGAAAGTATCAAATCCGCCCATTCCCAGAACCTGGGTTTCCAGAAAACGAACTCCCAGAGCTTTCGCCTGGGCGATTCCCCGCTCATAAAGTTCTTTTCCGGACAGCGGCTGCTCCAGACCATAATAGTTTTCTATTTTTTCCGCCTTATCCAGGGCGCCTGTTCCCTCATAAATTACCAGTGGGTCCATATTTCCTCTTGCTGCATAAAGGGCTGCAGAGATGCCTGCCGGTCCGGCTCCTATGATAATGATTTTTTCCATCACTGTTTCACCTGCTTCCTTTTATTGATTTATAATATACAGAGAAACCTCCGGGATTTCCGTGATTTTGTCACATTCCCCGAAGGTTTTCTCTGCTGCTTCTGTCCCTGACAGATGCTTTATACGATTTCGTCCAGAGAACAGATGGAAATCCCCTCCTGGGTGAGAGCTTTTCTTATCCGTTCCACAAAGGCAAGCGCCTTTTCTCCATCTCCATGTACACAGACAGAATCTGCCTGAATTGGAATATCCTTTCCGGTAACCGCAGTCACTTTCTTTTCTTTTACCATACGGATCACTCTGGAAATAGCCTGCTCCTCGTCTGTGATCAGAGCGCCTTCTTTTCTCCGGTCCACCAGAGAGCCGTCTTCCTCATAGCCTCTGTCTGCAAATACCTCAAGAGCTGTACGAAGTCCCATCTCCTTTGCCACACGCGCCAGTTCTCCGCCGGAAAGGGCAAGAACGATCAGATTTTCGTCAAAGGAAGCAATGGCCTCACAGATGGCTCTGGAAAGAGCCTCATCCTTTGCCGCCATGTTATAAAAGGCTCCATGGGGCTTTACATGCTGCATGGTTACGCCCTTAGCTTTGCAGAAAGCCTGAAGGGCTCCCAGCTGATATAAGGTATATGCTTTTGCCTCTGCTGGTGTGACATTCATATTTCTTCTGCCAAATCCCATAAGATCAGGAAAACCGGGATGCGCTCCTACCCGGATTCCTGCTTCCTTTGCCATGGAAATGGTTTTCTCCATCACCACCGGATCCGATGCATGATATCCGCATGCCACATTCGCAGAAGTAATCAGGGGAATGACCTTTTCATCCATTCCCAGGGTATACCGTCCAAAACTCTCTCCAAGGTCACTGTTTAAATCAACCCGATACATAACATCCACTCCTAGCTTCTTACTTTTTTCTCAACTGATCTTCATAATACTTTCAATGAATCCCGTATCTGCCTTTCCTTCACAGAAAACCGGATGACGCATGATCTGATACTGGAAATCCAGATTGGTTTCCACGCCCATGATGAGCATCTCATCCAGAGCAGAACGCATTTTCTGAATAGCTGCCTGACGATCCGGTGCATGAACAATCACCTTTGCAATCATGGAATCGTATTCTGATGGAATTTTGTAGCCGGTATAAAGTCCGGTATCCACCCGGACGCCGTTTCCTGCCGGAAGATGCATATGCTGTACCACCCCTGGGCTTGGCATAAAATTCTTCTCTGGAATTTCCGCATTGATTCTGCACTCAATGGCATGACCGGAAAGTTTGATCTCTTCCTGAGAAAAACTCAAAGGCATTCCCATAGCCACCCGAATCTGTTCAATGATCAGATCGGTTCCGGTTACCATTTCCGTAACCCCATGTTCCACCTGGATTCTGGTATTCATTTCCATGAAATAGAATTCACCTTTGGGGTCCACAATAAATTCAATGGTTCCTGCATTTGTATAATTTACGGTTTTTGCTGCAAGAACAGCATAACGGTTCATTTCCTCACGAATGGCTTCGTTAATAGCCGGAGACGGGGATTCCTCAATGAGCTTCTGGTGATTTCTCTGTACGGAACAGTCTCTTTCTCCCAAAGCCACCACATTTCCATGGGTGTCTGCCATAATCTGGATTTCCACATGGCGGGGATTTTCCACAAACCGCTCAATATACATGGTATCGTCTCCAAATGCGTTGGCAGACTCTCTCTGAGCCACATTAAACTGAAATTCAAATTCGTCCTCCGTCTTTGCCACACGCATTCCCTTACCGCCTCCGCCGGAGGATGCCTTGATCATCACCGGATATCCAATCTCTCTTGCAAGAGCCTTGCCCACTTCTGCATCATAAACAGGTTCCTTTGTTCCCGGAACCACTGGAACACCGGCTTCCATCATGGTTTTTCGCGCCTGAGACTTATTTCCCATCTTATCAATGACGTCTGCCTTGGGACCGATAAACGTAATGCCGTTTTCTTCACATTTTCTGACAAACTCACTGTTTTCTGACAGAAAGCCAAAGCCTGGATGAATGGCGTCTGCTCCCATATTTCTGGCCGCGGTAATAATACGGTCCATATTCAGGTAACTGTTCTTCGCCGGTCCTTCTCCAATGCAGATTCTCTGATCTGCCAGCTGTACATGAAGACTCTTGGCATCCTCTTTGGAATAAATAGCCACGCTTCGGATTCCCAGATTCCGGCACGCACGTATAATTCGTACTGCGATTTCCCCCCGGTTGGCAATTAATATCTTATTCAGCACTGTTCCAACCTCCTTTTTGTCCTTATAACTTCTTTACGCGGAACAGGGGCTGACCATATTCTACCTTCTGTTCATTGCTTACAAGCACAGCTTCAATCTCACAGTCAAAGTCACTCTGGATCTCATTCATCAGCTTCATTGCTTCCAGGATACATACGGTCTGACCATTTTTCACCTGGTCACCTACCTTGACAAAGGCCGGTGCATCCGGGGCCGGAGCAGAATAAAAGGTTCCCACAATGGGAGAAGTGATAAACAGCTTTTCATCTTCTTCCTCTTTTTCCGGCGCTGCCTCCAAAGCTGCCGGTGCGCCAGGAGATATGGGCATTCCTGCTGCCACAACCGGAGGATGGGTGAGCTTACTCATGGTAATCTTCATATCTCCTTCTTTGATGGTAAACTGTGTCAAAGAGGAATTTTCAATAATTTTTACTAAACCTTCAATCTTTTCTAAATCCATTCCTTCATCTCCTTATCTTATTCTTCAAAGAGTTTTGTGAGGCGCTTGGCTACCAGGCGGCAGTCCAGCACTTCCTTACAGGGCTGATGAATAATCTTTCGCATTTCATCCAGTTCCTTCACTTCTTCCAGATACAGTCTCTGGGCCTCTGTCACAGAAATAGCCTCAAAACGTATTTTGTGATCGGTTTTTCTCTGTACCAGCTTGGGAATATCCACAGAAGCCACCGTTGCAATCTTCGCATATCCACCGGTGGTTTGCCGGTCCGAAAGCAGAATAATGGGTTTTCCATGAGACGGTACCTGAACAGAACCAAAGGCAATTCCATCGGAAATAATGTCTGAGGTTTCCTTCGGCGCAATAAACGGTCCCTCCAGACGACAGCCCATTCGGTCAAAGTCACTGGTCACCGTATATTCACTGTTCAAAAATGTCTCAATTCCCTGCTTGCTGAACATATCATCCTGAGGTCCCATAACCACTCTCAGCACCGTTTCTTCCTGGTCAAACTCATCCAGCTGAAGCTTTCTTGACAGGAAAAACGGAAGATAACGGCGTTTCAGTCGAAAATTCATGTAATCTCCTGCCCGGAGTTTTCTTCCCTTAAAACCTCCCAGGGAGCTCTTCATGTTGGTACACCGACTTCCCATAACCACAGGAATTTCCAGATAACTGGAAAAGGCAACATAACCTCTGCTTCCGGTTCTTGCGCTTCCAAATTTCAGGATATCCCCTTTGTTCATATAAATCGCCGTATACATAGGCGCCGGTTCTCCGTTGATTGTGGGCTGAAAATCCCCGCCAGTAATAGCGATAATCGTTGCGGAAGTAAACTCCAAAGTAGGGCCGATCAGAGTAAATTCCAGAACAGCTTCGTTCTCCGGATTATCCAGGAGCAGGTTGGCAATCTTAAAAGAGCGCACGTCCATGACGCCTGCCACGGAAAACCCCTGACTCTGATATCCGGTACGTCCCAGATCCTGTACGGTTGTCATCATTCCGCCTTTCAGTATACGAATTCCCATTTTACACCTCTCCTTCGTGTACTACGCATTGATATTCTCCCCGCTCGACCAGTTCCTTGACTCTTTTGTATTCCGATTCATCCACCGGAACAAAGCGGATATAATCTCCTGCCTCCACCAGAATAGGGACCTCCCGTTCCGGATCATAAGTCTTTACAGGAGTCATTCCCATAAGCTGCCAGCCTCCCGGGGAATCCAGGGGATAAATACCGGTCTGAGAACCGCCGATTCCCACACTTCCTGCATTGATCTTAATTCTTGGATTGGCAAGACGCGGGGTATGAATCCGTTCATCCAGTCCGCCAAGATAACAAAAGCCTGGCAAAAATCCCAGCATATAAATGAGATAATCTCTGGAACTGTGGATGCGAATCACTTCCTCCACAGAAAGTCCTGCGTGTTCTGCAATATTTTCTATATCCGGTCCATATTCTCCCCCATAGCAGACCGGTATCTCATAAACCCTTCTCCGGCTTTCGGAAGCTCTGGTTTCTATTTTCAGAAGCTTTTCCATACGATCCCTGATCTCTTCATAGGTGATCACCCGGGGATCATAATTCACCAGCAGGGTACAAAATGCAGGAATCATATCCACAACCCCTTCAATGTGCTGCTCTTTCATCAGCTGCACCAGGGATGTGATCTTACCGTTAATCTCTGGATTGATCTCTTTTCCAAATTCGATAAGGATCGAGGAATCTCCTGCTGTCAAAATTCTGATATTCTGCATATTTTTTTCTCCTATAAAAAAGGTGCAATCTTGGAAGGATCACACCTTTCTTTCCATCTGTTTTCACGTGTCAGGAAGCTCCTGCCCAGTCTGTCTTATGAGAACAGAGAACCCATGTTGGATACAAAGGTATTAATGCCCAGATAAGCAGAAAGTACAACGACGATAACGCCAAGAATCAGAAGCCATACCGGATGGTGATAATTTGGTCCCATAATGGTTTTTTTCTGGGAAGCGATCAGGCAGATTCCAAGGGTGATCGGAAGGATCAGACCATTCAATGCGCCTGCCACAACCAGAAGTGTAGCCGGGCTTCCAAGAATCAGCATTACCAGAGTTGATACTGCAATGAATCCGATGATCAGCCAGTTTTCATTTTTCTCAAGACTCTTGTGGAAGGTCTTTAAGAAAGATACAGAAGTATAAGCTGCTCCGATGATGGAGGTGATAGCTGCACAGAGAAGAACAAGACCTGCAAAGCGATAACCAATCTGTCCTGCGCCCTTTAAGAATGCGTCTGCTGCCGGATTTCCCGGGTCCAGTGTTTCTCCGGCTCCTAATTTCACCACAACACCTAACACAGCGAGGAACAGGAAAATACGCACGATGGTAGCGATCACAATTCCCATGATGGAACTTCTGTTGATTTCTTTTAAATTCTTTTCTCCGGTAATTCCGGCATCAATCAGACGATGAGCCCCTGCAAAGGTGATGTATCCGCCAACAGTACCTCCCAGCAGGGTAATGATAGCCGGGAACAGTTTCTGAACTCCCGCGGAAGGCACGAAGGTATTTTTCAGTGCGTCTCCCACTGGAGGCTTCACCATAATGATTACCACAAAAATAACCACAATCATAAGTGCGCCAAGAATCTTAGTCAGTGTATCCATAGCTGCCTTGGCATTTTTCAGCAGGAACACTACAATTGCAAGACCACCTGCCAGAACATATCCCACCTTGGTGGGGATGCCAAGAAGCGTATTAAATCCCAATGCTCCGCCGCCTACGTTTCCAATATTAAACACAAGACCGCCAAGAACGATCATAAATGCCACCAGATATCCCAGTCCCGGAAGTACCTTATTGGCCACCTCCTGTCCACGCAGTCCTGTGGTACAAAGCACTCTCCAGATATTCATCTGTGCAATGGCAGACAGGATAATGGAAAACAGGATTACAAATCCAAAACTTGCCTGATAATCACTTGTAAATTTTGCAGTCTGGGTCAAAAATCCCGGTCCAATGGCAGAAGTTGCCATCAAAAAGGCAGCTCCCAGTAAGGCTCCTCCGCCCTTTTTCTTTTCGTTCATGTAAAAATCCTCCTTCTTACTTTTCCGTATATTATACTTAAAAACTTGTCTTACTACAAGCATTTTGGTAAAATGTTACAATTTTTTAAGTATTATGTAGCATAATCGCGCAAAAATACCCTGCATCAGCAGGGTATTTCCATGGTTCTGTTCTATCCAATGAGGGGATATTTCTCTGTCAGGGTCTTCACCAATGCTTTGGCTTTATCCTTGTTTTCACGGCTTTTCAGCATCAGAGAAATGGCCTCTGCAATCACATCCATATCCTCCGGGGTCATTCCACGGCTTGTCACTGCCGGAGTACCAAGACGAACGCCGCTTGTGACAAATGGAGACTGAGGATCATTGGGAATGGCATTCTTATTACAGGTAATGTTCACTTCATCCAGAAGATTTTCCATTTCTTTTCCGGTGACGCCAAGTTTTCTCAAATCCACCAGCATCAGATGATTATCCGTTCCTCCGGATACAAGATCCACGCCCCGTTTCTTCAGTCCTTCACAGAGCGCCTGCGCATTTTCTACTACTTTTCTTGCATATTCCTTAAATTCAGGCTGCAGAGCTTCCTTGAAGCAGACTGCCTTGGCTGCGATCACATGCATCAGAGGGCCGCCCTGAATTCCCGGGAAAACAGCCTTGTTGAAATTAAATTTCTTCGCATTCTCTTCGCTGCTCAAAATCAGACCGCCTCTTGGTCCCCGAAGAGTCTTATGGGTGGTGGTCGTTACCACATCTGCATAAGGAATTGGACTTGGATGCATCCCTCCGGCTACCAGACCGGCAATGTGAGCCATATCCACCATCAGGTAAGCGTCCACTTCATCTGCGATCTCACGGAATTTCTTAAAATCAATGGTTCTTGCATAAGCACTGGCCCCGGCAACAATGAGCTTCGGCTGACATTCCTTCGCAATTCGCCTTACTTCTTCGTAATCGATCACGCCATTTTCATTCACGCCATAGGAAACTGCATGGAAATAAGCGCCGGATAAATTGGCTGGACTGCCGTGTGTGAGATGTCCCCCATGATTCAGATTCATTCCAAGAACGGTATCTCCTGGCTTCAGCATAGCAAAGAATACTGCCATGTTAGCCTGCGCACCGGAATGGGGCTGTACATTGGCATACTCGCATCCAAACAGCTCCTTCGCACGCTGGATTGCCAGTTTCTCTACCTCATCCACGCATCCACAGCCTCCATAAAATCGTTTCCCCGGATAACCTTCCGCATATTTATTCGTAAGGGGACTTCCCATGGAAGCCATCACTGCCTTACTTACCCAGTTTTCAGAAGCGATCAGCTCAATATGGGAATTCTGACGTTCCACTTCCGCTTCGATCAGTTCCGCGATTTCTTTATCAACATTTTCAATTTCCTGTAATGAATACATGATCCATCCTCCCTATCCGTATAATTCAGGTACGCTCTTTTGAATCGCCCATCTTAGTAGAAAATTATAGCGAACCCCGCTTCTTGTGTCAATCCCCAAAAGACATTTGTCCGCCACACAAGAATTTTGTATTTTTTTTCATATCTTTTTGACTAATAGGTATAAATTTGTTTTAATATAGGTAGAGTTATTTTTAGGACTTTTGAATACAGGAAGGATCGAATGTTATGCGAAATTTTGAATATTATACTCCCACCAGAATTATCTTCGGCAAAGATACCCATCTGCAGATCGGTACCCTTCTTTCCCAACAGAATTGTAAGAAGGTGCTTCTCCATTATGGAGGAAGCAGCGCCGTACAGTCCGGGCTTCTGGATGAGATCAAACATTGTCTGGAAGAAGCCGGTATTGATTATGTCACCTTAGGAGGAGTGGTTTCCAATCCCCGTCTCTCCAAGGTACGGGAAGGCATTGCTCTTTGCAAAAAAGAAGGGGTTGATTTTCTTCTGGCTGTTGGCGGCGGAAGTGTCATCGATTCCTGCAAAGCCATCGGCTATGGTGTGGCTAATCCCTGGACCGATGTCTGGAATTTTTTCTTAAGAACTGAAACGCCACAGGCATGTCTGCCTCTGGCCGCCATTCCCACCATTGCTGCCTCTGGCAGTGAAATGAGCGGTTCCTGCGTAATCACCAATGAAGAAGGGTGGTTAAAGCGAAGCAGCACAAGAAGTGATCTGTGCCGTCCCCGCTTTGCCATTTTAAATCCACGGCTCACCTACACCCTTCCCCAGTACCAGACGGAAAGCGGCTGTGTCGATATCCTGATGCATACCATGGAACGATATTTTGTCAACGTGGAAACCATGGAAATCACAGACAGTATCAGCGAGTCACTGATGCAGACCGTGATTTACAATGCCCGTATTCTTATGAAAGAACCGGGAAATTATAATGCCCGCGCCGAAGTTATGTGGGCAGGCAGCCTTTCTCACAACGGGCTCACCGGCTGTGGTACTGCCGGAGGCGACTGGGCCTGCCATCAGCTGGAGCACGAACTGGGAGGACTTTATGATGTGGCCCACGGAGCAGGACTGGCTGCGCTCTGGGGCAGCTGGGCCCGGTACGTTTATCAGGAGAATCCGGAGCGCTTCGCCCAGTTTGCCACCAATGTGTTTGACATTCCCTGTGGCATAGACTTTAAACGCACAGCCCTTGCCGGAATTGAAGCTATGGAGGATTTCTTCCGTTCCATCCAGATGCCCACCAGTCTTCATGAGCTTGGCCTTGACCTGACAGATGAAGAAATCCAGAAGCTGGCTTTCAAATGCAGCTTTGAGGATACCCGCACCATTGGTATGTTCAAACAGTTAAACCGCAAAGATATGGAGAAAATTTATCAGATGGCCCGATAACCGTCTTTCCCCGGGCAGATTAAAGGAGCCCCTGCTGCACACAGGGACTCCTTTTTTTCTTTTATTCTTTTACCGCACCGGAGGTCATTCCTCCTACAATGTATTTCTGTCCGATCATATTTCTTCTATATTTTTGTATCCAGACAGCTTCTGGACAGTCAGATTCAGACCATGGAGGCCTCCAACAACAGCTTCTATAATCAGGTAGAAGCCTCCCTAAAATCTCTGGATACCGTTTCCATTAACTTAAACTACAGCAGCATTTCCAAGCAGGTACTGGATCAGTCCTTTGAACTGAATATCTCCAGTGATATGCTGGAGGAAATGGCGGATCTTTTTGTAACCTTAAGCGGTACGGAGCTGAAAGCTGACCAGATGAATCTCTATGATTTTTCCGGAAACGTACTTCAGGCAGGTATGTCCACTCTTATAAAAAAATCCAGTCCTGACCAGCAGGATCTCATTGAAGCAGCTCGCAGGCTTAAAGGCAGTAAAATCCTTACCCTGCCCTACGAAACCAGCATCTATACAAAATCTGCCAGCTATGGACAATGGTTTATTTCCCTGTACCGGTCCTTTAACAATCAGTACGGACGTCCGGTAGGGGTGGTGGAAACAGCCAAACAGTGCAAATCTGTCTTTAAGAGTCTGATCTCTTTTGAAAAAAAGAATAAAAACAGTTCTTCTCATAGTTACATTTTTGATCACCGTGGAAATCTTATTTATCCCTACGACCGGACTGACGAAAAAAAAACAGATCAGCCAATACTTTGACGCCGTTTCCCAACTGGACTCCGGATCATCCTTCCACAGTCCTCTGGATGACTCTCTGGAATATGCAGCGATCAAAACTTCCAAATACAGCGGATATACGTATCTCACGGTCCAGCCTCAGTCTGCGATCCTGAAACCGGTCTATCAGCTCCTTCGCATTCTTCTTATTGCAGTGCTGATCTTCCTTTTCCTTTCTGCGCTGATCGCCAGAAAGCTTTCCCGCACGGTTATCCGTCCGGTAAAACACTTAAAGCATATCATTCAGCGTCTGGAACTGGACACCCTTGGCCAAGAACAGGCTACCGCCTATCCCGTATCGGTGGATGAACTGGATGAACTTTATCAGGCATTTCAGCATATGAGCGACAGCCTGAAGGTATCCATGGAAGCACTAGTAAAAAGTCAGGAACGGGAAGTAAAATCCCGTACTATGGCGCTTCAGACTCAGATCAACCCGCATTTTTATTATAATTCCCTGTCCAGTATCATTGTTCTTGCAGAAAATGGGGATACGGACGTGGTCATCAAAATGTGCCGCAATCTTTCCAATATTATGCGTTACATTACAGACAGTTCCAGTACCACCGTAACACTCCAGGAAGAACTGGATTATGTACGCAAATATCTGTATTGTATGAAAGTCCGTTACCAGAGCAGCCTGAATTATGAGATTACCGTTCCAGAAGAGCTTCTTTCCCAGAAAGTGCCTAAGCTGCTCATCCAGCCTCTGGTGGAAAACGCCATTAAATACGGTTCTGACTGTGAACCGCCCTGGTTCATTCAGGTAAGGGGACATCTTTTTGAAGATCACTGGCAGATTGATGTGCTGGACAACGGGCATGGTTTTACCCGGGAAGCTCTGGAAACCATCCAGACACGCATCCGGGAAGCAGACCAGAATCCGGAAATGCCAGATCTGAAAATCAACGGGCTGGGCACCCTGAACGTCTATCTCCGCTGGAAACTGTTTTGCAAAAACGATATTATTTTTTCCTGCGGAAATACAGAAGAAGGGCATGGAATCGTATCCATCGGCCGCTTCCAGAAAAAAGAAACAGAGTGAGGATTTCTTATGAAATATACCATTGTTGTTGCTGAAGATGAAGAATTGCTGTTAAACAATCTCATTTCCAAAATTGAAAAAACAGATGAGGATTTCCAGGTAGTGGGAAAGGCGCAGACCGGCTCTCAGGCATACGATCTGGTGGATCAATATACCCCGGATGTGGTAATCACAGATATCCGTATGCCGGTAATGGACGGCATCGCCCTGCTGACCAAGGTGCGGGAACAATTCCCTCTGACCAAATTTATCATTACCAGCGGCTATTCTGATTTTGAATATGCCCGAAGCGCCATTGCCCTCCAGGTATCAGACTATCTCTTAAAACCTGTGGACCCGGAGGAACTGGAACGCGTTCTTTTGAAAATCAAAAAGGAATTTCAGATCACCAAAGCAAGCTATGAGGAAGTCTTTAATCTTGGCACTACCCGCATGACTTCCACGCAGATCGCCCATCTTCTAAAAGCGTTTCTGGTAGAAAATTACGCTCAGGATATCAATCTGAACCTGATCGCCAACAACTTAAATTACAGTTCCAGTTATCTTACCAAGATTTTTTCTCAGATGTATGACTGTACGCCTACCAAATATCTCACTACCCTTCGTCTCACACAGGCCCAGCGTATGCTCCTTCATGAACCGGAACTGTCCATCCGCCAGATCGGAGAGATGGTGGGATACCACGATCAGGGATATTTCAGCCGGATCTTCAAAAAACAGACCGGCACAAGTCCCATTGAATACAGAGAAGAAAATCAAGGCTAGGTCTTTTGTTTTTCACCAAAAAAATGTGGCAGAACTTCCATTGGAATTTCTTTCCTTTGGAATTCTGCCACATCTTTATTCTTATCTGATGATTTCCACCTCAAATGTAAGTTCTTCCATGCCAGGATAACTTCCCTGACGGTCTTTTACGATCAGTTCCTGTGTCTGATCCCTCCACAGAAACTCTGTGGTTGCATAAGCCCCCTGTTCAAAATGATAATTGTTTCCTTCATCCTCATATAAGACAAATCTTCCATCTGCCCCGGGATATACCAGAACCTTCATGGGCTGTTCCGGTTTCTGATCTGCATACTGCAGTCCCTCTGTCACAGGAAGAATGGCCCCTGCCTTTACAAACAGCGGAATCCGGTCAATGGGCGCGTCTACGGTCACATACTGACCGCCCTCATATTTTGTATTGGTCCAGTAATCGTACCACTGACAGCCTGCCGGAAGGTAACACTTCCAGATTTTTTCTTTTTCAAGGATCTGATTATCTGCCTCATAATACATGGGTTCTGTTACTGCGCAGACCAGAATGGACGGGCCAAACATAAATTCATTCTGAATCTTTCTTGCTTCTTTATCCTCTGCAAAGTCAAACAACAGGCTGCGCATGATTGTGCCGTCTTCAAAATGAACCCCGCCTGCCAGAGAATAAAGATAGGGCATAAAATGATAGCGCAGTTTGATGGTCTTCTCAATGGCATCATAAAACATACTGCCTTTTTCTCCGAAGTTCCCGATCTCTCTTGGGGTATCTGTTCCGTGGGAGCGGAACATGGGCAGGAAGGTTCCCATCTGCATCCATCTGGTGTACAGCTCACAATATCCTTTGTCCTTTACACCGTCGTTGTATCTTCCCTGCCAGAACCACAGAGGATTGGGATTGGTATGACAGCCGCAGCCTCTCTTCTGCCATGCATCCTTAATGGTAAAAAAGGCGCCGATATCCAACGTCCAGTAGGGATAGCCACTAAGCCCCATATTCAATCCTTCCACAATCTGATTCTGAAGAGTTTCCCAGGAAGCGCAGGTATCCCCGAACCAGAGCATAGCTGCATATTTCTGTCCAGAGGCATAGCCGGAACGGGTCAGGTTCAGCACACGTTTGTCTTCACAGTCCTTTCTCTGGTTTTCATAAATTCCCTTTGCATGCATCAGGGCAAAGGCATTGGCATTGGCCGGGTCCAGATATTTCTTGTGTTCACTGCCCACAAGCTGATAGCGTTCCCATGGTTCCTTCTTCGTTTCTCCGCCCCAGTCCGGTCCGGAAAACGGCTCTGTGGAATCACACCACCAGGAATCGAAACCTCCATCGAACAATTCTTCCTTTGCCTGTTTCCAGTACATTTCTCTGGCTTTTTCTTCAAAGGCATTATATGTAGAATAATCATTCAGCAAATATCCTGCCTCAAAAAATTCCTGATGATTTTTGCCTCCGGCATTCATATTGGGCCATACGGAAACCATGGAATGGGCATGCATCTTATGGATTTCCTCCATGCATTCCTTCAGATCTCCATAGCGGCTTTTATCCACCAGTTTTTCTCCCCAGTTTCCAGGCTCCCAGGTATTCCAGTCCTGAACCACGCAATCCAGTGGAACCTTAAGTTCCCGGTAATGCTTCACAATGTCCACCAGTTCCCGGGCTGTATAATACTGCTCCTTGGACTGCACGTAGCCATACGCCCATTTGGGAAGCATCTGTGCCTTACCGGTGAGGTAACGCAGGAAAGAAACAATGCCGTCCATGGTTCCGCCTCCCAGGAAATAGGAATCAATCTGGTCTACCGTATCCAAAAACAGATAGGAATCTCTTCCCTCATCATTGAATGTCATCAGGGAACAGCAATCCACCAAAATTCCATATCCCTCTGTGGAAACCAATACTGGCATGGGAATCCGCATATTATGCTGATAAAGGTACTGATTATGACCTCTGTAATCATAAATTCCTTCTTCTGCCTGGCCCAGTCCATGAATCGCTTCTTCCTCTTTCCACTGGAAAAAGATCCTGCCCCGGTAAGCGCTTCTTACCACTTCCGGTTTCAGGTTCTGGATGAAATTTCGTTCTCCGTCCACGGTCTTTACCCGCTTGATCTCCGGCGCTTCTCCTCCTGTTGTATAGTGGATCACGTCCTCTCTGGTAAGCTCACGTCCTTTTTCCAGAAGCCACAGACTTCCATCGGGATGCATCCAGGTGATTTCTCCTGTTTCTTTACTGATCTGTGCCTGTACCTTTTTCGTCTTTATGGTCACTGTGCCTTCCTTCTCCTCCGCTTCAAAAGAAACAGCCGGGTAGGATTTCTTCTCGATCATCAGGGAATCTCTCTCTGCCTGAATGGCATCCTTGGAAGAAATACAACGGATGATGGTGTCCGTGACAGGGATCAATCGAGTGGTGAGATTCTTTATTTGTACTTCCACATAAGTATCTGTTATTTTCATGGTATATGCTCCTTCGCTTTCGCCGATTTTCTTCATCCTAGCATCCGAAGGCTTCTCTTGTCTATGTCATTTCTTCGACACTTTTTATACTATTTTCACTATTTTTTTTCATCCCGGGGAGGCTTTCCCACCTGCTTTTTGTAGAGACGATAAAAGTTGGAAATGTTATGAAATCCACATTCCAGAGCAATCTCCGTAACACTTTTATCCGTATCCCGAAGAAGCTCTCTGGCATGATTGATCCGAAGCCGGGTCACATATTCGCTGAAGCTGATGTTGGTCACCTTTCTGAAATAAGATGAAAAATAATTGGAACTCATATAAACAGAGGCTGCTACCTCATCCAGAGTCATTTTTTCACAGAAGTGGGCATCCATGTAAGCGAAGGCTTCCTCCAGCCGGTTCATGGCATTTTTCTTTTCTTTGAGCATTTCATCAGATTTGCTCTCATCCTGGCAGGTACGGATCAAAATGGTCAGAATCCGAAGAACATTGGCCTTGATCATCAAAGGATAACCAATTGCCCGGATATTCCATTCCCCATAAATTTCCCGGATTGCCTTACGGATCTCATGACTTAAAGATTCTTCCCGGCCAATGCGGTTTTTGAAATTACTTCCCCGCTCCACAAACGGCTTTAAATATTCCAGGTCAAACATACTTAGCTTTTCCGCCACAAATTCCGGCGAAAAGATCATAACCAGAAGCCGCATTTCCTCTTCCAGAAGTTTCCACCCATGGGGTTCCACATTATTAAAAATAATAATATCCCCCTCTTCCATGGTATACTCCTGACCATTTACAAAATAATTTTCCCTCCCCCGAATCACACAGGTAATCTCAAAATAACTGTGCCAGTGAAAGGTATCCGGATGGCTGTTCTCATGATTCAATGTCACCTGGGAAATCTGAAAAGGGAAATTTTTATCCAGAATAATGTTGTCTTTTACAAGCTTCATATACTAAGATCCTTTCTGTTTCTCCTGCCATTGTATCAATTCTGTTTCCATATTTCAATCTTCTCTCCCACAAACTCCCAGCGGCACATTTCTTCCTTTTCTATTTTATTTTGACCAGTAAATGGAAAGAGCTACATACAGGTCTATGGCTCCCGCATGTAGCTCTTTTCTCAATGCAAAAAGGATTCTTCGTTTTTTTATCTGCCCAGGGCTTCGCAGAAGGTTCCCTTTACGTCGCTCCAGTTTTTCTCTGCATAATCCAGAAGATAAACGGCCTGTTCCATGGACATTTCCGGGAACAGAAGGAAGAGACTGTGAGAACCGTATTTCTTTACAATACGATCCACGTTTTTGATCCAGTCTTCAAACTCGCCGGAATATACCTTTACCCAGATGGATTTTCCTGCTGCAATAGCCTTGTCATAAATCACATCCCAGTCGGGAAGAGTTCCGTCCGGTCCTGCATCTCCGCTGGTCCACTGCAATGCGTCGATTCCGTCAATTTCCATCAGCGCATCCATATGCTTGATTGCTGCCGGTCCGTCCAGATGGTAAAGAACATGATCTGCTTTTTCAGACTGTACCTTTAAGGACGGCTGAATATATTTTCGGAAATCCTCTGGAGACATCATTGCTGAGAAGTCGCACTGCAACTTAACAGTTCTTCCCGGTCCCCAGATCTGGAATACGGTGTAAGCATTTCCTCCTTCTTCATCCTTGATCACATCATAGAAACGATCGTAATAATTAAAATAAAGGTCTGTCACTTCCTGGATACGTTCTCCGATTTTTTCCGGCTCATCCAGAAGATCAAAGAGAATATCCTGGGCTCCTCGCAGAGATGCCAGTACGTCAATGTTTTCCATCAGGTCAGGCATATCCACATAGAAGTCCTCTCCAGCCAGTTCCTGACAATCTTTTACCAGCTGTAAATGCTTTTTAAACCACTTGTTATCCGGATCAAAGGTCAGTCTTGGAACCCCATCCCAGCTATCCAGACATTTATTGAACCATACGGTATCTTCCTTGAATCCAATTTCGGAACCAAGATAAGCTGCCAGGGAACCAGGTCCAAAATCCACATTCAGGTTCGGGAAGCTTTCTCCAAGGAATGCATGAGTCTCGCAGAAGAAGCGGTATCTGTCTACAATTCTCTGTGGATCCTGGTATTTGTCTTCCATATCCTTCCACATCAGTTCTTCTGGCATATTATAATATTTTCCCTGACAGATCTGGCCTAAGTATCCTCCGTCAACAGGAGTTCCATCGGAATACTGCTCAATCTCCGGTCTTCTGGCAATGACACACATCAGTGGACGTCCTGTATTTTTGTGAGCCCAGTAATTACGGAATTTTTCTTTGGTTGCTTCCATATTCAGCTTATAGCCTTCTCCCGGCCCCGGAAGACGAATGGAACTGATATCCACCTTTTTCTTATCAAAGGTACTGGTTTCTGTTCCCTTTGTCTCTTCTTTTTTTGTTTCTTCTGTTTTGGCCTCTTCCTCCTCTTCTACCGGCGCGCTCTCATCAAATTCCCCTGCTGCCGCTTTTGCACAGAAGCCGGAATCTGCATATTTTTTCGCCTGTTCTGCAGCAGATGCTGCATCCTCTGTGTAAGCGTCTGCTCCGATCTCATCGGCAAATTCCTGTGTAATAGGGGCGCCTCCTACCATAATCTTAATCCGGTTTCTAAAAGGCTGCTTCAAAAGAGCTGCCACAGTATCACGAAGAGAGGGCATGGTGGTGGTCAGAAGCGCGGAAAGAGCAACAATGGTTGCATCCTTATTTGCATTCACTGCATCGATAAAGGTCTGGATGGGCACATCCACGCCAAGATCCAGCACTTCAAATCCAGCGCTTTCAAACATCATGCCTACCAGATTCTTTCCAATATCATGAAGGTCGCCGGCAACAGTACCAAGGATAATCTTACCTGCACTTCCAGCTTCTCCTGTTGCCAGATATGGTTTCAGCACTTCTACGCCTGCTTTCATAGCGCGGGCTGCCGCCAGCATCTGTGGCACAAAAATAATTTCTTTTTTGAAATTTTCACCTACTACTGCCATGGCGCCGATCATACCTTCATTCAGAATGGAAGTGGGATCGCAGCCTGCATCAATGGCTTCCTGTACGTACTTTCCAATTTCTTTGTTTTTTCCGTCCTGGGTTGCTTTAAAAACTGCCTGCATTTTTTCATCCATAGGAGTCGCCGGCGCTGATTCCCCTGCCTCTTCCTGGGGCTTGTCCTGGAATTTGGCAATATAGTTCAGACAATATTCGTCTCTTTCCAGAAGTGCATTGGTGGCATAGATCATACCAATCATATTTTTGTTGGTGGGGTCTACAATGGCGCTGTCCATCCCTGCATTCATGGCAAGAACCATAAACGCCTGGTTAATGTTCTTTCTTGCCGGAAGACCGAAAGAAATATTGGAAAGTCCGCTGGTAATATGGATTTCCGGATATTCTGCCTTAATCTGACGACAGCAGTCTGCAAATACGGTCAAAGCTGTCTCATCGGTGGAAAGGGTTACCACCAATGGGTCAATATGTAATCTGGACGGCTCAATCTGGTATTCTTTTGCTTTTTCCATAATTCCATGGAATACTTCCATTCTTTTTTCCACAGAATCCGGAATTCCATCATTGTCACAGAGAAGCGCCACGCACTCCCAGTCAGTATCTGCGATCACCGGGAAAATGGTATCAATCTTATCTCCCTCTAAGGATACAGAATTGATCAGTCCCGGCTTCTTACAAAATGGAATTGCCGCCACACAGGATCTGGCGCTGGGGCTGTCCACACAAATTGGTGTGTCTGTGACTTCCTGTACCAGATCGATCATCCATTTTAATGTTTCTACCTCTACTTCTTCCTCTACAGAAGCGCATACATCCAGAAATGTTGCGCCTGCCTCTGCCTGTTTTCTGGCTCTTTCCCGGATAAGTTCCGCATCCTTATCCGCAATGGCTTTTGCAACTGACGGAATGGAACCGTTCAGTTTTTCTCCTATGATTATCATGGTATTCCCTCCTGATTGAACTCTTGTAATTCTTGCCCTTATTTTACTCCAGGAGGATTTCTTTTTTCCTCTGCTATTTTTCCATATCTGTATACTATTTTATTGTATCTCTTTTTCTTTTGTGATATGATAGGGGAAAATAAATTTTAATCATTCGCAGTAGTGCATCCAGAAAGCATTCCAGGATCTGCTGCATCATTTACAGAAAGGACCATGAAAAGATGAGCGATTACAAGATAGAAACACAATGTCTTCATGCCGGTTATTCTCCTTCCAAGGGAGAACCCTGTGCCCTTCCCATTTATCAGAGTACCACTTTTAAATATGATACCACAGACGAAATGGGACAGCTCTTTGATCTGAAAGCAGAGGGATATTTTTATACCCGTCTCCAGAACCCCACCAACGATGCCGTAGCAGCCAAGATTGCAGCATTGGAGGGCGGTGTGGCAGCCCTTCTGACCTCTTCCGGTCAGGCAGCGAACTTCTATGCCGTATTAAACATCTGTGAAGCAGGAGATCATGTGGTTGCCGCTTCCACCATTTATGGCGGAACCTTTAATCTTCTCGCCGTAACCTTCAAAAAGCTTGGCATTTCCTGTACCTTTGTGGATACGGATTCCAGCGAAGAAGAAATTGCAGCTGCATTCCAGCCTAATACCAAACTTCTTTTTGCCGAGACCATCGCTAATCCTGCATTGGTTGTTCTGGATATCGAAAAATATGCAAAGGTGGCACACGCACACGGCGTACCTCTGATCGTAGACAATACCTTTGCCACACCGGTAAACTGCCGTCCCATCGAGTGGGGCGCGGATATCGTTACCCACTCCACCACCAAGTATATGGATGGCCATGCTCTGCAGGTCGGAGGCGCTATTGTGGACAGCGGTAATTTTGACTGGGAAGCTTATGGAAGTAAATTCCATGGACTCACAGAACCAGATGAATCTTACCATGGCGTCGTTTACACCAAGCAGTTTGGCAAAAAGGCTTATATCACCAAGGCAACCTCCCAGCTCATGAGAGATTTGGGTTCCATCCCTTCCCCCATGAACTGCTTCCTTTTAAACATCGGTCTGGAAACCCTGCCCCTTCGTGTAGAACGTCACTGCAGCAATGCCCAGAAAGTAGCAGAATATTTAAATGCCCATGAAAAAGTGGCTTCTGTAAACTATGCTGGTCTTCCAGGAGACAAATATCATGCATTGGCCGAAAAATATCTTCCAAAGGGTACCTGCGGTGTCATCTCCTTCGAATTAAAAGGCGGACGCGATGCAGCGATTCGCTTTATGGACAGCCTGGAACTGGCCAACATCGCCACACATGTGGCAGCATCTAAGACTATGGTTCTTCATCCGGCCAGCCATACCCATCGCCAGATGAACGATACACAGCTTGCAGAAGCAGGCGTTTCTCCTGGAATGATCCGTCTTTCCATCGGAATCGAAAACGTGGAAGATATTCTTGCAGATCTTGAACAGGCTCTTGAACAGGCTTAAATACGCTTCTATATCATAGGTACCTGAAAATCACAAAAAACGACCGGTCATTCCACCGGTCGTTTTTTGCGTGTTTATCAATTTCCCATATTTCCTGTATCCAAAACTGTTCGTGCTGGCTGATTCCTATTTTCTTTTTTTATTCCTGGATCACATACACATCTGTGTAATATACGCCCTTACTCTCTCCTTCTGCATGACTTCCCACGTAAATATCAATGCAGTTCTCCTTGATGGCGCCGCCGCAGTCCTCCGCCACATAAACCTGTCCGTTTATGACCACCTTGGTTCCGTAAGGAATCTGTGTGGGGTCCACGGCAATGGTTCGATTGGTGGTAGCCGTTACACCGGTGGACGTAATGCCGTTTGCCCAGGGGCCACAGCAGATGCTGCAGGGACAATAATGGGTGATCCGGAATGTCCCCATGGGTTTCAGCACTGCATCTGAAGATACGGCAATGGGTGATCCTTCCTGCACGCCATCTCCATTAACCTTGGTTCCTGCTGCTCCCACTCCGTCCACAGCCTCTGCAAAAACACCTTCCCCGGTACTTTTGTGTATGGTTCCCGCTTCTTTTTCTTCATCGATGGTATCTGCAAGAACCACCTGTGTTTCTTCCTCTCCCTGAATAGAGGTTGTGGGGATATAACCCACTGTTTTTTTGCCGTTCTCGTCCCGGAACAGGATTCGACTCCAGATATTGTTAATGGTTCCGGTGCGTTTCACCTGGTCCAGTTCCAGAACCTCTCCAATGACCACACCGTCCTTCCGCCCCGGATAATCCAGGATATCTGCATCCTTGGCCATAACCACCTGGTCGGTAAATTTCTTCATCTGAATCTGATCACTTAGGGCTTCATTGGGCACATAGCCGGTCACATGCTCTTCCCCTTTTTGAAAAAGAACCTTACTCCATCCATTGTCGCACACTGCCACTCGTGAAAGCTTCGTACCCAGCAGAACCCGGCGGAGCATTTCTCCTTTTTCATCAGGAATTGCGCGGATGGGAAGGGTCTTTTCTGTCACATACAGGGTGTCTGTTCTGGCTACTGCCTGAACCGCCTTCCCCTCACTGTCTTCCACCTGAAAATATCTTGGGGTTTTCTGATCCTGTTTATATGCATTCACAGTTCCTGTAAAATCAGGAACCTCCGCAAATACTGTGGCTGTCTGGCTCAAAAGCACTGCACACAGCACTGCGGCAGCTGTCTGTTTCTTCATGTTCCTTCTCCTCATATGCAGTCCGTGTCTTTCTGTGTCATTTCCTATTTTTGTTCTATCTTAGCACAAGAACCTGGCTTTTGCAATTTTGAAGAGTGGATTTAGACTTTTTTAAGATTTGAAGGCTCCGCGCTCAGCTTCACTCAAACATCATATAATCCATATAAAATTCATGAAATGCCCGGTCTGAAGAAAGATTCAGTTCCGTAGATACCTCAAGGATGTTTCTTATCGCTTCCTCTCCTTTCGGATCTTGTAAGTATGCGGCTCCCCCGGAAAGGGAACTGTTTCCAACGGTTTCTATCCGGTCGCGAAATTCTTCCGGCAGCATTCCTATGGCGATTGCTTTGTCCTGATCCAGCTTATAGCCAAAACCGCCAGCCAGATAAACCTTGGAAATCTGCTCTTTTTCTGCTCCATAACGCAGCAGAAGAGTTTCCACTCCCGCCCGTACTGCAGACTTGGCCAGTTGAATTTCCCTTATGTCTCTGCGGGTAAATACAATGGTCTTTCCCTCAGGTGTTTTGGCAAGAGGGAACCCGTCTTCAAAATAGGGTTCTGCCATAAGCCCGTTCTCCTCTACGATTCCTGCTTTAACCAGCTCCATGGCCACTTCCACCACTCCCGTTCCGCAGATTCCAACAGGGGGCTTGTCCTGAATGGTTTTCACTTCTGCTCTTTCCCCCTGAATCTCCACAGAACAGATAGCGCCGGCAATGCTTCCCATTCCCCAGGTAATATTGCCCCCTTCAAAGGCCGGACCAGCCGCAGTAGAGGTCACAAAAATCCGGTCTTTATTTCCAATGGCCATTTCTCCATTGGTTCCCAGATCCACCAGAAGACAGATTTCCTCACTTTTATCAAATCCACAGGCATAAAGTCCCGCTGTAATATCCCCTCCCACATACGTGGAGATTCCTGGAAGAAGCTCTACCTGCGCCTCACAGGAACTGCTTCCCAATATTTCTTCAAAAGTTCCCCGGATAAAATCAATATTTACCGGTGTAAAAGGATACACCCCAAGGGAAGCGCAGTCATATCCCATAAGAAGATGTCCCATCGTGGTATTCCCTGCCAGAGCGATTCTGGATACCTTCGTAAGGGATACTCCCATCTCGTCTGTGAACTTCTGAAACCCTGTGAGCAGATCCTTACGTATACAGTTCTGAAGGATTTCCTTCTTTCCGTCTACAGAAGCCTGGATTCTGGAAATTACATCGGCGCCATAGGCTCTCTGACTGTTAATCCCTGTTACCGTGTGAAGATTTTTCCCACTGTCCCTGCCCAAAAGTTCCATGGCAAGAGTGGTGGTACCAAGATCTACGGCGATTTCATAGCCGCTTTCTTCCGGAATTTCTTCTTCTTCTGCATCGGTATTTCCGTCCCCCAGGATTTCAAACCTGGATTCATCATCCTGGAAAAATGCAATTTTTAAATGGTCCTCCGGATAAAGCCTGCAGGACAGACGCCAGCCATCTGCCAGTTCCTGTCTGGTAAATTGCTTTTCATCCTCCGGATGAATGGGAGCCTCTCCTTCCAGAACCTGAATGCCGCATTTGCCGCAGCGTCCCTTACCACCACAGGGTGCGCTCATATAATATCCTTCCCGAATCAGCGCACTCATAAGGCTTTCTTTTTCTTCCAGGACGATTTTTCTGTCTTCTCCGTTTTTCTGCACCGTCACTTCCGCTCCTGGAATGCTGCGCATTCTGCACTTTAGATTGGAGCAGTTTCTGCAATCATGCTGTGCCTGAAACAGTTTTTCATCTTCTGTCAGAATAAATACCTGACAGGAAGTTTTAACCGGATCAAACATAAAACCACTGCTGATTTCAATTCCAAAGCGTTTTTTCAGTTCTAGATGCTTCCAGGCTTCCATCTGTGATTCCATAGGGATATCATTGGGCGCTTCCAGACGCTTCAGAATCCCCATCCGGTGTTCCCGGCAAACCTCCCGGAGTTTTTCCATCATCCGTTTTTCCAGTGAAAAAAGCATCTGATCTGCCATGGCATCACAGAGGAGGCCTTTTACATAATCTCCCTCACGAAATGCATTGGTACTGCGCTGTTTAATCTTATCTCCAATACTAAGCACCCCATAAATCACAGGAGTCCCTTCCCGATACTGTTCTGTTTCTATGGATTTGGGAAGGGTGGCAAAACCCAGAATTCCCACAGGTTCGGCCAGACTTAGCATCTCCTCCCGTATTTCTTCATATTCTTCTTTTACCTCCTGGTATATGGGGCTGTCCTCATAGCAGTCCATTGCTTTCAGAACAGAATCCTGATCCATAGAAGGTATCAATTTATCTAACTCATAAAATGTTTCCATGTTCCTCTCCTCTGACGAATCATTCTATATTTTTTTCAAATTTTTCATGGATATCACGCTCTTCCTCCTTTAAATATGTTTGATTTTGCTATTTTTTATATATAATATATATGCCACTCGTTTTTGGGAATTTTTTCAGATAAGGAGAACGATATCTATGCAGCCTCTTTTATATTCTATCATAAAAAAGGAGTCCCTCCATGAACTTTTGGAAACTTTTTATCAATGCATCAATCTTCCTGTTCAGGTTTTAGATGAAAACGGTGAAATTCTGGATCAATTCGGAGAAGCACACAGCTATTGTAAAATTTTCAAACGCTTTCTCCCCAAATCGGAATCCTGTACCAAGATCCATTCTGATGCCAGCCGATTAGCGATGACTTTTGGTGAAACCTATATTTTTTCCTGCCATTCTAATTTAAACCATATTGTGTTTCCATTAACCAACAACAATACCTTACTTGGTTCTATTCTTGCAGGTCCCTTTATTATGGATGCCCCTGATTCCCTTCTTCTTTCTGATATTGCCAGAAACTTTTCCCATCATCTGACGCTGGAGGAAACGGCGAACCAGTTCAAAGCTTTCTATTTTTTCCGGATAACACTACAATTTCATTCCAGTTCTGTGCCTCCCCTTCATAGGGCTTCAGACTAAACAGGCTTCCCACACAGTCCAGATACCAGCTTTTTCCTTCTGCGCGTACGAAACCCTTCACCCGGTAAGTATTTTCCAGAAACATTTCTGTAAACCATTCCAATTCCACTACCCGGAAGTTTTCCCGTATGCGAAGAAAGTAGCTGTGCAAAGTCAGATCCTTTTTCTGCATTTCCGGTTCCTTTTGGATCTGCACAGGTTTTTTTATGTTTTTTATCCATTCTGGACGAATTTCTCCAAAACTGGTTTCATAAATGGAAGGAAGATATTCCGATTTATTTCGTCTTTTCCTCTCCTGATTTTTGTATTTATTTTGGATAAATGTAAATTTTATTTCTCTCAGCGTTTCGCTTCTGGATATTCATTACAGAGCAGACGATAGGGCGCCTCATCTTCTTCAAGCTCTGGGAAACGTCCCACACTTTTATAGAAACGATTATCCGTATTATCGTCATTACACTGACTCACTTCTCCGATCAACACAGGGCCGGTTCCTTCTTCAATCTCAAAATCATGATACATATAGGGATAGATGCTGATGCTCTCTCCCGGATGAAGCTTCACCTGGGTTCCTGCGGGAACTACCACTTCCCTACCATCCATATGTACGTGTACGTCCTGAACCTTGTCCAATTCTTCATCGGGTGTAGAATTGTAAACGCGGATCAAAAGATTTCCGCCTCCCCGATTGATAATATCTTCCATTTTACTCCAATGGAAATGCATATGTATGATTCCTTTTTTCTGTCTGAAGCTCTCCGCAAAGCTCCGACCTGTGGTTATACTATATAAAAAATTTCATAAACTATATTGTAACCCCTTTGGAAACTGGGTAATTATTTTGGCATTCTGTAAATAAGGATTCTTCTTGGCTTATTTCATAATTCTGTTCAACTTCCTTTCTCCTGATTCCCCATTCTTTTTCAGTTTTTCCTGAAAACCTGCATTTTTCTTTCTCCATTTCCTGATTTTGTATTTTTTTGTTTTTATTGTAGTTTTATCAGTTTCTCATTGTCCGTTGTATTTTTTGAATTTTTTTCAAAAAAACATTTGACAAACGCTCATCCCTGTAGTATTATATGTCTTGTCGCTGAGGTAAACACCTCACCAAACACCAGATGCGATAGTGGCGTAGTTGGTAACGCGCGACCTTGCCAAGGTCGAGACCGCGGGTTCGAGCCCCGTCTATCGCTCTTCAATCCCTTGATGATTCAAGGGATTTTTTTTATTAAAAAAACAGCCGAAACCCCAAAGCCGGGCAGACGAAAAGTCTACCCGGTTTTGGGGTTTCTTATTCTAAAAAGAAGATCTATCAATGATGGAAAAGACGAATTCCCGTAAATGCCATCACCATTCCATACTTGTTACAGGTCTCAATCACCGCATCATCGCGTACAGATCCTCCCGGCTCTGCGATATAGGTTACGCCACTTTTATGCGCCCGCTCAATGTTATCGCTGAATGGGAAAAATGCGTCGGAACCAAGTGTCACATCTGTCAGCTGATCCAGCCATGCACGTTTCTCTTCTCTTGTGAACACTTCCGGTTTTTCTGTGAAGATTCCTTCCCATGCTCCATCTGCCAGAACATCCATGTATTCTTCTCCAATATAGACATCAATAGCATTGTCTCTCTCTGCGCGGCTGATGGTATCTTTAAATGGAAGGTTTAATACCTTTGGGCACTGACGAAGGAACCAGTTGTCAGCCTTCTGTCCTGCCAGTCTGGTACAATGTACACGGGACTGCTGTCCTGCGCCTACACCAATGGCCTGTCCGTCCTTTACAAAGCAAACAGAGTTGGACTGTGTATATTTCAATACGATCAGAGAAATCTTCATATCCCGTTTCGCTTCTTCGGTGAGTTCCTTGTTTTCCGTTACCAGGTTGGAGATCAGCGCATCATCAATCTGAAGTTCCTGTCTTCCCTGTTCAAAGGTCACGCCAAACACTTCCTTGTGTTCCAGAGGTGCCGGAACGTAATCCGGATCGATTTCAATTACATTGTAATTGCCTTTTTTCTTCTGTTTCAGAATTTCCAGGGCCTCTTCTGTATATCCAGGAGCAATTACACCGTCAGAAACTTCTCTCTTGATCAGAAGCGCGGTATCTCTGTCACAGACATCGGAAAGAGAAATGAAATCTCCGAAGGAAGACATACGGTCTGCGCCTCTGGCTCTTGCGTATGCACAGGCAATAGGAGAAAAGTTTTTCCAGTCCATATCATCTACCCAGTAGATCTTTGCCAGCGTTTCTGTGAGAGGAAGTCCTACAGAAGCGCCTGCCGGAGATACATGCTTAAAGGAAGTTGCTGCCGGAAGTCCTGTTGCTTTTTTCAGGTCACGTACCAGCTGCCAGCCGTTAAACGCATCCAGAAAGTTAATATAGCCCGGTTTTCCGCTTAACACTTTGATCGGTAATTCACCGCCATCTGCAAGATAGATTTTTGATGGTTTCTGATTTGGGTTACATCCATATTTTAATTCCAATTCCTTCATGACAATCCTCTCCCTCTGGCTTATTTATTTTTGTTTACAATCTTTGTTTCGTAGTTTCCTGTTGCAATATCAATATATCTGACAAAAAGAGATACCTTATTCTCTTCATTCAGGCTGTTCCAAAGCATGTTCGTAAATTCTTCCATATCATCTGGAATAGAAACCAACTTCGGTTCCCCCTCAAAGCTCGGCAGCGGATTTCCATCGCACTGATAGGTGTGGATAAAATGTCCCTCTCCTGCTGCTGCATTCTGATAAGCAAAGGTATAACGGTTACAGGAACTCGGATCTCCATTGTTGCTCTTTAAAATAGACATGGCGTAATTATAGGTGCCGTTCTCCACATGAAGAACACCGGAAATACGAGGGGTATAGTTTGGGGCATCCGGCTCAAATTCTCTGCTTCTCAGAGACTGCTCAAAGGTAAGCTGTTTATCCATTCCTTCATAAATGGTATCGGTCTGATCTCCATTGGTCACAATCGTCTTATTTCCCAGCACACGAACTGGCGCATAAATAATCAGACTTGGATCTGTAAGTTTGGAAGGATCAAATGCCTGGGTACGAATTCCCTCTCCTTCTTCCACAAAAACACGGTTTCTGCTGTTTTCACTTCTGCCCATAATGAAATAAGCTGTCACTGCCTTGGTTCCATCCTTGGACCGTCCGATGACAATTCCTCTTCCCGGATAGGAATTCTCTTTTAATTCTTTTTCCAGTGATAACATTTCCATAATCTGTTCTCCTTTTCTTTGTGGTAAAAAAGTGGATGAATCCTCTTCCACTTCCTTATTAAATGAAAAAACGCCTGGGCAGCCCTTCTGTTTCCAGGCTGCCCAGGCGGTCGGCACAAAGTTTCCGCTGCACTCCCTGTAGGTACTCCTACTTCCGCCAGTCATGCAGCTACTGTCTTTAGTTTACAATACTTGTCTTCTATTTTCAAGAGAGAAAAAAATTTTCGGTATTTTTTCTACAGAAACATCTCCTGAGAACTCATTTCTATACAAAGGTAACAGAGGGGAGTTTCAGCCAGAGGAATTTTGAAGTTTTTCCTGCAATGCGTAGTCCTCCTGAATCTGAATCCGAATATCTTCCTTCATCTGTTCCCAGGCTTCCGGATGTTCTACATAATATTTTGGACAGCTCTTTCCAGTGACATCATAGTGACGGATCACCTGATCCTGGGTAAGACCAAATCGTGTACACAGCCAGGCAGCCAACTTCACTGTAGAGTCATATGTGGCATCATTAAAAGCACCTGTCTCATCTGGGTGGCAGTTTTCAATGGAAATGGTATCCACATTCCGCTCATTGGTCGCATAGGAAATTTCCGCCGTGGGAATACACTGCACCACTTCTCCTTCCAGTCCCACCACAAAATGGCTGCTGACCTTTGTCTCTCTGGTCGTTGATAAATTCTCAAAATAATTCCGGTTGGCCATGGCTCCTGCGCCTGGGTTTGCCGTATAATGGATGGCTATGTACTGCACCGATTCCATGGGAATCTGTGGTCTGGAATATTCATTGGGCGTTAAAAGCTGTACGTCAATATAGGGAGCGCCCTGCTTCTGCCACAGAAGAGGACCGTTTTCCTCCTGTACCAGTTCCTGCAGTTCTCTCTCATCCCGTTCATTGGCTCTCTGAAGGACGGTTTTCCCCATAAAGACCAGAAGGCAAAGGAGGATTCCACAGGTAATACCGATTCCCAGATTTCTTCGCAAAACACGTTTTCTTCTGGCTGTGGATCGAGAACTTCCAGAAACAGCAGAAGACCTGCGCATATGAGCAGGTCTTGCTGTTTTGTTTGAACTTTTTTTATTTGTATGAGTTCTTTTCGATTCTTTCATTTTTATTATTCATCTACACTGTAGTTTGGCGCTTCTTTTGTAATATGAATATCATGAGGATGAGATTCCTTTAAGGAAGCTGCAGAAATCTTGATGAATTTACCAGTGGTCTTCAGCGCTTCAATGGTCTCTGCTCCACAGTATCCCATACCGGAACGAAGTCCGCCCATCAGCTGGAATACCGTATCTTCCACATGTCCCTTGTATGCTACACGGCCTTCCACACCTTCCGGTACCAGTTTCTTGGCATCCTGCTGGAAGTAACGGTCTTTGCTTCCGTTTTCCATCGCTGCAATGGACCCCATACCACGGTATACTTTGTATTTTCTTCCCTGATACAGTTCAAAGGTTCCCGGGCTTTCGTCACAGCCGGCAAAGATGCTTCCCATCATACATACGTTGGCACCTGCTGCAATGGCCTTTGTGATATCGCCGGAGTATTTAATACCGCCGTCTGCGATTACCGGAATGCCATAACGGTTGGCAACCTCATAGCAATCCATCACTGCGGTAATCTGCGGTACACCAATACCAGCCACAATACGTGTGGTACAGATGGAACCAGGTCCGATACCAACCTTCACAGCATCTGCACCAGCCTCGATCAGAGCCTTGGTCGCTGCGCCGGTAGCTACGTTTCCAGCGATTACCTGAAGTTCCGGGTATGCATCTTTAATCTGGCGTACAGCCTTTAAGATATTTTCGGAATGGCCATGTGCGGAATCCACAACAACCACATCCACAGCAGCCTTCACCAGAGCGTCCACACGCGCCAGAACATTGGAGGTAATTCCTACAGCTGCGCCACAGAGAAGACGTCCCTGTGCATCCTTGGCAGCCAGCGGATATTTAATCTGTTTCTCAATATCCTTAATGGTGATCAGACCTTTTAAGTTGAAATCCTCGTCTACAATGGGTAATTTTTCTTTACGGGATTTTGCAAGAATTTTTTTTGCTTCTTCCAAGGTGATGCCTTCCTTAGCTGTGATCAGACCTTCTGAAGTCATGCATTCCTTGATTTTTTTGCTAAAGTCCGTTTCAAATTTCAGATCACGGTTGGTGATGATTCCCACCAGTTTTCTGCCTTCTGTAATCGGCACACCAGAAATACGGAATTTCGCCATCAGATCATTGGCATCTTTAAGTGTATGCTCAGCTGATAAATAAAATGGATCTGTGATAACTCCGTTCTCAGAACGCTTTACCTTGTCCACTTCCTCAGCCTGCGCTTCGATGGACATATTTTTATGAATGATACCGATACCTCCCTGTCTTGCCATGGCAATCGCCATACGATGCTCGGTAACGGTGTCCATTCCTGCACTCATCATAGGAATGTTAAGTTTAACCTTCTTTGTTAAATATGTTGTCACATCTACCTGATTCGGAATCACCTTTGAATACGCCGGAACTAACAATACGTCATCAAAAGTAATGCCTTCACCGATGATAGTACCCATTGCATTTCCTCCCTTATGTTTGTATATTCATTTCATTTGATTTTAGTTTGTTTCCTAGTGTAACAAAAATAAAAAAGGGTGTCAATCCAAAAAAACTTTGCTGGGTGCTGAATTTTTGATAGAAACTGCCATAGCATCATCTGGCTCGATGATGATCTTGCAGGTTTCTGAACCATCTCTGGTAATTACTGCAAAGCGTTTGTGCTCCGGGTTTCCAGATGAATAATCAAGAACCTTTAATTTCTGATTGCCATTGTAGTAATCCAGTCTGTGGGAATTCAGCGGTGCTACCAGCTCTGCTTCCTGAATGTTTATGTTTTTTACTCTTTTTCTCTTGGTCTTCGCCATAACCACATCAATGTCCATTTCTCCATTTACAAACAGATACTCATATTCCAGATCTGTCTTAGGAAGGACAAAATAACAGGCAATTCCAAGACCTATGGCCACCACCAGGATCAGCGGTGAAATAAAAAGACCTGCAGCTGCTGCAAGTACAGTCAGAGCGATCAGGCCGTATTTTATAATTACGTCTTTGGCTGTACGCTCTTTCTTTACCAGTAATTCAGAATATAAATCACTCATTTCTTTTCTCCTTGTATGATTTCTGAGTATTATACCACAAAACGGACCCAGCGTCTATGACGCTGTGCCCGTTTGTCTGTGAAATTTCCAATGCTTCCTTCGCTTTGAAGTCCTGCTCCGGAAAAGCTTACATCATTCCCATTCCTGGGTTTCCGCCTGGCATTGCAGGAGTATCTTCTTTGATGGTAGATACCACAGATTCTGTGGTCAGAAGGGTGGATGCCACGCTTGTTGCGTTCTGCAGTGCGCTTCTGGTAACCTTTGCCGGGTCCAGAATTCCTTCGCTTACCATATCTACATAAGCTTCATTCAGAGCGTCAAATCCAACGCCTGTTTCTGCTTCTTTTACTTTATTGATAATTACAGAGCCTTCCAGTCCTGCATTTGCTGCAATGTGGAACAGAGGAGCTTCCAGAGCCTTCAGAATAATGTTGGCACCTGTCTTTTCGTCTCCTTCCAGACCTGCTGCCATCTTGGCAACTTCCTTGGATGCATGGATGTATGCAGAACCGCCGCCTGCGATAATACCTTCTTCAACAGCTGCTCTTGTTGCTGCAAGAGCATCCTCAAGACGAAGTTTCGCTTCTTTCATTTCTGTTTCTGTTGCTGCACCTACACGGATTACTGCAACACCGCCTGCCAGTTTTGCAAGTCTTTCCTGTAATTTTTCTCTGTCAAAGTCAGATTTTGTTTCTTCGATCTGTCCGCGGATCTGAGCTACACGGTTTGCAATGTCTTCTTTATTTCCGCATCCGTCTACGATCACGGTATTTTCTTTTGCTACTTTTACGGATTTTGCGCGTCCTAACTGATCCATAGTTGTTTCTTTCAGATCCAGACCAAGTTCTTCAGAGATTACCTGGCCGCCGGTAAGGATTGCGATATCCTGCAGCATTTCTTTTCTTCTGTCGCCATATCCAGGAGCTTTCACTGCTACTACCTGGAAGGTTCCTCTTAATTTGTTTACGATCAGGGTAGTAAGCGCTTCACCTTCTACATCTTCTGCGATGATGAGAAGTTTTGCACCTGCCTGTACCACCTGCTCCAGAAGCGGAAGGATTTCCTGGATGTTGCTGATCTTCTTATCTGTGATCAGGATGTATGGATCTTCCAGGTTTGCTTCCATTTTTTCCATATCTGTGGACATGTATGCGGATACATAGCCACGGTCAAACTGCATACCTTCTACTAAATCCAGTTCTGTATGCATGGTCTTGGATTCTTCTACTGTGATTACGCCGTCTTTGGAAACTTTTTCCATTGCGTCTGCAACCAGCTGTCCTACAGTCTCATCACTTGCAGAAATTGCAGCTACGTTTGCGATCTGTTTCTTTCCGCTGATGGTCTGGCTCATGTTTTTGATTGCTTCTACTGCAGTGTCAGTTGCTTTTTTCATACCTTTACGAAGGATGATCGGGTTAGCGCCTGCTGCCAGGTTCTTCATTCCTTCGTTTACCATTGCCTGAGCAAGTACAGTTGCAGTTGTAGTACCGTCACCGGCTACATCATTTGTTTTGGATGCTACTTCTTTGATCAGCTGAGCGCCCATATTTTCAAATCCGTCTTCCAGTTCAATCTCTTTTGCAATGGTAACACCATCGTTGGTGATCAACGGAGCGCCAAACTGTTTGTCAAGAACTACGTTTCTTCCTTTCGGTCCTAAAGTTACTCTTACTGTATTTGCTAACTGATTTACACCGCTTTCCAATGCGGCTCTTGCTTCTGCACCAAATTTAATTTCTTTTGCCATGATACAAAATTCCTCCTGATCTATAAAATAAAATGTTCACTAAATTCGATCTGCGCCTTTGGCTGGGATTCGTTAAGTGCTCTACTTAACAACTGCTAAAATATCATTCTGTTTTACGATGATATATTCGGTTCCATCCATTTTTACTTCGGTTCCTGCATATTTGGAGTAGATTACCTTATCTCCTACTGCAACTTCCATTTTTACTTCTTTTCCATCTACCATTCCGCCAGGACCTACTGCCATTACTTCTGCCTGCTGTGGTTTCTCCTGTGCCTGTCCCGGAAGTACGATACCGGATTTTGTAGTTTCTTCTGCTTCTAACTGTTTTAATACGACTCTGTCGCCTAACGGTACTAATGTCATGATCTATTTCCTCCTTTAATTTGGAACCCGCGTCCGATTACTAGCACTCATTTCATTCGAGTGCTAATCACTGTCTTTATATTATTGAATTCACCTGTTTTCTGCAACTCTTTTCAGATTTGCTTTTTTTATTCTATTCTCTTATATACTCATTTATGCTTATTTTTTCTCTCTTTTTCTTAACTTTTTATTTTTTTAAAAAATTTAAATATGATCCTTTCCTGGCGAAAAAAAACTGTCTTCCGCTTTGCTCTGCGAAAGACAGTTCTCTTCTCGTATGGATGGTGGATCAAATCTGTGTTTTATGATTTCTTGTTTCTCTGCGCTTTGATCTCTTCCAGTTCATCAAAGATCACTTCATTAAGAACCTTGATGTACGTTCCCTTCATACCGGAAGAGCGAGACTCGATCACACCTGCACTTTCAAATTTACGAAGTGCGTTGACAATAACAGAACGGGTAATGCCCACTCTGTCTGCAATCTTGCTGGCTACCAGAATGCCTTCTTCTCCATCCAGCTCGTCAAAGATATGAATGATTGCCTCCAGTTCAGAGAAGGACAAAGTATTGAAAGCAGATTTGACCACCTGCTGCTTCCTGTCTTCCTCTGCGTTTTCTTCATGTACTGCCCGCATCATTTCCAGTCCTACTACCGTTGTGCCATATTCGCTGACAATAATGTCCTCAATATCATAAGGCCTATCATTGCGATACATAAATACAGTACCCAGACGCTCACCTGCAATATCAATAGGATTAATAATTCCCTGATAGCTGCTGGCTACATGCTCAAAGCCCAATGTCTGGAGGTTGACATTTTCTTTTGTAGACAGAACGCCTAAAAATCTTTCATTCAACAGTCCATCTACGAAACCACCTACTTTATCCTCAATTAATTCTGTAATTTCTTCTACACCTGGACACAGGCTTACTCCCAAAACCTTGCCCTTTTTACTCAAAACCAGAATATTTGAGCTTAATGTCTCCATCAACACCTGACAAATATCATTAAATACCACCTTACTGGAATTGCTGTTGTGTAAAAGCTTGTTGATTTTTCTTGTCTTGTCTAACAACTGAACGCTCATTTTATCCTCCTTTCACACCTATTTTTACTCTATATCGAATTGCTATCTTAATACTACACGTTTTACCCCATTATTGCAAGATATTTTTTACTATTTTGTCATTTTCCTTGGCTTTTCTGAAAATACAATAACAACATGAAACACTCTCCGTAAAAGAGTTTGATATCTGAGAGTAATTTTCTCTCCTGAAAAATACAAAGACAGAACGTTTCTGCCATCTTTCGGACACGTTCTGTCTTTTTCGTTTCAATTTTATTTTTCCTGCTCTTCTTTCTGCTTCGCTTCCACATATCCGCAGGTTGCCTCGCTGCAAACCAGTTTGTTTCCTTTTTCCACCATGTAACTGCCGCACATTGGACATTTCTTGGCGGACGGCTTCTGCCAGGACATAAAATCGCATTCCGGGTTGTCCACACATCCGTAGTATTTTCTTCCCTTCTGGGTTTTCTTTAATACCACATCCTTTCCGCACTTGGGACATGCCACACCGATTTTCTCATAATACGGCTTGGTATTCCGACATTCTGGAAAACCGGGACATGCCAGAAATCGTCCATGGGGACCATACTTAATCACCATATTTCTTCCGCAGACATCGCAGATCTCCTCAGTAACTTCGTCCTGGATATCTACTTTTTCCAGTTCCTGCTCTGCCGCATCCACATCCTTCTTCAGATCCGGATAGAAGTTCCGCACAACTGTCTTCCACTGAACCGTTCCTGCTTCCACACAGTCTAACAGACCTTCCATCATAGCGGTAAAATTCACATCCACAATACTTGGGAATGCCTGCTTCATAATGTTGTTTACCACTTCCCCAAGTTCTGTCACATACAGGTTTTTCTGTTCTTTGGACACATATCGTCTGCTGATGATGGTGGTAATGGTGGGCGCATAGGTACTTGGCCGTCCGATTCCCAGTTCTTCCAGCGTCTTAACCAGCGACGCCTCTGTATAATGAGCAGGCGGCTGTGTGAAGTGCTGTTCCGGCTTCAGGCTTTTCAAAGTCAGCTTCATGCCCTTGTCCAGACTCTGGTTTAATACATTGCCCTTCTTGGTATCCTCTTCATCTGTATAAACAGAAAGAAAACCATCAAATACTACCTTGGATGCCGCCACGGTAAAGACATAAGATCCCACGCCAATCTTAACAGACGTCGTCTCATAGCGGGCCGCTGCCATACGGCTGGCCGCAAACCGTTTCCAGATCAGCTGATACAGACGAAACTGATCTCTGGAAAGAGATTCCTTGAGCATAGCTGGTGTCCTTGCAATATCCGTTGGACGGATCGCTTCATGAGCGTCCTGGATTTTCTGAGATTTCTTTACTGCCTTTTCTGTCTGGGATACATACGCTTCTCCATACTGTTCTTCAATATATGCTCTTGCCGCAGTATCTGCTTCTTCTGAGATTCGTGTGGAATCAGTACGCAGGTAAGAGATCACACCCACTGTGCCATTGCCCTTGATATCAATTCCTTCATAAAGCTGCTGTGCCAGACGCATGGTCTTCTGCGTAGAGAAATTCAGAGTCTTGGCTGCCTCCTGCTGCAGGGTACTGGTGGTAAAAGGAAGAGGGGCGTTCTTAATTCGCTCTCCCTTCTTAACTTCTGTAATCTCGCACTCTGCATCCTCCAGTTCTGCCAGAATGGCATCCATTTCTTTTTTGTTATGGATCGGTATTTTTTTATCTGTGCCATAGAACTTGGCAACAAGGGGCTTCTTTTCTCCCTTAATCTGGAATTCCCCATCCAGACTCCAGTATTCTTCCGGAATAAAGGAATCAATTTCCTCCTCACGGTCACAGATGATCCGAAGCGCTACAGACTGCACACGGCCTGCGCTTAATCCTCGTTTTACCTTAGCCCACAGAAGAGGGCTGATGGTATATCCCACCATGCGGTCCAGCATACGCCTTGCCTGCTGCGCATCCACAAGATTCATATTCAGCTCACGAGCCTGTTTGATAGATGCTTTCACCGCAGTCTTCGTGATCTCATTGAACGTGATTCGATGCATTTTCTTGGGATCTTCCTTTAATGCCTGCATCAAATGCCAGGAAATCGCCTCTCCCTCACGGTCAGGGTCCGTTGCCAGATAAATCTTATCTGCCTTCTTGGCTGCCTTGCGAAGTTTCGCCAGCAATTCTCCTTTTCCTCGAATCGTGATATATTTCGGTTCAAAATCATTTTCCACATCAATTCCAAACTGACTTTTGGGAAAATCCCTCACATGTCCGTTGGATGCTTCTACCTCATAATTTTTCCCCAAAAATTTTTTGATTGTTTTCACTTTTGCAGGTGACTCCACAATCACCAGATAATTTGCCATTTTACCTCTCCTAGTTCGTTACTTGATTTTATAAACAGATTTCTGCTGCTATCCCCTCAAAGCCTGCAAAACAAAAGCTCAGCCACGTTTTATATAGTAGTGTCTTCCAGTCTCTTCAGCAAGTCCCTTAAGTTTCAATTCCAAAAGAAGGTTGCTCACCTTCTCTGCCGGAAATCCTGTTATTCTTATTATTTCATCCAAATTTTTTGGTCGTAAATCGAGACAACTATACACCAAATTCATATCACTTGCAAGTCCTATCTTTCTTTTTTCCTCCCTTTTCCCGGAATCCCGGAAGGAAATTCCCCATTCCCCCAGAAGGACTTCCGGCTCATAGGCAATGCCTGCGCCATCGTAAATCAGCTTATGACACCCCTGGCTCAGTCCTTCATGAACCGGTCCCGGAACTGCATAAACAGCCCGTCCCTGTTCCAGTCCATACTGGGCAGTGATCAACGAACCGCTCTTTTCTCTGGCTTCCACCACCAGAACCACATCCGACAGGGCGCTTAAGATCCGGTTTCGCATGGGAAAGTAATAATTTCTTGGCTGGGTACCAGGGGGAAATTCACTGACAATTCCCCCGCCCTGACGAAGGATACGCTGATAAAGAGGATAATTCCTTGCCGGATAACAGACGTCTGCCCCGCATCCCATTACCGCAAAGGTGGGTGTCGCGCCCTCCAGCGCCCCTCTGTGCCCCTCTGCATCAATCCCGTAAGCCAGTCCGCTTAGCACCTGAATCCCGGCTTCGCTGAAGTATTTTCCATACCGGAATGCCTGAAGCCTTCCATAAGGACTGCACATTCTGGCTCCCACTACAGCAATGGAGGGACCTACACCAGGAAGCTGTCCCCGCACGTACAATTTCTTAGGCATATGAGGCAGTTCCTTCATCCTTACAGGATATTCTTTACTGTTTTCATCAATGCATTCCACTGGAAATTTTTTATTTTCTTCCATATATAGTAGGTTCCCTCCTTCACTTCCAGTATTTTTTATCAAAAGCCCGGTAGGACAACGCTTCTCCAATGTGATGGCTCTGGATCAGCGGTTCTTCCTCCATATCTGCAATGGTACGGGCGACCTTCAGAATCCGGTGATAAGAGCGGGCGCTGAAATGAAGTCTGGAAAAGGCCTCCTCCAAAAGTCTCTGACCCTGTTCTGTCACCGGGCAGAATTCCTCCATGTCTTTCGCCGGAAGCTCTCCGTTAAACTGAATCTCCCGTCCCTGATACCGTATCCTCTGAATCTCTCTGACCTGCTCCACTCTTTTCCTGATCTTTTCTGAGGATTCCCCTGGTTCGCCCTTTTGAAGCTGTTCAAAACGAATGGGCGACGCCTCAGCGCAGAGATCCATACGATCCAACAAAGGCTGGCTGATTTTTCCCAGATAGTGATTCACCTCTCCCGGCGTACATCTGCATCGGGAGAGATCCGGGTAATAACCGCAGGGACAGGGATTCATTGCCGCACACAGCATAAAATTTGCCGGAAAACAATACGTTCCATACACTCTGGAAATCAGAATCTTCTTATCCTCCAGGGGCTGCCGGAGAATTTCCAGGCTTCTTCTGGAAAATTCCGGCATCTCATCCAGAAACAAGACACCCCTGTGTGCCAGCGTTACCTCTCCCGGTCTTGGATTCCGTCCACCTCCCGCCAGCGCCTGGGCAGAACAGGTATGATGGGGACTTCGGAAAGGTCTCTGACAGATCAGGGGAGATTCCCTGGACAAAAGTCCTGCAATGCTGTATATTCTGGTAATTTCCAGACTCTCCTCAAAGGTCAGCCTGGGCATGATCGTGGGAATCCGTTTGGCAAGCATGGTCTTACCGGCGCCGGGAGGCCCGATCAAAAGCAGATTATGAAAGCCGCTCACAGCAATCTCCACTGCCCTTCTGGCCCCCTCCTGTCCCCGGATCTCTGAAAAATCAACGGTATCTTCCGGAACATACGTGGGATTTTCTCCCGGTATTCCCGAAAATGCTTCTGGATTTCTGAGAAACCGGATCATTTCGTCCAGATTCTGCACTCCAATCACCCGCATATCTGAAATCAGGCGGCCTTCATTGAAGTTTCCTGCCGGAATCATACAGAATCGACAGCCTGTTTCCCTGGCCTTCAGCACAACAGGCAAAACGCCTGGAACCGGATAAATTTCTCCGTTTAAACTAATCTCCCCCAGGAGCATCACACCTTTTAGCAACTCCGGCGTAAGAATTCCAGCTGCTGCCAGAACAGCCGCTGCCACAGGAAGATCAAAACCTGCTCCTTCCTTCTTAATATCTGCCGGCGCAAAATTCACCGTAATTCTCTTGGGCGGCAGACGAAAGCCTTTATTTTTAAGCGCCGTACGAACACGGTCCTGGGCCTCCCGTACCTGCGCTGAAGGAAAACCTACCATAGTAAAGGAAGGCAGACCATCGCTTACATCCGCCTCTACCAAAACAGGATGGACATCCATCCCCACAATTGCTGCTGACAGCGCGCTTGCAAACATAAACACTCCTTTCCGGAATGCGCTCTTTTTGAATGTTGTATTTATGGGATTTTTGCTTCTTCAGAATGATTCAGAATAGAAATAAGAAAATAGAAATTGTTTTTTATTATAGCCCATTTTGCTCTATTTTGCAAGGATAACGTACATTCTGTTCTATACTTTCACCAAAGTTGTTGCCGAAAAACGGCTTTTCTTTTGGCAGCTTAAGATTTTATAAGAGGTGATTGCCATGAAATTTCAGCGCATTCAGGATTTACGGGTAGATTCTGATCTTACCCAGAAAGAAATGAGTGAGATTCTTCACATCAGCCAGCGCTCCTATTCCCATTATGAGACAGGCTCCAGAAACATCCCCATTGAAATGCTGATTCGCATTGCCAATTACTATCAGATTAGTCTGGATTATCTGGTGGGGCGAACCGATCATAAGGACCTGATTAAATGAACAATCCCGGAAGCATTCAAAAACACTTTTGTTTTTCATGTTTCCGGGATTCTTTTCTTTCTTTTTTCAGTTGCCTTCTTCTCGCTTCTTCGCTTCCCACGCTGCGATCATTTCAATATTTGCCATCTCATATTCATTAAAAACAGAATCCTGCATCGCATCAAATTCCTCAGGTTCAATGGTTCCCTGATACCAGGCTTTGCTGTTAAAATAATCTGCGATTCGCTGGGTCACAAATTTTCTTCCATGTCTTGCATAGATTTCATTTTTGGCCAGTTCCAATTCTGAAGAGGAATACCTGGAAAGTTCTTCCTCGGTGAGATATCGGCTGTCACTTTCCGGAAAATAATAATCTCCGGTCTGCTCCGGGGCGCTGGTGGGCGCAGGAGCCTCCGTAGGCTGTGACTCCACAGAAGGTTCTTTACGTTCTCTTGTCAGCATCCCGTTCACTGCCGGGCTCACCGGACCTGCTGACGCTGTGGTCACCACCTGAAAATACAACCCGTTCTGGTCAAAGACCATACTTCCAGAAGCCTGGCTTCCAAATGAATCCGTGAAGGTAAACTGCGAAGCATTTCCTGCAACCTCTGCAGTCACATCTGCCTCAGATACCCTGGTACCTCCGTTATTGGCCTGACTGAAGAAAAAGGATACCTTTTTTTCGGTCAGTTCATAAATATCCACAGATGCCAGACCATCTCCGCTGTACCACAGCCCCGCATACTGTTCCGGCGCAAAAGCCGGTGTCTTTGTCACAGCAGGAGTGGGTGTCGGTGTGGGAGAAGGAGTGGGCGTTGGGGAGATAGAGGGCGCCAGAGAAGGGGTCACTGTGGGAAGCTTTTCCAGCTTCTCAAGAGCCTCCTGCTTTCTCTGTTGTTTTTCCTGGCTCTTTCGATGACTGGAAAGAAGCAGGGTTGCTGCGCAAAGCATGAGAAACACCGCAATCAATACCACAAGTATGATTTTCAGAATATCCTTGTTTCGTCTGATGAGATCTCCCCTCCTTTTCTTTTATTCCTGTCCGTTCCAGCAGTAGGTACACAGCTTACACGGAGAAATATCTATGGATGCCTTCAGATCGTCCAGACGATGATACTTCAGGGATGTGAAGTTCAGTTCCTTCCGGATATCCTCCAGCATTTCTTTGTAATTGGTGGAATCTGGATTTGCATAATCTTCCAGAACCTTCTGTTCTACATTTTCCCCTTCACGCTTGGCGATGGTCCGTCTGGTGATCAGATCCATCTCTGACTTGGAACGGGAAAAGTTTAAGTATTTACAGCCAAACATCAAAGGCGGACAGGCGGGACGGATATGTACCTCCTTTGCGCCATTGCTGTAAAGAAATTCTGAGGTTTCCCGAAGCTGGGTTCCTCTTACGATGGAATCATCGATCATAAGAAGGCTCTTTCCCTTGATCAGTTTATGCACAGGGATCAGCTTCATTTTTGCGATCAGATTACGCTGGCTCTGCTGCGTTGGCATAAACGATCTGGGCCAGGTTGGGGTATATTTGATAAACGGGCGGGCAAAGGGCACACCGGAATGATTGGCATATCCAATGGCATGTGCAATTCCGGAATCCGGAACTCCGGCCACAATATCCGGCTGCACCTCTCCAAAATCTCTCTGTGCCAGCATATCGCCGCATTTGTAACGCATCTCTTCTACGTTTACCCCTTCATAAGTAGAGGTAGGATATCCATAGTATACCCAGAGGAAGGAACAAATACGCATCTTTTCCCCTGGTTTCTGAAGAGTTTCCACACCCTCCGGCGTCACAAACACGATTTCTCCCGGTCCCAGTTCCTTATGATCCTCATAGCCCAGATTGATGTAGGCATGGCTTTCAAAGGATACACAGCAGGCATCCTCCTTCTTTCCAATGATCAAAGGGGTTCTTCCCAGGAAATCACGGGCAGCATAAAGTCCCTTTGGCGTCAGGATCAGCATGGTCATGGAGCCTTCGATCCGTTCCTGTGCATAGCGGATTCCTTCCACCATAGTCTGCTTCTGGTTAATCAGAGAAGCCACCATTTCTGTAGGATTCACACTTCCTCCACTCATTTCCAGAAAGTGTGTGCAGCCGTTTTTGAAAGAATCTGCGATCAGTTCATCCATATTGTTGATCTTTCCTACGGTTGTAATGGCAAAATTTCCAAGATGGGAACGTACCAAAAGTGGCTGCGGTTCATTGTCAGAAATACAACCGATTCCCAGATTTCCTTCCAGTTCTGCCACATCTCTATCAAACTTTGTACGGAACGGTGAGTTTTCGATGTTGTGAATCGCCCGGTCAAAGCCTTTTCCTGGATCGTACACCGCCATACCGCCTCTTCGGGTTCCCAGATGGGAATGATAATCAATTCCAAAGAAAAGATCTAACACACAGCTAGATTTTGAAGCTACTCCAAAAATTCCACCCATTTTTCTTCGTCTCCTTTATCTATGTAATTGTCAGTAACACACGCCCATTATATAAAACTAAAAAAAATAAGTAAAGAGTTTTTTCGGTTTTATCCGGTAAAATCAAACAGAGACATCTGGTTGGACTGAGGAATATCGCCGAAAATATGGAGGTCATCCATCAGATCAATCACCGTCTTACTTACCTTTGTACGATCCCGGAAATCATCCTTGGAAAGGAATTTTCCATTTTTTGCCGCTTCCTCCACTGCCTCAGCCGCCTTTTCTCCCATACCTTCAATACAATCCAGTGACGGCATCAATTTTCCGTCTATAATCTGAAATCTGTGGGCTTTGGCCTGATACAGATCCAAGGGCATAAATTCCAGACCTCTGGCGTACATTTCCTGAACAATTCGCATATCACGAATGGAATCCTGCTCCTTTTTCGTTGCCGAATCTCCCTTCTGGCGAATTTCTGCCAGATAAAAATCAAGACGTTCTCTTCCCATACACATGGTTTCATAAGAAAAAGCAGTGGCTCGAATACTGAAAAATGCAGCATAATAAGCCAACGGCTGAAACACCTTAAACCAGGCGATTCGATAAGCCATCATAACATAAGCCGCCGCATGAGCCTTTGGGAACATATACTTGATTTTTTTACAGGACCAGATATACCATTCCGGCACCTCATGTTCCCGCATGGTAGCTTCCCATTCCTCACGAAGTCCCTTTCCTTTACGCACACTTTCCATGATGGTAAAGGCAAGACTACTCTCCACGCCCTTGCTGATCAGATACACCATAATATCATCTCGGGTACAGATGGCTGTGGAAATGGTTGCTTTTCCTTCCTGGATCAATGTCTGGGCATTTCCCAGCCATACATCGGTTCCATGGGACAGACCGGCGATCCGCACCAGATCCGAAAAATATTTCGGCTTGGTATCAATTAACATCTGCATGGCAAAATCAGTACCAAACTCCGGAATTCCAAGGCATCCCAGCTTACAGCCGCCAATGTCTTCCGGCTGGATTCCAAGCGCCTCGGTTCCTGCAAACAAGGACATGACATCCTTCTGATCCAGCGGAATCCCCCTGGCGTCCACACCTGTCAGATCCTCCAGCATACGGATCATGGTTGGATCATCGTGTCCCAGAATATCCAGTTTCAGAAGGTTTCCATCGATGGAATGATAGTCAAAATGAGTGGTAATGATATCGCTGTTTTCATCGTTGGCCGGATGCTGCACCGGAGTGAATTTTTCAATTTCCTCTCCCATAGGCAGTACAATGATTCCTCCGGGATGCTGGCCTGTGGTTCGTCGGATTCCCGTACAGCCTTTTACGATACGGTTGATCTCACAATACCGCTTATGCTGGCCCCGTTCTTCATAGTAGTTTTTTACATAGCCAAAGGCCGTCTTTTCCGCCAGCGTACCAATGGTTCCCGCCTTAAAGGTCTGTCCCTTTCCAAA
The DNA here is from genome assembly GCA_937900135.1 of uncultured Blautia sp. Taxonomy (GTDB): domain Bacteria; phylum Bacillota; class Clostridia; order Lachnospirales; family Lachnospiraceae; genus Blautia_A. Next base: position 23,202 of record CALCDJ010000034.1, on the reverse strand, counting down.
GATTACCTCTGTATAGCGGTGGGCATTACTCTGGTATTCTCCGGAGAAGTTCAGGTCAATATCCGGCTCTTTATCTCCCTTAAAACCAAGGAAGGTTTCAAAAGGAATATCAAATCCTTCCTTTGCCATCCTGGTACCGCAATGGGGGCAATTTTTATCCGGCATATCACATCCGGCCATACCGCCGAATTTCTTTACCTCCGGGGAATCGAAATCGCTGTACTTGCAATTTGGACAAATATAATGAGGCGGTAGAGGATTTACCTCGGTAATTCCGGACATGGTCGCTGCCAGGGAAGACCCTACCGATCCTCGCGATCCCACCAGATATCCATCTTCGTTGGACTTCCATACCAGCTTCTGAGCAATGATATACATCACCGCATATCCATTGGAAATAATGGAATGAAGCTCCCGTTCCAGACGGTCTTCAACGATTTTTGGAAGGGTTTCGCCGTAAATTTCATGAGCCCGGTTAAAACAGATATCTTTCAGATCCTGATCGGAATTTTCGATCACCGGAGGAAATTTATCTGGATGAATGGGGGAAATCTTTTCAATCATATCTGCAATCTTATTCGTGTTGGTGATCACCACTTCTTCTGCCTTCTCACTTCCCAGATAGGCAAACTCCTCCAGCATTTCCTCTGTGGTACGGAGGTACAGAGGCGCCTGGTTGTCTGCATCCGAAAATCCGTTTCCCGCCATGATGATCCTTCGGTAAATCTCATCCTGCGGGTCCATAAAATGCACGTCACAGGTGGCTACCACGGGTTTGTGAAACTGTTCTCCCAGTTTTACGATCTTTTTATTCAATTCTTTCAGATCTTCCTCGGAATGCACCATGTCATTTTTTTCATCTGCGAGCATGAAATAGTTATTTCCCAACGGCTGGATCTCCAGATAATCATAAAAATTCACAAGACGGACAATATCCGGCTCAGGCGCATTGCGAAGCAGAGCCTGATACAACTCCCCGGCTTCACAGGCGCTTCCGATCAAAAGTCCATCCCGGTATTTTTGAAATACACTTTTGGGCACTCTCGGACGACGACGGTAGTATTTCAGGTGGGATTGACTTACCAGTTTATAAAGGTTCACCCGACCTGTTTCGTTTCTTGCCAGGATGATGGCATGGTAGGTAGGCAGCTTCTTGATGGTATCCGGAGATACGGCTCCCTGACGGTTCAGTTCTTCCACATCATAGATGTCCCGTTCCTTTAACATTTCCACAAATTTCACAAAGATTTCCGCCGTGCAGGCCGCATCGTCCACAGCCCGATGGTGGTTTTCCAGTGAAACGCCCACTGCCTTGGCCACCGTGTCTAATTTAAAACGGTTCAAAGCCGGCAAAAGGAACCTGGCCATTCCCACAGTATCCACATAGGTAAACTCCTGATCCCTTCCCTGACGGTTACAGTTTTCAATGATAAAGCTCATGTCAAAATCTGCATTGTGGGCTACCAGCACCGCGCCCTCACAGAATTCCAGGAATTTCGGCAGAACTTCCTCGATCCCCGGCGCATCCATCACCATTCCGTCATTGATGCCTGTCAGTTGTTCAATCCGGAAAGGAATCGGTACTCTCGGATTGACAAAGGTGGAAAAACGATCCGTAATCGCCCCTTTTTCCACACGCACCGCACCAATCTCTATGATCTGGCAGGTAAGCGGGGAAAAACCGGTTGTTTCGATATCAAACACCACAAAGCTTCCATCCATCCGCTGTCCTTTTGGATTGGTCACCATCCCCTTCTCATCATCCACCAGATACGCCTCCATGCCATACAGCACCTTAAAGTCTGATTCCTTGGGCACACAGCCGCCCCAGGCATCAAAACAGTGATTGGCCTCCGGGAACGCCTGAACCACACCATGATCTGTGATGGCGATGGCCTTATGTCCCCACTCATAAGCTCTTTTTACCAGAGCCTTTGCTTCACTGACCCCGTCCATATCGCTCATCTTCGTGTGGCAATGCAGTTCCACCCGCTTTTGGGGACTGGTGTCCATTCGGCTGGTGGTAAAATCAGAGATTTTTTTGATTCCCGCGATAGAACCGATGGTCAGTTCACTGTCAAAACGGTCAATGGTGGTCACACCCCGGAGTTTCAGGAATGCGCCTTTTTTTACGTGTTCCGTCACCTCTGGCACCTGCTCGTTCCGCAGAAACATTTTTACCATAATGGTATCGGTAAAGTCTGTAATCGGGAAAATCAGAATCGTCTTTTCATTTCGGATCTCTCTGGCTTCCACTTCCATGATCTGACCACGGATGATGACTTCTCCCATCTCTCCGGTGATGGAAGCCAGGGAAATGGCTTCCCCTTCAAAATCCCTTCCATAAACCACATCCGGATTGCTGTCCTTTCGGAATCCGCCATGGAACTCTCCGCGGCTTCCCTTCTTTTCCAAAGGCTTCCGGCCTTTTCCGTTGTCCTGTTTCTTGTCTTTGCTCTGGGTGGCTTTGTCCTTTTTTCCACCCGCTTTGTCTGTCTCTGAGGATTCCAAGGAGGATTCTTCTGTTGTCTCGGACAATTTGGCATGCTTTAACACATTGGCTACTTCCTGCCGGATCTGCAGCGCCGCATTTTTCCTGTATTTACTCTCCTCGGTTTCCACAAACTCCAGTTCTACCTTTAGATCCATGCCGCAGCGCTGACAAAATACCTTATGGAGATATTCCACCAGAATCTCACTTTTTTCTCTCGCGATCACAGAATCCGGAAGAACCATCTGCAGCCGGTCTTCCCCGAAAAAGGCAATCTTTGCCCGTTTAAAAAGATTGTATTCCAACATGTTATAATTTTTCAGTTCCAGTTCCATGCTCTGGCGATAAACTTCCAGAAAGTTCTCCGGCGTGTACTGCCTGGACAGGTAAAAACGTTCGATAATGGTCACTGTCACCGACAGACCCCCAAAACACTGTCTGGTGATCTCTTTTTCCAGTGCAAAAATATATTTTTTGTGTATCCACCGGTCACTTTTGATGTATACCCAGATTCTGGTCTTCGCTGGATTGCAGGATACCTTGGTGACAGACACCATTTCCAGCCATTCGGAAAGTTCCGCCCCCACCTTCAGGTTTGGAAATACGTCAAAAAAATCCTTTTCCATGTAATATGCTCCTTATGCTTCCCAATGCAGCAATTCCTGGCGCAGAGTTTCCAGAAGTTCCCCTTCCGGCACCTTTTTGATGATCTCACCTTTTTTGATCAGTAGCCCTACCCCTTTGCCTCCGGCAATTCCTATATCCGCCTCCTTGGCTTCTCCCGGGCCGTTGACCACACATCCCATAACTGCTACTTTGATATCCAGCGGAATATCCTGTACCATGGTTTCCACCTGGTTGGCAAGACCAATCAGGTCAATCTGAGTCCGTCCGCAGGTGGGACAGGAAACCACTTCGATCCCCCCTTTGCGTAAACCAAGGGTCTTCAAAATTCTCTTGGCGGATTTTACTTCCTCCAGAGGAGCTCCGGTCAGGGATACCCGAATGGTATCTCCAATTCCCTGATAAAGAATAATTCCCAGACCCACTGCGGATTTCAGATTTCCGGAATAAAGAGTTCCGGCTTCTGTAATGCCTACATGGAGTGGGTATGCTGTTTTTTCTGCGATCAGCTCATGGGCTCTGGCGCACATGAGCACATCAGAAGATTTGATGCTGATCACCAGATTATCATAACCAAGTTCTTCGATGATCCGTACCTTGTCCAAGGCACTTTCCACCAGACCTTCGGCTGTCACGCCGTGATACTTTTCCACCAGTTCTTTTTCCAGAGAGCCGCTGTTGACCCCTACACGAATGGGAATATTCCGCTCCTTCGCCACATCTACCACAGCTTTGATCCGATCCTGTCCGCCAATGTTTCCAGGATTAATACGAATCTTATCCGCTCCATTTTCCATAGCGGCAATGGCAAGGCGATAATCAAAATGAATATCTGCCACCAGCGGAATATGGATCTGTTTTTTGATCTCTTTGAGAGCCTCTGCCGCTTCCATGGTAGGCACCGCACAGCGGATAATCTGGCATCCTGCCTGTTCCAGAGCAAGTATCTGTTCCACCGTTGCTTTTACATCTTCTGTTTTGGTATTGGTCATAGACTGAATGAGAACCGGATTTCCTCCTCCAATCTTTTTGTCCCCAATCTGAATGACTTTTGTATGATCACGATACATCTGTTTTTCCTCCTCTGTCTTCAAATGAAGGGTGCTGCATAGCAGCACCCCCTGTTTCTTTTATCAATGCTGGATTTCCAGCAGTTTTCTTTTCAGATCTTCTTCCATGCGGTGCATCTCAAGCTCTGCTTCCTGACGCCTTATCCGTCCTTCCTTCTGAATACGCATCACATCATCCAGAGTCTGGATCAGATCTCCGTTTGTTTTTTTCAATGTTTCCAGATCCACAATTCCCCGTTCTGATTCTTTGGCGGTTTCCACCGAAGCCATATGAAGGGCTTCGGCATTTTTGCGCAGAAGTTCGTTGGTAAGGTCAGTCACCTGACGCTGGGCCTGGGCTGCCTCTGTGGAATGTGCAATTCCAAGGGCCAGCACCATCTGGCTCTTCCATAGAGGAATAGTGTTTACAATAGTCGTCTGGATTTTTTCTACCATAGTCGTATCATTGTTCTGTACCAGACGAATCTGTGGCGCTGTCTGAAGAGAAATCATCCGGGTCAGTTCCAGATCATGGAGTTTCTTCTCAAACCGACCGCACTTGCTGTCCAGATCCTTCGCTGCCTGCGCATCTTCCGGAAGCCCCGTTGCCGCAGCCTTTTCTTCCAGTTCCCGAAGATGTCCCTCTCTGGTTTTTGTAAGGGATTTCTTACCTGCCAGAATGTACATGGACAATTCTTTGAAATACAAAAGATTCTGCTCATACATTTTATCCAGCATGGCTGAGTCCTTCAGAAGACGAACCTGATGCTGTTCCAGAGCTTCTGTGATTTTTTCCACATTGGCTTCTGCTTTGCTGTAGCGGTTTTTCATGATTTCTACCTTGTCCGCCTGTTTCCGGAAGAAGCCAAACAGCCCTCTCTCTTCTTCCGCGTCAAAATCCTTCAGTTCTCCCACAACGCTGGCAATCAGTTCCCCTACTTCTCCCAGATCCTGAGCACGTACGTTTTCCAGCGCCTTATCTGAAAAGTCTGCCATTTTCTTCTGGGTACCTGCTCCATACTGGAGAATCTGTGTAGTATTTTCCAGATTGATTTTTTCTGCCAGACTGTCTACCATCTGCTGCTCTTCCTCTGACAAAACGGTTTTGGCCATTTCTTTTTGTACCGGGTCCATTTCCGGTGACGTTTCCATCAGAGGCTTCTGTACAGTCTCTTCTCCCAGATCCGGTTCCAAAGTCAGTGTAGGCATGGTCTGTTCCTGTTCCTTCTTAATTTCCATACTCTCTCTCCTTTGAGTTTTCTCCCTTTTTATTTAGAAGATTCTTTTTGAAAATCGTTTCCTGTGAGCCCCTCCTGCGCCAACATGGTATGGAGCACAGAAATATCACTGGATACATCCCAGGCTGTATCTTCAAAAATGGAATCCAAAAGCCGTTCAAAGGCCTGATTCAGCGTATCCAGCGTATCCTCAATCTCCCGCTTGGAGCCCTGTATGGTCTCTCCCTGAATGGGCTGGCTGTCCATTTCTTCATAGGCATCCAGAAGCTTCACCGTCATTGGAAGATAATAATCCATCATTTTCTTTAAATCGGGAATGATCTCCGGATGCTCTTTGGCACGTTTAAAAATCTGCCGCACGATCTGTTCCATTCTGGAAATTTTTTCGGAAATTTCTTCTCCCGGAATGGCATCATTGCTTTCTTTTAATTTTTTCAGGTACTCATTTCCCTTATCCAGCACTTCCTGTACCTCCGGGGAAAAGCCTTCTCTTTCGCGGATGCGTTCTTCTTCCTCCTTTTGGCGCAGCTTCAGATGCTGCTGCGTCTCCCGGTACTGCTGATAAGTTTCATTGCTGGTGATCACACAGGTCTCCTGTTCATCCACATGCCCTTCCAGAAACCATCCCATACGGATCATGCCCTGAATATCTTTTTTTACCTGTTTCACCGGCCGCCCGGTTGCCTTTGACAATTTTTCAAACTCTGCATAAGTTCGCTCCCCCAGAGCTCTGGTATACTTTTTAAATCTGGACAGACGAGCCCAGCCACGGCTTCCGGAATACAGCATGACGCATCCTCCGAGAAAAGTCACCCCCAGGATCGCTGCCGGCGCTGCCAGAGTCGCTGCGCTTCCCACATTTGTCAAACAGAATACGCCTATCAAAACCAAAAGTGCGATTCCGGTCACTCCGCTTAGTATTCCTCCGGCCGCAGAAAGAAATAGATTCTTGACCTTTTCTCCGGTCAACCGGGCGTAAAGAGCGCTTACGTGCTTCTGCTCCCTGAAATGTACCGATTCTTTATATCCGGTATGAACCTGAAACGGCTCCGGCCCACGCTTATATGTGCGTCCGGTATGCATTTCCTCCGGCTGCTCCTTGCGGGAAGGATTTCCTTTGACATCCCAACTGAAGTTCGCTGCGCTGTTAAGCGCCTGGTTAATGGACTGGTTCAGCTTCTCATAATTCTTTGAATGTACTGCTTTTTCTATCATATCCTGGAGTTTGTCCCCAAGATTTTCCAATTCCCTTTGTTCCATTTCTGCCTCTCCTTTATGAATATAATCATTATAACCAAGTATCCTGCAAAAAACAATAATTTTTAGTTGAAGTTAGCAGTCAAAAGTTTTACAATGGTAAAGAGATAAATTATCCGATGGGAGGACATTATTATGGAAAAAAAGAACATTGACTGGGCCAACCTTGGTTTTGGCTATGTAAAAACTGATTACCGTTATGTATCCAATTTTAAAAATGGCGCCTGGGATGAGGGCGTTCTTACTGCTGATGACACTGTAACCATCAATGAATGTGCCGGTGTTCTTCAGTACGCACAAACTGTATTTGAAGGCATGAAGGCCTACACTACAGAGGATGGCCGTATTGTGACCTTCCGTCCGGATCTGAATGCCGAACGTATGGAAAACTCTGCAAAACGTCTGGAAATGCCTGTTTTTCCCAAGGATCGCTTCATTCAGGCTATCGTGGACACCGTAAAAGCCAATGCCGCCTATGTTCCACCATTTGGCTCCGGCGCAACCTTATACATCCGTCCCTTTATGTTCGGAACCAACCCGGTCATTGGCGTAAAGCCGGCAGATGAATACCAGTTCCGCGTTTTCACCACTCCGGTAGGCCCTTACTTTAAAGGCGGCGTAAAGCCTCTGACCATCCGTGTCACAGATTTTGACCGTGCTGCTCCCCATGGAACCGGACACATCAAAGCCGGACTGAATTATGCCATGAGTATGCATGCCATTGTAGATGCACATAACCAGGGATATGATGAGAATATGTACCTGGATGCCCAGACACGTACCAAGGTAGAAGAAACCGGCGGCGCCAACTTCCTCTTTGTCACCAAAGATGGTAAAGTCGTAACTCCAAAATCTGACAGCATCCTTCCCAGCATCACCCGTCGTTCCCTGATCTATGTAGCCAAAGAATATCTGGGTCTGGAAGCAGAAGAACGTGAAATTTACCTGGACGAGGTAAAAGACTTTGCAGAATGCGGACTTTGCGGTACTGCTGCAGTTATTTCTCCGGTAGGAAAGATTGTCGATCACGGCAAAGAAATCTGTTTCCCCAGCGGCATGACCGAAATGGGACCTGTGACCAAAAAGCTCTACGAAACCCTCACCGGTATCCAGATGGGCCGCCTGGAAGCGCCAAAAGGCTGGCTTCAGGTTATTGAATAAATATCGGTTTTCTTCCTAAAAAACAAAGCAGCCTCCACACCGGAAAACTCTGGCATGGAGGCTGTTTCTTTATTTTTTATTTCCGCTCATAACGTACAAACTGATATTCCAGATCAAAATAGGTCTGTTCTTCACTGGTGGCTGTGATCGTCCAGTCCTCCATCTCATCCAAATTTGGAAAATAGCTGTCTGCCTCATAGGCAAAATCAATTTTTGTCACATGAGCCGTATCGCAATAAGGAAGAAGCTGCTTATAAATACTGTCTCCACCAATGCAGTACACATCTTCTGACGGATATTTTTTGATTTCTTCCAGAAGTTCTTCAATCGAGTGTACAAAAACAGCGTCTTTCACCTTATAATTTTTATTTCCCGTAAGCACAATATTGGTACGGTTTTTCAGCGGAAGCCCATTGGGGAAGCTCTCCAGGGTCTTTCTTCCCATCACCACCACCTTTCCGGTGGTTTCCTGACGAAACATTTTCATATCTGCCGGAATGCTTACCAGCAGCTTGTTGTCTTTGCCGATGGCCCAGTTTTTGTCTGCTGCTACAATAATATTCATAGTTTTTTCCTCTTTTCTCTCTTTTTCACCCCTGCACTCAGATAGCGATGGGAATGTTCTTGATCTGAGGCCAGGTCTCATAATTTTCCACAATCAGATCCTTTGTGGTAAATTCATAAAAATCCTTGATTTCCGGGTTCAGTTTCACCACAGGCGCCGGATACGGTGTTCTGGAGATCAGTTCCCTGATCACCGGAATATGGCGGTCATAAATATGACAGTCCGCGATCACATGCAACAATTCTCCCGCCTCCATATCACATACCTGCGCAAACATCATAAGAAGGATGGCATACTGGCAGACATTCCAGTTATTCGCTGCCAGAATATCCTGAGAGCGCTGATTCAGGATTCCGTTTAAAGTCAGCTTCTCCTTTCCCGGCTCTTTTGTCACATTAAAAGTCATGGAATAGGCGCAGGGATATAAATGCATTTCATGAAGATCCTGATGTACATAAATATTGGTCATGATCCGGCGGCTGTAAGGGTTGTTCTTCAGGTCATACAGTACCCGATCCACCTGATCCATCATCCCTTCTTTATACTGATGTTTCACACGCATCTGATAACCGTATGCCTTTCCTATGGAACCGCTTTCATCTGCCCAGCTGTCCCATACATGGCTATGAAGATCCTGGATATTATTTGATTTTTTCTGCCAGATCCATAAAATTTCATCCATGGCGCTTTTTAACGCCGTTCTTCTTAAAGTAAGGGCTGGAAATTCCTTACGGAGATCGTACCGATTCACCACGCCAAATTTCTTAATGGTATATGCCGGAGTTCCATCCTCCCATACCGGACGGACTTTTTCTCCTTCTGTACTGGTTCCGTTCTCCAGAATATCTTTACACATATCAATAAAAATATGATCTGCTACGCTCATATATTTCCTCCTTTGCACCATCGTTTTCCTGAATCCGCTGAGGCTTCTTCCTGAACCACAGCAAAAATCGCTTCTTTGATTGTACCATATCTCCCAGGGAATGCCTACTGTTTTTTCCCAGGATTGCCCTTTACAGATTTCCATTCCCGTGATATAGTGAAACCCATGAAAAAGATACTGATTGCATTGCTGAAACCTTTTTCTTTTCTTCCGGCGCTGATCATGATGTATCTGATCTATTCATTTTCTGCCCAGACCGGGGAGGTGTCCGGGGATTTAAGCTATAAGATCAGTTACCAGATTGTGGAGACGAAGAATGAGATTCTGGCACAAAATAAAAGCTATGAAGAACTGGCTTACGAAGCAGAGGGCATTCACTATTATGTGCGCAAGGCCGCCCATATGACCGTGTATTTTCTCCTTGCAGTAGCCATTTCCTTTCCATTATATGTATACCGGGTACGGGGAATCTGGCTGATGCTTCTGGCTGGAATCTTCTGTGTGGCCTTTGCCGGACTGGATGAATATCATCAGTCTTTTGTGGCCGGCCGTGGCCCTTCCATCAAGGACGTGGGCTTCGACAGCGTGGGTTCCTTCGTGGGAATTCTTCTGGTTCAGGCATTTTGCTGGTCCACCATGCACAGTCCCGGAAAAAAACAGAAAAAAAAGAAACGCCGCTAAAAAACAGCACGTTCCAGGAATACCGATTCTTCTGGAACGTGCTGTTTCTTCATTTTTTATTCTGCTGTTTCTTCTTCATCCAGTCTTTCTACCAGATGTGCCCGCTGAGAAATACTCATGGTGCTGTTATCCGGTTTCTCTGCCTCTGTAACTTCCTGGACTGGCTCCTGTTCTTCCTTTTCTGTCAGTTCCATAGAAGCCTCCAGTTCTTTTTTGGCCTTATTCTTCCGAATGGTATTTCGGATGCTGACAAACAGCATTCCACAACCAAGGATCAGAAACGCAGCGCCGGCAAGCAAAAATCCAAGATTGCCGCCCTCTTCACCGTTTAAAACACTTTTGCAAAGACTAAATCCCGTATAAACAAGATAACATCCTGCAAGGGTCATCATCACATAGCTTCTGGTAGGGAGACTGCTCTGTGGATTGTTCTCCGAAGCTTCTTTCTTCTGTTCTTCCATTTTTTCCTCCTGATCATCTGTTTACGATGCCGCAAACTGACTTTCATAAAGTTTAGCATAAAATCCCTTCTGGGACAACAGTTTTTCGTGAGTACCCTGTTCAATGATATTTCCATCCTTCATCACAAGGATCAGATCTGCCTCCTGAATGGTTGACAGCCGGTGCGCTACAATGAAGCTGGTTCTTCCCTCCATAAGTTCCTCAAAGGCTTTCTGTACCTTCACTTCTGTTCTGGTATCAATGGATGAAGTTGCCTCATCCAGAATCAGCATATCCGGATGCATCAACATCACTCTGGCAATGCAGAGCAGCTGTTTCTGTCCCTGGGAAATATTTCCTCCGTCCTCTGCGATCACGGTGTCATAGCCCTTTGGCATTCGTTTGATAAAGCTGTGGGCATGAGCCTTCCTTGCTGCCTGCTCAATTTCCTCCATGGTCGCCTCCGGCTTTCCATAAGCGATATTTTCTCTTATGGTTCCTGCCTTTAACCAGGTTTCCTGAAGCACCATACCAAAATTCCGGCGAAGGCTGTCTCTGGTCATCTCTGTAACCGGGTGTCCGCTCACCAGGATTTTTCCCTTCTGTACGTCATAAAATCTCATCAGCAAATTGATCATCGTGGTTTTTCCACAGCCTGTTGGACCTACAATGGCAATTCTCTGTCCTGGCTTCACATCAATGGATATCTCAGAAAGAAGGGGAACCTCCGGCTGATACGAAAAGGAAATCTTTTCCATTGCCACCCTTCCATCGGGTCTGGTGAGAACCAGGGCGTTTTCCGGGTCCGGCGCTTCTGCTGGAGTATCCATAAAATCAAAGATCCGTTTCGCACAGGCCAGAGCATTTTCCAGTTCTGTTATCACGCCGGAAATCTCATTAAAAGGCTTTGTATACTGGTTGGCATAGTTCAAAAAGCTGGTCAGCTGTCCCACAGACATGCCTCCGCTCATAACGGTAAATGCCCCCAGGATTCCCACTCCAGTGTAAACCAGTCCGTTGACAAATCTGGTAGAAGGATTGGTGATTGAGGAAAAAAACAAAGCGCGGATTCCACATACCCGCAGTTCCTCATTGACGGTTTCAAATCGTTCCCTGGCCCGCTTCTCATAGGAAAATGCCTGAACGATCTTCTGATTTCCCACCAGTTCCTCCACCAGCGAAGTCATTTCCGCCCGTTTCTCCGACTGCTCCTGAAACATCCGGAAGGTTCTGCGGGCAATAAACCCTGCCACAAATAAGGAAACCGGAGTCAAAACAATCACAAGAACTGAAATTTTGATACTGATGGACAACATGAAACCAATGGTTCCCAAAATAGTCACCACACCAGTAAACAGCTGAGTAAATCCCATGAGAAGTCCGTCTGAAAACTGGGTAACATCCGTTACAATCCGGCTTAAAATATCTCCAGGCTGATTGGCGTCCATGTAGGAAATCGGCACCTGCTGCAGATGAAGGAAGGCCTGGGAACGGATATCCTCCACCACCCGGTAGGTTACCTGATTGGTAAGAAGATTCATCAGCCACTGGGAAACGGCAGTGATCACCACCACAGCTCCCAGCTTAACAAGAATCTGAATAAGGAGTTCTGTCTGCACCCTGCCTTCTCCCAGCATGGTATCCACCCCTTTTCCAATAAGAATTGGCGTATACAGGGTAGCTGCCACTGTGACCACCGCGAGAAGAAGCATTCCCACAATTCTCCCGTGATAAGGACGGATAAATCGGAACACTCTTTTTAATGTCTCTTTATGCTGCATCAGCGGTTCACCTCCTGTTCTGATAACTGAGAAAGGCAGATCTCCCGGTAAACCTCACAGTTCTCAAACAATTCCTTATGGGTGCCTATGCCTGCCAGTTCCCCATCATCCAGAACCAGAATCTTATCTGCCTGTTTCATGGATGCCGCTCTCTGAGACACCAGAAAAACTGTCATATCCCTGGTTTCCTCACGAATGGCACGACGAAGCGCCGCATCCGTAGCAAAGTCCAGAGCAGAAGCGCTGTCATCCATAATAAGGATCTCCGGATCTCCCACCAATGCCCTGGCAATGGTAAGACGTTGTTTCTGCCCGCCGGATAAATTGGAGCCGCCCTGGCTGAGCATGAATTTTTCCTTCTCTGGCTTCTTATCCACAAATTCCTTTGCCTGGGCTATGGAGAGAGCTCTTGTAAGCTCTTCCTGCCCTGCATCTTCTTTTTCCCATTTCAGGTTATCCTCAATGGTTCCCTTAAACAAAACTGCATGCTGAGGTACCATTCCCACCTTTTTTCGCAGTTGTTCAAAAGGATAGTCTCTTACCGGATTGCCATCCACCTTCACACATCCTTCTGTGACATCATAAAATCTTGGAATCAGATTCACCAGCGTGGATTTTCCACACCCGGTACCTCCAATGATCCCAATGGTTTCTCCTGGCATAGCGGTAAAACTAATGTGGGAAAGCGCCGGTGTATTGGTGCCTCCATACGTAAAGGTCACATCCTGAAACTCCACACGGGGAGCAGCTGCATAAGGTTCCTGCCTTTTGTTTCCTTCCTCACTCATTCCCGGCGCGGTGTCAAACACTTCGTTGAGCCGAAGCGCGGAAGCCGTTGCTTTTGTTACTGCCACGATCAGATTGGCCAGAGCCAGCAGCGCCAGCAGGATCTGTGACATATAGTTTACCAGAGCAACCACTTCTCCCTGCGTCAGAATCCCGTTATTCACCTGTTTGCCCCCCACCCAGAGAATGGCAAGGATGGCAAAATTCATAATTACCAGGGTAGCCGGGTTTAACAAAGCAGAAATTTTTCCTGCTGCAATCTGGATTTTCGTATACTGCTCATTGGTCTCCTGAAAATCCTGATTTTCTTCCTTCTGTCTTCCAAAGGCACGTACCACTCTGGCTCCCACATGATTTTCTCTGGTAATCTGTGAAATCCGATCCAGAGAGTTCTGTACCTTCTTATAAATAGGCACCGTCCATTTCATAATCAGATAGATCACAAGAGAAATCAAAGGTACTGCCGCCAGAAAAATCCAGGCCACCTGTACATTAATGACAAAGGACATGATTACCGCGCCCGCAACAATAAACGGGGAGCGGAGAAACAGCCGCAGTACCAGATTCACCCCGGTCTGAGCCTGATTCACATCACTGGTGATTCTTGTTACCAGCGTGGGCGTCCCCAGACGGTCCAGTTCCTCATATGAAAGTTTGCCAATATGACTGAACAAAGCATTCCGAAGAGCTGTGCTAAAGCCCATGGCCGCCTTTGCAGAAAAATACTGAGCCGTCAGGGAGCAGACAAGCCCGATAACGCCAAGAAGAATCATCACCAGACACATCCGCCAGATATATGACGTATCCCTGTTTGCAATGCCCACGTCCACAATTCCCGCCACCACAAGAGGCACGATCAGTTCAAAACTGGCCTCCAGCATTTTAAACAGCGGCGCCAGAATGGTCTCTTTTTCATAACCCTTCAGATATTTCAATAACTTCCTCATTCTTTTTTGCTCCTAAATCCGGCCGTATAATTTCGTCATTTTTCGTATTTTTTCAATTAAAGAACCAGAAAACTGATTTTTTCTTAATCGCCATTTCCAGTTTTCTCCAAAACTTGCCGGGGCATTCATTCTTGCCTCATTTCCAAGACACAGATAATCCTGAACCGGAATAATGGCCAGATCTGCCACACTGGCAAAAGCTGTGCGGATCATCGCCCAGACACATTCCTCCACTGGCTTGTCCTCACAGTTGGTATAGGCGCGGGCAAATTCCAGATCATGTCCGTACAGACGCTCAAACCATCCCCTGGTGGTTTCGTTGTCATGAGTTCCCGTATATACCACACAGTTGTGATCGTATTTGTGCGGCAGATATGCACTGTCTTCACTTCCGTCGAAGGCAAACTGCAACACCTTCATTCCCGGGAAGCCGGTTTCCTTCACCATTTCCAGAACACTCTCAGTTAAGAAGCCCAGATCCTCTGCGATCACATGAAGATCCTCTACCTTTTCCTTTAAGATCTTAAACAACTCCAGCCCCGGTCCTTTTTCCCAATGGCCAAACTCAGCTGTCTCATCTCCGTAAGGGATGGAATAATACTCGTCAAAACCACGGAAATGATCGATCCGAAGTACGTCATACCATTCCATACAGTGATTCATCCGCTGAATCCACCATGCATATTCTGTGTTGCGATGGTATTCCCAGCTATAAAGGGGATTGCCCCACAGCTGTCCTGTGGCTGAGAAGCCATCTGGAGGACAGCCTGCCACAGCCAGCGGCTGATTCTCTTCATCAAACTGGAACAACAGCGGATTCGACCAGGTATCTGCACTGTCAAAAGCCACATAAATGGGCACATCCCCAATAATTTTCAAGCCATTGTTATTGGCATAGGTTTTCAGCCAGCACCACTGTTTGTTAAACCAGTACTGCTGGAAACGATAAAACTGAATTTCTGTAAACAGGCGTTCTCTTGCTTCCTTCAATGCTCCGGGATGACGATCCTTTAATTCCTTCGGCCAGTCACACCAGCCCTTTCCGCCCTGGTCATTCTTGATGGCCATGTACAGACAGTAGTCCTCCAGCCAGTAACCGTTGGTACGCACGAACTTTCCAAATTCCTCATCTCTGGAGCAGTCATATCGTTCAAAGGCCATGCGAAGAAGACGGAATCGAGACTGATACATCTTATCATAATCCACATAGCTTTCACTTCCGCCCCAGTCACAGCTTCTGCATTCCTGCTCTGTGAGAAGTCCTTCCCGGATAAACACCTCCAGGTCAATAAAATACGGATTTCCTGCAAAGGTGGAAAAAGACTGGTAAGGAGAATCCCCATATCCCGTTGGTCCCAAAGGCAAGATCTGCCAGTATTTCTGTCCCGCTGCCACCAGCTGATCTACAATTCCATATGCTTCTTTTGAAAAACATCCGATTCCGTATTCTGAGGGAATACTGGAAATCGGCAGTAAAACCCCACTTGCTCTCATTCCCTGTTCCTCCATGTGTATTTTTTTCTGAATGAATCTCATGTTCGTACATCTATGTAAATTATAACAATCTCACCGGAAATGGTCAATGTTTAAGCCGGGGAAATCACTTCCCCGGCCTCATATCGAACCAATTCTCCCTTCTGATCTTCCCACTGGCTTTTTTCCCTGCCGCAGCTTACCAGAAAAGCCACACAGAGAAGGATGATCAGAAGAATTACGCCATTTTTTTTCATAGTGTCCCCTCCTCTTTTTTATAGTATGAGCGAGACACCAGAACTTTATTCCTTCTTTTCTTCTTTTTCGGAAGGCGTTCCAAGTTTTTTCTGTATATAGATCAGAATATCATGGAATACCTGCTCTTTATTTTTCTCATTTAATATTTCATGACGCATACCAGGATACAGTTTTCCCTTCACATCCACGTAACCGGCATGACGCATGTTCTGTACTGCTTCCGCAAATTTTCTCACATTGATCAGGCAGGGATCGTCCTCTCCGCTGACAAACAGAATGGGAAGATCCGGTCTGGTACAATGCCAGTGTTTCTCATCATAAGCATCCTTCATCAGCCCAAACAGTGCCAGGTAAGCATCATGAGAAAAGGTAAAGCCGCACAACACGGATTCTTCATATGCCTGACATACCGCCGGATCAGAACAGAGCCAGGTGCTTCCATCGGTTTCCCCGGCAAATTTCTTGTCAAATGCGCCAAAAGACAGCTTTTCCAGAAGCCGGCCCTTACTTCTTGGTCCCTTGATCCGGTATCCCAGATTCGCAATGATCTTGCCTGGAAGCCTTCCTGGATTTTTGCTTGGAGAACCACAGACAATGAGCATATCTATGGTACTGTCATGAGTCCTGGTATAGGCGCGTACGGCCAGAGAGCCCATACTGTGTCCAAACAGAATCAGCGGCAGGGTGGGAAACCTCCTGTGCAGCTCCTCATTGATTGTCTCAATGTCCTTAAGCAGTCCCTCTGAACCTGCTCCATACATATAACCAAGGTCCTCCTGGCTTCCTACACTTTTCCCATGACCTCTGTGATCATGAATCACGGAAACATACCCATGCTCTGCCAGATATTCCATAAACGGCAGATATCGTTCCTTATGCTCGCTCATGCCATGTACCAGCTGTACCACACCCTCATATGGCTCCTTCTCCGGCAAAACTGCAAGGACTGAAATCTCCAGTCCGTCTGCCTTGGAGGAAAAATACCCTTCTTCTTTTTTATACATGTGTTTTTTCCTTTCTTTATTTGAGACTTTTTCTAATGGTATCATATAAAAAGAGCTTTGTCTTGCTGTTTTCCTCTTCTCCTGCTGGATTTCCCACCACCTGATAAACAGAAAAAGCCAGAATCTGTGACAGAATCTCAAGGGATGCCAGCCGATCCGGAACCTTCTCTCCGATCACCCCTTCTTCTTTTCCTTTTTTTGTGAGAAAACCTAAAATTTCCTGAATCACGGAAAATCCACATTCCCGCTGCTCTCTGAAGGCGGTTTCTTCTTCCTCTTCTTCCATAGAAAGGCGGAAGGCCTTCTGCTTCATCGCCTGTATGGTAAACCGTTTTCTCCGTTCTGTAGTATCCTCCAGCCAGGAAAAGCAACTGTAAATTCCCTCCCGAAAGCTTTTCTGTTTTTCCAGAAGGAGCTTCAGTTCCTGGTACTGCATTTGAAACTCATAGCAAAGGGCTTTTCTTACCAGTTCCTCCTTGCTTCGGAAGTATTCATAGGCAGTCCCTTTTCCGATTCCGGCGCGTCCGGTAATATCTGCCACCTTCATGCGGTGGACGTCGTACCCCTCATCCATCATCTCCCAGACCGCCTGATACATGGCCAGAACCTTCTCATTCTTCTCCATTTCCATCTGCATCCGCCTCCTCTGTTTCCTGTTTCCTGTATTCCTTCCGATTCAAAAGTTCATAAATACACGGCACAACAAATAGGGTCAAAAGCGTACCATAAATCAGACCTCCAATGGTAACCACTGCCATAGGCTGCACCATCTCGCCGCCCATACCCATACCGGCTGCCATCGTGGAAAGACCAAGGATTGTGGTAAGGGCTGTCATAATAATGGGACGGAGACGATCCTGCCCTGCCCTTACCAGCGCTTCTCTCTTCGGAATCCCTTCCATACGCAGCTGGTTGGTATAATCCACAAAAACAATTCCATTATTTACAATAATACCGGAAAGCATAATAAAGCCCACCATGGCAATAACGCTAACTTCCATATCTGCTGCCAGAAGTCCCAGAAATCCGCCGGTAAATGCCAGAGGAATGGTAAACATAATGATAAACGGAGACATCAGAGCCTGGAACTGCGCCACCATGATCAGATACATAAATACCAGTGCCAGCGCCAGCATCAGATACAGCTGTCCCATTGCCTCGGAAATGGTCTCATCTTCCCCTTTCATTTCCAGCGTATATCCTTTGGGAAGTTCATACTTCTTTAAGGCTTTTTCCAGCTGTTCGCTGACCAGGCCAATGTTGTATCCTTCTTCAATTCCCGCTGATACAGTCATATAACGGGTCTGTTCCTCACGGCTGATGGACTTGGGTCCCTGCGCCATCTCAAAATCTGCAATTTGGGAAAGCGCCACTGTTTTTTTCTCACCTTCCTTCGTAGTATAGGTGACTGGCATTCTGGAAAGCTGCTCTCTTGTCAGCTTTTCATCCTTCTCATCTCTTACATAGACGCTGTAATCCTTGGTTTCTGTGGACAGTGTTGTGGATGGAGAGGCCTCTGCCAGCTTCTTTTGGATTTCCTGGAATACCTGGGCCACAGTCAGCTGATACTCCATGGCCTTTTCTTTATTTACCTGAATCCGGTATTCCTGGTCCGCTTCTTCCTGTCCGTTGGAAACGTCTCTGGTTCCCTCTGTTTTCTTTACCAGTTCCGCCACTTCCCGGGAAATTCTGGAAAGCTCATCCAGTTCCTTTCCTTTTACATGAATCTGAATTCCTGCGCCTCCAAGAGCGCTCATATCCATGGACTGCGTAGTTACTGTAACTTCACAGGGCAGATCGCTGGTTCGTTTCAGGATTTCCTTTTCCAGTTCTTTGCCGCTTAACTCCTTGTCTTCCTTCAGCAAAAGATAGAAATCCACCAGATTTTCACTGCCGCTTCCTCCGGTGAGTCCGCCCATAGCGCTGCCTCCTGCCATCGCGCCCACGCTTTCGATATCAGAAATTCCTTCCAGTCGTTCCAGCACCTGATCTGCACAGGCTGCTGTCTCCTTTAGAGGGGTTCCCTTTTCTGTGGTAATGGTCATAGTTGCCTGGGTACTTTCCATTTCCGGCATAAAAGCAGTTCCCTTCTTAAAAGAAAGGATTCCGCAAACCACAAAGAGGGCCAGCGCCAGAAGGAGCACCAGCGGCTTCACCGAAAGAGCGCCCCGAAGAGTTCTTCCATATCCGGCTTTGATTCTTTCCAGCAGCTTTGATTCCTTTGGCTTGCTTTTTTTCAGAAGGCCCGCAGACATCATAGGAACCAGAGTCAGCGCCACAAGAAGGCTGGACAGAAGGGAATACGCAATGGTCAGTCCCATATCTACAAACAGCTGTCTTGTGATTCCCTCGGTAAATACAATGGGCGCAAACACACAAATAGTGGTAAGCGTAGAGGCTGCAATGGCGCCGGATACCTGTTTGGCGCCCTCAATCGCCGCCTTTGCTGCCGGTACTCCCTGCTGGCGAAGCCGATCCACATTTTCAATCACAACAATGGAATTATCCACCAGCATACCAATTCCCAACGCAAGGCCGGAAAGCGAAATCACATTCAGGGTAATACCGCTGAAATACATCATAACAAAGGTGGCTACCACACTGATGGGAATGGAACATGCAATCACAATGGTAGGCTTTATGTCCTTCAAAAACAGCAGAAGAATCAAAACTGCCAGAACAGCTCCGGAAATCATATTGGAAAGGACGGAATCCACCACCAGATCAATATAAACGCCCTGGTCCATCAATACAGAAAAGCGAATCTGCTCATGGGTCTTTTCCAGTTCCTCTATCCGTTCCAGAAGACGGTCTGTCACATCCCCGGTGGAATACCCGGTCTGTTTCTCTATGGTAAGCATCACTCCTGGATTGCCGTTTAACCGGGCATAAATCTTATCACTGTCGTCCTGTCTTGTCACATCTGCCACATCTGAAAGTCTGATCGGCTCCAGACCTTCCAGACCAAGATCCAGGATCACCAGGTCCTCCAGTCCGGACATATCCTGGACCTTATCCCCTACACGGACCAGATAATCGTCTTTTCCCTCCTGAATATATCCTGCAGGCATGGAAAAATTCTCTCCCGCCAGAATTCCCCGGATCAGCTCCGATGTTACCAGTTTGCTAAGGTCTGCCTGTTCCATTGCCTGTTTTTTGGCTTCCTTTAACTGCTCCTGTCCGGATTTCAAACTGGCGTCTGCTTCTTCCATCCTGGCCTTTCCAGAAGACAGTTCTGATTGACCCTGATTGAGTCCGGCCTCTGCCACACTCATATCAATGGATGCCATAAGTTTTTTGGTGTCCATCTGGATTTTTCCTGCATCCAGCTGAGCCTGACCGGAAGCTGCCTGTTCCTTCATAGCCTTTAATTTCTCTTTTGCTTCCTTCAGCTGTTCCAGTCCTGCCTGAGCCTGACTCTCCTTCTGTCCCAGTTCTTCCAGGGTTCCCCAAAGGGTTCCTGCCTGCTGAGTCAGATACTCCTCTGCCTCCTCCACAGAACCTTTTCCAAGGGAAGCTGTAATCTGATCCATCTGCTTCTCCAGACTGGTCTTTTGCTGAGAAAGGGCCCCAAGGGATTCCTCTGCCACCTTCTGATTGGCAGAAAGCTCTTCCCGCTGTTTGATAAGCGCAGCTTTCTGTTCCTCATATCCCGGCGCTTCCGGATTTTTGTCCAAAGCTTCTATCTGTCCATCAATCGCTGCGATTCCCTGTTTCAGACCGGCAATGCTTTCCTGAAGAGATAACTCCTGTGCGGCAATGGCATCTCTCCCGGATTTCAGCTGTTCCAGTCCGGTCTGGGCATCTGAAATGCTTCCCAGGGCATCCTCTGTCTGTGTCTTCCCCTGCTGGATCTGTGCAAGTCCTTCTTCTAACTGGGTTTCCTTTTGTTCCAGTTCATCCAGCTGTTTATTCAGCTGGTTCACTCCTTCTGTGATCTCCTGCTGCGCAGAAAGCATCTGGGACGATCCCTGCTCCAGGCCCTTCGCAAGCTGGGCCTTACCGTTCTCCAGCTGCTCTTTGCCCTCTTTCAGCTCTTCTTCTGTATCAGCAAGTTTCTCTCTGCCATCCTCCAGTTCTTCCTTCGCATCGGCAAGCTCCTGCTCTTTTTCTGCAAACTGCTTCTTCAGCGTCTTCTGTACTTTGGCATTGGCTTCCTTTACTTTATCCTGGCGGATCAGAACCTCCACACTCTCTGTCACATTACCAGTGGTGGAAACGCTTGCCACCCCGGCTACGCTTTCCAGTTCCGGCTCGATCTGCTTCTGTACAAAATCCGTTACCTCTGTCTCTTCCAGTCCTTCTGCCTCTACTGCGGCAATCATCACTGGCATCATATCCGGATTCAGCTTCAGGATCATGGGCTTACTTACGGTATCTTCCCAGTATCCGCTGATCTGATCCAGCTTTTCTCTCATCTCAATGGTAGCGGAATCCATATCCGTACTTTCCTGAAATTCCAGAACCACCAGGGAGGTATTCTCACTGGACTGGGAACTTACTGTCTCAATATCTGTAACCGTGGCCATTGCCTGCTCAATGGGCCTTGTCACCACGGTCTCCACAGTTTCCGGGCTGGCGCCCTGGTATATAGTCATAACAATGGCATAGGGCAGATTCATGCTGGGAAGCAGGTCTGTACTCATTTTTCCAAAGGAAACCACTCCCAGAATCAGCACCAGCACAATGGACACAAGCACTGTATATGGCTTTTTGACACTGTATCGTGAAATCATAGGCTGTTCTCTCCATTCTCCGCATTTTACCGACCGGCTGGTCAGTCAACTTAATTATAGGGTGGCTGATTGCCATTGTCAACGGATTCTGCTATAATGACTCCATCGGATAACCAAAAACGGATATCCTAAACTGAATTATTTTATATAAGGAGGATTTATGGAAGCTCAGAATTTAGAAACAGACGCGATGCAATCCCAGGAATCGCCTGCACCAAAGAAAAAACGTCGTGTAAGCCTGATTCTTCTGCTGCTTGTGATCGTTCTTGCACTTGCCGGCAGCGTGGCTTTTTACTTTATCCAGCGCCAGAAACCAGTGGCAGCTGTAGAAGAATTTCTTACCCATATGCAAAAAATGGATCTGGATGGCATGAGCCGTATGCTCCAGAGCAGCGATCTTTCTGCACTGGATGATGCAGACATCCGCGATGCAGCCTATACTGATTTTTTCCGCGGTATCAATCAGAAAATGACTTATGAGATCAAAAAAAATGAATTCAATATTCAGAATGGAACAGCCAACGTAACCGTTTCCATTCGCTATATTGACGGTTCAGAGATTTACAAAGAAACCATCAGTGAATTTATGCGTCAGGTGGTTTCCAGCGCCATTTCCGGAGAGGCTCTGGAAGAAGCAGAAATCAGCAAAAAACTCGCCGCGCTTCTCACAGAAAAAGCCGGACAGCTCAAGGATCAGTATACGGAAACCACCCTCACCTATCCGGTGATCAACGCCAATGGAAACTGGAAAATCGTTGCTCTTGACGAAGAAACCGTAAAGGTTATGTCCGCCAACTTCAAGAGCGTAGAGGAGGAGATCCGTGAGGCCTTAAACGGATCTGACAGCAATGCTGCCGTACCGAATCCGGAATCCACGGATACCATTGATTTTTCCACGGATCAGTTTTCCATTCATTATACGCAGCACACCACTGCCAAAGACCTTTCCGGTCAGTCCTGCCTTCTGGTTTTCTATGAATATACCAATCATGGAAATGCACCTTCCAGCGCCATGGTAGATGTGAGCCTGCAGGCATATCAGAACGGCGAAGCCTGCTCTCCGGCCATCCCGGAATCCACGGAGGAATCCATTGACAATTTTATGAAGGAAATACAGCCAGGTGAAACTATAACCGTCTGTCAGGCATTTTCTCTTGCAGATACCTCAGAGGTTACTCTAAGCGCCGGGGAAGCCTTTCATTTCGGAGAAAACACAACAACTTCTCAGATCTTAAAGCTGTCTTAAATTTTTATATGATTTTTATTTATGCGCATGTGTCTTTTTGGCAGATGCGCATATTTTTTTTATTTTGGGAAACACTGTTGGCAGAGTATGTCTGACACTTTTTTTGCAGACACACGCTCAGAAAGGAGAAAGATCTATGGGAAATAAATTTTTACAGTATTTTGCCTTAACCATTGCTGTGATTGGCGCCATCAACTGGGGACTGATCGGATTTTTTAATCTGAATCTGGTATCCCTTCTGTTCGGAAGCATGTCCTGGATTTCCAGAGTGATCTATGGCCTGGTGGGATTATGTGGAATCTATCTGCTTACCTTTTATGGTGTGGTTGCCCAAGAACAGCCGGAATAAACCTGGCAAAGCCGTTTTTCTCAGGAAGGTTGGTACAAAATGTACTACCTTCCTAATCAATAAACAAAAAAAGACTCTGAATCATTCAGAGTCTTTCAGAGCGATAGACGGGGCTCGAACCCGCGGTCTCGACCTTGGCAAGGTCGCGCGTTACCAACTACGCCACTATCGCATAAGAGCGGGTGATGGGAATCGAACCCACGTATCCAGCTTGGAAGGCTGGTGTTCT
>CALCDJ010000033.1 GCA_937900135.1 uncultured Blautia sp. | reverse complement strand
AGCTGGCTGCAGTTCAGTCATTTCGGGATGTTTTTGGGAATTATGGAGCTTTTTATCAGCATGGAGAATGGATCTGCAATGCCACACCCTATGAATTTGATTATATGGGAATCAGCGAAGTAAATGGAGAAAATAACGGAGAAGTACCAATACAGACCATAGATGGAAGAAAACTCATGCTGACCTTTACGCAGATATCTGACAGCAACATACAGGCAGGAATTTTGTATTATCAGGATGTTACGGAAATTTATCAGAGAACAGAGCGTCTTTTTTTAAAGGGATTTTTGATTACTGTGTTTCTTCTGGTCGTGGGGGGATTTATCATATGGAAAAGTCTTTTTGCCACCATGCGCCCTCTGATGGAATTAAAAAAGGCTGCCGCAGCTATTTCAGAAGGAAAATATCAGATCCGGGTATCAGAGGGAAGGAAAGACGAGCTGGGAGAGCTGGCATGCAGCTTTAATCATATGGCTGCTACCATTGAGGAAAGTATACAGAAACTGACAGAAACAAACAGAAGACAGCAGCAAATGTTGGGAAGCCTTGCCCATGAGCTGAAAACACCTATGACGGCCATTATGGGCTATGCGGATACTCTCCTTACGGTACGCTTAAGCGATAAAAGACGGGAGCAGGCTCTTCGGTATATTCAAAAGGAGTGCAGTCGCCTTTCTAGGCTGTCTGTTAAAATTCTGGAGCTTACCGGACTCTATGAGGAAGAAAAATCAGGGCTGAATCTTCAAAGCTTTCAGGTGGGAAAATTTCTGAACCATATAAAAGCTCTGACGGGATTTACTTTAAAAGAAAAGGAAATTCAGCTGGAAGTCCAATGCAGCCCTTCAGATCTCCAAAAAACAGCAGATGTGGACCTTTTGACAAGCTTTGTGTTGAATCTTGTGGACAACGCAGGAAAAGCCTCAGAGGAAGGTGGAAAAATCAGGATAATAGCTGAGGATAAGGCGCTTATTGTGGAAGATTATGGGCGTGGGATTACCTCGGAAGACCTTGAACGGGTAACGGAAGCCTTTTACATGGTGGATAAGTCACGCTCCAGAAAGGAAGGAGGCGCAGGACTTGGACTGGCGCTCTGTAAGGAAATTGCAGATCTTCATCACTGGAAAATGTCTATCGAAAGCGAACCTGAAAAAGGAACAAGGGTGATTCTTTCATGGTTACAAAGCGGTTACAAAATGGAGGATATCCGGTAAAAAGATTCTGTTATTCTGGAAGCAGAAAGGACAGACAGCAATTTTGTATGATTCGCCAGGAAAGGAGACAGACCATGAAAAAAAGAATCGTAACAGCTATTCTGGTAATGATGACCGAGATGTTTTTTTTGACCGGATGCGCAGAAACACCAGAGAGTTCTCTTGTAAAAAAGAAGGGAAATATAAAAGAAATATTGTATGAAGAGGAGGCAGAAGAACAGGAAAATACAGAAGTTTTGTCCGGTAAAAATATCCGGGAAACAGTAGGAGCGCCGGAAACTTATCATAGCGAGACAGCAGATACCACAGGAAACCTTAAAATAGTAACAGATGCGAAGGTAGAGATTCCTGATACAGACCATGTTTCTGTGATCGAGGTAACGCAGCATCCCTTTGGACAGGAACAGATGGATCTTATCACAGATACTTTTTTTAAAAATGCAAAGATCTATACCTCACACAGCTACTATACCCGTACAAAGGATGTGGTACAAAAGGAGCTGACCTGGTGGAAAGCCAACCTTGCAAAGGGAAATCTGGATCCTAACGGTCTTGGGAAGGATGAGAATGGGAATTATTATTTGGACATTAATCAGACCATTGAAGACCTGGAAAAGGAGTATGAGACAGCCCCTGAAACCCGCACACTGAAGGAGGTGAAGCCTCAGTTTGGCCTGAAAGGGGAAGAAGGAGACTACACCATGGATGATTACTTTGTTGGAGTGGCAGTTACAGAAGATGGAAATGCTTTTAATTACAGTATGAACTCCTATGGAGCAGCCCCTATGTCTGTGGAAATCCGCAACCAGAGCCGTTATGAAAAGGAAAGTATAATCAATGAATTTATGCATTGGGACGGATATGATTATTACAGTAAGCTTGCAGGTTCCTCCCAATGGGTGGATACAGAATGGGTTCCAACAGAAGAAGAGCTGAAAGACGAAATTGGAATTTCTCTGGAAGAAGCCAAAGCTCTTGCAGACGAGAAGGTGAAGGAGCTTCAGATCCCGGATATGGTGCTTGGAGACTGGGAGTACGGACTCTGTCTTTATCAAAAGGGAAGCGGTGAAGATCAGAAGCTTGTGCTGACAGATACCGGCTATATCCTTCATTACACGAGAAAGCTGGGAGAAATTCCCATTACTTATACAGAGGAACAGGGAGGCGAGCTGTACGGCAACGATATGGGAGCTGAATCAGAAAGCTGGCTTTATGAGAAGATGGACTTTTGTGTAACGGATGAGGGAATTGATGATGTACAGCTAATCGACCAGTACGATATTGGAAAAACAAAAACAGAAAATGTAAAACTGAAATCCTTTGATGAAATCATGGATATTTACGAAAAAATGATGCTTATTCAAAACGCTGATTATATGGAGAATGCAAAAGAACTTACATACAAAATAGACCGGATCGCATTCGGTTACACAAGAATTTATGAACCAAAATCTGACAGCCGTTCCGGCGTGCTTGTTCCTGCCTGGGATTTCTTTGGAAGCTATGAAGGCACTTATAAGGAAGGGGCGGAATGGGAAACCGGATCAGAGAATTTCCTTTATGCGCCCCAATATGAAAGTTATCTTACCATCAACGCTATAGACGGCAGTGTGATTGACAGAGGGTTGGGATATTAGAGGAAAAGGGATGGACAGGACAAAAAGAAGCCAAAAAGCTGTAAAACAAATTCTGGCAGTGATCCGCTATGATTTCAGGGGCTTTTTTAAAAGACCAAGGGTTATACTGACCTTTCTTCTGGGTTTTGTTCTCTGTTTTCTTTTGAGCAGCAGGATCATGCCTGTAATGGATACTTACCAATCGCCTGTGCAGATGCTGGAACCGTTTCTGTGGACCTTTGGAGATAGTACGGCTATTCTTTTAAGCTCTGTGCTTCTTTTGCTTCTTTTTTCTGATCTTCCTGTATGGAGCGCAGTGACTCCTTATTATCTGTACCGGACAACCAAGACTCGATGGCTTTTGGGGCAAATGATCTATATGGCTTTGGCGGCAGGGATTTATACATTGTTTATGATGGGCTCAACTATGATTTTGTGCGCCAGCAACAGCTATCCGGGAAATATCTGGAGCGATACGGCCGCTATGCTGGCTTATTCCAGATTGGGAGAAATCCTTTGCGTACCATCTACGGTAAAGGTGATGGAAAGCATTTCTCCTTTTGGATGCGCTGCCTTGGTGATACTTCTTTTGTTTCTTTACATCCTCTGTCTTGGGAGTGTGATCCTGGCAGGAAATCTTCTGCCGGGAAAAAATAGAGGAATGGTCACAGGACTTCTTTTTTGTCTGTATGGTTTTTTGCTGGACCCTCAGGCCCTTGCCAGAATTTTGGGATATGAAAAATATGAGATGTTCCGGGTCAATGTGCTGATCGGCTGGCTCAGCCCTTTAAGCCATGCCTCTTATGGCAGACATAATTTTGGCTATGATCGCCTGCCTTCCATAGGGCAGTCTGTTCTGGTATTTCTTGGGGTTCTGGCGCTTCTTACATTGTTCTGTATAAAAAGGCTGAAAACATATTCCTTTGTATTTCTGGGAGAAAAGGACTGATATGGGAAATGAAATAATGAGAATGCTTAAGGGCAAAGGCTTCTGGCTGGGATTTATGACAGCTATGGCCGGAATTAGTCTGGGCGCTTCTTATCCTGAGCTTCAAGGACTTTTAAATCCAGGAAGTTTTGTAGACATGGAAACAGAAGCTCTGAAATCAAACGCCATGATATTTTTTCTTCCTCTTGCAGCAGTTCTGCCATGGAGCGATTCCTTTATCCGTGAGCGGCAGGGTGGGTTTTTAAAAACAGCGCTTCCACGGACCGGAAGGCGCTATTATGTGGAATGTAAAGTATTTACTACTGCTCTTGGTGGATTTCTTTCTGTTTTTCTGGCAGGGGCGCTGATGTTTTTGGCGTATTTTATGATTTTTTTTCCTCTGGAGGCTCAGGGAAAATTCCCATGGGGCCAGATGGCGGAGCTTGGAAGAATCCTGCTTCGCTGCGGACTTGTGGCAGCGGCTTTAAGCACAGGAGGAGGGATTTTTGCCGGGCTTACAGGATCGGTATATCTGGCTTTTGGATTCCCTTTTGTTCTTTATTATTTCTGTGTGATTTTAAGGGATCGGTATTTTAAAAAAGCGCTGTGGCTTTACCCGCCTCAATGGATGGAGGGAAGCGCAGAATGGGGAGAAAAGGGTCTGGGACTATGGCTTTTTCTTTTTGTTCTTCTGGGGATGCTGATGGCGCTTTATGGAGGGATTCTTTATGACAGGGTGGAAGAAATCTGAGCCTGTGATCCAGGTAGATAAGGCAAGCAGATATTTTGGAGAAGACTGCGTACTGAAAGAAGCAGAGCTTACTTTGTATGAGGGGCAGGTCTGCGGTATTGTGGGAAATAACGGATCAGGAAAAACAGTTCTGATGAAATGTATCTGCGGATTTCTTCCAGTAACGTCAGGAACCATATGGGTTCAGGGAAAGAACATCGGAAAAGAAGTGGATTTTCCCGAAAGCCTTGGCGTGATCATTGAAAGCCCGGGTTTTCTTACGGATCTTACAGGATTTCGTAATCTGGAGATTCTGGCGTCCATGAACCGCCGGATCACATCGGCTCAGATACGGCTTGTAATGAAAAAAGTGGGGCTGGATCCTGACATGAAGAAGTCTGTGGCAAAATATTCCCTTGGTATGCGGCAGCGTCTGGGAATTGCGCAGGCCATTATGGAAGAGCCGGAGCTTCTTGTTCTGGACGAGCCTTTTAACGGTCTGGATAAACATGGGGTGGAGGATATGAGAAAAATTCTTTTGGAGCTGAAATCCCAGGGAAAGACTATCCTTCTGGCAAGCCATAATGAGGAAGATATACGGATTTTGTGCGACCGGGTTTTTGAGATGGACGGAGGGATTTTGAAGGAAAGGGAGGAGGCGGAACGATGAAAAAGGGAAGGCTGGAAGCAGGAATTTTCATCCTGTGTCTGCAGATTATGGCGGGAAATCAGTGGAATATAAACGGAGAACAAAAAGTGTACGGTGCAGAGCTGTTTGCTGACGAAGTAAGTTCAGACATTTTTGTAGAATTGGAGCCTTCTGTGATGCCAGATCCTACAGTGATCCCAGAGGTTACTCTGATACCGGAACCGACTTCTGCTCCAGCGCCTACTGATGTGCCGGATCCTGAGATTTCACCGGAACCCGAGCTGTCTCCTTTGCCAACTCCGGGATTTTCTATGAATATTGAAAATCTGAATATTTATCCTGAAAAAGGAAATCAGAAGGAGGAAGAGCTCTTTGGAGATGGAAACGGTATGGAAGCAGAGGCAGAAGTACAGGTATCTTCCGGCAGCGCAGGTTTTTCAGGAGCAGAGGCTTCTTCCGGGCAGAAAGAAGAACTAATACGGCAGCCAAAGATATTGCTGGAGAGCTGCAGCCTTACAGGAAAGGACATGGAAGCCGGAAGTTCTGAAGAAGTGGAATTTGTTTTGCAGAATAAAAGCAACAATCAGGGGATTTATAATCTAAAACTGGTATTTTCCACAGAAACACCGGGAATCCAGTTTGATAAAAACTCCTTTTATTTTGAAAAGATCAGTCCCGGCGGCAGGATCACTGTTTCAAATAGGATTGAGGCAGCTGTGGATGCAAAGGAGGGGACTGTTCCGGTAACTCTTTCTTTTGAATATGAGGATAAAAAAGGAACTGCGGCAGCAGGAACGGAGAAGACGGAACTTTCAGTTAAACAGAAAGTACGGGCGAATTTGGACTGTGATAACCTTCCGGCAGAAGTATATTCCACAGATACAGTAAATATGGGGATTCGTGTGCAAAACGTAAGCAGAACCGGGATTTTTAATGCTCGTGTTACTTTGGAAGGAACAGGAATGTTTCCAAAAGAAGAGATTTTTTTGGGAAATATGGAGGCAGGAACAGAAAATACAGGAACTATGCGGATTTTTGTAGGAACCCGTACCATGGAGGCCTCAGGCAGGGATGAGGGAACGGATGAAAAAGAAATGTATGGAAATGTGACAGGGAAGATTACGCTTAGATATGAGGATGGGGAAGGGAAGCATTATGAACAGGTGAAAGAGTATGAAACAAAGATTCAAAAGCCCAGGCTCCAGACCCTGAATATAGAAAAGCCCAAAAAGGCAAATAACTGGTGGTATTCTGTATTTGCTGCTGCAGTCTGCGGCATGGTATGTCTGATTTTTTTGCTTATGCACAGGATTAGGAAGCAGAAAATACTTCTGGAGGAGATAAGACAGGAGGTTTCCAATGGGAAAATGTAAAAAAAGACATTTTTACCCAATGTTTATTTTGGGAGCAGTTTTTATAACAGGAATCCTTTACCTTTTAATCCGTCTTGCAGTTTCGTTTCTTACAGGAATGACAGGGGAATATCAGGCTGTGGTCTCTCTGGGAAATATGACATATGACCAGAGGCTTTTGAAACAGGTGGAAAAGATACAGGGACTTGTTTCCTTTTCTCCTGTACTGGAAATTCCTGTGGAATTAAAGCTGGACGATTATACCATGAGTACAGTTCTTCTGGCTGTGGATCTGAAAGAATTTAAGATGGAAGGAAAGACCTATAGGGATATGGAAATTGGAAATATTCCAATGCTTCTGGCAGGAAAGAACACATTAAAGCATTTAAAAGATCCTTACGGCCATACAATTTCAAAAAGGAGGCTTGCAGCCTTTTGGGAAAAGAGCAACCAAGGGCTTCAATACCATATAGCTGAGGATGGTTTGGAAAATACAGAAAGCAGCAGTCGTGAAAATACTGAAAAATCTGGATCTATTGAAACAGACTGGGCGGAGTGTCAGGCTGCCGCCTGTCTCAGCAATCCATCGGAGGGGATTTATATAAGCTTGGAACAGGGCAGGGATCTGTTAGAAGGAACAGGGCTGGATTGCAGAAAAGTTCTTCTCACAGTAAGAGGAAAGGAGGCGTTTGAAAAAGCCCGGGCTGTTTTTGCGGACTTTTCAGAGTGATAAAAAAATAAGGTGAAAAAATAAAAAAAATTCAAATTACCTCTTGCAAAATATATCCGGGTGTGGTATTATAATTTTCGCTGAGGTCGACAGTGATAGACAACAGCGAAAAGTAAGGCTCCATGGTCAAGCGGTTAAGACACCGCCCTTTCACGGCGGTAACAGGGG
>CALCDJ010000032.1 GCA_937900135.1 uncultured Blautia sp. | reverse complement strand
AAAGGAATCTGAAAGCCTTGATTTTAGGGGGTTAAAGATTCCGAGAGATTATATGAAAAATAGGAGGTTTTGAAATGGGAAAGATTGAGAAAGCAACACAATGGATGATCCACCTGGCCACCGAGCCAAAACATGGTTACGATCAGTCAAACCGTTGGGGACCGGACTACGACTGTTCTTCAGCTATCATCAGTGCATGGGAAGCCGTTGGCGTACCCGTAAAAACAAATGGCGCAATCAATACAAGAACTATGAGATCTGTATTTTTGGCCTGTGGTTTTCAGGATGTCACTTCTCGTATTACCTTACCTAATGGCGCCGGACTAAAGCGGGGGGACGTTTTATTAAACACCGCTTATCACACTGCCATGTACATTGGAAATGGAAAGATCGTTCATGCCAGCATAAATGAAAATGGCACGATCACCGGTAGACAAACAGGCGACCAAACGGGAAAAGAAATCTGTATTAGAAATTATTACAATCGGCCATGGAACTGTATTCTTCGTTACATAGAAGAAAATGAACCTGTTTCTGACAACACCTTGATCCAGCAAGGCCAATGTGCGATCAATGCTTTTATAAGTGATTCTATTTCTCTTACCAATATCAGAGATACCGCTACAAAAAAAGCTGGCACCAAAGTTCTGCAGAATGCTATGAATCTGGATTACGGATCTGCCCTAAAGGTAGACGGTATCCTGGGACCTGCCACCAAAGCAGCCCTGGGCAGCCATTATGTAACATATGGTGAAATACAGTATATGGTAACCGCATGTCAGATTCTCCTTCTCCTTCATGGCATTCAACCAAATGGCGTGGAATATCCCGGTATCTTCGGAGAGGGATGCCTGACTGCTTTAAAAAAATTCCAAACTGAAAGCAAACTTTCTGTTACCGGTATCTGTGATACTGTTACTTTCCTGAAATTAATTGAATAATTTTCTTCTCAAAACATACCAAAAGGGCATGTAAAAAAATTTTTATTTTTTTCATGCCCACAAAATTTTTACATTTCAAATTTCTTTGCATTCACGAATCTCCTGCAGAATGAGTTTTTTATGAACGATTCTGCAGGAGATTCTAACATAGATACCATCTCACTCTTTTTCTGCGCTTTCCTTTAATAATGCAATTGCTTTTTTTAACTGTGCAGGCATAGGTAAACCCATCAGCCCTGCATTTTCCAAAATAGACAGCGCTTCATTTGCAATAAATCCTATACAAACGGCATTACGAAGATATTCGGTCCCCATGAACATGTCTAATTTTGATGCAATCAACACATAGAACAACGTCATCCCCTTCCTGCACAGCCCTTTCCATCCCGCATGGCTTTCCAAAGCTCCATTTGACGATTTTGGACTTTTACCAAAAACTACTGGAAGAAGAATCCCACCGGTAAACCAGTCAATTCCCATAAATAGAACCAGTGTCTGCAAAAAACTATCCAACCGCCAAATAATGAAGCAATCGTACTTCCTAACAGGCCAATCGTGATTATTTCTCCGTTCTTCAATCTATGTCACCTCCTCTCTTGTCTATAAAGAGACAAAAGAAGAGAAGATTGTAAACTGGCTTCCCTGTATCTCCTATATTTTATAATATTTTTCTTTTTCAATCAGATACCGTCTCTGAAACATGAAAAAATGACCGTTATTTTACCGAAAAAAAGACAGGGTACCTTTCCTTTTACAGAAACATACCCTGCCTCACATACGCTATTTTATTTCTCTGTCAAAACTCCTCGCAAATCCACAATGGCATGGCGCGGACATTTTACTGCGCACATACCGCAGCTTAAACATTTACCTTCGTCGATCACAGCGCAGTTGTCAATCACATGGATGGCATCTGCGGTACAGTTTTTCTCACAAAGGCCACAGCCAATACAGCTTACCTTGCAGACTTCCCTGGCTGCCTTGCCCTTTTCCTTGTTGGAACATTTTACTACAATATAATTTGCAACCTCATGAACATGGATGACACCCTGAGGACATACTTTTGCACATTTGCCACAGGCAATACATGCCTGTTCGTCCATTTCTGCCACTCCGATTTCATTGATGGCAATGGCGCCAAACTTACAGGCTTCTACACATTTTCCGCAGCCAATGCACCCATATTTACACCCTGGGTCTTCACTTGCCCGGCAGCCGCCGTTGCAGGCAACTACTGCTGCGCGATAGGGAAATTTTTTCTTTACTGCCATGGTTCAACCCTTCCTTTCATATGGTGTATCCGATAACGGAAGACTCGTGCGGCGCTTTCCGTCATAACGATAATATGCGTCGGAAATCGCAGGAGCTGTAGGAATGGAAGTGATCTCACCAATTCCAATGGCGCCGCCTGCTACCTTCAAACCTGGTTTATCGACTACGATCGCCTTGATCTCCGGAATCTGATGGGCACGGAACAGACCCAGAGAACCGTATTTCTCGATGGGTTTGCAGTTTTCATCAATGGGATACTGCTCTGTCAGGGCAAATCCCATGGACATGACTACTCCGCCCTCAATCTGGCCTTCGCAGGACAATGGATTGACAGCTTTGCCTACATCATGAGCTGCCACCATTTTTTCGATTTTTCCGGTTTTTTGATCCAGAATACACATCTGCGTGGCATAACCATAAGCAACATGGGAAACCGGGTTTGGTACATCTGCTCCGAGAGGATCGGTCTTAGCCAGGTATTCCCCATAAAATTCCTGTCCCCGAAGGTCTTTTAAGCTCTTATCCTCACCCTTTGCTTCCATGAGCTTTTTGCAGGCACGCAGGCAGGCTTCTCCTGTTACCAGTGTCTGACGGGAACCGGAAGTGGTTCCGGAATCCGGAGCAATCCAGGTATTGCTTCGTTCGTAGACAATTTCATCCCGATCCAGATCCGTGTGACTTACGATCATCTGTACCAGAACCGTACCAAGTCCCTGACCAATACAGGATGCGCCAGAATAAATATGCAGCTTGTCATCGTCTTCCACGATCAGCTTCACACGTCCCCAGTCAGGAAGTCCCACGCCGACACCGGAGTTCTTCATAGCACAGGCAATTCCCACTGGTTTGCCTGCCTTCATGGCTTCGTCGTATTCCTCTTTTACTGCTTCCAGAGTCTCCACAAGTCCGGTGGAATCGTCTACAATCTGACCGTTTGGCAAAGTCTGCCATGGACGAATGGCATTGCGGTAACGGATCTCCCAAGGTGTAATTCCTACTTCATCTGCCATCTGGTTCAAAAGAGATTCCATGGCAAAACAGGTCTGGGTCACACCGAAACCACGGAAAGCCCCCGCCGGTGGATTGTTGGTATAATAAGCGGTTCCTTCGATCTCAAAGTTTTCGTAAGCATAGGGACCTGCCGCATGGGTACAGGCACGCTCCAACACCGGACCGCCTAAAGAAGCAAAGGCGCCTGTATCAGCAGTTACTTTTGCCTTCACTCCCATAATCTTTCCATTTTCGTCACAGCCAATGGTAAAATCCATAAAGAATGGATGACGTTTTGGATGAACCAGAAGAGATTCCGGTCTGCTAAGACGAACTTTCACCGGGCGTCTGGTACAATAAGCAATCAGTGCGGCATGATGCTGCACAGTCATATCTTCTTTTCCTCCAAATCCTCCGCCCACAAGACCATTTTCACATTTCACCTTATCGGTTCCCAGAAGAAGACTGCATTCGTGATAAGTACAGTAGGCAGACTGGTCTGTGGATATGATCATCACATCCTCATCTTCATCGATATAGGCCACTGCACATTCCGGTTCCAAAAAGGCATGTTCCGTCCATGGGGTTTCAAAATGCTGTGTGATCACATGAGCAGAATTCTTAATGGCTTCTTCTGCATTTCCACGGTTTACATGTTTATATGCCTGTACATTGGAGGTTTCCTCGTCAAATACCAGGGGTGCATCCGGTGCGGCTGCTTCTTCCACATTGTGGATGGCCGGAAGCACCTCATATTCTACTTTGATCAGCTTTTTGGCTTTTTCTACAGTTTCCATATCTTCCGCTGCCACCAGCGCAATGGCATCTCCCAGATAATGGGTCAGTCCACCCACTGGGATCAGGGTATACTGGTCATGCTTGATATGGCCGATCTTATTCTGTCCCGGAATATCCTCTGCGGTGAGTACGGCAACCACACCAGGAAGCTCTTTTGCCGCCTGAGTATCAATGGAGAGAACTCTTGCTCTTGGATACTTGCTCCGAAGAGCAGATCCGTAGCACATACCGTCCATATAGAAGTCGTCTGGATATTTTCCTGTACCCAGGACCTTTTCTTCCACATCCAGTCGATGAACTCTGGAACCCATTTTCCAGTCCGTTTCACTTGCCAAAGGAATCTGTCCCGCCTTCATGATCTGCGCCGCAAGCTTCACTGCTGCAATGATCTTGACATATCCGGTACAACGGCAATAATTGTTTCGCAATGCATATTTGATCTCATCTTCTGTAGGGTCCAGATTCTTATCCAACAGAGCTTTGGTACACATGATCATACCTGGAATACAGAAACCGCACTGCACAGCTCCCGCTTCTCCATATGCATAGGTAAATACCTGAGATTCCCAGTCAGTCAGACCTTCTACGGTAATAATCTGTTTTCCTTCCAGCCGGTCTGTGGTGGGGACGCAGGATTTGCAGGTTTCCCCATCAATAATGACGGTGCAGGCTCCACAGGCGCCCTCACTGCATCCGTCCTTGACGGAAGTCAGATGAAGTTCGTCACGAAGGAAACGCAGCAGAGATTGTTTTTTTTGTGTTTTTACTTCTTTTCCATTTACATGAAATGTATACATTTTCTCACCTCTTCTGTTTCGCATACCATCCGAATCTCCGGAGTGTATCCCTTTTCTAATACAACTCCAGACTGGCTATTGTCTGCCAGTCTGGAGTTTTCACATCTAAGGCAGGCTCCCGATCAGGGAAACCTGCCTTATTCTATTCATTATAACATAATATGGCAGCTTTTACATCAGTAAATAGCTGTAATCATCAATTACTGCGCAAATCAGTTTGCGAATGCCTTCATAAACCGGATCTTTGTCGTCATCTGCCTTGCAAAGCACTTCTTTGCCCTGGAGACGTACCTTACATTTCTTGTCTGCTGCATCAAGAACAGTAAATCCGTCGTTGGTGCTGTCAGCCATATCTGCCTCGTTGGTAAACAGAGTGAATTTATCCTTGTACGGTGCGCTTGCATATGGACAGAAGGTCTTACAGTTACCGCACTCATTACACATATAATCCACATGAATGATCTGGTTCATTTCCATACCAGGAACCTTAATGGAAACATTGGCACGATTTGGACATACGTCTACACAGTTTTCACAAACCTTATTACAGCTTAAGCAACGATCGCTTTCTTTTGCTGCATCTTTGCTTTCGCCCAGGATACCCTTCTTGGAGAAGCAGGCTGCTTCTTCACCGGTCACTGGCTGATCCTTCACTACGGAAGCACCAAGGATTGCTTCTGCCACAAGCTGTGCATCACGGATAGCTTCCACGATAGTTGCAGCGCCGTTAGCACCATCCCCTGCAAGGTAAACGCCTTCCACACTGGTTTCCAGAGTTTTTGCATTTAATTTAGCCTTGCCGCGCTCATTTACATTGATTCCGTTGGCTTCGTAGAATTCTGTTGGAACCTTTTCACCAACTGCTACGATTACGCTGTCTGCCGGAACTTCCACTACTTCTTCTGTTTCTGTTACGCTGGCACGTCCAGATGCATCCATAGCGCCCAGTTCCATCTTCTTGCAGAGAAGCTTGCCGTTTTCCAGGCTCACCGGAGCTAACAGTTCTTTAAACTCTACGCCATCCTCTAATACTTCCAGAAGTTCATCTTCTGCAGCCGGCATGTAGCGTTTGGTTCTTCTGTATACCAGATAAACGTGTTCTACACCTTCGGTACGTTTTGCTGCTCTTGCAGTATCCATAGCTGTATTTCCACCACCGATTACAACTACGTTCTTGCCTAAATCTACTTTTCCGTCATTGGCCTTAAAGTCTGCAAGGAATTTCAGAGCGTTGATGGTCTCTCCTTTTTCCAGCTTCAATGTACCTGGCTTGTTGGCTCCAACTGCCACGATCACTGCATCGTAACCCTGCTCTTTCAGATCTTTTACGGAAGTAATTTCTGTATTGGTCTTAATTTCCACGCCCATCTTCTCGATGAAGGAAACATCTTTGTCAATGGAAGCCTCCGGAATACGGAATCCCGGGATCACATAACGGATCACGCCGCCTAATTTTTCTTCTTTTTCAAATACAGTCACTGCTGCGCCTGCTCTTGCCAGGAAATATGCAGATGCAATACCAGCAGGACCACCACCGATTACAGCAACCTTTTTGCCATTGCCGGTTCCTGCTTTGATTTCTCCGATCACTGCATCATAACCCTGTTCTGCAGCTACCAGCTTGGTGCCACGGATATTGACAGACTCTTCATAGAAGTTACGGGTACATTTGCTCATACAATTGTGGGCACATAAGGTACCTGTAATAAACGGAAGGGCATTTTTCTCCAGGATCACCCGAAGGGCATCTGCGTATTTGCCTTCTCCTGTCAGTTTTACATATGCAGGAATATCCTGATGGATTGGACATCCTTCCTGACATGGTGCAAAGAAGCAGTCCAGAAGAGGAACTTCTCTGTCAATCTTACGCTGTGGAAGAGGTTTGATATTCTTTACGTGATGAGCGTCTGTCTTGGCATCTTCTGCCAGTTTTTCCAGAGCCTGTACATCAATGCCCTTCCATTCTCCCACGCCGTCTTTCATTACTTTTTCTGCAACCTGAGAGAATCTCTGATATCCGCCTGGTTTTAAGAGTGTGGTTGCCATGGTAACCGGCCATACGCCACAGCCTACGATGCGGTCAATGTTGTAGTAATCTGCTCCGCCGGAATAAGCAATACGAAGTTTGCCGTCAAATTCTCTGGAAAGTCTGGCTGCCAGAGCAATGGATAACGGGAACAGGGATTTTCCGGACATATACATTTCTTCACTTGGAAGCTCGTTTCTGGTCACGTCTACCGGGAAAGTATTGGTGATCTTCACGCCAAATGCCAAATGAAGCTCATCTGCCAGCGCCTGAAGACGTTTGAACATTGGAATGGCATCTTCGTACTGTAAGTCATCCAGGAAATGGAAATCTCCGAACATCATGTAATCGTAGCCCATATCATCCATGGTCTTTCTTGCAAATTCATAGCCAAGAAGTGTTGGATTACATTTAATAAAGGTGTTCAGATGTTTTTCTTTAAACAGGTGGTTGGCAATGCTCTCGATTTCATTTGGAGGACATCCATGTAAGGTGGAAATTGTAGCAGAATTACAGATTTCTGATGGAATTGCCTCAATGTCTTCTTTGGTTACATGCTCAAACAGATCCACATGATCCAGAAGCCACTGTTTGCACTCTTTGAAGATTTCGGTGTCCTTTGCATCCTTCATACAGTCAATGAAGTGATCCAGCTTCGGTTCCTTGATTCCTGCAAGGTCATAACCAACAGAAATATTAAACTGGAATCCGTCTGCATCTCCAAGACCAAATTCTTTTGCAATCACATGAAGAATGAACCATGCCTTGATATATTCGCCCATAGCCTGGGGAACATAGAGTTCTGTGGACCATTCGCAGTTGTAGCACTCGTCTTCTGCCAGAATACATGGTCTGTTAATGCATGCTGCCAGTTCTTCTCCGTCCATTTTCTGTACGGTTTTCAGTTCAAAGAAACGTGCGCCTGTATAATAGGAAGCGATGATATTCTGTGCCAGCTGTGTATGAGGGCCTGCTGCCGGTCCTACTGGTGTTTCCAGATTTCTTTCAAAAATCTGCATTTTTTTGGCGGTGTCTGCCACATATGGTCTGTGGAGTCCGAATACTGTACTTTTTTCTTTCTTTTCTGTTAATACCCAATTCATCAAATGTTCAAAGGGCATACAAGTCATTCTTTCGCTCATATAAAATCCTCCTAAAGGGAGAGGCAGCAGAAGCTGCCGCTTCCCCTTCTATTTACTTTCCAAAATTAATATCGTCAGCCAGTTCTTTTGCAGCCTGACGGCAGTCAGCCATCATCTTGGCTTCATCGCATACGAGAACTTCGCGGTCTTTCATAAGAACCTTTCCGTTACATACAGTAGTCTGTACCATACTTCCGTTTACGCCGAATAAAAGATGTCCATTCACATTGTCTGCGCGCATTGGTGTCAGCGGATCATAATCAATTACGATTACATCTGCTGCTGCCCCTTCTTTTAATACGCCCAATTCTTTCTTGAAGTAACGGTTTGCAATCTTGGCATTTCCTTCAAAGAGCATCTGCGGAACTTCTCCCCATGCTGCGTTTGGATCGCAGAGATGGTGTTTATGAAGAACATTGGCAACCTTCCAGGATTCCATCATATCGTGAGTATAACCGTCTGTTCCAAGACCGGTTACAATACCTTTATGTACCAGCGCCATGGTAGGAGGACATCCACAGGCATTACCCATGTTGGATTCCGGATTATGTACCACCATAGTGTCTGTATCCTTGATCAGATCCATCTCGTGTTCATTGATATAAATGCAGTGTCCCAATAAGGTCTTCGGTCCTAAGATATTCCAGTCATAGAGACGGTCTACGATTCGTTTGCTATGTTCCTTCAGGCACTGATGGAGATCGTAAATGCCTTCTGCCACATGAATGTGATAACCTACGCCTTCTGGTTTCAGTTCATTGCAAAGCGCCATGGTTTCGTCTGAAATGGTAAAGGATGCATGCATACCCATCATTCCGGCGATCATATCGCTGTCATCTGCCTGCGCATGTTTGATAAAGTTTACGTTCTCCATTACAGATTCTCTTGACTTGTCCATGCCGTCACGGTCGGAAATCTCATAGCACAGACAGGTACGGATTCCCAGATCCTTCGCTGCCTCTTCGATGGCATTTAAAGAACCTGTGATATGTCCAAAGCTTGCATGGTGGTCAAATACTGTAGTCACACCATTCTTAATAGAGTCAATATAAGTTGCATAAGCAGAGAGCTTGGTCTGCTCCAGAGTCAGATGGCGGTCAATGGTCCACCACTGTCCATCCAGAATATCCAGAAAGCCCTGTGGATTATATCCCTTAATGCTCAGTCCCCGTGCAAAAGAACTATAGATATGCTCATGGGCGTTGATAAATGCAGGCATGATCACCCCACCCTTGGCATCTACAAATTCGGCATCTGGATAATTTTTCCGTACTTCTTCAGTTACCCCCACCATAACAATGGTGTTACCATCCATTGCAACTGCACCGTTTTCGATAAATGCGTTGGATGCGTCCCGTGTAATCATTCTTCCATTTCCTATAATAAGCATATGGTATCCTCCTTTTGCTTGTAAAAACCTCCCAATCATAAGCAGTATTCTGCCTTGACTTTTGGTATTTTTATACTAGTAATGTACCATATTTCTTTTAAGATTTCAATAGGAAAATGCAAAAATTTTTTGGCATTCCAAATTTTTTTTAGTTCTTTCATAAAAAGAAAGCATTTCCAGTTGTTTCACCTGAAAATGCTTTCTTTTTGGTTTCATATTTAGTAGCTCCGGTACCCTTCCACCTTATACCGCAAAGTGTGATACAGTTCTGCCTTGGTTGCTTCCAGATAGGGATTCACAAAAAAGATTCCCACCAGATTCATGGTGATTCCGGAAAGAAGGAACCATATTCCATACGCTATCCCTCCATCATTGCTTCCAGGATACGGAAACTTCTTCTTCCATTCTTCCAGCGAAGGGGATCAATTTCCACAAGATATCCGCCTCCGTTTTTTACATGCCATTCATAGTAGCTTCTCCCCTCCTGGGCATAGGCTTCCATAACGCTCATAATGGTTCCCCCGTGGGCAACCACAGCTGCTGTTTCTGCTTTTTGGCGAAGGCAGCCTGCCACAGATAGATCAAACCCTCTGAGGGATCGCCGTATGAAGGCTTCTCTGCTCTCTCCCCCTGGAAATGGCAAGGTTCCGTTGCTGTCTACCCATGCCTGATAGTTGGCATTTCCAGACAGTTCCTGATAATTTTTATTTTCAAATTCACCAAAATCACATTCCGAAAGTTCATCCAGGATATGGTATCTCTGTCCCGGAAATAGGATTTCCGCACTTTGCCGGCAGCGGAGAAGAGGACTGACATACACAGCCTCCTGCTTAGGATAGGTAAGCTTTTTCAGAAACGCTTCCCCTTCCTGACACAAGGGTTCATCCGTGGTTCCAATATAGCGTTTCAGCCGGTTTCCTTCTGTCATTCCATGGCGAATCAACCAGATTTTAAGCATCCTTGATCACCGTCCCGATTCCGCAGACCACCCGGGTCACTCTGGAAGAAAAGCCTGCCAGTTCTGTGCATACCCTGCCAACTGCCTCACGAAAAACGCGTTCAGAAGCGTCCATGGGAACCACACCGTAGCCCACTTCATCCGATACCAGAATCACCTTGGGATTTTTTTCTATGAGCTTTTTTGCAAGGGAAGTGACCTCTCGGCCCTGTTCCAGTTCCTTTTTGATGTATCCATGGAAGCCCAGAACTCCCTCTGCCTGAAACAATTCTTCTTCTGTAAGTTCCTTTCCGGATTTCCAGCTGATTTCCGGATATGTATTTTTTGCCAGTTTTGCTTTTCCCTGAAAAGCGCCTCCAATGATCATTTCCATAATTTTTACACTCCCGCCAGATGAGAAACCACAGCCAGTACCAGAGCCATCCCTGCTTCACAAAGACAGAGGAAGCAGCCGGACAAATCTCCTGTGGTTCCGCCAAAATATTTCATTGCCATATGATGATAATACCAGAAAACCAAAAGCGCAGTAATGGCTGCCACACTGCCCAAAAGCGGCTGAATCCATACCATAGCCAGGAACAAAAGAATCAGGTACACAATGAGTACATTCCGTACCCGGATATCCTGGGATTTTCTGGAAAACTCTGCCACCGTTCCATCTGCCTTGGCCTTGGGAAAGGTAACCACGCCAATCCCGGAAAGACACCGGGAAACCATAAAGCCCAGTCCCAGTACCCCCAGCACCTGTAAATTGCTTCCAATCTGGGTATAAGCGCCGTACCAGCAGAAAAAGTATACCCCTGCAGTAATCACCGCAAAGGCGCCTGCGTTGGAATCCTTCAAAATTTCCAGACGTCTGCTCCGTTCCTGCCAGGAACTCATAGCATCCGCCGTATCCAGAAGACCATCCACATGAATGCCTCCGGTAACCAGAATAGGGATCATCATGAGAACTACTGTGATAAAGCCTGGCGCAAACCCCAGTCGGCTTCCCAGAAAGGCTGCCAGAAGTGTGAGACCACCGATCACAGCGCCAATCCAGGGGAAAAAGCAGAGCATGTATTTCATATTTTCTTCTGTCCATTCTGCCTGAGGCATAGGAATCTTGGAAAACATGGAAAATGCAATCTTAAAACTGTTCCAGAGACTTTTCATTGGTCTGCCTCCTTCGCCTTCTTGTGGAAAACAGGAATCCCATAAACCACCTCAACCACTTCGTCGGCTTCGGCTGCCAGCTCCTGATTCAATTCTCCCAGATACTGCTCATACCGTTTCGTATCTCCTTCATAGGAAGCAGCTTCTGAAAAAATCTCATTGGTCACCACCACCAGATGACGCGCCTGCTTTTTGAGATTTTGAATTCCTTCCCATATCTCCTTTACTGTCTCCTCTTTGGCACCCTCTTCCTGAAACATTTCATTGGCCACCAGATTAGAAAGACATTCCAGAAGAACCACACTGTCAGAAGGAAGCACCAGTTCCGATAGTCCCGTATAACGTTCCACCGTCTCAAAGCCCTTGCCGGCACGCATTCTGCGGTGTCGGTCTACTCTCCTTAATGATTCTTCATCATAAGGATGCATGGTGGCAATATATATTCTCCGTCCTTCCCCAAAAGAAAGAATCCGCCCTTCTCCATAAGCGGATTTCCCGCTTCCGCTGCCCCCTGTTATTAATACAAACATCTTATACCAGCTCCTCATAATGATCCATATGGATGTCGTCAAAGGTACTCATGCTTCGATAAACGGAAGCTCCCATATCCAGAAGGGGAAGCAGTGCAATTCCTCCCGTTCCCTCTCCCAGACACATATCTCCATGGATCACCGGCTCCATACCCAGATATTCCAGAATAAGATGGGCTGCAGGTTCCTTGGATACGTGAGAAGCGATCATGTATTCTCCACACAAAGGACAGATTCTTTTGGCTGCCAGCGCTGCCACGCAGGAGATAAAGCCATCCATCACCACTGGCATGTTAAGAGCAGCACCTCCTAAGTACAGTCCGGTCATAGCTGCAATATCCAGTCCTCCCACCTTGGAAAGTACGTCCACCGCATCTTCCGGGTCTGGTCTGTGTAGCTGGATCGCAGTTTTAATGGCGCGGATCTTTCTTTCCAGTCCTTCGCTGGTAAGCCCTGCCCCACGTCCAGTCAT
This sequence comes from uncultured Blautia sp., assembly GCA_937900135.1. GTDB lineage: Bacteria > Bacillota > Clostridia > Lachnospirales > Lachnospiraceae > Blautia_A. The sequence goes on along the minus strand of CALCDJ010000032.1, from coordinate 15,959 downwards.
TTCTTCCACAGGCTGATTCATCAGCACCGATGCCACAGCACTGCTTGTGGTAGTATTTCCGATTCCCATTTCTCCTGTTACCAGAAGCTGATATCCTTTTTCCTTTAGTTCCTCTGCCATGGAAATTCCCGCCTGAATTCCAAGAAGCGCCTGCTCTCTTGTCATAGCCGGTTCCTTAGTCATGTTTTTGGTTCCATACATCACCTTATGATCTTTTCGCACCTTTGTGTCTGTCACCATTCCCACATCCACTGGAATGACATCTGTATGACACTCCCGGCACATCACACTGGAACTGGTTTCCCCCTTCAGAAAATTTTCAGAAACCAATGCTGTAATCTCCTGCCCAGTCTGAGTAACACCTTCTTCCACCACTCCATTATCTGCGCACATGGCTACCAGAGCTCTTTTTCCAAATTCCACATCTGGAGTTCCTGTTATTCCGGCAATCCGAATCACCATGTCTTCCAGCTTTCCAAGAGAATGAAGAGGCTTGGCAATGCTGTCCCAACGCTTCTGTGTCACTGACATGGCAATCTGGTCTAATGGTTTGATTTTTTGTATCGTTTCCTCTAATGTCATCGTTCCGTTCCTCCTGAAGTTTCTGACAAAATTTTATCACATCAAAGAGGAAAAAACCAGTCATAAAAAAGATTATACCACGGATATAAAAATGCCTTTCCGAATAAATCAGAAAGGCATTTAAACCATTTATTTCTTTTTTCCTGTGGTAAATACAAAAAATTTACTGAACACATAATTCAGAGCCAGCACAATAAACTGCGTCAGGAATTTTCCCAGCATATCATTCATGTGCATCACTTCTACCAGAAGCCATACGCCTCCCACCTCAATGACCATTGTCACCAGACGGGCGCTGATGAACTTTATAAAAGGCTGGATATGGTCTTTCAGGGTTTCGCATTTGTCCTGGAACACAAATCTGGAGTTTACCACATAGGCAAATAAGATTGCCAGAATGATGGAAATTACATTGGCTACGGTAAGTTGTACCCCGCATTTTCGCAGAATATAAAAACTGATCAGATTGACAAGGGTAGTACAGCCTCCAAAAAAGATGTAACGTACCACAGAGCTTGCGTACAGTTTTTCAATCCATTTTTTCATCGTTTCTGTCTCCTATCTTCTGTCATCGTGATTGGCCTTATCATAGGCATCCTTGCTTCCTCGGATAATCTTGGAAACCAGATAACGGGGACGCCGTTTTGTTTCTTCATAAATCTTGGCAATGTAGTAGCCAATGATCCCAAGGCTCATCATAATGGCGCTTCCGATGAGAAGAAACACAATCAGAAGTGTGGTAAAGCCTGCCACCGCATGTCCGGTAAAATACTGAACCAGGGAATAAATGCCAAGGATCAGAGAACAGATGAAACACAAAATACCAGCCACTGTTACAAATTGCAAAGGAACCGTGGTAAAAGCCACAATATTGGTAAAGGCATATTTAATCAAGGACCAGGTGGACCATTTGGATTCTCCTGCTTCCCGTTCCTGTACTTCAAATTTTACATAGGTTGTCCGAAATCCCACCCAGGTAGAGGTGGCACGAAAGAACATATTTCTCTCCGGCATGGAAAGGATACTGTCCACAGCCTTTCGATCCATCATCTTAAAATCAGATGCGTTCTGCATATCCACATTGGTCGCTTTGGACATGATTCCATAGAAAAAGCCTGCACATTTCTTGTGGAGAAAACTTTCTTTTCCTCTGCTGGTCTTGATTCCCTCAATCACTTCATATCCCTGTTCCCACAACCGATACATTTCCACCAGTGTCTGAGGGGGATGCTGCAGATCGCAGTCCATCACCGCTACCACATCTCCGGTTGCCTGGGCAAGCCCTGCAAACAGGGCAGATTCTTTTCCAAAGTTTCTGGAAAAGTGAACTCCCAACACATTGGGATCTTTTTTTCCTGCCTTACAGATTTCCTCCCAGGTGTTATCTTTTGATCCATCATTGACAAGAACCAGCTCGTAAGAAATTCCTGCCTCTGTCAAAACCTCCCGCAGAACACGGCAGGTTTTGGCCACCATCAGTTCTTCATTATAAGCTGGAAGCACCACTGATAATACACTCATTTTTGATTCCTCTTTCCTCTTTGATTCACAATTACCACGATTACAAAAAGAAGTACTCCAAGCAAGCTTAACACCAGTCCGGGAATCAACCAGGCAGTCATATAATGAAGTTCAATTTCATAATCTCCTGGTTCCAGTTCCAATGCCATGAACATGGTGTTCGCTTTCTTAAGCTCCATTTCTTTTCCATTTACCACTGCGGTCCAGCCTTTTGCGTAAGGAATGGAAAATACCAGCGCCTTCTTTTCGTCCAGACTCACATTACAGCTTATATTCTGATCTTCAATCACCAGATTTTCTACTGTATCTGCCTTTCTGTCATCTGCATATTTGTTTATCTGTTCCATAGGCTGACAGTAAATTTTCAGATCGTCATATTTATAGCTTCCCTTTTCCGAGAATGTCAGCTTAATATAAGTAATCCCGTCTTCGTGGTAGCTTAAACTGCTGGCAAAATCATGGCGGCCACCATAAAAATTGTTTTTGTCTGTTAGAAGAAGAATCTTCTTTCCAATTTCCTGCCCATCTGCCTCTGTGTTCAGATAAATGGTCGCTTCATTTTTTATTTTCTGGTCTTTCAAGTATATGTTATATTTTTCCGATAAACTAAGGGCATTCCATTCTTCATCGGAATATTTATGACGACGATTGACTTCCAGATAACGAAGATTATCAAACACAACCGTTGTTTCACTTTCCGGAAGACCTTTGATCTTTAACACACAGCTGGCATAATCTGATTTGGTTTTAAAACGGTTCTCATAAAGTTCTACATCCTGAAGATCGGTAATCTCATAAGAAATTTCACTGGAAGTATCCTCTATGTCGCATTCCTTCAATCCACTTTCTTCCAGAACAATCCCCTGAAGCATCGCCTGCTGTCTCTGAGGAAGATTCAATTCAGCGTAAGTTTCCGAGGAGATGTAAGAATCATAGGTATAAGCAAGGGGAAGTGCATTCTGATCTTCATAAATGCCCAATGGCTCATCCACAGGCACAAGCTCATCTGCCTCCAAAGCTGCCGCATCACCGTCCATGGCTGTGGATAAGTCTTTTTGTGCTTCCTTACGAACGTTTTTATTTTTCTGGCGTTCCACTTCCCCGACTTTTTCAAATCCGTAGGGAACCAGCTCTGACGGGCCTACGAACCATTTCATAGACAGGAGTTTCATTAAGAATGCTCGTTCATCCAGATTCTGAAAACGTTGTTCCAATGGTTTATTGGAATAGGTTTCATCAAAAAATCGACTCACAGCTCCATTTGCCAGGGAATAAAAAAACTGTCCCCCGTTTAATCCAGTGAGTATTGCAGAGTTATACTGAACCCCGCTTCCCTCCTGTTCATACCGATACTGATTGGAATCCGGAAATTTGGAAATTGCCTCCTGTACCGGCTCATGAACAATCTCATAAGCGCTTCCTGCATCCACAAAGGACCATACTCCAGACTGAGAATTTCCGCTGGAAGTATAGGAATAATACATATTCACCCCAATGCTGCTTCCCATTCCGGCGAACAAAAGGAGAAACTGCCAGGTTTTATGTTTCTGCAGATACTCATATCTCAAAAGAAAAATACCTACTGTCACAAAAAGAATTGCTGCAACCAACATATTCCATGGATCTCTTGCATATTTATCCAAGCATACGTACAGACAATATAAAATCGTACCTATACCGATTCCCATTCTTTTCTTTTTTCCCAACTTAGAGAATTCCGGGTACATCTTTACAAAAATATAAGAAAGCAGCATGACTATGGCCCAGTTCCAACGATTGGTTACATAGGAAAATCCATTTAACACATGTGCCGCATACGGAATACAGAGAAGCGCCATGCAAAGAAGCACTCCTGCCTTCAATTCTCTGTATTTTTTTCTCTGGGAAAATAATACCATCACCCCAAGAAGCGCCATAACGGACACACCGATAATCGTATATCTAGACAGATATTTTCCAGTAAGTCCTGCCAGCAGCCCATGGTAATGCTTCGTTGGGTAAATGCTGATAATATAATTTTGAGCAGCCATACGGTCTGTTCCCAGCAAAGTCATGACCGTGGGAAGAAAAATCATACCGGACAGAAAAAGTCCAATCATTCCATAGCCTGCAAAAGTTCCAAACCAGTGCAGAACTTCCTTCAGCCGAAGTTTCTGAAAGAGCATAAAGTATCGGAAAATCGCATAAATGATCATGAAGATCGCAAGCATATAGAAAAAGTAAAAATTGGAAATGGCAGAGATTCCAACCATAATCATATAGAGATACGGCTTCTGTTTTTTAAAAATCTTATCTACTCCCAAAAGTAAAAGCGGAAAATAGATACAGGGATTGATAAAAAACGGATGCTTAAAGCCTGCTACCATCATCCAGCCGGAAAATGCATACATCGTACTTCCCAGAAGAGTGGGAAGGTTTTTATTTCCATGATATCTGCTGTACGCTGAAAATGCAATTCCAGACAGGTAAACGCGCAAAATCAGCAAAAAATCATAGAGATATTCTGTATATTTTTCCGGAACAAATACTGAGAGAAGATTTAAGGGATCTCCAATCGTATAATAATGAAGGGTTGTCAAAACATCAGAACCATATCCCATGTGCAGATCCCAGAGAGGAAATTCCAATCGGTGTTCCACAAACAAATTAGAAAGCCCTTCTCTCAGACATTTTCCGAAATAAGCCAGCGATGTATAATGCTGCCGCATTCCATCACCATTTGGCCCCCAGATAAATGATTTTCCGATCATAAGATATCCAGCTACAATAACACTCATAAACAGACAGAAGATCAATGTGTAACTTAAATAATACCATCTTCTCTGATGCCTGGAACTGGAAAATCGGTCATTGACCCTTTCTCCCAGTTTTTCTGCTTTTTCAGTCCATTTCATTTCTTTTTTCACCATCTACACTTTCTCTATCACGTGTGATACCTGACATCCTATTGGGCGCTCAGATACCATTCTCCTAAAATGCGGGCGCATTTTTTTGCTCCTTCTACATTAAAATGCTTTTTGTCCTGATAATCTTCGTTGGTAAATAATCCATCATACACACCTTCATAGGTATGGAAATCATATAGATTCGCTCTATTTTCATCACAAAACTCCTGGAGGTATGCATGGAAATCATCCAGATCTCCCATCAGTTTTGTAAATTCCCAGGTCATAGGCATTACTACAAGATTCAGCTCAATTTCCTTCTGTTCGCAGAACTTCCCGATCTTTTCCAAAGAATCTTCTGTAGCCTCAATTACCTTGGAACGTTTCCAGGTTGCATCTCTTCCCAGTTTTTTCTTCGCAAATTTCCCATCGTAAACCTGTCTTTTGTTTTCATTTCCACTTCCCAGATAAAAAAGTCTCTGTCCTTCCGGCGGAATTCCATTCTTAAATTCTTCTGACATTTTGTATTTTATGTTCTCAATGGCTTTGTCCTTCGTCAGCACATTGTCCACTCTGGCCGCATAGAAGAGATACTGTTCAAATTCCTTCCATCCGGCGGTGCGAAGAAGATACTCTGCTTTTCCCACCGGGGAAAGAATCCGGTCAAAAACACCTTCCTTAATTTGGATTCCCTGATTCTCATTGATGAGAGACGTCACATGAATTCCAAGAAATACCCGCTTCAATGGATTGCGCTTCGCCTGATCTTTCAGAAGATAATAGCTGGCATCCAGAGGCTGGGCAGAAGTTGCCAGATTAAAGGAAGGACTGTCAATGGTCTGCTCCAGTACATTGGTATCAATTCCCCAGTGCGCCAGAGAAGTTCCCAAGACCAGAGTTTCCAGCGTTCCTTCTCTGGTCTTTAAATCTTTTACTGTGTAAATGCTGTTGTTCCCCACGGGTTCATAAACGAAACGAACCCCCTGTTCAAAGCAGAACAGAAAAGCCAGAATCAGAATTCCCCGCACCAGCAGCTTTTTAAAATTGCGCATATTCAAATCCACCTACCATTGTATTATCAAACACGCCAAGTCCAAGAATGGCTGCCATCAGTATCAAATAAATAGCCCAACGCACCACAAAGGGTTTCTTTTCCAAATATTCTCTGGCGCTTCCCTTGGCCTGAATCCGGCTCACCAGGAAAAAGACCAGAAGTCCAAAGGCAATATACACAAGGGCGTACGTCTCCATGCCTGGAAAGAAAGCCTCCCTTGTCAGCGACGGCTGGAAATGAAACAGGATGCGTTTGATTGTCACCAGTGTGGCATGGGTATCATTTGGTCCCGGAAATACCTTCAAAAGAGCAATGATCAGGAAGGTACGAACCACACAGAAATTCTTCCACCACCGGGATTCCTGTGGAATATGGAGTTTTTCTTTCATCCACTGAAACTGTGGTTCCAGAATGATGGCAGAAATGATCACCACTCCGTTGGCAATTCCCCAGAAAATGTAACGCCAGCTGGCATCATGCCAGAACCCGGTACAAAACCATACCAGGGACAGGGCGTACACCACGGGAAACAGTTTCCGGATTCTGGGCGAACAGATCTTTTTTCCCAACTTTCCAAAACTCATGGCGCCTTTGGAAATGGATGCCGGATAAAACACATAATCACGGAACCAGGAGCTTAAAGAAATATGCCATCTTCTCCAATATTCACTGAGCGACTGAGAGGAAAACGGCCGTTGGAAGTTTTCCATCATTTCAATTCCATAGATCTGGGAAACACCCAGGACAATATCCGTATAGCCGGAGAAGTCCGCATATACCTGGATTGTCATATAAATACAGCCTAAAAACAGTGTAAAACCGCTCTGAGCGGCACAATGATCAAAAATAGTATTCACCATGGGACGCATATGATCCGCAATGACCATTTTCTTAAAAAGTCCCCATAAAATTCTCTGACAGCCAAAGGAAAGGTTATGATAAGAAAATTCATGTCCCTCATAAAGCTGTGGTGCCAGATCCGGATATCTTCCAATGGGACCCTGGGTCATCTGTGGATAATAAGTCACAAACAAAAGCACCTTCAGCGGATTTTTTTCCGGAACGCTTTTTCCTTTATATACCTCCAGGGCATATCCAATACTCTGAAGAGTATAGTAGGAAATTCCAAGAGGCGCCAGAAGTCCCAGCTTATTCAATGGATTCAGTCCCAGTGACTGAAAAATCAGGTTTACATTATTGATAAAGAAGTTTCCATATTTCAGAACAAGAAGTACGCCAAGATTGGTTACCAACACCCCCAATACCAGCCATCTTCTCTTCTGCGCCTTGGCTTTTGCCTTTTTTTCTTTTTTCTCCTGCCTTGACAGGGTTTCCTTCTGTTCCTTTAATTCTTTTTCCAGCTTCTGTTCAATCTGATACATTTTTTGCGTGGAAAGTACCAGTGTAGCTGTGGTAAACAGCACATACAGAAAATTATCCACTCCCATCCAGTGATAAAAAATCAGACTCACTGTCAGAAGCACTGTCCAGCGATATTTTTTGGGAAACAGATAGTAAATCACCACAGATACGCCAAAGCACAGAAAAAATGCAAGTGAATTTACGGTCATGTTTTCATTCCTCCTGGGTTTATTATAGTGTAAAAATTGTTTTTATCAAATCAGTTTTTCTTTTTTTCCCCTTTTTTCGTCGTTTTATGACTCTTTTTCCAGATACATAAGAAAATATAGGTAAAAATCCCCAACAAACTCAATACTGCGCCGGTTTTCAGATATGGAGTACAGTAGGTAAGACGGATCTCATGTGTTCCCTCCTGAAGTTCCAACGCCATATACATGGTATTGGCCTTTAAAAGCTCCTGTTCTTTTCCATCCACAAAAGCCCGGAAGCCCTGGCTGTAAGGAATGGCCAATAAAAGTGCCTTTGGCTTCTCCAGTGAGATTTTTCCAGTGAGGGTATTCACATCTTTCTCCACATCCGTCAGAACTTCCTCTCCCAATGCCTGAATCTGCGCAGAAAGATTTTTTACCGGCTGACAGATCACATCCAGACTGTCGTAAGTATACACCCCTGTATTTTCAAAGGTCAGGGTAATGGCATGACACCGCTCTTTCCGATAGCCGGTATTACACAAAAAGTTGTGTTTGCCGCTGTAAGCATTGTATTTGTTGGTAAAAATCTTCATTTTCTTTTCTGTCTGAATGGTAGAAACTCCAATGGTGGCTTCTTTGCTTTCTTTCCAGTATCTCCACTGGCTTTCCTCATAGCGAAGGGAATTTTTTTCGTATTCGGTCATCTTATCCCATTCTTTTTCCGAAACCAGTTCTCTGGGAGAAAGGCCTTCATAGTCCAGCCCTCTGGCCACCAGATAAGTTTCGCTGTCCGGAGTTCCCCGAAAGATCAGTTTCACAGATGCCCCAGGCTCTGTAACGCGAATTTCTCCTTCAGAAACCTGGCATCCCTCTCCAGGAGAGAATTTATAAGGTATTTCTTCGTCGCAAAAAGCTGGAAGTGCCTCTGGCAGACTGCTCTCCTCCAGCACAATTCCCTGAAGCAGTGCCTGCTGCTTCTCTGTGACGCTGTATGTTTCATATGTTTCTCTGGAAATCCAGGAATCGTAGGTATAACCCACAGGAAGGGCATCTTCACATCCATAGGCTCTGTATTCTTTTTTTCCTTTTTTGGCGCTGCCCTTTTCCAGAAGATACCCATAGGGAAGCGCGCCATAATCGTCCCCATGAATCACAAAATATTTCACAGCCGCCAGGCGATCCAATATGGTACGCCCATCCAGATTTTCATAATGCTGTTCCCATGGTGTATTTACATACATTTCATCAAAAAAACGGCTGATATTTCCGTTGGCTACGCTGAAATAATAGGAGGTGCTGTTGGTTCCCATCTGCATGGAGGTATTCTCGTAGGGAAGGGAACCGAACTGATCGTACCGGTACAGGGAGGTATCTCCTGTGGAAAGGACTGCCAGATCTGCTCCTGATTCCAGCTTTTCCATGGCCTCCCCTTTTTCGGAAAACTCGGAAAGATAGTCTTTTTCATAGGAATACTGGTAGGATACATTAGCCATAATGCTTACGGTAAGAAGTCCTGCCAGCAATCCGCACAGATATTTTCCTTCTATTATAATAGTGCCGAAACAGAGCATAACCATAACTGTCATACTCAGCAACATGATTGCAGCCATATTTCGTTCTGTTCTTCCGGCTTCTGACCAGAGAGCCAATCCGCAAAACAGAAAAAAGAGCAGAAAAATCCGCTGTTTTTCTTTTTTCGTCAGGGTAAACAATTCCGGATATGCTTTTACAAACAGGTAAGCGATCATCATTCCGTAAGCCCAGATCCAGCGGTTGGACACATAGGAAAATCCATTTAATACATGTCCGGCAAAGGGAAACAACAAAAACAGGTTCAAAAGGAGAAATCCCCATTTGAGGTATGTATATTTTTTTCTTTTTGCAAAAATCACAAATACACCTGCCATGGATACGGCAGAATATCCTGCCACTCCCCATTGGATCATGTTTTCTCCAATAAGGCAGCCCAGAAATTTCTCATAGTAAATCTTATCATAAAAAAGAGGCACATAATTATCTGCCTGGAATCGTTCTGTTCCAAACAGTGTCATAACCACCGGAAGAAAAATCACTGCTGCCATCATCATTGATATCAGAAAATACCCCAGAAATTTCACGAACCATCTCAATACATCTTTCACAGAACGCTGGGAAAATTCCTGGAAATAACGAAAGGCCGCATAGAGGAACATGAAAATTCCGATCATGTAGAAAAAATAAAAATTAGATACCGCTGCCACGGTTACAGACCAGATAAAAAGATGGGGTTTTTCTTTCCGATATATTTTGTCAATTCCCATGAGGATCAGAGGAAGATAGATCATAGGATTGGAAAAATACGGATGTTTCATAGCCGCATAGATTGTCCAGCCTGCAAAAATGTAAATCAACGTGCCAAAAAAAACGGCCTGTTTAGGATTTTTGTGATAAAAACAATACAGGCTGAAAGAAATGCCTGCCAGATAGATCCGAAGAAAAATCAATATTTCATACAGAAGCTCTGTATGGGTCTCCGGCACAAAGACAGACAGCAATGTAAGGGGATCACCGATCACATAATAGTGGAGAGTGGTTAAAATATCCGACCCATACCCAATATTCATATCCCACATGGGAAGGCGAAAACTGTGATCCACAAAAATTGTTTTTAGTACTTCTCTTAAATATCGTCCATAATAAGCAAGAGAGTTCACATGCTGTGGCACTCCGTCATGGCTCCAGACCAGGGATTTCCCGTTGAGACTGAAGTAGCTGAAAATAAACAAACTCATTGCCGCAAATACCACTGTATACAGCAGATAAAAGTTTTTTTTCTTACGCATATGTTTTTCCTTTGCTTTTTCTTTTTCATACCAAATCATTTCATACCAAATCATTATAATACAAATGTAAAAAAAAAGGAATTGACTTTTTGCATAAAGAAATGAAGAAACAACGCCAACAAATCCCCATACATCTGGTCGCATCCTCAAGAAGTTTTTTTATTTATTAGGAAAGTTTGTACGAAACGTACTACTTTCCTGACAAAAAAACTGCAGATTCATGAAAAACATGAATCTGCAGCCGATTCTTCCGGTCACGATTTTCTTTTTTTATTCCAGGCGGGGGCTCCGCCTCCCCCTGGTCAGGAACGCATCCTGTTTTTTATATTTGTTAATGGAATTTTATTTCCGTGATTCTGAATTATTCTTCTCCGTACAGAGTGATCAGTTTCTTCAGATAATCATATCTGTCTTTTGCTTCTCCCTGGTTCTTAGCGAAGAGTCTTTCAGCTTTTTCAGGATTCTGACGCTGGAGAGAATTGTAACGAACCTCACCATTTAAGAATTCCTGGTAGTTGCTCATATCTGGTTCTTTGGAATCCAGAGTGAACTTGTTGCCTTCTGCAGCCGGGTTGAATCTGAAGTTGTGCCAGTATCCGCACTTAACTGCTAATTCTTCCTCTGTCTGAGCCTTGGACATACCCTTCTTGATACCATGGTTGATACATGGAGCGTATGCAATGATCAGAGATGGTCCCGGATATGCTTCTGCCTCTGCAATTGCTTTTACAGTCTGGTTGAAGTCTGCACCCATGGAGATCTGAGCAACGTATACATAACCGTAGCTCATAGCGATGGAAGCCATATCTTTCTTCTTCACTTCTTTACCGCCTGCAGCGAACTGAGCGATCGCACCTGTCGGTGTAGATTTGGAGGACTGTCCGCCTGTGTTGGAGTAAACCTCTGTATCGAATACCATAACGTTGATGTCACGTCCGCTTGCAAGAACATGGTCAACACCGCCGAATCCGATATCGTAAGCCCATCCGTCACCACCGAAGATCCACTGGGATTTCTTAGCCAGGTAGTCTTTCTGAGCAAGGATGTCTTTTGCTTTGTCGCATCCGCATGCTTCCAGAGCTGCTACTAATTTTTCAGTAGCTGCACCGTTGGTAGCGCCTACGGAGAATGTATCCAGCCATTCCTGACCAGCTGCTTTTACATCTTCGTTATCGCCGTTTGCAACAACGTCTTCTACTTTTGCTTTTAAGCCGTCACGGATTGCTTTCTGAGCAAGGAGCATACCATAACCGAACTCTGCGTTGTCTTCAAACAGAGAGTTGGACCATGCAGGACCCTGTCCCTTAGCGTTTACTGTGTATGGTGTAGAAGGTGAGGAGTTACCCCAGATAGAGGAACATCCTGTTGCGTTTGCAATGTACATTCTGTCACCAAACAGCTGTGTGATCAGTTTTGCATATGGAGTTTCACCACAACCTGCACAAGCTCCGGAGAACTCAAGGAGAGGCTGTTTGAACTGGCTTCCCTTAACAGTTGCTTCTTTGAATTTTTCCACAACTTCTTTCTTCTCTGGAAGGGTAACTCCATAATCGAAGAATTTCTGCTCGCCAGCGTTTGCTTCCATATTTTCCATAGCAAGGGCTTTTGCACCTTTCTTTCCTGGGCAGACATTTGCACAGGAACCACATCCGGTACAGTCATAAGCGGATACAGTGATAGCAAATTTGTAACCCTTCATACCAGTCATATCCAGAGTCTGCATTCCTTCCGGAGCTGCAGCTGCTTCTTCTTCTGTCATGGCAACAGGACGGATAACTGCATGAGGACATACATATGCACAACGGTTACACTGGATACAGTTTTCTGGCTGCCAGATCGGAATATTTACAGCAATACCACGTTTTTCAAATGCGGAAGATCCGGATGGTGTGGTACCATCTACGTAATCTTTGAATGCAGATACAGGTAAGGAGTTACCTTCCTGAGCATTTACTTTTGCCTGGATGTTGTTTACAAAATCAACAACATCTTTTCTCTCGCCTTCTGCGTGAGACATAAACAGACCTTCGTCTTCTGCATCTTTCCAGCTTTCTGGAACTTCTACTTCAACAACCTGTTTTGCGCCAGCGTCGATTGCTGCCCAGTTCTTCTGAACAATATCGTCACCCTTACGTCCGTAAGTAGCTTTTGCAGCAGCTTTCATAAGCTCGATTGCCTGCTCTTCCGGAATGATGCCTGTCAGTTTGAAGAATGCAGACTGCAGGATGGTGTTAATACGGGTTGGCCCCATACCGGTTTCAATACCGATCTTCACACCGTCGATGGTATAGAATTTGATATTGTGGTTTGCAATGAATGCTTTTACCTGTCCTGGTAAGTGTTTTTCCAGTCCTTCCATATCCCATGGGCAGTTCAGAAGGAATGTTCCGCCGTCAACCAGTTCCTGTACCATGTTATATTTGTTGATATAGGAAGGATTGTGACATGCAACGAAGTTTGCCTGACGGATCAGGTAAGTGGATTTGATCGGTTTCTTACCAAAACGAAGGTGAGACATGGTAACACCGCCGGACTTCTTGGAGTCATAGTCAAAGTAAGCCTGTGCGTACATATCTGTGTTGTCGCCGATGATCTTGATGGAGTTCTTGTTTGCACCAACAGTACCATCAGCACCTAAGCCCCAGAATTTACAGTTTGTAGTTCCTTCTGGAGTAGTAACGATAGGAGCGCCAACTTCCAGAGAAAGGTTGGTTACGTCGTCTTCGATACCTACTGTGAATTTTTCTTTTGTGGTGTTCTCAAATACTGCTACCATCTGTGCCGGAGTGGTGTCTTTGGAACCAAGTCCGTAACGTCCGGAGAATACAGGAACATCCTTGAATGTGCTCTTGGAAAGAGCTGCAACAACGTCTAAGTACAGAGGTTCACCAAGTGCGCCCGGCTCTTTTGTTCTGTCAAGAACTGTGATCTGTTTTACAGATGCCGGGATTGCAGCGATCAGTGCTTCTGCGCTGAATGGTCTGTACAGACGAACCTTAACAACGCCGACTTTTTTGCCTGCTGCTGTCAGGTAGTCAATGGTTTCTTCCAGAGTATCGTTTACAGACCCCATAGCTACGATTACGTGTTCTGCATCCTCTGCTCCGTAGTAGTTGAACAGTTTGTAGTCTGTTCCGATTTTTTCGTTTACTTTGTCCATGTATTCCTGTACAACTGCCGGTAATGCATCGTAGTATGGATTACATGCTTCTCTTGCCTGGAAGAAGATATCCGGGTTCTGAGCGGAACCTCTCTGGCATGGATGGTTTGGATTCAGCGCATGGTTACGGAACTCAGCGATTGCATCCATATCTGCCATGTCTTTCAGATCTTCGTAATCCCATGTTTCGATCTTCTGGATCTCATGAGAAGTACGGAATCCGTCGAAGAAGTTGATGAATGGAACTTTTCCCTTGATTGCTGCAAGGTGAGCAACTGGAGTTAAGTCCATAACTTCCTGTACGGAAGATTCGCACAGCATTGCGCATCCTGTCTGACGGCATGCCATAACGTCGGAGTGATCACCGAAAATAGAAAGTGCATGAGAAGCGATTGCACGAGCGGATACGTTGATAACGCCCGGTAACTGCTCTCCGGCAATTTTATAAAGGTTCGGGATCATCAGAAGCAGACCCTGAGAAGCGGTATAGGTAGTAGTCAGGGCACCTGCTGCCAGAGAGCCGTGAACTGCACCAGCAGCACCAGCCTCAGACTGCATCTCAGTTACCTGAACTTCCTGTCCGAAGATATTCTTTCTTCCCTGTGTTGCCCACTCGTCTGTTGCTTCTGCCATAACAGATGAAGGGGTGATTGGGTAAATAGCAGCTACGTCTGAGTACGCATAGGATGCATGAGCGGCTGCATGGTTACCATCCATGGTTTTCATCTTTCTTGCCATTTTATGTTTCCTCCTTAAAGGTATGATGAAAAATATTTCTAGACCACTTATGTGTCTAAAATTCCGTATATGATTATATCATATAATCCACAAGATGTCCAATTTGTTTCGCCTTTTTTTGTATCTATTTCAGTACACAATACCCAAACGAATCTCCCGAATGTACTGCTTTTCCGGTAAAAAAAGGAACCATGGAATCAGCGCATTCTGCTGACCGTCGGTTCCCCATAGCGGTGTCTCCTTCTTCTTATAAAAAAGAGACCTCTTATTTATTTTTATTCTTCCAGAAGTTCTTCCAGTGTTTTTCTTTTCAGGAGGTTCCAGATTTCCTTCTGGATTCCTTCCAGCTCCCGGTGCACCTTACATGGCAGATCACCTGGATTCCGAACACAATTATATTGTGGGTTGATACATTCAATAATAAAAAGCTCCGGATCAATGGCATGGTAAATTTCATACAAGGTCAGTTCGCTCAGTCCCTTGGCCATGGAATAACCGCCATGAACTCCACGATATCCTTTTACGATTCCTGCCTTCTGAAGTTTTTTCAAAATTTTATAGGCAAAAGGAGCAGTGATGGACTCTCTTTCACAGATTTCTCCCACACTCAGGCGTACTTCTCCTCCCAATGCCCGAATCACTCGTACTGCATAATCGCATTCTCTCGTAATAAACATAGTCTACCCTCTCTTTTATCAGTCTCATTGTAATATCCTGTCTGCTACTCATACTTGTCTCAGAAGTGCCTAGTGGATAAATATGACAAATCACCCATTGGTTTATTATTATAACAAAATATGCACAAAAAAACAAGGCGTTTAGACGAATTTTTCCACACCCATCCAGAAAAGGTATGAATTTTTTTCCATGATTTTCTATTTTTCTCCAAATATCATCAGGATTCCCACTGCCAGGATTACAATGCCAAGGATTCTCCGAAGCCAGACTCCCGCTGCTGCATATCTGGGATTTTCTATCATACGTTCCACATAGCCATACCCTACGCCTGCCACAAGGAGAAGAACACTGTGTCCCAGAGCATACAACACCATGAGAAGGATTCCCCAGCTCATGCCCATCTCCGCTTCTGCCACAAGGGCCAGAAGAGCTACCATGACTGGAATGGCACAGTGGGAAGCAAACAAGCCCCCCAGCGCTCCTGTCAGAAAAGCTCCTGCATATCCTTTCTTTGTCATTTTCTCTGTCATATGCACATGGGGAATCAAATGGATCACACCAAATACCTGCAAAGCCATAAGCACCATGAGAATTCCCATAAGAAGGGTCCACCAGTGGCCTGCTTCATGCATCCTGTGTCCTATCGCAGAAGCCACAGAACCAAAAATACCAAAGGTGGCTGCCATTCCTCCTGCCATGGACAGGGAAAGGCGAAAGGCCTTGCCTTTATCTGATCCGGTCGCTCCCACGCAGGCCAGAAGCATGGGGACTGAGGCCAGAGAACAGGGTGTAAAGGAAGTCACAAGACCTGCGGCCAGACTGAGAAGGGGCGCAAGCCACACATGATCTGACATTAACTCTGTAAGCAACTGTATTGTTTCATTCATGATTTATCATCCTCCTATTCCTTATTATAATCTCTCGGAATCTTCAGCCCAGTAAAATCAAGGGTTTCAGATTCCTTTT
>CALCDJ010000031.1 GCA_937900135.1 uncultured Blautia sp. | reverse complement strand
TTTGGACAATTTGTGTAATCAAGAATCAGACAATTTAAGAGAGCATAAACAATTATAATTTAACTGAATATATAAATCACAGGGGGGTTTATCTTATGAAGCAAAAACTTACATTTAAGCTATATGAAGGTCAGTGTATTGTGATGGTTGCAAATCATCGAGTTCAAGAAAATATCATGTCTGTTTTGCAGAAAAAGGAAGAAATATACTCTGGATCTATATATTTTCAGGATAAACTGCTAGATGAATATACAAGAAAGGAACTATTTCCTTATGGAATCTCTTTTGTTCTTGTAAATGCATACAGAACTATGCCATATATGGATCTGACGTATATGGAAAATTTGACTATGGGAATAGAAAGAAAAAGTAAACAAAAAATTGTAAGAAAAAATATACAGAAATTATTATATATGGAAGCGCGAAAAGAATTAGGAGATGTGGTATTTCATAAATATTTATCAGAATTGACAAAAGAAGAATTGTATAAATTGTTGTATCAGCATATTATTTTTATTCATCCAAAGCTTGCTGTAATATGTAGTCCCTTTGTAGAAAGCGATTACCAGACCAGAGCATTTATTACGGATTTAATTTACAAGTTAAGAAAAAATAAAATTACATTATTGATTTTATCGTCTACCTATATGAAAAAAATAAATCTTGCTGACGAGATTATAGAAATACATCATAAAAGAGTTTATTCTATTTACACGCAGAGGAATTCGGACGATTATGTTATATCCTAGTGGGATTAAAAATAAAAAAACTTTGAATATAGGCATTTTGTTATTGCAAGGGTGAAAAGCATATGCTATAATGCCGACAGGCAAAATGATGAAGTTGTTCATAAGCAATGCAGCAAAAATCCCCGAAGTTTGTATCTTCGGGGATTTTTTGTAATATATGTTTTCACTTGGAAAATATATTACTCAAAACAATGGATTCTGTTTTATGATCCAATGACACGTTTATGGCAGGGTTTGCTGAAGGATTGGTTATTCGGGCGGCGAGTAGAAGTCTTCCGTGGTAGGTAGGCCAACAATGTTCATCGTAAGAGAGAGTTGCCTGCGGATTGGCATTTCCCATTGCCAGGATTTCAATGCCATTGTCAGAGGTTATGCATATTTCCCGGTCATCCGTCAGTGTTTCGATTCCATTTTTGTCTACCAGGCTTAATTCAATAAAAATAAGTCGTTTTTCGCTCTTTATAAAGGAATCTTTAAAAATCTTTGTTTTAACGTGGGCAGGACTTCCTGCTGTTTGTAAACTATGACGACCACATTCTTTTCCATTCTGGTAGCTGACAGAGACTAATTCTCCTGGTTCGTATTTACAAGAAAAGCTACTTATATATCCTACATTTTTTCCGGCTGGTTTTCGGCCAAGAGAGTTTCCGTTTAGGAATAACTCAACTTCTTCTGCATTTGAATAAACATCTATCATTGCCGGTTTTCCTTCATATCCGTTCCATGTCCAGGAAGCGATATTATCTTTTAACATCCAGGGGGTTTTGGAATGAGTCAGGCCAAAATGGTCTACTCGTTCTACTGCAATGTAGGGGGCTTTTCGCATTCCATATACAATTTCACGCAAATAACTGATAGGACGTCTGTAACCGGTTAAATCAATATCTCCGATATATGCAAGTCGATCTGGAAAGTGGCTTCCAAAGTTATTTTTTCCATCATAGTAGAAAATACCGCATCCTGCTTCCCCCAGATAATCGTATCCGGTCCATGTAAAATCGCCTAATATCTGAGGCGATTTCATTACAATATCCCAGAGTCTTGCAATATCTGCTGGAAAAGTTTCAGTTCCCAAAACACATTTATTTGGATACTGTTTAGCATCTAATAAGTGCCTTCCTGTTAAGTAATTTAATCCAATGATATCCATAGACTCACAACTTTCCTGCAGGACTTGGGTCATAAGTGGATGCGTTGCAAAAGCATCTCCTACTTCCCCTTCCATGAATTTCATGAAGCTATTGATCGCATTACTGCCGGATTGGTCGTTGGTTCTGTCAGTGGAAGTTCCTTTTTTTAACAGAGGCATCAGATCCTGCATGATTGGATACATATTTGCTCCGGCTGCATTCAAACCATTTATGCCATTGGTTGTGAAGCGTGTTCCATCCTTATCTTTTAGATAATTGCAGATTGTACGATTGATTTCTGCGCCACGTTCTGTTCCCACTTCCTGAATTTCGTTGCCAATAGAATACATGATTACACATGGATGATTATAATCTTTTTGTACCATGTTATCTGCAATGTTTTTCCATTCTTCTAAAAATGAAAACGCATAGTCATGATCGTTTTTGTGAATGGTCCACATGTCACACAATTCATCCATGACTAAAATTCCATATCTATCACAGGCATCAAGGAAATCTTTCGCTGCTGGATGGTGAGCGCTTCGTACACTATTAAATCCTGCTTGTTTCAGCAATTTACATTTACGGTATTCGGCTTCCCTGTAGGTGGCAGCGCCAAGGATTCCATTGTCATGATGGATACAGGTTCCACGTAATTTTACTGGTTTACCATTGAGCCTAAGTCCATGGATGGAATCCAGAGTGATTCGTCTGATACCAAATTCCATATGGCTTGTGTCCCATGTTTTTTCTTCGCCAGAAATTTTTACTTTGCATGAATATAAATGGGGGGTATCACAACTCCATAACCTGGGATTGGGAATAGTAAGTGTCTGGCGAACCTGATATTCAGAATTTCCGAAAGCGGTTAAGTGAACCATATCTTTTATGAGGCGTCCTTCTTCGTCTAACATTTCAATTTGGACGTGAAGTTTTTCTTTTCGCCTGGTCTGATTCAAAACAGTTGTTACAAATTCGACGATTGCAAAATCTTCTTCTGCTTCCAGAGTAGTAATACGGAGACCATTGACAGGAATCTGTATCAATTCACCAACAAATAGATTGACATTTCTGTAAATACCACTTCCGGTATACCATCTGCTGTTTTGTTCAGATGAGTTGTCTGCGATTACTTTCAGTTCATTTTCTTCTCCATATTTCAAATACCGGTCAAGAGAAACATAGAAATTGGAATAGCCATAGGAGTTTGTCTTGATCAATGCGCCGTTCAGATATACCATTGCTTTTTCGTAAACACCCTCAAATTCCAGGAGGATTGTTTTATCCTGCCAATCGTTCGGGGCAGTAAAGGTTTTAAAATAAGTATAGATCCCTCCCGGATAAAATCCGGTCGCACCACCGTTTCTTGTTGTGGCGCAAGGGGTTTCGTGAATCATAGCATCATGAGGAAGAGAGAGCGTTTCTGCTTCCTTTCCATACATGTTTAATGTGGATAAGGATGGTATACATCCTTTTACAAATTTCCAGTTTTCATTAAAATTATTTTTCAGCATTATGTTCTTTATCCCACTCTTTATTTGCTTTTTCTACGTTTAACATTCCTAAGATTATTGTAATAATAATACCAAATATCACCGGGAGTGTAATATACATGTGAAAAATCATATTGATTGCACCTGGAGACTGTACAGTTGCTGTACCAACATATCCTCCCAGATTTAAAAGCCAGCCGACTGCTGCAGTACCAATACCGCCTCCGACTTTTACTCCAAGAGAAGAACAGCTAAACATAGTACCATCCATATGTACCTTTTTTGTTCGGTAGGTATAGCCACTGATTTCAGCGATTAAAGCGTTTAAGGTTCCGCTAAGGGTTCCCGCAAAAATACCTTTTACAAACATAGTCAGCAGAAGCATGGGTACATTTCTTTTAATTGCGAAGTAAATGAAAAATACGCCTAAAAATGTACTGATCATATAACCCCAGAAATTTACTTTTTGCATACTACCCGTCTTTTTTACAAGCGCAGGAGTAAATGCCAATGCGATAATGACCGGGAACATTTTCATCATGGAGAAAGAACCCAATAAAGAGGCATCTCCTAATACATAAGTTGTAAAGTAAATTCCACTGCCGGTTGTTAAGCCACTCATAATATAGTACACAATATATAATACAAGGATCATAATATAATATTTGTTGGCAAATAGAATTTTAATGGTATCAAAAAAGCTCAGTTTATCATCTGGTTTTTTGGTATCCTGTGGCAAAGCTTCGTAATTTTCATCAGGAACTTCTTTTACTGCTAAACAACTGATCGTATTTACCACCAGACCAATGAAGGCGCAGATCAGCGCAACCATTCTCCAACCTTTTGCTCCGCCGCCGAAATAAGAAACCGCATTAGTTACAGCAAATCCCATCACAATGTTTGTTACGACTGCGAACATAAAACGGATGGAACCTAACTGTACTCGTTCGGTAGAATTTTTGGTGATCAGTGCGGATAAGGTAGAATAGGCAATTCCATTTGCAGTATAAAATATTGCATTTAAGCTTGTGTAGAAGACAAAGAAATAAACGTATTGTGCAGTCTGTCCCATATTGGGTACAGAAAACAATAATAATAAACAGAGCGATACGCCTATTTGAGCATAAAGCATCCATGGACGTGCTTTGCCCAATTTGCTTTTGGTTTTATCAATCATTCTTCCGAAAAAGACGTCGGTAACTCCATCCAATATTTTAGAAAATAACATTAATGTTCCTATGATTCCTGTATTCATTCCCATTGTATCAGATAAGTATAGCAACAGGAAGCTGGATACTAATCCATAACTACAGTTTGAGGCGAGATCTCCAGCGCCGTATGCAATCTTCTGATACCATTTCAGATATTTCTTTTCGTTCATAATTCCCTCCATTTAAGTTACACCCGTATTTGTTACAGACTTTTTTTTCATTCGAATGAATACATTGTTGTAGTACATTGAAAAATGCACTATAATCCTAATTAGTATAGTGTTATTTTAGTATAAAAAAATTTTTACTACAATGCTGAATAAAGACCTGGAAAAAATATTTTGTATCATATTCGCGAATAATGAGGTGAAATATGGAAAATAATAGAAAATCTCTCGATGAGTTTTGTTCCAATTTTTTAAAAGTACATAACTCTCACAGTAATTTTAATCATTATTATCATATGGATACACCATTTAGTGTTGTGCTTGAAACATATCGTTCTGACTTGGAAAAAAGATATTTTAAAATTGTAAATTTTTCTCCGGATGCTTTTTCACAAGCTTTGATCGATGACGAAGAAATTTTAAACGCAATGTTAAAACGTCCATTGCATCAACATGATTTTTTTGAATTTATGTTTGTTCAGCAGGGGGAGGTTGCTTTTAAAATTGAAAATACAGAAAGGATCTATCCGGCGGGGACTGGGTGCATTGTAAATTGTAATCTTCGTCATTTGGAGAAACTATCGAAGGACTTTCGGATTTTCTTTTTGAATTTATCAAAAGGCTATGTAAAACAATTACTGGAATCCGCTTCTGAACTATATTTTTCTATTGAGAACAACTCTTCTCTACATACACTTTTTCAGTTTTTATATGAAAATGCGTCAGATGAGAATCTGACAAAAAAAGAATATTTGGATTTTTTTCCGGTTTTTCATAATAAAGATTCCTATGAGGTAATCTATGAATTAGAGGAAAAAATAGCAAAAATCCTTTTTTCTCCTGTAGCGGGCTCTTCTTTTTTTATCAATGGTTACATATATCAACTATTTGATTATTTATCAAATAAAGAACTTTATCATACCACAACTGTTGATATTGATTATAATAATGATTTTCTGATTTTTACAAAATTAACACATCTTTTGGAGGATTCCCAGCGGCAGCTGTCACGACATGAACTTTCCAGGCTGCTTAATTATAGTGGAGATTACTTGAATCGTATATCGAAAAAATACACAGGTATGACGCTTTTCGAATATTCCATGACATTTATTATGCGAAAAGCAGAGTTTTACCTGTTAAAAACCGACGATGCGATTTCCCATATTATTTCCAGACTGGGGTTCACAAACCGGACCCATTTTTATAATATTTTTTATTCGAAACACAAAATGACACCAAAAGAATACCGGCAAAAATATGTACAAGATTCTTATGATAAAAACAAATAAGAATTTAAGCTTCCTTCATGCAACAAAATCCCGTTAAAAGAACACTAATAGACAGTTGCGCATATTGAGGACTACGAACAGTTCTATCAGATGTTAAAGGAGTATAATTCCAGTCAGGAAACTGCCATAAATTACGATTATGGCGAGGAAATCATCCAGGAGGATGTCCAGGAAATCGTTTATAGCGGAGAAGAGGAAAAAACTTCTTCCCAGGATTATTCCAGTACGAATCAGCAAGAAGCTGCTGTACTGGTAAAATACCGGAAGATTCCCAGAATATACCTTGCATGAAATCCGGGAATAGTCTATAATGAAACGAAACATACTATACGATTATTCAGGATAGAAAGAGGAATAGATTATGAAACTCACAACAGTAAAAGAGATTTACAGAGAAAGGGAGAAATTCCTGGACAAAGAAATTACCGTAGGCGGTTGGGTAAGAAGTGTCAGAGATTCCAAGACATTTGGTTTTATTGTACTCCATGACGGTTCTTTCTTTGAAACCCTGCAGATTGTTTATCATGACACCATGGATAACTTTGCAGAGATCAGCAAGCTGAATGTAGGCGCTGCCATTGTAGTGAAGGGAACTCTGGTTGCCACTCCTTCGGCGAAACAGCCATTTGAGATTCAGGCGACAGAAGTAACTTTGGAAGGTGCTTCCGCACCGGATTATCCCCTTCAGAAGAAACGTCACAGCATGGAGTATTTAAGAACCATGACTCATCTGCGTCCAAGAACCAATACCTTCCAGGCAGTGTTCCGTGTACGTTCTCTCTGTGCATATGCCATTCATAAATTCTTCCAGGAGAGAGGATTTGTTTATGTGCATACTCCGCTGATTACAGGAAGTGACTGTGAGGGCGCTGGAGAAATGTTCCAGGTAACCACACTGGATATGAAGAACATCCCCATGGATGATCAGGGAAATGTGGATTACAGCCAGGATTTCTTTGGTAAGGAGACCAATCTTACAGTAAGCGGTCAGTTAAATGGAGAGACCTTTGCACAGGCATTCCGGAATATCTATACTTTCGGACCGACTTTCCGCGCAGAGAATTCCAATACAACCCGTCATGCAGCAGAGTTCTGGATGGTAGAGCCGGAATGTGCATTTGCAGATCTGGATGACAATATGGATCTGGCAGAAGCTATGCTGAAATATATCATTCGTTATGTGCTGGAGAATGCTCCGGAAGAGATGAACTTCTTTAACTCTTTTGTAGATAAGGGACTTCTGGATCGTTTAAACCATGTTATGAACTCTGAGTTTGCCCGTGTTACTTATACAGAAGCAGTAGAACTTCTGGAGAAGAACAATGACAAATTTGATTATAAGGTATTCTGGGGCTGCGACCTGCAGACAGAGCATGAGCGCTATCTGACAGAGCAGATTTTTAAGAAACCGATTTTTGTAACCGATTATCCGAAGGAAATTAAGGCGTTCTATATGAAGATGAACGAGGATGGAAAGACAGTAGCAGCTATGGACTGTCTGGTACCGGGAATCGGTGAGATCATGGGAGGAAGCCAGAGAGAGGATGATTATGAGAAGCTGAAAGCCCGCATGGATGAGCTGGGTCTGAAGGCTGAAGATTATGATTTCTATCTGGATCTTCGTAAATATGGTTCTACCCGCCATTCCGGATACGGACTTGGCTTTGAGCGCTGCGTTATGTATCTGACTGGCATTGGCAATATCCGTGACGTAGTACCGTTCCCGAGAACTGTGAAGAACTGTGATTTATAAGGAGTAACACTGAATGATACGATTTATTCATCTTGCAGATGTGCATTTAGGGGCGGCCCCTGACAGGGGCTTCCCGTGGAGCGAGGAGCGGGAGGAAGAAATCTGGGAAACATTCCGCCGGGTTATTGCGGTTATCCGTGACAATCCGGTGGATTTGTTATTTATAGCCGGAGATTTGTTTCACCGTCAGCCTCTTCTTCGCGAACTGAAAGAGATCAATTATCTGTTTTCCACCATTCCCGACACCAAAGTGTTTCTTATGGCGGGAAATCACGATTATATCAAGCCGGATTCTTTTTACCGGAACTTTGTCTGGGAACCCAATGTGGTATTCTTTTCAGAAGAAAAGCTTACCTGTGTGCGGGATGAGAAACTGGGTGTATCGGTATATGGAATGAGCTACCATCATCAGGAAATTTCTCAGCCTCTTTACAGCGGAGCAAGACCAGGCGAAGGGGATGATTTCTATGTGCTTCTGGCCCATGGAGGAGATGAAAAGCATATTCCCTTCAGTGGAACAGAGCTGGCTGACGCAGGCTTTGATTATGTGGCGCTGGGGCATATCCATAAACCCCAGACACTGGTTCGGGACCGGGTTGTGTATGCAGGGGCGCTGGAACCCATTGACCGGAATGATCTGGGAGAACACGGTTATGTGGAGGGACGGTTTGAGGATGGACAGGTAAAAACCCGGTTCGTACCCTTTGCCAGCCGTTCTTATCAGCAGATTCTTTTGACACTCCGGGAGGATTCTACCCAGTTTTCTCTGGAAGAAATGCTGAAAATGGATATTATGAAGCGAGGCGGAAAGAATATTTACAAGGTTCTGCTGAAGGGGTATCGCGCTCCGGAATTTCTGCTTCTTGTGGAAAAGCTGAAAAGCCTTGGAAATATCATTGAGGTCCTGGATGAATCCAGACCCGCTTATGATCTGGAGAGTCTGCAGAAAAAATACAGCGGGACTCTGGTGGGAGATTATATCGCGTATTTTCTGTCCAGAGACAGAAGCATTGTAGAAGAAAAGGCACTTTATTATGGGATTCAGGCATTGCTGGAGACAGGCAGATAGAAGGAAAATATGATTATCAAAGGTTTGACAATAAAAAATTTCGGAAAAATACACGACAAGTCTCTGACTCTTTCTCCAGGTATCAATGTGCTTTATGGAGAAAACGAAAGTGGGAAAACAACCACCCATAATTTTATTAAAAGTATGTTTTACGGCGTTCAGAGACAGAGGGGAAAGGCGGCCAGAAACGATGCCTATACCACGTACGAGCCATGGGAAAATCCGGCTGTTTACGGAGGAACTCTGTGGTTTACAAGCGGAGGAAGATCATATCGTTTAAGTCGGAATTTCCATAAGAGCAACCAGAGCAGCGAGCTCTTCTGTGAAGATACCGGAGAACTTCTGGATGTGGAAAAGGGAAATCTGGATACGGTTCTGGGAGGAATCAGTGAGATTGTCTATGAAAACACAGTTTCTGTGGCTCAGCTAAAAAGTGTGACCGGACAGGATCTGGTGAGGGAGCTTCAGAATTACATGGCCAGCTACCAGGGAACCGGGGACAGCTCTGTGGACTTGGGGCGCGCCATACAGATGTTGAAGATGACCAGGAAGGGCTATCAGGTACAGGCGGACCGTTCCCGCAGGGAAACCCAGAAGGAGCAGGAACGCCTGGCAGATAAGATGGAATATATTCGTGCAGAAATGGAAGAACTGAAAACACGCCAGTCTAGTATCCAGGAAAAAGAGGCTTCTCTGCGTATGAATGAAGGAGAAGAGGGCGGAGAGGCGATTCTGGATGGACGGATTCGTCTGATGGAGAAACGGAAAAACGTGGTGACAGGGGGAATGGTTCTGACCTTTATCCTTACAGCAACAGCGCTTTTGCTCTTTGGAAAGCTGATGCCAGGACAGGTGCTCCCCATGGTTCTCACTACGCTGGTGGGAGTTTTGCTGCTGGCAATGGAAATCTATCATCAGAGACAGATTTCCAGAGAACTGTATAAGCGGAAACGTATGAAAGCCAGATGGACTCAGAAACAGGAAAAACTGAAGTGGAACCGACAGAACCTGGATGAGGCTTATGAAGAAAAGGTGACAGCTCTTTCCAACCTGCAGACAGAATATCAGGAATGTGCGGAAAAAGCGTATCTGCCGTTGATGGAAGAGACGGAGATTGAGGCCATTAACCTTGCCATGGACACCATTGAAGCCCTTTCCGGAAATATCCACAATCAGATTGGAGAACGTCTTCGGGAGCGCACCTCAGAAATCCTTCGGGAGATTACCGGGGGAAAATACGGGGATGTGTTAATGGACGGAGATTTTCATATGATGGTAAATACTCAGGAGCGTACCATACCTTTGGAGCGTTTAAGCAGGGGAACCATGGAGCAGATTTATTTTGCCCTTCGTATGGCGGCAGGAGAGCTGCTTTGCGCAAAAGAGCGTTTTCCGGTGATTCTGGATGATGTGTTCGGCATGTATGACGAGGAACGCCTGGCGTCTGTGCTTCACTGGCTCCACAAAGAAAAAAGACAGGTGATTATCAGTACATGTCATAAGAGGGAAATGGAGATACTGGACAGAGAGGGAATTCCCTATAAGAAACTTACGTTATAAAAAATAAAGGCCGGGAGGAATGGATATGAACGAAAAAATCCGAAAGGTTTTGATGGTGGTTCTCACCCTTGCGCTGATCTGCATGGTAGCCGGATTTTGGCTTTTTGTGGGTCATCAGGCAGAGCTGGAAAAGCAAAGAGAGGAAGAATTGGCGATAGAGGCTATGTATGTAGAGCTTGGTACTCATGGGGAATATCTATTTGTACAGGAAGACACAGAAACGCCTTTTGAAGCGGAGTTTCCGGACGGACAAGTATTTGATGAACATGGAAAAGCTCTGAAACGGGAAAACATTTCCAGTGGAGATGTCTTTAAGATTTACGGAAACGGGGCAATGACCATGTCTTATCCTGGTCAGTATCCGGGGGTTACGAAGATGATTCGGGTGAAATGGGGAACTCCGGAGGATGCGAAGAAGTATGATGAATTGTTGGAGAAGTTTCGAGGTCATCCTATTTTTACGGAAGAGGAGGGGATTCTTCCTCCAGAATCTAAATAAATACAGTGGCAGTGTGCAGGAGGTATAGATTTTTTGCCATGCACACTAAGATAAAAAAACACGGGAACGGTTTCCTTGGAAACCGCCCGTGTTTTTTTGAAAAGAATTATTTTTCGTAACGTGCCATATAGTTGTTTACACAGCGCTTGATACGGTCAACCGGATTGAGAAGATGGCTGACGGATAAATCATGATTTAAGGTGTCAATGATCAGGGCGATATATTTACTCATATCGCAGCTGATGTAATATGGTTTTTCCAAAAGTTCTGGTGTCTGATAAACCAGATTGGTGGTAAGAAGCTTGTCAAAAGCTCCGGCCTTGTGAGCTTCGTCAAATTTTGCAAGACCGTCGGTAAACAGTCCAAAGGTAGAACAGATATAGATTCTGCCTGCGCCTCTTTGTTTTAAAAGGGATGCGATTTTAATGACGGTATCTCCGGAAGAAATCATATCATCCACAAGGATTACATCTTTTCCAGACAGTTTTGGTCCAAGGAATTCGTAAGCTGCGATTGGATGGCGTCCGTTTACAGAACGGGAGTAATCCAGACGCTTGTAATACATTCCCATATCTACACCTAGGATGTTTGCCAGGTAGATGGCACGTCCCATGCTGCCTTCATCCGGGCTGATGATCATGAAATGTTCATTGTCGATGTGAAGACCATCCTCATGGTTCAGAAGAGCCTTGATGAACTGGTAGGATGGCTGTACAGTCTCAAAACCATGGAGCGGTGTTGCATTCTGGATGCGGGCATCATGGGCATCAAAAGTAATAATGTTTTCTGCCCCCATGCTGATCAGCTCCTGTAGCGCAGTAGCACAGTCTAAGGACTCTCTTCCCACACGTTTGCTCTGGCGGCTTTCGTAAAGGTAAGGCATGATGACATTGATACGGCGGGCTTTTCCGCCGATTGCTCCGATGACACGCTTCAGATCCTGGAAGTGATCGTCTGGAGACATTAAATTTGTGTATTTTCCGATGGGGTAGGTCAGACTGTAGTTGCATACGTCAACCATGATATAAATATCATCTCCGCGGACGGATTCAGAAATGACACATTTGGCTTCTCCGGAGCCAAAACGGGGGTTGCTGACAGGGATGATGTAAGAATCTCTCTGATAGCCTTCAAATGCAAAGGGGTCCAGTCCGGGCTGACTGCGCTCCTTTCTCCATTGAACCAACCAGTCATTTACCTTTGCTCCAAGACTGTTGCAGCTCTCCAGTGGAATGAGCCCCAGACGTCCCGTAGGGAGTGTAGCCAAATCTTTTGTTGTTACCTGTGCCATACTTATTTTCCTCCTAAAAATATTTTCTGTATGCGAATATCCTTCCCGATGAGTTTTACCATATGGTAGTTGCTGGCAATGCGGGAAAAAGTTCTCTCAGAATAGATTTCCGAGAAGTTTTCCAGCTTCAGATTTGTAGAAATAATCGTAGATTTTTGGCGCATAATTCGTTCATTGATACATAAAAACAACTGGGAAGATACAAAACTGTTGGTCAGCTCCGTTCCCAGATCGTCAATGATCAAAAGATCGCAGTTAAAAATGAAATCCTCGCTGTCACTGGCTTCTCCCTTACGGGAAAAGGTACTCTGAGCCAGAAGATCAAAAAGATCAAAGGCAGAGAAATAAAGAACGCAGTGAGCGCTCTCCAGCAGTTCGTGAGCAATGCAGTGGGAGAGAAAGGTTTTTCCTACACCGGTATTTCCGTAGAAAAACAGATTCTCAAAACGTGTATCAAAGTCCCTGACAAAGCTCTGAGAGATTTCATAAGCCTTTCGGGCAGTATCCAGAGCGGATAAGCCAGTGGCTTCATTCTTTATTGTATCAGAATAAAACGCAAATGAAAAGTGGTCAAAATTCTCTTTTTCCAGAATTTCTTTCAGATTGGACTGAGTATAAAGCAATTCAATCTCTGCTTTTTTGAAACAGGAACATTTTTTGCTGCCCACATAGCCGGTATCCTGACATAAGGGACAGGTGTAAGAAAGCTCCAGATAATCCTCGGGATAACCGTTGGTTAGGAGCAAAGCAATGCGCTCCTGGGATAAGAGAGAGATATCGGAGCGGAGATCCTCAAGTCCGGAAGCTTTGCCCCCTAAAAGGGCCCTGGCTTTTTTTGCGCTTAGCGTGGCCACTTCCTGGTCGATTTCAGAAAGACGCGGAATCTTCTCGTAGGCTTCCTTTCGATGATCCTCCAGCGTGCGGCGGTTTTCTGCCTGACGCCGGCTGTATTCTCTCATAATGGTGTCGTATTGGTAATTTTGTAAAGGCACAGCAGCCTCCTTTTCTTTGTGCTTGGCTTTTGGGGAAGAATTACTGGTTCAAAAGCCGTTTTTCGTATTCCTCAAAATCATATTCCCGCTGTTGGAAATTATTAAAGCGGTTGGAGGAGGAAGAATTGCCGGAACTGCGGCGGGCAGCGTTCTTCTCCAGCTTACGTTTCTGGTGTTCTGCATCCAGAAGGCGAACATCGTTTAGGGTATGTACGTTCTTCTTCTTCCAGCCGGTAAGGATTTTGTTGGTGTACTGGAAACTGGCCTGTCCTGTTTGAAGAACTGTGCGGTTGCAGGCCTCCTGGATCAGTTCCATGGAAAAACAGAAATCCTTCAGCCAGGTATCCATCATGGAAATTTCGGTTTCTACAGGGTTTCGTCCCTGAATTCCCATAGCCTTTAAAATGGTGAAGTATTCCTTGCGGTAGCGGGAGCAGGCATCCTTGGCCATAGCTACCGTGGTGATTCCGTCACTGGCCCATGCCATGGCTACCGTCTCAATATAACGAATACTTTTATGTCCCCGGCTGACACAGTATTCGATGAGATACTCGATGAGATCCGGAGAAAGCTTCAGTTCATCATAGAAGAACAGGAGTTTCTGCATCTCTGTGGGTGTAAGGGTTTTGCCCAGATACTGTTCTGCAATATAAAGAAGCTGAATGATATCTTCGTTTTGTTTCAGCTCTTTGACCCGGTCTGGCGTAAGAGACATTTTGATCTCCTTCGGCGGTTCCTGTTCCGGTTGGGAAGAGGAATATGGGGCCGGGGAAGGAGATATGGCCGCTGCGCTTTCCGGGAGGGAGGCAGAAGCCTCTCCGGGATGAATCAGGCAGATAGATACCGGTTTTTTGTTCTCGTCAAAGGTCAGGGAAAGCAAGCCTTCCTTCTGCCAGTATTTCAGTCCCCGGAGAATATCCTTTTCAGTACAGAGAAGACGGTCTGCCATCTGTTCCAGACCAAAAGAAACCGGCGCCTGAGAGAGAAGACGCAGAAGATAGATATATACCTTGACAAATTCTCCGTTGGCCTTGGGCATGTAGTTGTCAATAAAGGAATTGGATAACACCGTGACATTCTGTTCGCGGGAATCCGTAAGTGTGATCATATGCATCGTAACCTGCTTTCTTTATACGTTGGAAAGGATACAGGCTGTTGTCTGACCTGTATCCCGGATATCTGGATTATAGCACAAGATATTTGAAAAGAGAATATGTTATTTTTTTCCCCCTGGGAATCTGGCTTTTTATAGCTGATTGTGGAAAGAAGAAATTCATCCACAATGAAAATGTGGATAATGTGGATAATGTGGAAAGTGCGGAGGATAAAAATTATTGCAAACCTGAAAAATGTTGTATTTGTAGGGAAAACAGAGAATTTGACGAAAAAAGATGTCGAATTATGTAAAGTGGATTAATTGTGAAAAAATCCACATGCTTAACACAGGAAAAATGTGTATAAACATGTGGATAATGTGGATAACTTATTAAAAGCCTTATAAATAAAGGGTTTGCAAAGTGGGGATAACTCCCAGGGGGATGGTGGATACAAAGTGGTAAATATGTGGAAAAGGAAAAACTATTTTCCCAGCAAATGTTCACCGATGGTAACCACATCTCCGGCGCCCATGGTAATCACTACGTCTCCCGGAGTACAGTTCTCCAACAAAAAGTTTTCGATTTCATCGAAGGTGGGGAAGTATTCACATGGGGTACCCTTTTCCAGAATCTGTTTTTGCAGATCCCTGGAAGAAATGCCCAAGGTATCTGTCTCTCTTGCGGCATAGATATCTGCAAGGATGACGTGATCTGTCAGGGAAAGCGCCTGAGCGAATTCCGGAAGCAGAGCCTTGGTTCTGGTATATGTATGAGGCTGAAAAACACACCATATTTTTTTGTGGGGATAATTCGCGGCTGCATGAAGGGTGGCTTCGATTTCTGTGGGGTGATGGGCGTAGTCGTCAATGATCGTCACGTCGCCAATGGTCCCCTTCAGCTGGAACCGGCGATTGGTTCCTGTGAAGCTTTCCAGTCCCTGAGAAATAACTTCTGTGGAAAGTCCAAGAAGTTCAGCAGCAGCGATGGAGGACAGCGCGTTGGATACGTTATGAATACCAGGTACCTGAAGATGGAATGAACCAATGGGTTTTCCGTTATGACAGGCGGTAAAAGCAGCGTGTCCCAGTTCGTCATAGGTAATGTCTGTGGCGGTATATTCAGCGTCACAATGTAATCCATAAGTGATCACCTGGCAAGGAAGTCCTTCTGTGATGGTTTTATACTGCTCGGTATCAGCGTTGATGATTAAAGTACCGTCAGAAGGAAGCAGCTGGGCAAACTTACGGAATGAGTGTCGGATATCATCCAGATCTTTGAAAAAATCAAGATGATCTGCATCAATGTTCAGGATGATGCTGATTTTTGGATAAAAACTTAAAAAACTGTTGGTATATTCGCAGGCTTCTGTAAGGAAGGTTTCGGAATGTCCTACACGGATATTTCCGCCAATGGCAGGGAGGATTCCCCCCACACTGATGGTGGGATCACAGTCTCCTGCAAGAAGAATATGGGAAAGCATGGATGTGGTTGTGGTTTTTCCATGGGTTCCGGCTACTGCAATGGGAGTATCGTAGTTTCTCATGATCTGTCCAAGCAGCTGCGCCCTGGTGAGCACGGGAAGACCCATTTCCGCTGCTCGGGCATATTCCGGGTTATCTGGATGAATAGCTGCGGTATAAACTACAAGCTGTACGGAATCACTGATATTGGAAGCGCGCTGTCCGTAATAAATATGGGCGCCTCTTTCTTCCAGAGCCTTGGTCAGCGGGCTTTCTTTGGCATCGGAACCGGAAATGGTAAAATTCTCTTCCAGAAGAACTTCTGCCAGACCACTCATACTGATACCGCCAATTCCAATAAAATGAATGTGAATAGGGGTATGAAAATTTATCTGATACATATGGAACTCTCCTTATTTTTTCTGTTTTGGCTTTGTTTCTGAGCTTCCTGTCGCAATTATTATACCCCGAATGTACAAAAATGAAAAGTGATAATTCCAGGGAAGCTGTTGTTGTAAAAGCATATAATCGAATTTTGTTGCATTTTGCCAAAAGATGTAAAAATAAACGAAGAAACATTGGATAAATTTTCTACTATTGTTGAAAATACACAAAATAAAACGAGGATTTTCTGGAAATATTAAAATTTAATAGGCAATAAACATAAAAAAAATAACATTTGCATTTAATAATTGTAAAAAACGTTCACTAATGAGGGAAAGTGTGATATAATATTGAAATCATAACATACAAGAGGTGATTGCATGATTAAGAAAGAGATGATTGCAATGCTTTTGGCCGGCGGACAAGGCAGCAGGCTTGGAGTGTTGACAGAAAAAGTTGCAAAACCGGCAGTCGCTTTTGGCGGAAAATATCGTATTATTGACTTCCCCTTAAGTAATTGCATCAATTCGGGTATTGATACCGTAGGCGTTTTAACTCAGTATCAGCCATTGCGCCTGAATACACACATTGGTATTGGTATCCCGTGGGATTTGGACAGAAATGAGGGCGGAGTAACCGTATTACCTCCATATGAAAAGAGCACCAACAGTGAATGGTACACAGGTACTGCGAATGCGATTTTCCAGAATATGGATTATATGGAACAGTATAATCCAGATTATGTTCTGATTTTATCAGGTGACCATATTTACAAAATGGACTATGAAGTCATGCTGGACTTCCACAAGGCTAACAAGGCGGACATTACCATTGCATGTATGCCGGTTCCCATTGAAGAGGCAAGCCGGTTCGGCATCATGGTAACTGACGAATCAAGCCGTATTACAGAATTTGAAGAAAAGCCGGAGAAGCCAAGCAGCAATCTTGCGTCCATGGGTATTTACATATTCAGCTGGCCGGTTCTGAAGGAAGCTTTGCTGGCGCTGAAGGGTCAGCAGAGCTGTGACTTTGGTAAGCATGTTCTTCCTTATTGTAAGGAAAAGGGCCAGAGACTGTTTGCCTATGAGTACAACGGTTACTGGAAAGATGTTGGAACTCTTGGTTCTTACTGGGAAGCCAACATGGAACTGATCGATATCATTCCGGAATTTAATCTTTATGAAGAATTCTGGAAGATTTATACAAAAAGGGATATTATTCCGCCTCAGTATATTTCTGAAGAAGCCGTTGTAGACAGATGTCTTATTGGTGAAGGTACGGAGATTTATGGGGAAGTGCATAATTCCGTCATCGGTCCGAATGTTGTGATTGGTAAGGGCAGTGTGATACGGGATTCTATTATCATGCGTAATTCTGTGATTGGGAAAGACGTTACCATGGACAAATCCATTATTGCAGAAGATGTTACCATTGGAGATTATGTGGTGGTAGGCTGTGGCGAGGAAGTTCCTAATGTGGTAAAACCAGCGGTTTACAGTTTTGGTATAGCGACAATAGGAGAACGAAGTGTGATTCCGGATCATGTAAAAATTGGAAAGAATACCGCAATTTCCGGTGTGACTACATCGGCAGATTATCCGGATGGTGTTTTGGCAAGCGGACAGGTAATTGCAGCAAAGGACGGTGACAAGGCATGAGAGCAATCGGAATCATTTTAGCAGGCGGAAATAACAACCGCATGAGAGAGTTATCAAACAAAAGAGCAATCGCAGCAATGCCCATCGGCGGAAGTTACCGGAGCATTGACTTTGCGCTTAGCAATATGGCTAATTCCCATATTCAGAAGGTGGCAGTTCTGACACAGTATAATGCCCGCTCCCTGAATGAGCATCTGAGCTCATCCAAATGGTGGGATTTTGGAAGAAAACAGGGAGGACTTTATGTCTTCACACCTACGATCACCAAGGAAAACAGTCTCTGGTATCAGGGAACCGCAGATGCGATTTACCAGAATCTTTCTTTCCTGAAGAACAGCCATGAACCATATGTGGTAATTGCTTCCGGTGATGGTATTTACAAACTTGATTATAACAAGGTTTTGGAATATCACATTGCCAAGAGAGCTGATGTGACAGTGGTATGCACCACCTGTCGCGATCAGAGTGAAGTGGAGCGTTTCGGTGTGCTCCGTATGAATGAAGACTGCCGGATTGAAGAATTCGAGGAAAAACCAGTGGTATCCTCTTACAATACCATATCTACCGGAATTTATGTAATCCGGAGAAGACAGCTGATTGAATTGATCGAGAAGGCTGCCCAGGAAGGCAGAAATGATTTTGTTAATGATATTCTGATCCGTTACAAGAACTTAAAGAGAATTTACGGTTATAAAATCGACTCCTACTGGAGTAATATTTCTACAGCAGAGGCATATTACAGAACCAATATGGCATTCCTGGAGCCGGAAATCCGTAATTATTTCTTCAAACAGGAGCCGTCCATTAAGACGAAGATTGATGATCTTCCTCCGGCGAAGTATAATCCAGGCGCAGTTGTGAAGAACAGTCTGGTTTCCAGCGGATGTATCATTAACGGAACGGTAGAAAACTCCGTCCTGTTTAAGGATGTTTTTGTAGGAAACAATTGTGTGATTAAAAATTCAGTGATTTTGAACGATGTATATTTGGGGGATAACACACATATTGAGAACTGTATCGTAGAAAGCCGTGATACGATCCGGGCAAATTCTTATCATTGCGGCGAAGGCGGGGTAAAGATCGTCGTAGAAAAAAATGAACGTTACGTATTATAAAACAAAATACTTACTATAAAGAGGAATACGTAACAGAAGCGAAAGGGGCAAGCAAAGATGAATATAACAGATGTACGTGTGAGAAAAGTTGCAAAAGAGGGAAAAATGAAGGCAGTGGTATCAATTACCATTGATGATGAATTTGTAGTACATGATATCAAAGTCATTGAGGGAGAGAAGGGCCTTTTTATTGCAATGCCAAGCCGTAAGGCAACCGATGGAGAGTATCGTGACATTGCACATCCCATTAATTCTGCAACAAGAGACAGAATTCAGACAATTATTCTGGAAAAGTATCAGGAGATTATGGCAGCAGAGCCAGAGGAAACACTGGAAGCTGCAGAGGCATAAACGGATTTTCCTGATACAGGAATCCTCTTTCATTGTATAGACCGGGGGATAGAGGGTATGAAGCAGAGGCAGCGCTGATTATGGCGCTGCCTCTTTTTTTTGGTGGAGAATTTCCTGGAAATCTCTTACATTCCTGTAAATATTACGGATATGTTACAAATATGAGATAAAAGTATTGCTTTTTTTGAAGAATGTGTTATACTACCAACAGATAAAAACAATGAGGTGTAAATATTTATGAAATATAGAGGACTTTTATCCGTACTTCTGGCTGGTATTTTAAGCGTTAGCGCAGCAGTTACTGCTTTTGGCGATACAGAGGATGAAATTGCTTATGCTCAGTCACAGAAGCAGGAAGCAGAAGCAGGGCTGGCTCAGGCTGAGGCAAATATCAGCAGTCTGGAGAGTAAGAGACAGGAACTGGAAGGCTAT
The DNA here is from genome assembly GCA_937900135.1 of uncultured Blautia sp. Lineage (GTDB taxonomy): Bacteria > Bacillota > Clostridia > Lachnospirales > Lachnospiraceae > Blautia_A. Next base: position 17,756 of record CALCDJ010000031.1, on the reverse strand, counting down.
CTTGCTGATCTGAATGCTCAGTATGAGGAATTGACAGAGAGTGTATCCCAGCTCAGTGTGGAAGCAGCAGAGAAAGAAAACCAGTTAAAAACCATCAAAAAGGATTTGAAAAAAGCCCGCAAAGCATCGAAGAAACAGTACGAAGCCATGAAACTCCGTATTGCATATATGTATGAGAACAGTGGAAGTACATTGCTGGAGACACTTCTCTCCTGCGAGAGTGTGGCGGATTTTCTGAATCAGGCAGAGAATATTTCCAAGATCTCTCAGTATGACAGAGATATGCTGGAGAAATATGAAGATACACAGGCGCAGATCCGTGAGCAGGAACAGCAGGTAGAAGAAGAAATGGCAGATATCAACAGTCTGATGAGTGAACGGGCAGCCAAGCAGCAGGAAGTACAGGCAATGGCGCAGAGCACCAATGACAACATTGCTTCCTATGTATCTCAGATCAGCGCCAGCCAGGAGGAAGCGCAGCTTCTCATGGCAGAGATTGCAAGCGCAGACAACAGCATTTCTTCCCTGATACAGCAAAAGGAAGCAGAGGAAGCAGAACAGGCGGCTGCACAGGCAGAAGAAGTGCAGAATGACGAGGATTACGGCTATGACGCTTCTACAGATACAACAGAAACTTCCAGCAGCTCCACCAGCACAGAAGTTGTGACAGAGGAGGTTGAGGAAGAGGAAAGTTACGAAGCGCCAGAGGAGGAAACTACAGATACTTCAGAGAATACTTCTTCCAGTGGACAGGGAACCTATCTTGGTAACTTTGTGCTGACTGCATATTGCAACTGCGCACAGTGCTGCGGAACAGCAGGAAACGCCACTGCCAGCGGGGCAATGCCGACTGCAGGACATACCGTTGCCATGGCAGGAGTACCTTTTGGGACACAGCTTCTGATTAATGGAACTGTATATACCGTGGAAGATCTGGGAACCCCCTATGGTCATGTGGACATTTATTTTGACAGCCACGCAGAGGCGTTAAGTTTTGGACTGCAGTATGCGGATGTATACCAGTTATAAGTTTGCTATCCTGGAATTTTTTACATAAAGAGGAACGGCCTTCGGATTTTCCGAAGGCTGTTTCTTTTTTTCAGAAGCCTATGCTGCAAGCAAATATTTTGTATTGAATTTTCCAGGAAGCCTGTGCTATTCTGTAAAAAAAGATGCCGGATTTTAAGACGCTTCACAGAAGATTTCTTACCCCGTCATCTGAAAATAAAAACTTCTAGGAGGGATTTTCATGGAGATACCGGAAATGTTGGACGAACTGAAACAAAAGGCGCTTTGTGACCCGCAGCTTCGAGAAGAACTGCAAAAGACCAGACTGGATGCCAGCCCTCTTTCTGCTTTTTGCAGAAAATGCCGGGAGTTGGGATATGAGATTTACGAGATGGATCTGATTACGGCAGGAGAAGAGTTTTATGCGACTATGAAGCGGAGTACCAATGGGGGAGGAGAAAATTCTCCGATGCTGGAAGGTGAAGATGATTTTTATGAATTGTTCTTTGCGGGGCTTTAGTTCCTTTGTCTTATTGTGATGGTACACAAAGAAGCCGCGCACTAATTATTTAGTGCGACAGCCCCTTCTTTTAGTCCTGACAAGTTACCTTACCGTTTAATAATAGATCCAAGTTCTTTTGCTGGTGTGCCCCAAGTTCTTGTTAAGTACATAACTGATACATCGGAAGATAGACGAGAACGCTTCGTGAAAATTCATAAACGGACAAAGCTGAAGAAGATAAGAACAAAAAAAGAAAGTGCCGAGAACCTTGATTTCTCTGGCACTTTCGCTGTTTTATAGTAGTCGAAGCGACAGGATTCGAACCTGCGGCCTCTGCGTCCCGAACGCAGCGCTCTACCAAACTGAGCCACGCTTCGTCAACTGCAAGAAATATTATATGTGTTTTTATGGGATTTGTCAACAAGAAAAAATATTTTTTTCTGTTTTTTCGATTTTTTTGTTCTTTTCTAATGGGAAAGGGCATGTTATACTAAAAAAGTAACGGAAATAAATGCCAAAGGAGAGAAAATTATGGATGTGCACAGCATAAGCACCCATTGTACACGTACAGAATTTGTAGGAACTGCTGTTTTGGATACCATTGGTCTGGTGATATCTGGAATTGACGATACTCTGCTTGAACAGATGAATATTGGGAAAAAATATCATACTCTTGGACTTTTCAGCTCCAGAACCGGTGCTGCTGGACAGCTTACCGCTATTGATGATGCGGTAAAAGCTACGAACACAGAAGTTTTGTCCATTGAACTTCCAAGAGATACCAAGGGATGGGGCGGTCACGGAAATTACATTGTCCTTGGCGGGGCAGACGTTTCTGACGTACGTCATGCGGTATCCCTTGCGCTGGAACTTACCAATAAATATGCAGGCGAACTTTATATCAGCGAATCCGGACATCTGGAATTTGCTTTTTCTGCCAGTGCAGGACAGGCTCTGCAGAAGGCTTTTGGAGCAGTACCGGGAGAAGCCTTTGGATTTATGGCAGGATCACCGGCAGCCATTGGCCTGGTTATGGCGGATACTGCGGTCAAAGCCTCAGGAGTAAAGATTATTCGCTATATGACGCCGGATGTGGGAACCAGTCATTCCAACGAGGTGATTCTTGCTTTGTCCGGAGACGCCAGTGCAGTAAAAACGGCAGTGCTTTCGGCGCGTCAGATTGGATTGGAGCTGCTGATCGGAATGGGAAGTTATCCGGAAATACCAGGAACTCCCTATTTGTAACAGGCGTTTTGTAAGAGACTTTTTCAAAGATAGAAATCTTTTACGTAAAAGAATAGGGCATGAAACGAAAAAACTTTCATATACATTAGTGTAAAATCAGCAATGGAGGAAGATGTTTGTCTGGATATCAGCGTTTCGTTGCATATGTGTATGAATACCATAAGGGAAAAAAGGGAGAAAACTGTGGATTTATCAAGGCGGAAGTGCGATCCATGCGCTGCCGTCTGCAGCTTCAGCTGCAATGTTCGGGCCTGACCCCAAATGTCCGTGGAAGTGTGTATGGCATTGTACGGAGAGCAGGTCTGATGGACGGGATTCTTCTTGGAAATTTTCAAACCGGAGAAACCATAACCCGGTGTCTGATGGAAACAGATGCCAGTGATATGAATCACTCCGGTTTTTCCTTTGGGCAAATGGGAGGCATAATCCTGAAAACAGAGAATGGAGCTTTCTTTGGAACTGAGTGGGATGATCAGCCGATCCGACCGGAAAATTTCCGGGAACTTACGTCAACACAGGAACCTGGGATTTTGAAGAAAAAAACAGGGCATCAGGAACTGCCAAAGGAAGCAGAGGAAAGCATAGAAGCAGAAAAACCGGAAACTCCTGAGGAAGAGAGCCAACCAGGGGAGGAGGAAGGTCAACCCGGGGAAGAGGAGAATACTGAAAAAGAGGAAAGTCTCAGGGAAGAAGAGAATCCCGAAGAGGAGGAAAGCCCCAGGGAAGAAGAGAATCCTAAGAAAGAGGAATGCCTCAGGGAAGAAGAGAATCCTGAGAAAGAGGAAAGTCCCAGGGAAGAAGAAGCCTCAAAGGAAGAACAAAATCCGAAAATTCCGGAAGAACCGGAAAAAGTTCTTCACACCCAGGAAATTCAAAAGGCAGAAGCTTCGGTTTCTCAGCAGCCGGTCCAGCCAATGTTTGATCCTTTCGGAGATGGAGAACTGATACGGGGAATTCAGATACAGCTCCGGGACTTTAACCGCCTGAACCGAAAAGACTGGGGACTTCGGAACAATCGTTTTCTTCTTTATGGATTTTATAATTTTGGGCATCTTCTGTTGGGACAAAAGGCAGACGGCTCCTGGATACTGGGGGTTCCGGGAGGGTATGACCAACAGGAGCAGTTTATGGCAAATATGTTCGGGTTCCCTTATTTTAAGGAGAGCAGGAAAATACAGCTGCAAAGAGGAAAAGGGGGATATTGGTATCGCTCAATCCATACCCCGAATTTCCACAGATGAAATATAGGGAAGAAGCAGCGAGCGAAAATGCTGTAGTTCTTCCAGGGAATAGCTGCAAAATCCAGGCTGAAGGACAGTATCAGAGTCCTTGTAAGCCTGGAGATAATAGGCCTTGGCGCCGGACAGCCATTGACCGATGGAAAGAAAATCTGCCTCTGTATGAAGCTCCTTTACTACAGTGGTACGAAATTCATAATCCAGGGTTCCGTGAAGAAGAAAAGCGGCAGATTCCCGGATTGCCTCCAGGTCAGGTGTGGCAATGCCGGTGAGCCGGTGGTAGTTCTCCGGTGAGGCTTTGATATCCATGGCGATTTTATCTACCAGATGTTCTTCTGCCAGTTTTTTCAGGATATCAGGCCGGGAGCCGTTGGTATCCAGCTTGATTGGGTATCCCAGTTCACGGATTTTTTTGAGAAATTCCGGCAATTCCCGGTCAAGGGTGGGTTCGCCTCCTGTGATACATACGCCCTCCAGGATTCCTTTTCTTTTTTTCAGGAAGGCCAGAATTTCTTCCTGAGAAATGGATGGTTCCAGCTCTGGATGGAGAACCAGGGAGCTGTTATGGCAAAAAGGACAGCGGAAATTGCATCCGCCCAGAAATATTGTTGAAGCGACCCTTCCTGGATAATCCAGAAGGGTTGTTTTATTTAGACCACATATTTTCATGGAGTGAAGCCTTCTTTCTTGGTGAGTTCATAGCGGCAAGATGCCGCATAAGTTATATTTTAAGTTTCTCACATTGATTTTGCAAGAGCCATTCTTTATAATAAAGGGATAACAGGGGTCATAGGAGGGACACATGGTAACAGAACAGGAACGATTTATGAAAGAAGCGATCCGTCAGGCAAAAAAAGCCCGCAAGCTGATGGAAGTACCCATTGGCTGCGTGATCGTATATGAAGGGAAAATCATTGCCCGGGGATATAACCGAAGAAATACAGACAAAAATACCCTTTCCCATGCGGAGTTAAATGCCATTCGCAAAGCCAGCAGGAAGTTGGGGGACTGGAGACTGGAGGGCTGCACCATGTATGTGACATTGGAGCCATGCCAGATGTGCGCAGGAGCTCTGGTACAATCCCGTATAGACGAGGTGGTTATTGGCAGTATGAATCCCAAGGCCGGATGTGCAGGTTCTGTGCTGAATCTTCTGGAAATGGATGGATTTAACCATAAAGTGCAGGTAACGCGGGGAGTTCTGGAAGAGGAATGCTCAGTTATGCTCTCTGATTTTTTCAGGGAACTGAGGGAAGAGAAGAAACGAAAAAAAGCAGAAAAAAAAGGTGCCGGACCAGAGGTCTGACACCTGTACTTTTCTTTTTTGCGCGCCGCACGTCGGAATGCTCTCACAAACGTTACCTTTACAGTTAACTCGGCCCAGGCGCCCTTACGGCACACAGAAGGTTCTGCTTAGTGCTGCTACATTCCTGTCCTGACACGGTTCACAGATTCCTGTTGCGTAAGACCCAGACGTCAACGCCACTTATAAAGGGCAGCTTCACAAGAAACAAGCCTCGGATTGGCATCACCCCTGCTATAGCGGATTGCAGGTTCAGGGCACCGCTAACTCCCCGGCTGCGCGGATTTAAGTATAGATGTTTTCCAGTGGAATGTCAAGTATTTTGAGAAAATTCCTATTGCGGGAAGAGTCCTCTTTATTATATAATAAAACATACGAAGAAGCAGGCGGCTGTGATTTTCCTTATTGGGATAGCCGCCAGATTTTGTGAAAAAGAAACGGGGTGTACATTATGATCAAGAGAATTGGCTTACTGACCAGCGGTGGTGACTGCCAGGCGCTGAATGCTACCATGCGTGGTGTGGTAAAGGGATTGACGAATTCCCTGGACGAACTGGAAGTGTATGGATTTGATGATGGATATAAGGGACTGATTTACGGAAAGTACCGTATGTTGACTGCGAAGGATTTTTCCGGTATCCTGACCCAGGGCGGAACCATTCTCGGAACCTCAAGACAGCCCTTTAAGCTGATGCGTGTGCCAGATGAAAAGGGACTGGATAAGGTGGAAGCTATGAAGCAGACTTATCATAAGCTTTGCCTGGACTGTCTGGTAATCTTAGGAGGAAATGGTACCCAGAAGACTGCGAATCTTTTGAGAGAAGAAGGACTGAATATCATCCATCTTCCCAAGACAATTGATAATGACATCTGGGGAACAGATATGACATTTGGATTCCAGAGCGCAGTTAATATTGCCACCAATGCCATTGACTGTATCCACACAACAGCAGCATCCCATGGCCGCGTATTCATCGTAGAGATTATGGGACATAAGGTGGGAAGCCTTACGCTTCATGCAGGGATTGCCGGCGGTGCAGATATCATCCTGATTCCGGAAATCCCCTATGATATCAAGAAAGTAGGGGATGCCATCCGCAGAAGGAATAAGGCTGGTAAGAGATTTACCATTCTGGCTGTGGCTGAGGGCGCAATCTCCAAAGAAGATGCCAAGCTGCCTAAGAAAAAATATAAAGAAAAACTGGAAGAAAGAGCGAAGAAATACCCGTCTGTTTCCTATGAGATCGCAGATGAAATTCTGAAAGAAACGGGAAGTGAAGTTCGCGTAACAGTACCTGGACATACCCAGCGTGGAGGAGAGCCGTGTGCATATGACCGTGTGCTTTCTACCAGAATTGGCGCAGGTGCAGCGGAAGCGATCATAGACGAAGATTATGGAATCATGATCGGAATTGTAGACGGTAAGATCAAGAGAGTGCCTCTGGCAGAATGCGCTGGCAAGCTGAAAATGGTCTCACCGAAAGATCAGACCGTAAAAGCTGCGAAGCAGATCGGAATCAGCTTCGGAGATTAATGAAATACTGTTTTTATCACGCCGCGGGAAGACCTCCTGCGGCGGCTTGATGAAAGGAAACCATAAGAGAGGAGTTTGTTCATGAGCTATACTGCCTTATACCGTAAATTCCGGCCCGATAATTTTGCTGATGTAAAAGGGCAGGATCATATCGTGACAACTTTGACGAACCAGATTAAGGCAAATCGTATCGGCCATGCATATTTGTTCTGCGGAACACGTGGAACCGGTAAGACCACAGTGGCAAAAATTCTGGCGAAGGCTGTAAACTGTGAGCATCCTGTGGATGGAAGTCCCTGTAATACCTGTGAAATGTGTAAGGCGATTCAGGCTGGAACCTCTATGAATGTAATCGAGATTGACGCGGCTTCCAACAACGGCGTGGATAATATTCGTGAGATTCGGGAAGAGGTGGCATACCGACCTACAGAAGGGAATTATAAGGTTTACATCATAGATGAGGTGCATATGCTTTCCACAGGGGCGTTTAACGCCTTGCTGAAAACCCTGGAGGAACCGCCTTCTTATGTTATCTTTATTTTGGCCACAACAGAGGCGCATAAGATTCCCATTACGATTTTGTCCCGATGTCAGAGATACGATTTTCACAGGATTTCCATTGATACCATTGCGGATCGGTTAAAAGAACTTCTGAAGGCGGAACAGGTACAGGCAGAGGAGAAGGCCATCCGTTACGTGGCCAAGGCCGGGGACGGTTCCATGCGAGATGCCCTTAGTCTTCTGGACCAGTGCATTGCTTTTTATCTGGGACAGGAACTCACATATGACAAAGTTCTGGAGGTTCTGGGGGCTGTGGACACGGAAGTGTTCAGCCAGCTTCTGCGAAAGGTTCTCAAAGGAGATGTAACCGGAGCGATTCATGTGCTGGAGGATCTCATTGTAGGTGGACGGGAGCTGAGTCAGTTTGTGGCAGATTTTACATGGTATATGCGAAATCTTCTGCTGGTTAAGACTTCAGAAAATCCGGAAGAAGCCATTGATGTCTCTTCGGAGAATCTGAAGCTTCTAAAAGAAGAAAGCGAGATGACGGACGTGGAAACGCTGATGCGTTACATCCGTATTTTTTCGGAGCTTTCTAATCAGATCCGTTTCGCTGCACAGAAAAGAGTTCTGGTGGAAATTGCATTGATTAAGCTCTGCCGTCCTGCAATGGAAACGAATCTGGATTCGGTACTGGATCGAATTCGCGTCCTGGAACGGCAGATGGAAGAACGTCCGGCACAGCAGGTGGTGGTCAAGGCGTCAGAAGCGTCTCCGGGGGCGCCGGAAGAAATTCCGGAGGTGAAACAAGAACCCAGGAAGGCTGCGCCGGAAGATCTCCAGAAGATTGTGGCAGGCTGGAAGGTGATCGTGGGACAGACCAGCGGAGTGTTCAAGCAGATGCTTCAGCGCTCCATACCGAAGTACAACGGAGAAACAGGCAGCCCGGTTCTGTTTGTGGAATTTCAGGATTTTCTGGGACAGTCTTATGTGGATAACCCGGAGGCGAAGGAAGAACTGGCAGGGATTATTGAGCGCCAGACAGGAAAAAGGGTGGAAATTCAGATGCTGGTAGCCAACCAGCATGCTCACACAAATCTGTCACAGATTACCGTGGATCAGGCCATCAAAGAAAACATCCATATGGATGTGGTGGTGGAAGAAGATCCGGAAACAGAAATATAATTGATAACAGGAGGATAAACAAATGGCAAAACGTGGAGGATTTCCTGGCATGGGAATGCCGGGAAATATGAATAATTTAATGAAACAGGCGCAGAAGATGCAGCGTCAGATGGAAGAGAATCAGAAGGCTCTGGAAGAAAAAGTATTTACAGCGACTGCAGGAGGCGGCGCAGTGGAAGTCAGCATTTCCGGAAAACGTGAAGTGACAGAGGTGAAGCTGGCAGAAGAAGTAGTAGATCCCGATGATATTGAAATGCTTCAGGATCTCATCGTGGCAGCGACCAACGAAGCCCTTCGCAAGGTCGAAGAGGAATCTGCGGCTGTGATGTCCAAGCTGACAGGCGGCTTTGGCGGTCTTGGCGGAGGACTTCCTTTCTGATGGAATACTACAGTACGCATATCAACAAACTGATCGAGCAGCTTTCCCATTTGCCGGGAATTGGAGCGAAATCCGCCCAGCGTCTGGCGTTTCATATTATGAATATGCCCAAGGATCAGGTTTCTCAGTTGACAGCAGCCATCACAGGAGCCAGAGAAAACGTTCAATATTGCAAAAGCTGTTATACGCTTACCGATAAAGAACTGTGTCCCATCTGCAGCAATCCCAACCGGGATAAAGGCGTGATCATGGTAGTAGAAAATACAAGAGATCTGGCTGCCTATGAAAAGACAGGGAAATATGACGGTGTGTATCACGTATTACATGGCGCCATTTCTCCTATGCTGGGAATCGGACCGGATGACATTAAACTGAAGGAACTGATGAAACGTCTTCAGGAGGATGTCAGAGAGGTAATCATTGCCACCAATTCCAGCCTGGAGGGAGAAACCACAGCCATGTATATCAGTAAGCTGATCAAGCCTACGGGGATCAAGGTCAGTCGAATCGCCAGTGGCGTGCCGGTGGGTGGAGATCTGGAATATATTGATGAAGTGACGCTGTTAAGAGCCCTGGAGGGCAGGGTAGAGCTTTGAGAATCAAAAACGAGGATGGAAGGGGGAGCTGCCTGCTTTGACGAGAAAAAAAATAACCTCTTCTGATGTGGCGAAACGTGCAGGTGTTTCCCAGGCAACGGTATCCATGGTTCTGAACCGGAAATATAACGTATCTTTTTCCAGGGAAACAATTCAACGGGTGGAGCAGGCTGCCAGAGAACTGGGGTATGTTCTGCCAAAAGGAAGAAAAAAAAGAGGAAACAAAAAAGAGAAACTGATCGTTGTTTTCTGCCCTACGCTTACCAGCCCCTATTACGTACTTCTTCTTCAGGGAATTGAGGCAGTGGCCAACGAACAGGGCTATGGTGTTTTTATTTGTAATACACAGAGGAATGCGGTGCTGGAGGAAAAATATCTTCGTATGATGGCCTCCATGCAGCCCCAGGGAATCATCTATACCTGTAATCCCCATCCGGATTTTCAGCATCAGGTGGAAGAAATGGCAGAGGAAACCCCCTTGGTGATTATCAGCAACAAAGAAAAAACAACTACGGTGGATGCCATTAATCAGGATAATACCATTGTAGGAAAACTGATGGCCCGCCATCTTCTGGACCTGGGACACAGGGATGTGGCGTTTATTACACCGCCGCTGACCAGACGTCAATGGCAGCGTTCCAAACGTATCGATGGATTTGTGAAGGAATTTGAGCAGGCTGGGCTGAAGGGGCATGTGATCATCAAAGCGGCGGACGAGGCTGTGGACCGCCAGATTCCCCGTATGGATTCAGAATATACAATGGGATACCGTCTGACCAGAGAACTTCTGGAAGAAGGAAAGAAATTTACAGCCATAGCCGGACAGAATGACATGATGGCCTTTGGCGCCATTGATGCTCTTTCTGAAGCAAGGATTCATGTACCCAAAGAGGTGTCTGTAATTGGCTGTGATAATATTTTTTATTCCGGAATCCGCAGAATGTCCCTGACCACAATTGAGCACTTTGTGGCATTGAAGGGAAGAGATGCCTGCGATATCATTATCCGGAAAATCAATGCCAACAGTCAGCTTTATACAGGAATTCATCCCACCAGTCTTTACAACGTGGAGTATACGCCGAAGCTGATTGTTCGGAAGACCACTTCCTATGCAAGAACAGACAAAGAAAATAAAAATAAACAGAATCACCCCAATTATTAATAATAATTTTTGACGGCGGGGGAAATATAAGGGAAAAAACAGGCTTTATTCAGGGCGCTTTTTTGTGTAAACGTTTATAAAAAAAGAGAAAAAATTAATAAAAAGCAAAATTATTAATAATCTATTTATTAATAAAAAGAGGCAAGTCTTGACCTTGAAATGTATTTTGTTATAATGAAATTACCAAGAAAACGTGCAAAATACAGGAGGAAAAGAAAATGAAATTTTTTATCGACACAGCAAAAGTAGAAGACATCAAAAAAGCTAATGACATGGGAATTATCTGTGGTGTTACCACAAATCCGTCTCTGATTGCCAAAGAAGGAAGAGATTTCAACGAAGTAATTAAAGAAATCACCACAATCGTTGACGGACCTATCAGCGGCGAAGTAAAAGCAACGACTACAGATGCGGAAGGAATGATCGCAGAAGGAAGAGAAATCGCGAAAATCCATCCAAACATGGTAGTTAAGATTCCTATGACAGGAGAAGGCTTAAAGGCTGTAAAAGTATTATCCAAAGAAGGAATTAAGACAAACGTAACTCTGATCTTCACTGCAAACCAGGCTCTTCTGGCTGCAAGAGCAGGCGCTACCTATGTATCTCCATTCCTTGGAAGACTGGATGATATTTCCACAGACGGACTTCCTCTGATCCGCCAGATCGCAGAAATGTTTGCAGTTGCAAATATCCAGACAGAAATCATCGCAGCAAGCGTTCGTCATCCGGTACATGTAACAGAATGTGCACTTGCAGGTGCTGACATTGCAACTGTACCATACAAAGTATTAGAGCAGATGCTGCATCATCCGCTGACTGATGCAGGTATTGTTAAATTCCAGGAAGATTACAAAGCTGTATTTGGTGACAAATAAGGCGCAGAGCTTCCATAGAAAACCTAAAAGGAGAATATCATGGAGAAATTAGAACTTCAGAAGGTTGCCAACGAAGTCCGCAAGGATATCGTGACAGCTGTACATGCGGCAAAAGCCGGACATCCGGGCGGTTCTTTATCCGCAGCAGATTTATTTACCTATTTATATTTTGAAGAAATGAATATTGATCCAAAGGATCCAAAAAAAGCAGACAGAGACCGTTTTGTGCTGTCCAAAGGACATACAGCTCCTGGCCTTTACTCTGTTCTGGCTGAAAGAGGATATTTCCCAAAAGAAGATTTAAAAACACTTCGTCATCTTGGTTCCTATCTTCAGGGACATCCGGATATGAAACACATTCCAGGTGTGGATATGTCCAGCGGTTCTCTGGGACAGGGAATTTCTGCAGCAGTTGGTATGGCGCTTTCTGCCAAACTGAGCAACGAAAGCTACAGAGTATATACTCTTTTGGGTGATGGAGAAATTCAGGAAGGACAGGTATGGGAGGCAGCAATGTTTGCTGGACACAGAAACCTGGACAACCTGGTAGTGATCGTGGATAATAACGGTCTTCAGATTGACGGTGATATTGCAGAGGTATGTTCTCCATATCCAATCGACAAGAAGTTTGAAGCATTTAATTTCCATGTAATCAACGTTGCAGACGGAAATGATATGGATCAGTTAAAGGCTGCTTTTGATGAGGCAAGAGCAACCAAAGGAATGCCTACTGCTATTGTTATGAAGACTGTAAAAGGAAAAGGCGTTTCCTTCATGGAAAATCAGGCTGGCTGGCATGGAAAGGCTCCAAATGACGAGCAGTATCAGCAGGCAATGGAAGACTTGGAAAAGGTAGGTGAAGCATTATGTCAGAAGTAAAGAAAATCGCTACAAGAGCAAGTTATGGAAATGCCCTGGTAGAACTGGGCAAAAAACATGAAGATGTGATCGTTCTGGACGCTGACCTTGCTGCAGCTACTCAGACCGGTATTTTCAAAAAAGAATTTCCGGAACGTCATATTGACTGCGGTATCGCAGAGTGTAACATGGTTGGCATCGGCGCTGGCCTTGCTACCACAGGAAAAGTGCCGTTTGTGAGTACATTTGCCATGTTTGCGGCAGGACGTGCTTTTGAGCAGGTTCGTAACTCTGTGGGATATCCTAAATTAAACGTAAAGATCGGTGCAACTCACGGCGGAATTTCCGTTGGTGAGGATGGAGCGACCCATCAGTGCTGTGAAGATTTTGCTCTGATGAGAAGCATTCCGGGCATGGTAGTTGCCAGCCCTTCTGATGATATCGAAGCGAAAGCTATGGTAGAAGCTGCTTATGAGCATGTAGGCCCTGTATATATGAGATTTGGCCGTCTGGCTGTTCCGGTTATCAATGACAGACCAGATTACAAATTTGAACTTGGCAAGGGTATCGTTCTTCGTGAAGGAAAGGATGTAGCAATTATTGCCAACGGACTTTGCGTGGCAGCTGCTCTGGAAGCTGCAGAAAAACTTGCGGCAGATGGAATTGAGGCAAAGGTAATCAATATCCATACAATCAAACCTCTGGATGAAGATCTGGTTGTTGCAGCAGCAAAAGAAACCGGTAAGGTTGTGACTGTAGAAGAACATTCGATCATTGGCGGTCTTGGCGGCGCAGTATGTGAATGCCTGTCCGAAAAGGCGCCTGTTCCAGTGAAACGAATTGGTGTAAATGATGTGTTTGGAGAATCCGGTCCGGCTACCGCTCTTCTTGAGAAGTATGGTCTTGACGGAGAAGGAATTTATCAGCAGGTCAAAGCATTCGTATAAAAAAGAAAAAGGATAAGAGAATTCTTTTCTATCATAAAGAAAAAGTCCGGTGTTTACCGGGCTTTTTCTGTTATAAGAAAGAGGCTTCTGAAGGAATGAGGTACAAAATTCCCTGGGTAATGGTATCTGCCAGAGAGATAACAGAGGAAAGTCTGGTGGTCTGCAGGGTAAGCTGTTCCAACAGCCCGGCGATATTTACAATTCCTGTAATATGGATATCGCCTACAGGAGGAAGTTCTTTTTGTACTCCTGCACCTGGGTAGAGAGCGCCATTGGCAATGGTCACATAACCCAGGTGCTGTTTTTCTCCCAAAGAGGCATCGATGGCGATGATCAGGCTGTGGGGGTGATGCTCTTTGATAAAACGATAGGATTTTTTTAAGTTCAGCGCATGTACAGGATGAAAAAGGGTGCCGTAAACAAAAACATGGGGAATTTCGTGGTGGCTGAGATTTTGCCCTACATAAGGTCCCAGGCAGTCTCCGGTCATACGGTCGCTTCCGATACAGAGAAAGACCAGTTCCGACCAGGAACCAGGATGGTGCAGGATGCATTTTTTCAAAAGGTAGGCAACGTCTCTGGAGGAATTTTCTTTTTTTGAATCAATATAAAATGTCATAAGAGCTCCTTACAGATTTTCCGGTTTCTGTTTGTATCATATCCCAAAAGAAGGCAGATTATGCACTGTGCAAAATCTGTCGCTAAATTCTGGAAAACGAGGGATACAATCCGCTAAAATCCGCAATCCGGATGTGCTATGCTCATACCCGAAGGGGTGATAGGACATGATAGAAGTCATTTATAAGGAGGATAAGCAGGAGGCGAAGGGAAACGAAGGCGTATTTTCCGTTCCGAGAAATATACGGCAGATAGGATTGATTGATGGAAACTGCAGAATCTATGTGGAAGACTATGTTTACACCTTTTTGGGGAGAATAGCGGGAGCTGGAAAGGCTGCCGGAGAATGCAAAGCGGCGCTTGCAGTTCTGGTAGGGGAAATGAAATGGGCAGAAGGCGTTACCTATGTTTTTGTAAAAGGCGCAATCTGGGCAGAACATGTGGAGGCCGCATCGGATCATATTGAATTTACAGAGGAAGTCTGGAAGGGAATCTATGAAGAACAGTCCCTTTATTTTCCGAATCAGGAGATTGTGGGATGGTTTTTCTCAGAGCCGGAGTTGCCATTAAAGAGTACAGAAGTATTTAACAGAGTACATCGACGTCATTTTGGCGGCGGAGACAAGGTTTTGATGATGATGGAACCTATGGAACGGGAAGATGCCTTTTTCCGGTTTGAAAATAACTTTTTGCTTCGGCAGAGTGGATATTATCTATATTATGAGAGAAATCCTCAGATGCAGGCTTATATGATCGAAAAAAACGGAGGGCCGGTAACTCAGGAGAATCAAGAGCTAAAGGACGATGCGGTTAAGGTCTTTCGACGCATGATCAATGGCAAAAAACCAGAAGAAAAAGAGGAAGGGAAGGAAAAGGGTTCTGTTTTTTCTTATGCGGCAACCGCCTGCCTGGCAGTTGCGGTACTGGCTGCCGGAGTGAATTTTTATCATAATTATCAGACGCTGCAAAAAGGAAGAGCTGAAACAGAAGCAGTTTCAGCGCCAGCGGAAAAGCCTGTAGCTACTCCAAAAGCGGAAAAAGAAAAACCCCCCGTTGTCACCCCGCAGGCAGAAGTTCCAAAAACGCAGCAGACAGAAGCGGAAGTATCTTCAGAAGAAGAACAGATTTATCGTGAGGAATCAGATGTGAGAAAAGCGATAAGAAGACAGGCGGCTGTAAAAGAAAAGGAAGCAAGTCAACAGAATGAAACGGTGGAGAAAGCAGAAGAACAGCCGGAAGCAGACAAAGAAACGTCTGCAACAGGAACGACCTACGTCATCCGTCCCGGAGATTCTTTGTACCAGATCAGTATGGAAAAGTATGGGAATGTGGATCATATAGAAGAAATCTGTAAACGAAACGGTCTGGAAGCGGACGAAATTATTTATCCGGGACAAATAATTGTACTCCCTTAGCAAAATATGCTATAATAGGGGCGAAATTGGTACTTGTCAAAGAAAAAGAAACGCCTGCAGGGGTTTCTGTGAATGGAGATTGTGAAGTACATAAGGTAAAGGATTGATTATGGCAAATACAATAAAAAAAGCAATGAAGAAACGAAAAAAGAAAAAAATCATGGCTCAGAAAGCAAAACTGGCCAAGGCTAAGGCTGGTCAGGGACAGGATTACCAGAGCCGTCTCGCACGACACAGGCGAAAAGCATTCAAAAAAAGCGTGGTGACCGTAGGAATTGGAATTGCAGTGGTTCTGGCACTGCTGTTTTATTTTGAGAAGAGAAGTTATCATGATTATAAGGTTCTGAAGACCAGCGAGCAGGAAGATACCATTTCTACCAAATATGTGGAATTGGATGGGAAGATTCTGCGTTACAGTCCAGAGGGAGCGTCTCTGGTAAATTCCAAGATGGAAACTCTGTGGAATGAGACCTATGAGATGCAGAATCCGGTGGCAGATGTGAAGAACGGTTGTGCAGTAGTGGCAGACCGGGATGGAACTCTCCTGGAAATCTTTGATAAAGACGGGCCAACAGGAAGTGTTACCACGTCCTACAGCATTGTAAAAGCCAGGGTTTCCGCAGGGGGCCTGGTAGCAGCAATTCTGGATGGAGGCGATGATACCTGGATTAACTTTTATGCATCGGACGGCAGCCTGATCGCGGAGAATCAGACGAAGGTGGATGATCCAGGCTATCCCCTGGATGTGGCTGTTTCAGATGACGGACAGATTATGATGGTGACCTATCAGTTTGTAGATGGAGGAGAGACCACCAGTTACGTGGCTTTTTATAATTTTGGAGATGTGGGTCAGAATGAGGATGACCGAATTGTAAGCGGATACACCTATGATGGAGTGGTGATTCCTCAGATACAGTATTTGGATGGAAGCAGTTCCGTTGCCCTTCGGGATGATGGATTTACCCTTTATAAGGGAAAACAGATTCCAAAAGAAAATGAAACCGTAAAAGTAGAGAAGGAGATAATCAGTACATTTTTTGACGAGGATTTGATTGGCCTTGTGTTTAAAAATGGAAAGAAAGATAAACTCTATACCATGGAAGTCTATACCACAGGGGGTAAACTGAAGTTTAGAAAGGATTTTAACATCCCATATACAACCATTAAAATGAGCGATGGAAAGATTCTTATGTATAACAGTTCTCAGATGTGTGTGATGAACGACCGGGGAGTGGAAAAATACAGAGGTACCGTGGACGGAACGATCAATGATTTCTTTAAAATTGGATGGAATCGGTACTTGCTGGTGTTGGATAACGGTGTCAATGTGATAAAACTTGGTTAGGAGGAACCTATGACCTGGACTTTGCTGGGCATTGGGGCGCTGGTCTTTTTGTCCCTTTGCTGTTATATGGGGTATCGGAGAGGCTTTGTGAAGGAAGCGGTTTCCACGCTGTTTATTCTTCTGTCCATTGCGCTGGTATGGGTGGTAAATCCTTATGTGAATGAATTTATCAGAAAAAACACTTCTATATATGAAGTGATCCAGGAAAACTGTAAGGAACTGGTAGAGAACCAGCTAAATGGAGAAACAGGAGTAGGAGAGGAACGGCAGTACAGTGTAATTGAGGGAATGAATCTTCCGGAACTGCTCCGAACAGGACTTGAGACAAACAATACTGCAGAGGTATATCGTTATCTGGCAGTAAATACCTTTGGAGAGTATGTGGCAGGTTATCTGGCTCTGGTTGTGGTAAATGGTTTGTCTTTCCTTGTATCGTTTCTTCTGGTTACAATACTGATTCGCCTTTTGACCTTTGCGCTGAGTATCATTGCAAATCTGCCTGTGTTAAGAGGAGTCAACAAACTGGCAGGCGCTTTCCTTGGAGGCGCGAAGGCCATCCTCTTTATATGGGTGGCAATGCTGATTCTTACGGTGCTGTGCAATACCAAATGGGGAATGGAAGGACTAAAAATGATAGAGCAGGATACCATTCTGAGTTTCCTGTATGAGAACAATATCTTTGTAAAGGTATTTATGAGTATTTTTTATGGAAAATAATAAAAAAAGACTTGACGTCAGGGAAACTTGATGATATACTGAAAACCGCTTCTTAAGTGAGGCGGTTTTTTCCATAAAATTCCAAATAAAAAAGAAAAAATGGAAAAAAGTGGTTGACAAACACGAAAGAGTGTGGTAACCTAAAGAAGTTGCTGATGAAGACAATCAAACGAAAGACTTCAAAAAGCGACAAAAAAATTAAAAAAAGTTCTTGACAAAGAGATAGCGAATGTGATAAAATAACAAAGCTGTCGAAAAGAAAAGAACAGCAACAACCTTGATAACTAAACAGTGAAACACATACGATTCTCGAAAATTCTTTTACATT
>CALCDJ010000030.1 GCA_937900135.1 uncultured Blautia sp. | reverse complement strand
AAAAGACCTATTTTAATGTGACGGAAGAGGCAGTGTTTAATTTGCCGAATAACACATGCAATGAATCCCTTCCAATGATCGGATTACTGGTTTCATCAGTTGGAGTGTTTCATATACAGAAAGCTTGCCTCCCCGTTCATTCAGATACTTTTTCAAGTTTTTCCCTTCTACATATTCCATAACAATATAGGCTGTGAAATTTTCCTGAAAACAATCTTTCACATTCACGATTCCAGAAAGTTCTGTACACCTTGCAAGAATCCTTGCTTCGTTTATAAATTTTTCCCTTCCTGATTCAAAAACAGCTTGATATTCTCCACCGGAATATTGAACCGCACTGCCCTTATTTCCAGTAATATCCCGCATTGCATATCCGTTTGGAAAATATTCTTTAATTGCAACTCGCATTTGAAGATTCAAATCCAAACCTATATAAGTAATCCCAAACCATCCAGAGCCCAATGCTTTTCCCACCAGATATTTCCCTGCCAGAATGGTAAAGGGTTCCAGATGATAAGAAGGTATTTCTTCATTTCCAGGATTGTATCCACAATATTCACATCTTCCGTGGATGACCTTTTTCTCTCTCATACAGTTGATACATAAATTTTCTACTTTCATCCGTACCTCCGCATATCTGTAACCTTATGGAATCTGTCTACTTTTTTCTAATTTTGTTGATTTTTTTCTTTAATAAAGGAGGGGTTTCTCTGCCCCTCCTTCTAACTGGTATTTTCTTCTTTTTTATTTATTGCTGTTGTTACTTGTATCGATTATTATTTTTTTGCAGTTTTTACATTGAACTGCGGTAATACGATAACCATTGATTCTGCCCGTTAAAAATCCTTCATCATTTAAACAGACATGATCCCCTGCTTCTTGCTTCCACCACAAAGCATCATTACTACATACTTTACCTTTTTCCATTTCCTTGCCACAATATGGACATTTCATAACCGCTCCTCCACAGGTTGAAACTGTTTGTTTTCAATCGACTACTTTTTCTGTTTTCCAATTTTATCCTTTTTCTTAGACCACTTCCGCCCCAAATGGCATCAGCGCCAGTTTGGCCAGTTTAAACTGCTGCAGTCCAAAGGGAATTCCTATGACCGTCACACAGAGCAGACAACCAAGAATCGCATGCTCTGCTGCCAGCGGCAGTCCAGACACCAGAAGCCATACAATATTCAAAAGCATAGAACCTGCGCCTCCTCCATACTGCACTTCTTTTCCAAAAGGAAAAAAACTTAAAGAAGCAAATTTAAAACACTGCAATCCAACAGGAATGCCAACGAGTGTGATACACCATAAACATCCCGCAAGACACCAGCTCAATCCACTGATTGCTCCTCCAAACAGGAACCAAAGTAAATTTCCAAGGCAACCCATTTTCCATTTCTCCTTTTATCTTACTGATTCATTTATAAATCAGATCTGATATTCTCTTAATAATTTCTTTTGATATTCTAAATCACTCAAAACCTTCTCTATTTCCTGATATCTGCCTTCTTGAGATAACAACCGAATCAGATGAAGCTGCTTATTTTTTTCCTGAAGTTGACCTTCCTTTTCCTGGAGCTGACCTTCCTTTTCCTGAAGTTGATCCTCTTTTTCCTGAAGCTGATCCTCTTTTTCCTGAAGCTGACCTTCCTTTTCCTGAAGCTGACCTTCCTTTTCCTGAATCTCTTTTTTCAACTTATAAAAATGTTTATTCAATGCATCTTGATCCATTTCGTACTTCCTTCGTGCTTCACACTGCTGGCGGATTTTTTCATCATTGCTCAATTCTGCCAGGGTTACTACTGCATTTCCTAATGCGTCTGATCTCTTTGACAACTCCATCAGCTCCTTCCACTCTTTCGCCATGAACAAAGCCACCCAGTCATAAAGGCCGCTCTCCCGGTCTTCCTCCGTTGCGTTTTCCAACTGATTTAAGTTTATCATACCAATCTGAAAATCACCAGTATAAATTCTCCCACTACTTGTTTCTGTCAACACATAATTGCTAAAAAACTGTGTATCATCTTCAAAAGGAGATTTCTTCACAAACCCAAAATGGTAGGTAGGCTTACAGTCTCCGTAATTTTCTCCCTTTTCTAATCCGACATACATATCACAAGCATAATATAAGGAACGTTTTACCCAATCCAGAGAAATACTCATCTGCATTTCCAGATTTACCTGTACCTTATCATTTACCAGTACAAAAACATCAAGAATGCACTCCTTGCCGCCTATGGTTTTTCCTAGTTTTATGGGATTTGTCACCTTACAAATAATTTTATCTTCCTTGGGCAGTTTCAGAAGAATCTTTACAATTTCTGACAAAGCCACCGGATTTTCCTGCATCACTGCCCGAAACATATAGTCATTGGTTAAACCATATTCTACAGTTCCTTTCATTTCCTTTTCCAGAAACTTTAGTTTTTCTTTTAATGTTTTTCTGTAATCCTGGGCAGAGTACGTGTGTTGAGATTCTAATTTCATAGATTTGTGTTCCATAAGATTTGCGCTCCTTTACACATAATAGAATTGTATATAGACACGTTCTCCGGACAGATGAACAATTGCTCTGTCCTGAGAAGTTATCCTTATTGTATCAATCCAGGACAAAATTATCTATAAAATTCCATCGTAAAAAAACGCATTCTTTCGAGTTTTATTATACGCAAATCTTCTTGTTATATTTCCCGAAATATCTGAAATGATATGATGTACGAGGGAGCATGACTTACTCCCTCGTCTTTTTCTTTCCTTTTTATCAGGATTCTCCTTCAAAAATCTTTGCAATGGGGGAATTTTCGGATAAGATTACGGTTTTATTTTCTCCTGTCATGGAATTCTTTAATGCATCCAGACTGCGAACAAAAGAATAAAACTCACTTCTTCCCTCTTCGTTATAGGCCTGGGCCAAAATTTTCATGTATTCCTGTTCCCCTTCTGCTTTTAAGATTTCTGCCTGTTTCTTCGCCTCTGAAATCTGAATGGCAATTTCCTTATCAGTTTTATTGCGGATTACTTTAGCCTCCGAACTTCCCTCTGCAGTATAAGTTGCCGCAATATTATCCCGTTCAGAAATCATTCTCTCATAAACCGCCTCCTTATTATCATCTGGAAGATCCAGTTGTTTGGTTTCAAACATGGTAATTTCAATTCCATATTGCTCCATATTATCTCCAATGGAAGCCATAACCATATCTGCAAGCTCTCCATCACGGCTTGTGATTACTTCATCCTGAGCAAGACTACTGATTGCATTTTTGGTTGCATTATATACGGCAGTGTTGATACGGCTCTCCCCACTTTCAATAGAAGAATTTAATGTCTGGGCAAATTTCAAAGGATCTTGAATCTTCCATAAAACATAACTGTCCGTAATCATTGTTTTTTTGTCTTTGGTAATCACATCAGAAGGGGAAAGATCATACAACAGTGTCTGCTTAGGAAGAGTGGCTGTTGTCTCAATAAATGGAATTCTCAGACTCACACCTGGAGAACTGATGACACGCTTTACCTTTCCAAACTGACGTACCAGCTTATATTCGTTCTGAGCCGTTACTGTCACAGACATTGCCGCTGCCGCCAGAACAGCCACACCTGCTATAATTGTAATTACATTTTTTTTCTTCATGGTTATTCCTCCTCGTCTGTGCTTTCTGTTGTCTGTGAAGGTGTTTCCTCTGCAGATTTTTCCTGTTCCTCCAATGTCATATTCACAAAGGAATCTACTGGCAATACCTTCTGCATACCGCTTCCGTTGTCTACAATGATCTTCAGATCCGGAAGTACATCTTCCATTGCTTCATAGAACATACGCTGTTTTGTCACAGCAGGATTTTTGCTGTACTCTTCATACATTGCGTTGAATCGCGCTACCTCTGCTTCTGCTTCATTGATACGTACCTGTTTTTCTGCCTCTGCATCCTGAATAATCTGGTCTGCCTGCGCTTCTGCTTCTGGAAGCTTTTCGTTGCGATATTTATTGGCATTATTCAATGCCGTCTCTTTGCCCTGTTTCGCAGTTTCTACTGCTTTAAAGGAGCGCATGACCTCCTGAGTAGGCGGTTCTGAATCCTGGATGGTAATGTTCACAAGCTGGATTCCCACATCCTGTTCATCCATTTTCTGCATGATCATTTCTTTGATCTTACTCTGAATTTCTCCTTTTCCTGTGGTAAGAACATCATCCACATTGTAGCTTGCAATCACTGTTCTGATACAGCTCTGAGAAATATTCTTCAGGATACTTTCCGGCTGCTGAGAAGCATATAAATACTTCACTGGATCGTCTATGCGATATTCTACAAAGAAATCTACATTGATAAAATTATAATCTGAGGTAATCATAATTCCCTCATCACTCACAACATCATTGGACTCTGTGCTGTATCCAATGGGAAATCCCTGAATTGTGGTGTTTACCTTATAAACCTTCTGAATAAACGGAAGTTTAAAGTGGAGACCGGTTTCCGGTACTGCTTTTGGTACTCCCAGCGTAGATAAAACTGCCTGTTCCTGTTCCTGAATCTGATACGTGCAATCCATTCCCATTGCTGCGATTATTACCACTCCTGCGCCAATCAGTACGGCACGTTTCACATGTTTTCCTGCATTCTTAGGTTTTTTTAATGGATTTTTAAATGAGTGGTTCATAGGGCCATTGTTTGAATTCTGAAAATCGTTCACAGTAATCCTCCTTTGTCTCGGGGGAAGCATTTCCATGGAAAATGTCTTCCGTAATAAAGTCAGCGCTTTTTTTCAAAAGAAAAAGACTGGCGTTTATTTTATTTACAGTAAAAGAAAAAGACTTTTGCTTCCGACAAGTATTTCGATCTCCTTGCCTGAAAACAAAAGTCTTGCTGATTATCTCATACTGCGGATGTGAATCCATTCACATCGTTCTGACGCACATATGTACCATTTTCTGAAAACACATTCTTGTTTCTCAATAAATGGCCGCTACTCCCTTTTCTTTGAATAAGATATTAGCATATTTCAATTAGAAAAGCAAGTTTTTTTCAGTCTTCTATCTGTTAATCCCATTCACAGATATAACCACTGTTATGAATGCCGAAAAATGATTCATTGTTGCATTCCCCATTCTCTGCAAGGTCATTCCATTTCAGCTGCCCACTGCTTCCACCTCTTGGATTTGCAATCCGGTAGATTACAAGAACGTTTTCTTTTCCACCGTAATTATTCGGTTCACGATTCTGTGTATCGAAATGTGTATATTTCATCGTTTCCCCTGTAATCCATTTTGAAAATTGGTTTTTCCCATCTCTGATCATCCCCATCCAGTAAAAATTCCTTAACTGCTTTGCAATGAGTTTCTCTACCTTTTTCTGCTCCGCAGCCGAGGTAATGGTTACCAGATGACCGCCCAGTTTTTCACAGTCCGCCTTTGCCTGTTTCCAGGTAACTTTCTGCGCAATGCCATTTACCATAGCCTGAAGCTGGAAGGTACCTCCTGTATAAAGAGTAACTGATTTTTTATTTAATGTTGTTTTTGTGATCACATGTTTATGATTTCCTAAATTGACCAACTATAGATCTGCTTGATTGTCCGCCAAT
>CALCDJ010000029.1 GCA_937900135.1 uncultured Blautia sp. | reverse complement strand
ATTGGCGGACAATCAAGCAGATCTATAGTTGGTCAATTTAGGAAATCATAAACAACCGGACGGAGAACCGCATGTTTTTGGAGAAAGAGTATATATATATGGAAGTCACGATCGTTTTAATGGAAAACGTTTTTGTGAAGAAAATTATGTTTGCTGGTCAGCACCAGTGCAGGATTTGACGGACTGGAAATTTGAAGGCGAAATTTACAGAAAAGAGCAGGATGAATATGTAGCAGATGCGAAAAATCGTAGATTATTTGCTCCAGATGTGCAAAGAGGTCCAGATGGGCGATATTATCTCTTTTATGCTTTTGATTTTTCGGGTGTGATTGGTGTTGCAGTTTGTGATGAGCCAGCAGGTAAATATCAATACTATGGGAACGTGCATTACAAGAATGGTACTGTTTTAGGTACTTCAGAAAATGATTTTTTTCAGTATGATCCAGGAGTACTTGTGGATGATGATGGGAAAATTTATCTTTATACAGGATTTAGACCGGAAGGAGAGCAGGCAAAAAGATTTTCTTTGCCACGCCCTACAGCACCGGGAGCTATGGTGACTGTATTGGAACAGGATATGCTTACTATAAAAAAAGCACCTCGAATATTTCTCCCATCTGCAAGAGAAGCAACAAATACTGTGTTTGCTGACCATGGTTTTTTTGAAGCAGCATCCATCAGAAAAATAGGAACTACTTATTATTTTATCTATTCTTCTGAACACGGACATGAATTGTGTTACGCTACTTCTCAAAATCCTTGTAAAGGATTTTGTTATCGAGGAGTAATTGTTTCTAACGGAGACATAGGATATCAAAGAAGAAAAAAACCTCTGAATTATACGGGGACTAATCATGGTAGTATTGAAAAAATTGGTGATCAGTGGTATGTTTTTTATCATAGGCAGACAAATGGAAATCCATATTCACGTCAGGGATGTGCAGAGAAAATACAAATTTTAGAAGATGGAAGTATTCCTCAGATAGAGATTACCTCCTGTGGATTGAATAAAGGACCTCTTATAGGAAAGGGAAATTATAATTCTGGAATTGCCTGTGCTCTTATGAGCAAAGATGGTGCAGCACCTTATATACCAAATACACAGATTTCTTCAGAACATCCATTTATTACACAAGATGGAGAAATGGCAAAGGAGCAGTATATTGCTAATATGAAGGATGGTTCAGCTGCTGGGTATAAATATTTTCAAATGCATGATTTAAAGGAAATAGGGGTGCAAGTCAGAGGAACAGGAAAAGGTAAAGTGATAGTTAAATCAGAACTGAAAGGGAAGAAATTGGCAGAAATTGCAATTTGCGCTACAAAAGAATGGAAAATGTACTGCAAAGAGGTAGAGATTTCTGATGGACTTATGGATCTCTGGTTTGTTTACCAAGGAACAGGAAGTATTGATTTTAAAAAATTAGAATTACATTAAGTAAGTATAAGAAACCGTTTTCTAAAAAAGGAGACGGTTTTTTGTATCAATATAAGGTGAGGAGGATAAAAAATGATGAAAAAAAGACCGTTTTCTTTTCCTACTGATAAAACAATACGAGTGATTGCAGACACAGACTGCAACTGTGAATGTGATGATCAGTTTTGTATTGCGCACATGTTGATGACCCCTAGATTTGATGTGAAAGGCCTGATTTCTACCCATTATAATCAGGAAAAATCAGAGGAAAAAAGCTATCAGGAAATTCAAAAAATTACAAAAATGATGTCATTAACAGGCGAAATTCCCATTCTACATGGAGCACCACATGCATTATTAGATACTAGAACGCCTATAGATAGTGAAGGGGCCAGATTTATTATACAAGAAGCAATGATGGATGATGAAAGGCCATTGTTTCTATGTGGGCAGGGTGCTGTTACTAATATTGTGTCTGCTTATCTTATGGAACCTAGGATTGCAGAAAAGGTAGTAGTAATTTGGATTGGAGGAAGAGAGTATCCTAGAGGTGGGTTTGAATTTAACCAGAATAATGATCTTAATGCGGCGCGTGTTCTTTTTCAATCAAAATTGGAATTATGGCAGGTTCCTATGAATGTCTATACCACAATGAAAGTGAGCTTTTTTGAATTATTGAATCAGGTGTATCCTTATGGAGAAATTGGGAAATATCTGGTTGAGCATATGATGGAAGTAAGCAAAGAAATTTCAGATGCTGTAATTGGAAGTAGAGGAAGTGATATGTCAAGAGGAGATGCAGTAACTTCCTTTGGAGGAGAACTTTGGTCTTTGGGAGATTCTATTTGCGTAGGTTTAATGATGAACAACGCTCTTGGGAAATTTCATGTGACAGAAGCACCTTGCAATTTAGATTTTCAAGGCTTTTATGATTTTTCTGATTCTGGTAGTAGAAATATTCGAGTGTATGATTCGATTGATCAAAGATTTATTCTTCAAGATATGTTTGAAAAATTCCATTATTATTTTGGGCAATGAGTAAATATGAATGGAATATATGATGTAATGAAGTGAAAATTGCAGGGATTCGAAGAAGATAGTGCCAATAAATTCTGATTCGAATCTCTGGACAAAACTTTGCAAGTAAATTTAAAAAATGTGTTCATGATATTTATAAAAAGTTTATATGACATAAGTGTGAGAATGTGTTATAGTTATTGCAACAGAAAATTTTCTGTTTCTTTTTTTCATCGGCGTCCGCCAAATTTTTTCCAGAAATAAAAATAAGAGAACATGGAATATTTCCGCTTTTCAATTTGCATAATTCTAAGTATAATGGAGGTAGACATGGGCAAGAAGATAAAAAAGCAAAATTCCCATGCGAAACAGAAAAAAACTGTTTCCCTCACAAAAGAGAAAGGCACATTTGTGCAGAAAAAACATAAAGATACCCTGTTTCGGTTTATTTTTTCTGACAGGGAAAAACTTTTACAATTATATAATGCCCTCAGAGGAACAGCATATGAGAATCCAGAAGCGCTCACGATCACAACGTTAGAAAATGTTATTTATCTGGGATACAAGAATGATATTTCTTTCTTATTGGATTCTGTTTTGTTTTTGGCAGAACATCAGGGAAGCTGGAACCCCAATATGCCTTTAAGGGGACTTCCTTACTTTTCCAGATTGTATATGGCGTATATTGCAAAAAAAGGATATAATCTGTACGGCTCAAAAAAGGTTTGGGTTCCTTATCCGCAGTATGTAGTGTTTTATAATGGGACAGACTTACGTCCGGAACGGGAAATTTTGAGGCTTTCAGAAAGCTATCAGAAACCGAAAGAAGAGGAACTGTCAGGGGAACCTGCTTTGGAATGCAGAACTCTTGTTCTTAATATTAATTATGGGAAGAACAGGGAACTAATGGAAAAGTGCAGACCGCTGTTAGAATACTCCAAGTTTGTCCATTATATACGGGAATATCTGACATATATCAAAGACCCGGAGGAAGCTGTTGATATGGCAGTAGAACGCTGTTTATCGGAAGAAATCCTGACAGATGTACTGAGGGTGCACCGTAAGGAGGTTATAGGGATGTTTTTGGAAGAATTTGATGAAGAGTTTTATAAGCGGGCTATTAAGCAGGAAGCGTATGAGGACGGATTTGAGGCTGGACAGGAGGATGGCCGTAATAAGGCGATGGAACAACTGGGAGTTTTGGTACAAAGGCTTCTTGAAGAAAATCGCCAGGAGGATCTGAAACGGGCAGTTTCAGACAGGGAATTTCAACAGAAACTATTAAAAAAATACAAAATATTGTAAAATACAAGATATATTCCGAATATTACAATGATATGGTGAATACAAAAAATGCCAAACATCTAAGAGCTCTCAATGGGAGGGCTCTTATTTTTTCTCTTACCAGGAAATGCAAATGGAATTTGTCAGTCTTGTTCTGCAAGGGAAAAATGATAAAAAATTAAAGAGTGAGAACAAAAAATTCTATAGGAAGAAAGAGGATGAAATGATAAGATAAAACCATCAAAAACAGAGAACAACAAAGAACGAAGGAGGTTCAAAAAAATGAAAAGAAAACTTGCAGTTGCTTTAACCATGGCACTTGTGGGAAGTACCTTGCTTTCCGTTCCGGCACAGGCGGACGAAAAAACAAAATTGACACTTTGGCATATCCAGACAGGAACTATGGCCAGTTGTCTGGAGAACAGTGCAAAACGCTTCATGGAAGAGAACCCTCAGTATGAGGTGGAAGTTGTTCAGATGCAGAACGACTCCTATAAACAGAAACTGTCCATGGCAATGAGCGCTGGAGAAACACCGGATATTTATATTCATTGGGGCGGATCTTCCATGATCGATTATGTGGAAGCAGGACAGTGTGCAGATATCACGGAATTTATGGAAAAAGACAATTATAAAGACCAGTTTGTAGATGCAGGAATCGAACAGTGCACCTATGATGGAAAGATCTATGCAATGCCGGTAGAAAATATTTCTGTGGCTGGAATTTTCTACAACAAAGATGTATTTGAGAAATATGGACTGGAAGAGCCCAAGACACTGACAGAACTGGAAGCAATCTGTGATAAGCTGGTAGAAGAAGGCATTGCACCTTTCGCTCTTGCCAATGCAACAAAGTGGACAGGTTCCATGTATTATCAGTATTTTGCAACCAGAAAAGGCGGATTGGAACCATTCCAGAATGCAGCCGCAGGAACAGGAAGTTTTGAAGATGAAGCTTTTGTTTATGCAGGAGAAAAGATTCAGGAATGGGTAGAAAAGGGTTACTTTAACGAAGGATTCAACGGTATGGATGACGACAGCGGACAGGCAAGACAGTTATTCTATACCGGACAGGCAGCTATGGATCTTATGGGTTCCTGGTTCCCTGGAACAGTGATCGGAGAAAATCCAGACTTTATTGAGCATGTAGGATTCTTCCCATTCCCGGAACTGGAAGGTTCTGATGCAGACCAGAGCCTCTGCGTAGGAACTGTTGGTGATAACCTGTACTCTATTTCTGAAAACTGTGAAGATAAAGAAGGCGCATTTAAACTTCTTCAGAGTCTTCTGGATGAAGAAGCACAGAAAGAACGTAAGAGTTTTGGAAAAATCATTCCATTGAAGAATTTTGAGGCAGAAGATGAACTGACACAGGAAATTCTGGACACTGTAAATGCAGCGCAGGGAATTCAGCTGTGGTATGATCAGTACCTTCCATCTGAGGTGGCAGAAGTGCATAAATCTACCTCACAGGAAATTTTTGGAAATCTGATTACACCGGAAGAAGCCAATAAGGAAATGCAGACAGCAATGCAGGATTATCTTGCAAAGGCTGAATAAAGACAAAGAATAAGGTAAACAAAAAAACCACTGCACAAAAAGCACACCATGCATGTGCAGTGGCTTTTTTTGGAAAAATATAGACAAAAAGGGGGTAAAACCGTGGAGACAGGAAGCTCATTGGCAAAGAGAAGAGAACAGGAAGTACGTAAGGCTGCGGCAGTATTTCTGATTCCAGCTTTACTTTTTATTGCAGTGTTTATTATTTATCCGATTTTTAATTCTTTTCAGACAAGTTTATATGAATGGAATGGTATTACCGCAGACAAAAAATTCATTGCATTAAATAACTGGAAAGAACTTTTGGGAGACAAAACATTTAGAAAAGCATTTGGAAATAACCTGATCGTTATGGTTCTTTCTATTGTAATTCAAATGCCCATTGGTATGGCAATTGCCACATTTCTGGACCGTGTGGGAAGAAAAGGAACCATATTTAAAGTGTTATGGTTTGTTCCTATGCTGATGTCTTCTGTAGCAATCGGTTATCTGTTTAAATATGCACTGGATGCAAATACAGGTTTGGTATCTACGATCTCTCGTATGCTGGGTGGGAAAAATATAGACCTTTTGGGAAATCCCAATACAGCACTTCTTACAATTACTGTCGTTATCTGCTGGCAGTTTATTCCTTTTTACATGGTGTATTTTATGGCTGCGTACAGTGGACTGCCGGGCGATGTATATGAGGCGGCTATTATTGATGGTGCAACAAGAAGCCAGTATTTCTGGAAGGTCGCTCTTCCTATGATGAAACCATCTATTAAGAGTGCGATTATTCTGTCAATGGTTGGTTCTCTGAAATATTTTGATTTGATCTATGTTATGACTGGTGGTGGCCCTGGAGATGCTTCTGAGTTGATGGCTACCTATATGTACAGCAACGCATTTGAATCCTACCGCATGGGATATGCATCTGCGATCGCATCTGGTATGTTTATTTTGATTACGGTGATCTCACTGATCACAATGCGTCTGATTAATGGAAAGGAGGAAGCGTGATCATGAAAGAAGAATCAAAAGCAAAAAAAATTAGTGTAAAAATAATTGTATGGGCACTGGTTTTGCTCTGGTGCGTGGTTAGCTTCCTTCCATTTTTCTTTATGGTAATGGCAACCTTCAAGGAGCAGTTTGAGCTTCTTATGGGTGGTGTGTTCAAGTTACCGGAAAAGTTATATCTGAATAATTATATTGAGGTGTTTCAGGGAAGCATTTGGAACTATCTGAAAAACAGTGTAATTGTTCTTGTGGTATCATTGACGATACTTTTGTTTATCAGCGCGTGTGCTTCCTATCCCTTATCCAGATTTAAATTTAAAATGAACAAACCCATTTACAGTCTGGTTGTGGCATGTATGTCTGTACCGATCCATGTGACACTGCTTCCGATTTTCCTTATGGCAGTTCGTACGAATCTTTATGATTCTATCTGGGCATTGATTGGACCATATATTGCTTTTAATCTTCCGATTTCGGTGTTTATTCTGGTGACTTTTATGCAGGGAATTCCGAAGGAACTGGAAGAGGCGGCAGAAATCGACGGATGTGGAAAGTATCGTATGTTCTGGTCCATTATGTTTCCGCTGGTAAAACCGGGATTGGCTACCCTGGCTATTTACAACAGTGTAAATATGTGGAATGAATTCAGTTTTGCACTGACTCTAACACAGAGTGCACAGAACAGAACGCTTCCTCTTGCTATTTGGGAATATCAGGGACAATATGCCATGAATGTTCCAATGATTATGACTGTTTTGGTTGTTTCTGTTCTTCCAATGATTGTGGCATTTATTTTTGGACAGGATAAACTCATCAAGGGTATGATGGCTGGAGCGGTAAAAGGCTGAGAAAGGATTCCTTTCCTCTCCCTTCTGGGATATAATGAGAGAAATGAAATCAGGAACAGGAAACAGAAGGGAGCGCATCAATGAGGAAAAAAATAGAAGCTGCTTTTGAAAAAATAAAAACATGGAACTTTAATAGGAAACTGGCGCTTTTGATCACCTTTCTGCTGGTATTATCAAATCTTGGAATTTTGATTGTTACGTCAGTTTCTGCAGTTCATTCCCTGAGAGACAAATCCAGTCTTTTTGCGCAGGCACAGCTTTCAACCATTAATCAAACACTGGAAACAGAGTTCAAAAACATCGTCAGCAATATGGAAAGCATTGCTTACAACGAAGCAGTAAAAGACTATATTTCCTATGAGGAAAATACTGAGAGAAATAGTTTGATGAACGTAAATAATGTATATCATATGCTCAACGATATGGAGGTAAGAAGTTCTCTTGTGGATTATGTATCCATTATTCGTCTGGAGAAGGATACGGTTCTGTATGCCGGGGAGGTATGGACCTGCCCTGAGTTCAAAGAAAAAATCATGGAGAATTATGAATCTGCGATTCATGGAGCAGAAAAAAATGTACGTTATCAGGTAATGAAAAAAGTTTTTTATCCAGAAGAAAAGGTTTTGAATTTCTTTATGCCTATGAACCAGAAATATGATGTGCGTCCTGATCATCCGGTTGCTGTTCTGGTAGCCGGGGTGGGAGAAAACAATCTGCGGAAATATCTGGAAACAACAGGAGATACCCTTCCTATGAAGGTTTATCTGGAAAATGCGCAGGGGACTGCATTGACTTCCAATGTTCTTCCGGAAGGGGAGAAAGATCCGGAACTGAAGCTGGAGGGAAACAGAGGCACTGTAGAAAAAAAGCATATGCTCTATATGTATCAGAAGCTATAGCACTCAAAAAAAATACTGCACACTCTTGACAACAGGACTATGATAGAGT
>CALCDJ010000028.1 GCA_937900135.1 uncultured Blautia sp. | reverse complement strand
AAAAGAAGCTAATCAGGGAAATTCTGCACCTTGAAAAACAAACAGCAAACTAGTACAATGAATATAGCAAAATATCATTTGATTTCGGAGATAAGGGAAATTTAAATATGCGAGTTGGAAAGAGTAAAAGGGCTAATGCGGAATGTATCAGAAGGAGTGAAGCCTCATTGAATCACGCTATCCGTAAAATCAGAGAATCAGGTATCGCCCCTTATGTCAGCGGTCTATATTTATATGGCAGTTGTGCCAGAAAAGAACAAAATTTTAACAGTGATGTTGATTTGCTGCTCGAACTTTCACCTGACTTTAATACAAAAAAATACAGAGATGTTGTGATTTTACTCAAAGGTTCCGTATCTCCTTCCGTACTGGATCTGCCAGAGGTGGACTTAAAGGTCGTAATAGGGGACTCCTGGAAAAGCAACAATATGTTATATTATAAGAATGTGAAAATGGAGGGGATTAATGTATGGGAGGTTCATTAGAATCATATTTTGACTTTGCAGAAAACGACTATCTCTTTTTCCGGCAGGCTTACGATTCAAATGTAAGAGGCAGCGCCTTAGCAGCGCTTGGTCAAAATATATGCGAAAGATACCTGAAACACATTATTTCAGAATATGCGATTCCGGACACAAATAATGAGATGCGTGAAAAGGAATGGGTATTAAAATCGCATAGTCTGAACAAGCTTATGAAATATATCATGGATGATATGGGAATCGAAATACCAGACGAAGTAGAAACCAATATGAGTGTTATTGACGGTTTCTACTTTACGACGAGGTATCCCGGGACAGATAGTTTCATACCCACTTCCAGAGATCTAGCAAAAGCAAACAGAGCAGTAGAAAGTACACATAATTTTGTACTTGATGTTTGCCGTAAACTGGATCATGAATAGTGACTCGCACAACGAATACGAAGTTTTTGTTGAAGAAATCAATTCCTGCGGCGGTGAACAGCATCGTAAAAAAACCATTCTTGAGATAGAGGCAAAAAGTCCGGAAGCCTATGTAAAAGAAAATGGAAGATTCCCTATTATGGAAAGAATTAATTCTCCCAATGGAGATGTGGTGATTGTTACCGGAGATGGAAATGGCTATCTTGTGCGCTATATCTTCACAAAATAAAGTCTGATAAGACCTTGGCTTCCTGAGCTGCTTCAGGAAAAGTCAAGGTTTTTTTGTGATATCATCACCGACTTTTGGTTTTTGTTTTTGATATATTTCTTAAAAGGATTTCCTGATATGTTTTATTTAACAGAAAGATTTATTTTGGAAACGAAAAGCATTTGTAAATGAAAAGGACTGTGTTGCCTGTGGCTGCTACGGAAAATGCGCAAAATTCTATTAGTAAGGGCACCATGACACAGCTCATCTGCAAAGCCAGAAATCATATTTCAAAATAATATCTCTGGTTATACTACTTTTTAATGAAACGACCATTTTGGGAGGATACAATTATGAAAAAAATCATTCCCTTACTACTGCTTCTGTTTCTTTTTACCGGATGCGGCGCTCCCGCAGAAACAGCCAGCAATTATCAGCAGATTTCCATGGAAGAGGCTGTTTCCATGATGGAAAAAGAAAACGACTATATCCTTCTGGATGTACGTACGGTGGAAGAGTTTAAAGAAAAACACATTCCAGGCGCCATCAATATCCCCAATGAAACCATTTCCTCTGAAGAAATTCCGGAATTGCCTGATAAAAATCAGTTAATTCTTGTTTACTGCCGCAGCGGTAACAGGAGCAAACAGGCGTCCCAGAAGCTGGCTCAGCAAGGATACACCAATATTGTGGAATTTGGCGGCATCAATGACTGGACCGGAGAAACGGTATCTGGTCTTTCCTGAAACTGCAGTGAACAAATTCCCATTTGTTTTACTAGGTAATAGCATCAGGTAATAACATCACAGAAAACCCTCAAATTCTTTGCTATATTGAATCCATAAAACAGTACACAACTATAAACCAAGGAGGTAATCCTATGAATTTTTTCGATTTTTTTAAAGGACCTGATATCAACCAGGGAATTCAGAATTATAGAGCAACTGCCGGCGCTGCCCTCGTAGATGTACGTACTCCGGAGGAATACAGCGAAGGACATATTCCGGGAAGCAAAAACGTACCTCTTCAGTCTCTGAATAAGATCCAGTCTGTGACAGCAAAAAAAGACACCCCTCTTTTTGTATACTGTCATTCCGGCGCCAGAAGCCATCAGGCAACTGGTCTTCTTGGGCAGATGGGATATACCAATGTACAGAATTTAGGAGGTATCATCTCCTACAAAGGAAAGGTGGAACGATAATATGAAAGTAGTAATCATAGGTGGAGTTGCCGGCGGTGCAACAGCCACTGCCAGAATCCGAAGACTGGATGAAACAGCAGAAATCCTTGTTTTTGAACGCTCAGGTTATATTTCATATGCCAACTGCGGGCTTCCTTATTATATCGGAGATGTAATCACAGATCCGGAAGCCTTGACACTCCAGACTCCGGAAAGTTTCTTTTCCCGTTTCCGTGTGACTATGAAGGTACGTCATGAAGTGACTGCGATCCATCCGGAAAGAAACACCGTTTCCGTCACAAATCTGGAAACCGGGGAAGAATTTGAAGAAAGCTATGACAAGCTGCTCCTTTCCCCCGGTGCAAAGCCTACACAGCCAAAACTTCCAGGAACCGGTATTTCTAAGCTTTTTACCTTGCGAACGGTAGAAGACACCTTCCGCATTAAGGAATATATCAATCAAAATCATCCCAAATCCGTGGTTCTGGCCGGCGGCGGTTTCATCGGGCTGGAACTGGCAGAAAATTTACGGGAACTTGGCATGGATGTCACCATCGTCCAGCGTCCAAAGCAGCTGATGAATCCTTTTGATCCTGATATGGCTGCTTTTATCCACAGCAAAATGCGCAGCCATGGTATACATCTGGCATTGGGACATACCGTAGAAGGATTTGAAGAAAAAGAAGGCGGAGTTCAGGTTGTCTTAAAGGATGAAGCTCCTCTTCAGGCAGATATGGTCATCCTTGCTATCGGCGTAACTCCGGATACCTGGCTGGCCAAAAATGCAGGTCTTAAACTGGGAATCAAAGACAGCATCGTTGTCAATGACCGCATGGAGACTTCCATTCCCAATATCTATGCCGTAGGAGATGCGGTACAGGTGAAACATTATGTAACCGGACTGGATGCCCTTATTTCACTGGCCGGACCAGCCAACAAACAGGGACGTATCGCAGCTGATAATATCTGCGGAAAAGACAGCCGTTACCAGGGTTCCCAGGGAAGCTCTGTGATCAAAGTATTTGATATGACGGCAGCTGTTACCGGTGTGAATGAAACCAATGCCAAAAAAGCCGGTCTGGATGTGGATAAAGTAATTTTATCTCCTATGAGCCATGCCGGTTATTATCCGGGAGGAAAAGTCATGACCATGAAAGTGGTCTTTGAAAAAGAAACTTATCGTCTGCTGGGTGCGCAGATCGTAGGCTACGAAGGAGTCGACAAACGGATCGATGTACTGGCAACTGCCATCCATGCAGGAATGAAAGCCACAGAACTCAAAGACCTGGATCTGTCTTATGCACCGCCATACTCTTCTGCCAAAGACCCGGTAAACATGGCTGGATTTATCATCGATAACATTTCCAAAAAGGAATTAAAGCAATTCCATCTGGAGGATATCAGCCATCTTCCCCTCGATGGAAGTGTCACACTTCTGGATACACGTACTCCTGGTGAATATAGCAGAGGACACGTACAGGGTTTTGTCAACATCCCTGTAGATGAGCTTCGAGAACGTCTTGAAGAAATTCCAACGGGTAAACCCGTTTACGTCATGTGCCAAAGTGGTTTGAGAAGCTACATTTCCACCCGTATCCTTACCGGAAGGGGATATGATGCTTATAATTTCTCCGGTGGTTTCCGATTCTACGACGCAGTCATGAATGACCGTTGTCTGATCCAAACTGCCACAGCCTGCGGTATGGATCAGTAAATACAACCTGATAAATCTCTATCATATATAAAAAACTCCCTCTGCCTTATTCCAGGAACGGAATAAAACAGAGGGAGTTTTATTACATAAGTTGCTGCAGTTTTTCTTTATCTGTAAGTTCTATGGTTCCACGACTTAATTTTACCATACCTTCCTGTTGGAAATAGCGAAGCATACGCGTCACCACTTCTCTGTGGGTTCCCAGATGATTGGCAATGGTTTCATGGGTGATTTTCAACTGATCAGTATCATCAATGGAAGACTCTTCCAGCAAAAAGGCTGCAATCCGCTTATCCATACTTTTCCACATAATCTGTTCAATCAGCCACATCACATCTGAAAAACGAGAAGCCATAATCTCATTGGTAAAATTAGCCACCGGCGCTGATTCTTCCATAACTTTCTTATAAATCTCTGCAGGAATCACCCAAAGTTCTGTATCTTTTTCTGCCTGAATGACAATCTCAAACTGAATGGAGCGCATCATACAGGATGCGGAAAACAGACACATATCCATATCAAACAGCCGATACAGCGTGATTTCCCTGCCTTCCTCGGAAAGGCTATAGGCCCGAAGCTGCCCTGATTTGATCACCAACAGTCCGGTACACTCCATTCTGCTGCTGTGAATCACCGTACCTTTTTTTACTTTCTGGTAAATAATACTCCCGGAAATCTGGTTCTGCTGCGCAGGGGTAAGTTTTTTCCATACTGGAAAATAATCTGAAAAATCCATGTTCTGCCTCTTCCTTTCTGGCCAAGCAGAGTTATTTACTCCACTGTAGCGTCGGTGTACATACCTCAAGTATAAGGCTACCTCCTGCTTCTGTCAACGTGAATTGCTTTCCTATTCCGCCTCTCCCTCTTTCTCGTCATCTGTTTCTTCGGGTGCTGCATTGTGTACCGCTGCAATGCTTACTACTACAGCATCTGGTTCTACCATCAGTTCCAATTCTTTATTTGCAGCAATATCCAAATCCTGTACCTTTACAACTTCTCCTACCTTCATATCTCCCACATCGATTTTTACTTTATCTGTCAGTGCAGATGGATAAGCTTTATAGGGGATTTCTTTCAGATGAAGCTCTACAATTCCTGCTGCCACTTTCTCATGATTTACCAGAATCACTTCTGCTACAGAATGTACTTTCTGATTGCTTACCAATGCCTGAAAATCCATCTCTTCCACTCTGCCTGCCATTGCATTGTACTGGATTTCTTTGATCAGCACATCATATGCTTTTCCGTCCACATCCAACATAATCTGACTGCCTTTGTTACTGGTTTTGAGAAGGCGTTCCACTTCTCCTTTTTCCATTTTGACAGGAATGGAACCCTCGATTTCCTTACCGAATACATTGCCTGTAACAAATCCTTCTCTTCTTAATCTCTTTGCCTTGGTGTTCATGTCTCTTTTTTCAGCTTTTAAAGTATTCATTTATCTTTTCCTCCAAAAATCTGATTCCTTAGCAGCCTTCCACATAAGAGGTTTTGTTAAGTACGTCTTTTTGTTACATTGATATTATAACAGATATAGCAATTTAAGATTCACTAATTTTTTCATTTCTTTCACAAATTATTTGTATATTTTTATTTTTTTCTTCCATTTTCTTTTTATTTAATGGTATAATTGTTATACTATTTCATGATAAAGGAGGGCCCCTTATGGAATCCAGAATGTTCAAAATCTATGCAGCTCAAGACCAACGTATTCAGCTGAAAATTTATCCGGGACATTTTGCAACACCCCAGTCCCATATCACCCACTATCTGGACATGACCACCATGAAGTCCCGTTGTTCAGAAGCTCAGCGCATTGCTCAGGCTCTGGCTGTTCACTACGAGACTTCCATCCCCATCGATACCATTGTCTGCATGGATGGTCTGGAAGTTGTCGGGGCTTATCTGGCCCAGGAACTTTCCAAAGCCGGTGTTCTCTCCATGAACGCTCATCAGACCATCTACATCACCGCTCCAGAATATAACAGTGTGGGACAAATGATCTTCCGGGACAATATCCAGATGATGATTGAGAATAAGAATATCCTCATCCTCAATGGTTCTGTAACTACCGGCGGTACCCTTACGCGAGCCATCGAAAGTATTCTCTATTATGGAGGAAAAATCCGGGGAATTGCTGCTGTTTTCAGCGCCATCAATAAAATAGCGGAAATGCCCGTTCATTCTATTTTTACCCAGAAGGATATTCCTGATTATGGTTCCTATTCTTCCCACGATTGTCCTCTCTGTAAGAATCACCAAAAGATTGACGCCATTGTGAATAGTTACGGTTATTCCAGGCTGTAGCATTTATAGTTCCAGTCTTACATACAGAGAAAGAGGAAAGCGCTGCTCATGCTCTTTCCTCTTTCTCTGTTTCTTTTTTCTGTTTTCTTTTCGTAAGAAGGATACCACTGGTAAGCGCAGTAAACGGAGCCACGGTCACAAGTCCGAAACTGCCCACAATAGTGTCCAGAATTTCTGCAGATACATATTTATAATTCAAAATATGGTCAATGGGAGTTCCCTGTGCCATAAAGGTCATCAAAAGAGCGATATATCCTCCGGAATATGCCAGCAAAAGGGTCGTTGTCATGGTTCCCATTGCTGCTCTTCCCACATTCATTCCAGAACAGGCCGCTTCTCGCCATCCAATCGAGGGCTTTTTCTCAATGACTTCATTTACTGCTGAAGTAATATCTACAGACAAATCCATCATAGCTCCTGATGCCCCGATAAAAATACCGCTCATAAAAATCTTTGTGAGATTCAGATCCTGATATCCTGCATAAAGAAGACTTTCGGAATATGCCATCACTGCACCATGAATCTGAAACGCATCGGTAAAAATACATCCCATCACACAGGTGACCAATACGCCCAGAAGAGCTCCGCTGCTGGCAGCAACTGTCTTTCTATCCCATCCATACACCAGAAAAATAATGAGAACCGTAAGAAATGCCGTGATCAGGATTCCACACCAGATAGGATTGATTCCCTTCAGATAAGCGGGAACCATAATCTTCCAGATTGTCAGGACCGTAAGAATAAAGGAATACACAGCTCGAAGTCCGGTACGACCGGCAAATAAAATGAGAAGCACCACAAACATTCCTGCCAGAAGCAGCTCTTTATCCATCCGGTAATGATCTGTCATGGTTACTGAGAGAATATCTCCTTCCTGATAGCTGACCACTACCTGGGCAATATCGCCTTCCTGGAATATTTTATCCGATTCCAGAGAACCGCTTAACATATTCACAGCTTTTGCTTTTTCACCCTTAAATTTTCCCTGAAGGATTTCCACTTCGCAATACTGTTCCCCTGACTGAATCAACCCTGAACTCTTTACTGTACTTTCATCTGTTTTTATCACCTTTGCCCGGACTCTGTCTGTTTCCTGATAAATAGCAGCATCCTCATAGCCCGTGGGAAGAGCCATGAGGATGAAGATCAGCAGGATTGCCAGCAAAGAAACTGAATTCTTTTTCAGCTTTTGTACCATTTATTCTACTCCTGTCAATGCTGCCATTTTGGTAAAGATTTCTGTATTGTCATAATATCCTTCAAACTGTTCCTGTCCTGCTCCCATAGCGAAAACCTCAACCGGGAGTCCTGTGTGGGCATAGGATGCAAAGTTAATGCCAGATTTATTATTCAGAATATGAGTGATGGTAACAGTCAATGGTTCATAGCTTCCATAGAGAAGATATTCCTCCTGGCCAAACTCTTCTTCCTCTCCGGTACGAGCCATGGTTTCTTCATAAGCGGTTTTTAATTTGTTGTATTCATAATCCGTCATAACCAAAGAACCTTTGTCTTCCGATTCCGGATGTACATCTTTGCTGTCTGCCTGATTGGTTTCTTCCGTTCCTTCTGCTGCCGGAGCCTGCAGTCCGAAAAGCTCTGTGATGTCCTTCATAACAGTATCAAAATCTGTTTTGTTTTCTTTATATGCGCTTACATAGTCAGAATCGTATTTTGCATAAGAAATTTTCTGATTGGAAATATTGGTGAGGAAGGTATCATAGTCTGTTCCTGCAAACCCAATAGTAAGTCCGCCGGTTTCGTGGTCACCGGTTACCAGAATCAGCGTTTCATCTGGATGCTCATTGTAAAAATCAACTGCTTTTCCTACTGCCTCATCCAGCGCAATGGTATCGGTAATGGTGGAAGCTGCATCATTTGCATGACAGGCCCAGTCAATCTTACCCCCTTCTACCATCATAAAGAAGCCTTTTTCGTTATCAAGAACTTCGATTCCTTTTTCCACATAATCTGCCAGTCCCCATTCGCCTTCTTCCAGGTCCATGGCATAGCTCATGGCATCGTCATCTGCCAGAGTTTCATCGATCACAATGGCCTTTCCGGATTCTGCAGTAAGGGCTTCTGCATCTGCTTTTGTGGTTACCACCTGGTATCCGGCTTCTTTTGCCAGCTCATACAGATCCTTCTGGTCTCCCTCTGCGCCGGTAGCTTTTTTCAGTCCGCCACCTGCAAAATAATCAAATCCACTGTTGATCATTTCTTCGCCGATTTCGTAGTAGCTGTTTCTGGATGCCTGATGCGCATAAAAAGCTGCTGGTGTTGCATGGTTTAAGTTTACAGAGGAAAGGATTCCCACCTTATATCCCAGCTGTTTTTTCAGCTTCTCTGCAATTGTCTCATAAGGGGTTTCCATCTTTTCATCCATGTTAATAGTTCCGCTGTAGGTTTTATGACCTGTGGAAATAGAAGTTGCGGTAGATGCAGAGTCCGGACAGAAAGAGGTACTGTCATAAGTCTGAGCAGAACCAGCTACTGGAAAATTCATCATATTCAAGTTATTCTGGCTTGAAAGGATTTCATCTCCATCGTCAGACAGGGCGCTGAGATAGTAATTGGTTGTCTGAATCTGAGGATAGCTCATTCCATCTCCAATAAAGAGAAAGATATATTTCGGTGTTTTTACTGCCTCTTCTCCTGCCATAACTGCCTGTGCCGGAAGGACTGCGCTGGAAGCAAGAATTGCGGTTGTCAGTAACAAAGCTCTCATTTTGTTTGCTTTCATGTTTACATTTTCTCCTTCTTATTGTTTTTCTTAAACACCTGCAGTATAGCAATACAATATAAAGAGTGCCTGCTTCCTTTTGTTAAAATCAGGTTAAACTCTGGGTCTTTTTACAGGAATAACTGATTTTTCTTACGCTCCCGGAACACAGGTTCCATTTTTTCTGCTTTTTCCTTCAGAACCTTTTCATCCAGACTCCTTGCATGACTTGGACATACCTGAATGCATCGCATACAGGAAATACAGGCCTCTGTGTCTGTCTCTCCCGGTCTGCCGGAAGAAATCGCACATACTGGACAGGCTTTCACACAAAGGCCGCAGTCATTACAAATCCCTGTTGTTTCTGGCTGCATTGGAAATACATGGTATTCTTTATAAGGTCTGTTTCCCGGAAGACACAACTCCGTTTCCACCGGATGCTCCAGACGTTCTTTGATTTTTTCCCCAAACGCTTTTAATTCTCCATAATCTTCCTCATCTGGTCTTCCTGCTGCAAACTGACGCATAATAGAATGCTCCGCTATTGCCGCTATTGCTGCCACGCACTGGAAACTTCTTTCTTTCAGCACATCATACAGCTCAACAGCCGTATCTTCATACGCCCGATTTCCATAAACAATCACAAGAACTGCCTTTGCGCCGTTTCCTTCGTAATGCTCCATACGCTCCACAGCTGTACAGGCCACTCTTCCACCGTAGGAAGGTACACCGATCAGACAGATATCCTCCTTCTGAAAGCTTCTTTTTTCTGAAACCGGACGGCAAAGATCAATTTCCTCAAAGGTATCTATCTGCTCTGCAAGAAAGTTTGTCACCTTTTTGGTTCCCCCTGTGGGGCTGAAATATATAGAATATGTACTCATAACGTTCTCTCCTTTTTCTGTTTTTTCTTTTATCATACTCTTATTTTCTCTTCTTTTCAAATCCATGTCTGTCTTCTCTTAACTGCCGCTTGCCCCATAAGAAAATTTGTTCTATAATTGGATAATGCAAAAATCAAAAGAACTTATCTTACATCGTATCTACGCGAAAGTAATTGCAGGTCTTACGAAACATAATCAAATGTCGAGGTGAATCATGAACAAAAAAGAAATTTCTGAGATCAAAAAACAATTTACTCCCGACAACTGTGCCATCACCCGTATCTGTGGATGCTACGTTGACGGAGAAAAAAATAAAAAGACAGAATTAAAGGAAGCTTTCCTTTCTTTATCTGAAGAAGAAAATTTTAAATACTTTGAAATCTTCAAAAAAACCCTTTCCGGTACCATTGGAAAGAATCTCCTGAACATGGATTTTCCTCTGGAACAGGAAAAAGAAGGAGGAACCCAGGAATTCCTCCTGAAGCTCCGCAACAGTAAACTGCAGGATGATAATCTTGTGGAGCAGTTTTATGACAAAATAATCGAAAACTATGATTACGGCGAGAATTATTATATTATTCTGGTTCATGCCGTGTACGACGTTCCCGGAAAATCCTCTGACGGCTCGGAAATGTTCGATGCTTCAGATGAAATCTACGAACACATCCTGTGTAGTATCTGCCCGGTAAAATTATCCAAAGCAGGACTATGTTACAATGCCGCCACCAACAACATTGAAGACCGCATCCGGGACTGGATTGTAGAAATGCCGGATCTGGGCTTTCTTTTTCCTGTATTCAATGACCGAAGCGCAGATATCCACAGCATTCTATACTATACCAAGAACGCGGAACAGATGCGCAGCACCTTCATTGATGAATTATTTGGTTGTACCGCGCCCCTTTCTGCCGGAGGGCAACGAGATTCCTTTAATGCCCTGGTGGAGGAAACTCTGGGAGAGGACTGTGCCTACGATACCGTTATGAACATCCACGAAAAACTCAATGAATGGGTGGAAGCTCAGAAGGATGAACCAGATCCGGTTGTTCTCACCAAGTCAGAAGTAAAGCGTTTGTTTGAAGAATGCGGCGTAGAGGAAGAAAAACTGGAGACCTTTGACGAGCAGTATCAGATCACTACCGGTGAATCCGCATCCCTGATGGCCTCCAATATTACCAACACCCGTCGTTTTGAGATTAAGACACCAGACGTTGTGATCCATGTGAATCCGGAACGGGCAGACCTTGTAGAAACACTGATAATCAACGGACGCCGCTGCCTTGTGATTCCCATGGAAGACAATGTAGAAGTAAATGGTATCCATGTAAACATGAATGGAGAGGAGAAAACAACTTATGAAGACTCAGAAGAAGATCCTGTTTTTTGACATTGACGGAACACTGCTCACCGGAGCGCCTTCCTTCGTTCCGGAAAGCACAAAACTTGCCTTAAAAAAAGCCCGGGAGCAGGGGCATCTGACTTTTGTCAACACTGGACGTACCAGATACATTCTTCCCAAAGAAGTTCAGGAAATTGGCTTTGACGGCTATGTCTGCGGCTGTGGTTCCCAGATTTATCTTCACAATGAGCTGGTACATAGCAGCACCATTTCCCACGAACTCTGTGTGGAAACTGTGAAAATGGCAGAAAAATGCCAGATTGCTGCCATTTTTGAGCAATCTGTGGGGCTTCTGTATAACAGCAACGTCCAGGTTTCCAACCCAGAAGCTCAGAGACTGGTTTCTGCACTCTCTGCCCGGGATATCAGCCAGTTTGATCAGGAAGAGGCGGAACATTACACCTTTGACAAATTCCTTGTCTTTTTTCAGCCCCACTCTGATGTAGAAACCTTCCAGAACTTCTGTGAAAAACATTTTTCTCATTTTGCTCATGATCCTCATGTATGGGAAATCACACAAAAAGAGTACAGCAAAGCCACTGGCATCGAATTCCTCCTGAAATATTTTGACCTTCCCCTGGAAAACAGTTATGCCTTCGGTGACAGCGTTAATGACCTTCCCATGTTAAAATATGCTGGAAACAGCATTGCTATGGGAAATGCCATGGAGGAAATCCTTCCCTTCTGTCACTATCAGACAACAGATATCCGGGAAGATGGAATTTACAATGCCATGAAACACTTCGGTCTTTTGGGATAAGTATTATTCAATAAAAAATCTCCCCATCCTTATTGCAAGGTCACGGGGAGATTTTCTTTTCTTTATTCTGCTGTTTCTTCTTCTGGTTCTTCCGTTACTTCCGGCGCTTCTGTTACTTCCGCCTCCGGTTCTTCCGTTACTTCCGGCGCTTCTGTTACTTCTGCCTCCGGCTCTTCCGTTACTTCCGGCGCTTCTGTTACTTCTGCTTCTGGCTCTTCGGTTGTTGGCATCTGAATTGTAAACTTATGAGAATCTGTAATTTTCAGAGTTTCCAGAACCTTCTTCTCTGTCTTAATCTCTGCTTCATCCATCCACTTTTCTGTGGTTTCCTCATACAGTTCTGTTTTTCTCTCTGCAATAATGGATTCCTTCTTAGATTCTGTGGCATCCTCATCAAATACCTGATCCATTCTTAATACATAAAATCCATTGTCTGTTTCCACCAGTTCTTCATAAACCTGGCCATCTTCCAGCGTACGAAGAGCAGTAAGCACTTCCTCTGGATATGTGGAGGCTGTCACGTCCTCATCTTCTCCTTCTTCTGCCGGATTCGTTGAAAACGTTCCTGTTGTATCACTGTAGGTTTCGTCTATTTCTTTGGCAATTTCATCCATATCTGCTGACGGATCTGCCTTTACCTTATCCAGAATTTCCTGTGCCTGCTCTTTCTTCTTGTCCTGTTCCTCTTCTTCCATATCTTCGCCTGTGCTTACAAGAACATAAGTAAATGCAGACTGCTGTGCCTCTTTTTCATCTACATTGGTATCTGCTTCAACAATAATCGCCTTATACATTCTATCCTGGTAGGTACGAAGTTCCAGATATGTTTTTACCTGTTCTTCTGTCACTGCCAGTTCTTCAACAACTTCCTCAGAATTTGCCTTCATAAAATCTGCTGCTGCCTGCGCGATTGCCTCCTGATCTTCCTCTGTTACTTCCACCTGATGTTCCGGTGCTTTTTCCTTCAGAAGATACATCAGTTCAATCTGCTCTGCTGCGCCTTCCACTGCCTGTTCTCCGTAGGTCTTTCCTTCTTCTGCTTCATCATCCCAGATGCTTCCGGCCTGTCCGCCCATGAAACTCTGATACATGGCTTCTGTCTGTGCCTGCTGCTGACGCGCCAGAAGACTTACCAGACCTAACTGTATTTCCTGTCCGTTTACTGTAGCTGCTACAGCGCTGCTGTCCAGTTTCTTTTCGCCACATCCAGTAAGCATTCCCATTGCCAGAACTGTGGCAAGTGCAACAGCTGCTGTTCTTTTTCCTGATTTTTTCATTTCTTCCTCCAATTGTCACGCGGATAGACCGATTATTTTCAAACCAATCTATCAGAATATTATGATTTAGAGTATAAACTTTTTTTGTGTTTTGGGCAAGGCGATTTACAAAAATACGTAATATTTCACAGGATTTCCACAAATCACAGCTTATTCCTCCACCAGCAGAAGCAATTCCTCTGCAAAGGCAGACAATGCCTCGATTAATTTTCCCTGGG
Organism: uncultured Blautia sp.; assembly: GCA_937900135.1. Lineage (GTDB taxonomy): Bacteria > Bacillota > Clostridia > Lachnospirales > Lachnospiraceae > Blautia_A. The sequence goes on along the minus strand of CALCDJ010000028.1, from coordinate 34,822 downwards.
GAGTAAGAATAAATTTCGGTTCCTGTTCTGCCTTAAAGGTCAGTCCTCTTCTGTATTTCTTCATTAGCTCCGGAATTCCCGACGGGTTCAGCCGCGCCTTTTCATACAGCGTAATCCGTACCTCTTTCCCCAGCTGTTTGATCTCCGTCACATACGCCTGATGACAAAGCGCCTTTAATTTTGCAATGGCCAGAAGATTCAGTACCGCTCTTGGCATTTCTCCAAAACGATCCAGAAGTTCTTCCAGCATATCATCATAATCCTGCTGAGATTCAATTCCTGCAATCCGCTTATACGTATCCAGTTTCTGGAATTCATTGCTGATATAGGAATCGGGGATAAAAGCATCCATATTCAAATCAATGGTTGTCTCAAAATCTTCCATTGTGTGAATACCCTTGGCTTCCTTAACCGCTTCGCTTAACATTTTGCAATACAGATCATAGCCTACTGCGTTCATATGTCCATGCTGTTCTGCTCCCAGAAGATTTCCTGCTCCACGAAGTTCCAGATCCCGCATGGCAATTTTAAATCCACTTCCCAGATCTGTGTATTCCCGCATAGCGGTCAGTCTTTTTTCAGCGGTTTCCCGAAGCACCATATTCTGCCGATACATTAAGAAGGCATAGGCGGTCCGGTTGGAACGTCCCACACGGCCTCTAAGCTGATAAAGCTGAGAAAGACCATAACGGTCAGAATCGTGAATGATCATGGTATTCACATTGGAAATGTCCAGTCCGGTTTCTATAATGGTGGTGGAAACCAGTACATCAATTTCTCCGTTGATAAAGCCATACATTACCCGTTCCAGTTCCCGCTCGCTCATCTGTCCATGTGCAAAATCCACCCTGGCATCTGGAACAAGTTTGGAGATCCGAAGCGCCACCTCTGCAATATCATTGACCCGGTTATACACATAATACACCTGTCCTCCACGGCGCAGCTCCCGGTTAATAGCTTCCCGCACCGTTTCTTCGTCATATTCCATTACGTAAGTCTGAATGGGAATCCTGTCCATAGGAGGCTCTTCCAGCACACTCATATCGCGAATCCCAATGAGACTCATGTGAAGAGTTCTTGGAATTGGTGTGGCAGTCAGTGTCAGAACATCCACATCTTTTTTCAGTTGTTTGATTTTTTCCTTATGCACAACTCCGAAGCGCTGCTCTTCATCAATGATCAGAAGACCAAGATTTTTAAATTCCACATCCTTGGAAAGAACGCGATGGGTTCCGATCACAATGTCTACCTGGCCTTTTTTCAATCCTTCGATGGCTTTTTTCTGCTGTGCCGGAGTACGGAACCGGCAAAGCAGCTCCACACGTACAGGAAAATCCTTCATCCTCTGAACAAAGGTATTGTAATGCTGCTGCGCCAGAATGGTCGTAGGTACCAGATACACCACCTGGCGGCTTTCCTGCACCGCTTTAAATGCAGCGCGAAGAGCCACCTCTGTTTTTCCATATCCCACATCCCCACACACAAGACGGTCCATAATCTTTGTGCTTTCCATGTCCCGCTTGGTATCTTCAATGGCAGACAGCTGATCTTCGGTTTCCTCATAAGGGAACATTTCCTCAAATTCCCGTTGCCACACAGTATCCGGACCACAGACAAACCCTTCTTTTTCCTGGCGAACTGCGTAAAGCTCCACCAGTTCCTTAGCTATATTCCGGACTGCTCCCCTTACACGGGATTTTGTTTTGTTCCACTCCTGTCCTCCCAGCTTATTCAGCTTGGGCGGTTTCGCAGCCTCAGCGCCTGCATACTTTTGCAGCGCGTCCAGCTGAGTAGCCAGAATATAAAGATTACTTCCGCCTCGATACTCGATTTTAATGTAATCCTTAACAATCTTATCTACTTCAACCTTTTCAATTCCTTTGTAAATACCAAGTCCGTGTTTTTCATGAACTACAAAGTCCCCAATGGAAAGCTCAGAAAAATCCTGTATTCTTTTTCCATTGTAATTCTTTTTCTTTTTTTTCTTTTTCTGTTCCTGGCCAAAAATATCTGACTCGGAAATCACAGCAAATTTAATCAGTGGGTATTCAAAGCCTTTTTTTACATGGCCATACACTACCATGATTTCTCCTGGCTGAATCTGTCTGTCATAATCCTGGCTGTAAAAAGCATTTAAGCCTTCTTCAGAAAGATCTTTTGCCAGACGCTCTGCTCTTGTCCGTGAACCGGACAACAGCGCAATCTGATATCCCTGCTTCTTATATTGCTTCAGTTCTTTAACCAGAAGCTCAAAACTTCTGTTATAGGCGTTGATGGATTTTACAGTCAGATAAAATTTCTCTGTGACTTTCCAGCCTTCCTGCCTTGGCTCCAGGGCAGAAACAGAAACACAGTTTCTGCGATTCCATGCCCGGCACAAAGCATCTACCTGACAGATCCAGTCCTCTGACAATGTGCGGCTGCCTTTTTCCTCACGGTTTCTGCAGCTTTGGATAAATTCTTCTTCCACTGCCCTGGCATTTTCCAGAAGGCGATTGGGCTCATCCAGAAAGATCAGAGACTGGTTCTTTGGAAAATAGTCCAGAAAAGAAACCAGAGCTTTTTTTCCTGTCCGTTCTGCGGCAGGATAAATGGTAATCTCTTCCAGATTTTCCAAAGAGCGCTGACTCTGGGCATCAAAGGTACGGATAGAATCTATCTCGTCTCCCCAAAGTTCAATTCTCCAGGGATTCTCTTCTGTGAGCGGATACAAATCAAGAATTCCGCCTCTTACAGAGAACTGTCCCGGCATTTCCACCTGCCCCACTCTTTCATATCCAAGGGATACCAGTGTATGCGTCAGTTCTTCCAGATTAAGTTCACTGTCATTTCTGAAATGAAGAAGCCTCTCCTTTATTTCTTCCAACGGCATGAGATAGTCCATACAGCCATCTACGCTGGTTACTACCGTAAGTTCTTTCTGCTCCAAAAGCGCCTTTACCGCCTGCATCCGCTGGCGGATCAGAAGATTTCCATGGATATCTGCCTGAAAAAACAAAAGATCTTTTGCCGGATAATACTGCACATTCCGGTCATAAAACCGATAATCCTCATAGATTTCCTTTGCCCTTCTCTCATCCTCGGCCAGAATCAGCCTATAAGGAAAAAGCCCGGAAAGCCCATATATCATATGCGCTTTCTGGGATTCCATGCAGCCGGAAATTTCAAGGATACCCTGATTTTTCTCTATATGTTTTTGTATCTCTTCCATTTCTGCAAGATTCTGCAGCGGCTGTAAAAATGTCTTCATAAACCCCTCTCTTTTGAACTGAAGATTAGCTGTTTTTGCGGTTATAAGTATTCATAGCTGAGTCCACACCATTGGAAATCATCTGTTCCACAGCATCCCCTGCTTTTTCAATGGCTTCGTCTACCAGTTTACGGTCGCTGTCTGTGAAATGGCCAAGCACATGGTCTGCCAAATCCCATCCCTTAGGTTTGGCGCCCACGCCCACTTTCACACGCAGAAATTTTTCTGTTCCCAGCTGACGAATGATGTCTTTGATACCGTTGTGTCCGCCTGCGCTTCCTTGCTTACGAATCCGAAGCTGTCCCGGTTCCAGATCAATGTCATCATATACCACAATGAGTTCTGTTTCCGGGTCTACCTTAAAGTAATTTACCATTTCACGAATGGGACCGCCGCTTAAATTCATAAAAGACAGCGGCTTTACAAGAATCACTTTTTCTCCGCCGATAATTGCCTTGCCATACATAGAATTAAATTTCACTCCACCCTGAGGCACCCGGTGTTTTTCCACCAGTTCATCGATCACATCAAACCCCATATTATGGCGGGTTCCTTCGTATTGTCTTCCTGGATTACCCAGACCTGCGATAATGTACATATTTTCTCCTTTTAAAAAGTAAAATTGTTAAAGAGGTATATTTCGAGAGGGCGGGCTTCGGAACTATGAGCGCTCCCCTCGCATATCAATTAAAATACACCATCTCTTCTTCCAGCGGTTCGCAAAGGCTTACATTTTCCGCGTACAGTACGATTCCCTCTCCATGGTATTCCATACGGTTTTCAAAGGCTACCTTAGCTGTCACTTCCACCCAGCTTCCTTCTGGAATTTTGGGAGTGTAAGCGCTTTTGCATACATAACCCAGGAAGGTGGTATCATCTGCACAGCAGGTCATAGCGGTTCGGCCAGGAACAAAGAATTTACTTCCCATTCCTCTTGGCTTCAAGGCTCTTCCCTTAAAACGAACGATTTTGTCCACATAAGTCTCCGGATGGTCCATGGCATCCACAAACCAGATACCATAGTCCTCCGGAAAGATATCAATGATCGGCGCATGAATGTCAAAGGGCATTTCGTCCTGGAAAATATCTTCCAATTCCCCTTCTTCATCTTCAAAAATAATTTCTGCTCTCTGATTTGCCACCTTAATGCCCCTGCGATAAGAAGCTAACGGGTCTTCTCTCTTACAGCGGTTAAACACTACCATATCTGCATTTCGCACCATATCCATAAAAATGGATTTCATATTTGCCATGTAAAGCTGGAACGTACTGGCATCTACACAGGTAATATGCTGCTCAATTCCCCAGCCTTCCGGTTTTTGTATCTGTTCAAACTTACTTGCAAGCCACATGCCATTGTATTCCACAATCACACGTTCCGGCTGGTGAATGATTTCCATGGCCATGAGACGCTCCGGCGTAAGATCTTCCTCTTTTTCTATGATCTCCACTGCGGTATTCGCAACCTTCAGCGCTTCCATGTCATATTCTTCTTCTCCCTCTTCACAAAGGATCAACAATGTTTTGCCATCGATGTAGAAATAATCCTGCTGAAGTGTGAAATTTAAAAATGAAGTTTTACCGCTTTCCAGAAAACCGGTAATCAAGTATATGGGAACTCTGATCTCTTCCATTCTGTATCCTTTCTGCATTTATGCAAGCCCAAACAGGGATGCCAGCTTGTCTTCTTTCAGTTTTGAGCCAATGACACAAAGACGGCCGGTATATTCCGGAGCGCCCTCACGAATTTCTGTTTCTTCCGGCACCATATCAAAATAAATCCAGGTACCGTTTTCAGAAGGAAGCATTCCTTTTGCCCGGAGAATGATGCCGTATTCTTCTGAGGAAGACAAGGTATTCAGGATTCTGTCCAGTTCTTCTCTGGAATATTTTCGGATTGTCTCTTTTCCCCAGCTTGTAAATACTTCATCTGCGTGATGATGGTGATGGTGCTCATGGCCGCAGCTGCAGTGATCACCATGGTCATGGTGGTGTTCATGCTCATGGTCATGACCGCAGCCACAGTGCTCCTCATGGTCATGGTGGTGTTCATGCTCATGGTCATGGTGATGTTCATGATGATGCCCATGATCGTGGTCATGCACATGGCCGCACTCCGGACAAACTTCCTCTTTTAAAAGTTCTTCTTCCAGTGATACGGGATGTTCCATAACTTCCAGAAGTTTCTTTCCGTCCAGTTCTTCAATAGGAGTAGTAATGATGGCTGCCTTTTTGTTAATTCCACGAATAAGCTCCATTGCTGCCACCGCTTTTTTCTCATCCACAATATCGGTACGGCTCATGATAATAGCTCCAGCATACTCCACCTGATTATTGAAAAATTCTCCAAAGTTTCTCATGTACATTTTACATTTTTTTGCATCTACCACTGTAGTATAACTATTCAGAACCAGTCCGGTTTCTTCCTGTACTCCCTGTACTGCTTTGATCACATCAGAAAGCTTGCCCACACCAGAAGGCTCAATAAGAATACGATCCGGATGGTATTTTTCAATTACTTCTTTTAAGGAAGCACCAAAGTCTCCCACCAGCGAACAGCAGATACAGCCGGAATTCATCTCCCTGATTTCAATACCTGCTTCCTTCAGGAAGCCTCCGTCAATCCCGATCTCACCAAATTCATTTTCAATGAGAACTACCTGCTCATCCTGAAAAGCCTCACTTAAAAGTTTTTTGATCAGTGTGGTTTTTCCAGCGCCCAGAAAGCCGGAAATAATATCAATCTTTGTCATGTTTATACTGCTCCTTTCAAACGCAATTTGACCAGGAAGTATAAATACCCCCTGGTTCTCAGTTTCATTCCGCCTGGGGAAGCGGCGTGGAATCTGGTTCCTGCCTTCATAATTTCCAGCCTTTACAAATTCCTGCACGCTCCCCCTATGGCGTTTATTTTCTTATGTGTAAATCTGCACAAATCGGCAAATCAGCCGTTGATCATAAAGTGCATCAGTTTGTCAATATCTTCTTTTTCGTATGCTACGATTTCCAGTTCCGGAATCTCGCCGCCAGAGAAGATATTTGCCAGAGATACATACTGGGATAATTTAGATTTCAGATTCAGTCTATCGCCTTCGCCTGTTACCAGTTCTACTTTACCAGAACAGCTGTCAATTACCTGGAAAAATTTGTCTACGTCTTTAATATGAGATACTTTCATGTTTTCTCCTTTCCAATGCCCTGGGCATTCTTCAAAATTACTGCTTTCTTCTTATCAGTAATGATCTGTTTATGTTTCTTATCTTTTGTACACGCTCATTATAACCTAGCACTTTAAAAAATACAATCCATAAAACGCTTAAAATTCCGACCAAATCAGTGGGATTTTCGCTTTAATACACAAAAATGGCTACTCCATAAGCCGGCAGTGGATATGCAAAGGAAAATTCCCGGTTATCGCACTCGCTTTTTTCTGCCTGGAACACTTCCGGTTCCACCATTCCGGTTTCATTCATGATCAGTTTATATTTCTTTTTCTTCGGTACACCCACACGGTAATCTGGACGATCCACCGGTGTAAAGTTGCAAACCACAAGGATATTATTTCTCTTGGTCGGAGATTTTCTCACAAAGCTGAAAATGCTTCGGTCTCCATCATTGGCATTGATCCACTCAAAGCCTTCCGGGGTGTTATCCACTGCATAAAGAGCCGGATATTTCCGATAGAGATGGAGCAGACCTTTTACAAAATCCTGAAGATCCTTATGGGCATCTTCTCCCAGAAGATACCAGTCAAGTTCTCTTTCCTCACTCCATTCACGAAGCTGGCCAAATTCCTGACCCATGAACAGAAGTTTCTTACCTGGATGACAGAACATAAAGGTATAACCCACTTTCAGGTTTTTGAACTTATCATCCAGTTCTCCCGGCATTTTATTTAGCATGGAACATTTCAGATGTACCACCTCATCATGAGAAATCACCAGGATATATTTTTCACTGTAAGCATAAGCCATGGAGAAAGTCATTTTGTTATGGTTAAATTTACGGAAATACGGATCCAGCTTCATGTATTCCAGGAAGTCGTTCATCCATCCCATATTCCATTTCAGAGAAAAGCCCAGTCCATCTTCCTCTGCCTTGCCGGTTACCTTAGGCCACGCAGTGGATTCCTCTGCAATCATTACGGTTCCTTGATTTCTTCCAAGGACAACGGTATTTAAATGTTTAAAGAATTCAATCGCTTCCAGGTTTTTGTTATCCCCATATTTATTTGCCACCCACTGGCCATCCTGCTTGCCGTAATCCAGATACAGCATGGAAGCCACTGCATCCACACGAAGACCATCCACATGGCACTCCTCTACCCAGTAAAGAGCATTGGCAATAAGGAAATTCTTCACCTCTGGACGTCCATAATTGTAAATCTTGGTTCCCCAGTCCGGATGTTCTCCCTGACGGGGATCTTCATGTTCGTACACAGCTGTGCCGTCAAAATTCGCAAGTCCATGGGCATCCTTGGGGAAGTGTGCCGGTACCCAGTCCAGAATCACACCAATCTTCTGGCGATGGAGATAATCCACCATATACTTAAAATCCTGAGGAGTTCCGTATCTGGAAGTAGGCGCATAATATCCGGTTACCTGATAGCCCCAGGAACCATCAAAAGGATGCTCTGCAATTCCCATCAGTTCCACATGGGTATAACCCATTTCTTTTACATATTTGGCAAGGGCATGGGCAAACTCCCGATAATTATAAAAGCCTTCTTCGTTATCTTCCTTCCATGGATGTTTCTTCCAGGAGCCAGGATGTACCTCATAAATGGACATAGCATCTGTAGCTTCATTGAAATTCACCCGATTTTTCATCCAGGCAGCATCCTGCCATTTATAATTACTGATATCGGTAATCCTGGATGCAGTTCCCGGACGCAGCTCTGCTGCATTTGCATAAGGATCAGCCTTATAAAGTTTCTCCCCATGCATGCCGACTATGTAAAATTTGTAAAGCTGGTCTACCTTCGCCCCTGGCACAAAGACCTCAAACACACCAATGGGGCCAGCCTTTTTCATGGGGTTGGCTTCCTCATTCCATCCGTTAAATTCTCCAATTACAGAAACATACTGCGCATTGGGTGCCCATACAGCAAAATAAGCCCCTTTTTTCCGGTTACAGGTAGTGGGGTGGGCGCCAAGTTTTTTGTAGATATCATAATGTGTACCCTGACCAAATAAATACTGATCCAACTCCGTGAACTGCAACTTCTCTCCCATATGAAAATACCTCCCTTAAAGCATTGATAATATCTGACTTTCGTTTGGCAAAAGTCTGACGCGGATCATGCCATTCTCCACTGCCGCCTCGCTGCCGTCAAGAAGACTTACATAAGTCTTACCGGAAAGAGGCTCTCGAATCATCAGTTCCGCTTCTTTTTCATCGTTATTAACTGCTACCACTACTCCTTGATCCCCAAGGATTCTTGCAAACGCATACTGTCTGTTGGTCAGGAGCAGTTCCTGATACCGTCCATCTGCCAACGCCGGCTGTTCCTTATGAATCCGTCCCAGTGTCTTTACCCAATCTAATAACTTCTGATCTGCCTTCTGCAAGGCTTCCTTTAGATCAACCGCCGGACGCAAAGGATCATCATTTCCCCCTTCTTTTCTGCCTTGAATTCCCCACTCAGAGCCATAATAAATAGACGGGATTCCCGGAAGCGTAAATAACAGGGTATATACCGGATAAATATGTCCCGGTTCCTTAAGCTTGGAAGCAATCCGGTCCACATCGTGATTGTCAATAAAGGAATACAGGCGAAGACCGCGGTAGATTCCTCCATTCTGATCAAACTCCCTGCGGATGGTATGTGCGATCTCAAAATAATTATGATCGTTGTGTCCGGAATACAGGCCCTTATGCAATTCATAGTTGGTCACACTGTCCAGCATCTCCGGTTTCACGTAACGGCTGTAATCTCCGTGAATCACTTCCCCCATGAGCCAGAAATCCTGCTTCTTCTCATTGGTAAACCGACGCATCTCCTCCATAAAGGAAAATTCCAGACAGTCTGCGCAGTCCAGTCGGATGCCGTCAATATCAAACTCATCAATCCAGAATCCAATCACATCCAGAAGATACTGACGTACCTGGGGTTCCCAAAGATTCAGATTCACCAGTTCAAAACAGTTTCTCCATGCCTCGTATCCAAAGCCATCATTATAAGGGGTATTCCACCCAAAATTAATTCCTTTATACCAACAGCAGTACGGAGACTGCTCTCTGTTTTTCTGAATATCCAAAAAAGCAAAAAATTCACGTCCTGTATGATTAAAAACACCGTCCACTACAACCTTAATCCCCTGGCGGTGTGCTTCCTCCACAAAATGCTTAAAATCTTCATTGTCTCCCAACCGACGATCCACCAGCTTATAATCTCTGGTATCATATCCGTGGGAAGTGGATTCAAACAACGGCCCAATATAAATAGCCGTACATCCCAGAGAGGCAACATGGGGAAGCCACGCTTCCAGTTCAGGGAACCTGTGAGTCACTTCTGTCTGCTCATTTCTTCTCGGCGCTCCTGTCATTCCGATGGGATACATGTGATAAAATACTGCCTCTTCAAACCATCTGCCCAATACAAAGCCCTCCTCATTTTTCATAACTGACTTTCAGTCATTCACTGATCTTATTATACCAATGTGCAAACTTTCCGTCAATTCATTTTGGCCTCAGAACAGGAAAAGTATTGCCTGTTTTTGCCGAAAAAAAGAAAAGGACAGCCTTCGCTGTCCTCATTCTCCATCCGTAAGTTCTCCCCCTCCGGAGTCCTCACTTCCGTCGCTTAATTCTCCTTCTTCACTGCCGTCGCTTACCTCGCCGTCCTGGGTTCCGTCGCTTAAAGACTCTCCCGTTTCATCTTCAGAGGAAGACGCCAGATCTCCCTTATAGCCCGGTACGATTCCATTCGCTAAAGAGCTGTCCCAGAAATCTACGTAAGAAGCATTCTGGAGTTCCACATCCTTGGCTTCTGCCAGCTCACTGACTGTTACAAGCTTATATCCCTTGGCAATCAGGTCAGGAATGATACGAAGAGCAGCCTTCACAGAGGGCTCATGGATATCGTGCATCAGGATGATACTTCCGTCTGTCAGATCTCCGTTCATCACCGCATTGTAATCTGCTTCTTCATCCTTGAGCTGCCAGTCCAGGGTGTCCAAAGACCACATAAAAAACGGTTTCTGCACTGTGTCAAAAATCTCCTGATTTCCATTTCCAAAAGGCGCTCTGGCAACGGTAGCCGGCTGACCACATGCCTTAATCAGTGCATTATCAGTATCCGTAAACTGTTTGGCCACCTGATCCATAGAAAGTTCAAACAAATTCGGATGGTTCCAGGAATGGGTTCCGATCTCACATCCGATCTCTGCCATTCTCTTCACCGTATCCGGATACAATTCCACATTTTGCCCCTGCATAAAGAAGGTTGCGTGGGCATTGTTTTCTTCCAGACAATCCAGAAGTTCCTCGGTATACACTCCAGGTCCGTCATCAAAGGTCAACGCCAGACGCGGCTTGATCTTCTCCGGATTATAGGAACCATCGTCATTGAAGTAATAATCCTTCACACCCTTGCTCACCCAACCGGTCTGAAGGTATCCATTGTCATTAAAGTAATAGGTGGTGCCATCAATCTCCTGAAAACCGGAAGCATAGAAGGTATTATCTGCATTCTGATACCACCGTCCATTCTTATCATCATGCCAGCCTGGCGTCAGTTCTGTAGCCTTAGTCACATCCCCTTTGCCAAAAATCGGCTGCCGGATAGCTGCATCCGGGTCTGCCTCCGCAGTCTGTGCCTGAACCGGAGTGGTTTCAGATGGTTCCTTTCCTCCAATGGATCTTACAATGGGAAAAATCACTCCCCGCACCACAAAGATCAGTACCAAAACAACCCCCACTGCCATCATGACCAGACGGGTGATCCTGCGGATCATCATCTGTCTTTTTTTTCTGCGCATCCGTTCGCGCAAAACTCTCTTGTCCATTTCTGCTTATCCCCACTTTTCTCTGTCATCCCAATAAAATCCGGAAAAAAATCATCAAATGTGTCCTAAAATAGTATTTTTTAATATTCAACCTCATCATACCTCAATTTATGGGGAAATACAATGGGAATTTGAAGTTTCTTTCCAATTTATTCTGCTGCTTCTTCCTCAGTTTCTTCCTCAGCGTCTTCTGCTCCTGCTCCTGCTTCTCCATCCACACCTACTGTATCTCCGTTGGCCACCATGTCCTTAATTTCTGCCTGATCTACAATGAAGTCGGTAACTCTTAAAATTCCAATGGATTCATCCACTGCCACCTGGCCATACTGATCCACCAGATCAGCCAGATTCTTCACTCCAAACTGTTCTATCAGCTGATTCTGAATCTTCAGACTTTCTTCGTCCTCCAGGGTCAGTCCTTCCTTATCCATAATTCCCTGAACCACCAGATTCTGTTTAACCTTGGCCTCTGCATACTGCTGACACTGCTCTTCAAAAGCTTCCATGGTCAATCCCTGGGATTCTACAAATTTCTCCAGGTCCATATCTCCCTGAGCTGCATATTCTTCGTTCAGCTTCTTGTATTCAGCAACAGCATTGTCAATATCATCCTGAGGGTATTCCTTCACTTCACAGTTTCCAATAACGGTTTCCCAGGCAGTATTCTGCAAATTATTCTGCGCTGACTGTTCCGCCGCTTCTGCCAGTGTTTTACGTGTTCCCTCCCGGTACTCTTCCAGGGTCTCGTAATCCGTGTTGGCTGCCACCCACTCTTCGCTGAGTTCTGGCGTACGGCGGAAATTCTGAAGAGTGATCTTAAACACCACATCTGCGCCGGCCATAGACGGCTCATAATAATCCTCCGGGAAGGTAAGAGGAACTTCCTTTGTCTCTCCTTTTTTCATGCCGATAATTCCATCCTCAAACCCATCGATCATCATTCCTTCTCCAATGGTCAGGTCATAGTTGTTGGCCGTTCCTCCGTCAAAGGTTTCTCCGTCTTTGGTTCCTACGAAGTTAATGGTAACCAGGTCTCCATTCTCAACGGTTCCGTTCTTGTCTGTCACTTCCTCTGCCTTATTCTTCAGGTCATTGGAAATCTGCGCGTCCACTTCCTCCTCTGTAATCTCGGCAACTGTCTTATCCAGCTGGATTCCCTTATATTCTCCAATGGTGATATACTTATCCACATCCTTCACGGAAACCAGGCGTGTTCCATAGGAGGACGGCTTCTCTTTGTCATTCTTCTCTCTTTCTGTATTCTGTGTCTGTTCTGTAGTTTCTCCGGTTTCTGTGCCGCAGGCAGATGCCCCAAGGACAACGCACAGGGCAAGGATTGCAAGATATGCTTTTTTCTTCATGTCTGTTCCTCTCTTCTATCCTAATTTTTACAGTAATTTCAGTTTCTATTGTTTCTCTCCACAGGAAATTTCAGGAGTTCATTTTCTTTGGAATCAAAAGCGGACTTTCCCGTTCCGCTATTAAATGTTTATAACATATTTTAGCGCAAAAGGAAAGCCCGTCTGTATTTTTCATTATCTTTTTATACTTTTTACATTTCCGGTACCGGTGTCGGTCTGCTGGCATCCCATACCGCAGATACGTCAAAGAGATCGCTGAGCATTTCCGGGTTATAATACATGCGGTATCCATCCAGATTCCGGCGTCCCTGACGGAAATAATTGTCTGTGATCTGCACCCAATACTGATTGGAATCCACATTGCAGTAATAGTTGTAACCCTGGCTCTTATAATAAGCGAACTTGGGATTGTCTGCAGAATATCCCTGCCAGTCTCCGATATCCGCTCCAAAAGCAAAGATGATCATATCGGTCTTTCCAAGAATAGGTTCCACATTTTTCTTCCAGCGCTGGTCATCTACCTGCAGCTCCTCTGCAGATAATTCGGAAACATTTCTGTGTCCCCAGGTATGGCTTGCAAATTCCCAACCGTTTTCCTTCATAACCTTGGCTACCTTTTTTGCCTGCTTCACTTCTTTCTCATAATCAAAATCCGGATTGGCATCCAGAAATTCCTGCTGATCTGTCTGCAGTTTTTCTCTGGTTTTATATGCAATATCTGTACGATATCCCAACACACCGTTATAACCAGTCATAGCCAGGATTCCCTTTCTTCCATGATAGGAAAAATCCGGATGTTCTTTAATGAAGGTATCCAAAAGAGGAACCATATCATAATCTCCCACGGATACGCTTCCGTCATCCTCAATATACTGGCACTTCACTTCTCCCTCTTTGTTCAGCACCAGTTTGCTGGCAAATCCATCTCCATTCATATAATGATAATAGCTTACATCATCTTGCGAAAGTACAAAAGGAATCTTTCCAGGAGGAAGCAGAATCTTTCCCCTGCTCATGGTGCCATCTTCGTTGACTGTTGCCATATCATGGGGACTTACCAGTACATAGCCTTTTTCGTACATGATCTGTGTAATCTTGTTAAACTCATCAATGGTGGTCATATACTGATTATATCCGCCCTCGTCAGAGTCTCCGTCAAAAGCCTTACTGGCATCCTTGATGAGCGTATGATAAAACACATGGGTAATCTGCTCCAAAGGATATTCCACACAGGTGGCCTTTGTGGCTTCATAACCGGATACTGCTGTTTTTAGTTCCTCATTTGTTTCATAATCCGGCTGGCTTTTTAGCAGATTGATAGCTCCGTCATAATCATACTGCACAGCCATACGCTCTGCCTGTTCCAGCGATGTTTCCGGCACTGGTGTTGGTGTCGGCGTTGCTTTCGGCTTTTCTACAGGAGCAGCTGTTGTCTCTGCCTTCTCTTCCTCTTTGGTCTGTTCTTGCTCTGTTTTTTCCGCTGTTGTGCTACCTTTACCGGAAAAAGGCAGATCCTCCGCAAAAGGAAGAAGTCCGCAGCCTCCCAGCATTGATGTCATACACAAAACGGAAAGAAACATGATGATTCTTTTTTTCATGCGTATCTTATCCCCTTTCGTCTTGTCCCCTCTCCTTATTCTGTTATCCCATAGGCGGAACCGGAACCGGTCTTGCGGGATCAAACATGGCTTTTGCATCAAACAGATCCTCTAAAAGCTCCGGATTGTAATACATGCGATAACCATCCAGATTTCTCCGGCCCATACGGAAATAACGGTCTCTAAGCTGTACAAAATATTTTGTGGAATCCACATTGCAGAAGTAATTATAACCCTGCCCCTTGAAGAATTCAAATTTCTCTCCGGAATAATCTTCCTGCATGGTCAGGTCCGTACCAAAAGCAAAAATAATAATGTCTGTACCTCCAATCAGCGGGTCCACATTTTCTTTAAATTTCTGGGTATCTGCCTGAAGTCTCTCCAGAGAAGCCTCTCCTACATTCTGATGTCCCCAGGTATGGCTTGCAAAAAGCCAGCCGTTTTTCTTCATGGTTTCTGCCACCTTCTTGGCATTGGCCCGTTCTTCCTCCAGATTAAAATCCGGATGGGCATTGAGCCATTCCAGCTTATTGGTATCCAGGTCTGCCGGTTTTGTCTCGTAACTGATATCTGTGCGGTATCCTAAGATTCCATTGTATCCGGTAAGCGCCAGAATTCCCTTCGCGCCACGGTACGAGAAATCCGGATGTTCTTCTACAAAACGGTCAATGAGGGGAACCATATCATAATCTCCTACCGATACGCTGCCGTCTGATTCCACATATTCATTACGCACCTTACCGTCTTCATCCACCACAAGCTTGGTAGCAAATCCGTCTCCGTCCATATAATGATAATAACATACGTCATCCTGAGAAAGGATAAACGGGATTTTACCTGGGGGAAGAAGGATTTCTCCCCGGGTGACCGTACCATCCTCACTGGCCTTTGCAAGATCATATATACTTACCATTACATAGCCCCGGTCATACATTTCCTGCGTAATCTTATTAAATTCCTCTATGGTGGTCATAACCTGATTATAATCCCCTTCTTTGTAGTCACCGTCAAAGGCTTTTGCGGGGTCTACGATCAGAGAATGATAAAATACATGAGTAACTTCCTCAATCGGCCAGGAAACACATGTTTTTTTGATTTCCCCGTATTTCTTTACTGCGGCCTTCAGTTCACTGTTATTTTCATAGCCTTCTGTTTTTTTCAACAGCTTAATTGCTTTATCATAATCATACTGAGCCGCCAGACGTTCTGCCTTTGTCAGAACAGCGGAAATGTCTTTGTCTGAAGAGGTTTCCTTCTCATCTGTTTCCTTGGGCTCCTTGGATTTTGTCTCTGTTTCTGTCTCCTTCTCCTTTTTGGCAGTTTCTGTTTTCTTGTCAGTGAGATCCACATCCAGATCTGCCACTGCCTGAGGTTTCTCCGGCTTAATTCCATCTAACTCCACATTCTTAAAATAAAAAGCCGTGGCTGTAACAGCTCCCACTGCCACGGTAAGAAGAATGGCTGTAAGAATGATTTTTTTCCGTCTTTGTTTTTTTCTGCGAAGCTGCGCCCGTTTCAGCCTGGCCGCCCTTCTATGTTCATATTCCTTCTGTTCCATAGCAGACTGCTGTTCTGCTTCTGGCTGCGTTTCTTTCTGTAAAGGTGTTTCTTTTTTTTCTTTCATGCTGGTTTCCTTCCCTGTGTTATTCTTATGTATTTTTTCTGCCTCCCATTAGTTTCTCCCTGTGCGGTCATTCTATCCTGTCATTTTTTGTCATATAGTAATCATTATACCGTTACTGCATACAAATTTCCACTCTTTTTCCATAAGCCCGCTGCACTTAACAATTGCTTTTTCCAAAAAATGATGATAAAATGACTCTATGTCATGGGATTTTCCAATAATAATCCCATAGTAGGAGGATACATATGAGTACAGTTACAATTGTCCTTCTTGTGATTCTGGTCATTCTGGTCGGATTACTGATCGGACTTTATTTCTTTGGAAAAAAAGCTCAGAAGAAGCAGGAAGAGCAGCAGGCACAGATTGAAGCTACTAAACAGACCGTTTCCATGCTGGTCATCGACAAGAAAAGGCTTCCTCTGAAAGAATCCGGTCTGCCCCAGATGGTGATCGAACAAACTCCGAAGCTGATGCGCCGTTCCAAGCTGCCCATCGTAAAAGCAAAAATCGGGCCGAAGATTTCCATCCTCATCGCAGACGAAAAAGTATTTGACCTGATTCCCGTTAAGAAAGAAATCAAGGCTGAAGTCAGCGGACTTTACATTGTAGGTGTCCGCGGTATCCGTGGCAAACTGGACGCCCCGGAAAAAAAGAAAGGCTTTTTCAAACGTCTGTTCAAAAAATAAACTTCAAGTATGCAAGAACCGCTGCCGGAAATACCGACAGCGGTTCTTATTTTTTGATTGAACTTTTCTACAGAGCAAAGTTCTCCGGATTTTTAGCCTGTACCTGAATGGCTAAATAACAGTCCGCAATATGTTCTTCATTCATATCTAACGCATAGTCCACCTGCATGTCAATGCGGCTGTCCGACTCCTGCAGCTGAAGATTCGTCGCTGCGATCCCCATCTGTAAGGTTCCGTAAGGTGTGGAATAATACGTCATATTCTTCTTACCCTGTTCAAATACCATGTGCACATTGTAGGCTCCCTGCTTCCTGACTTCCAGTCCGCCGTTTGAAAATTTTATGTAATTGATCACAGGCTTCTGCTGTTCTTCCACAATCTCCTCAAAACGCAGATAATGGCTGCCGTTGCGAAAATAATACTGTCCCGGCACCACAATCTCAATGGGCTCATCCTGGCCCTCGTCCTCCAGCATCTGAAGTCCCCGCACATGAATCAACACGTCTTTTTCCATTTACTTCTCCTGTTCCATCTGGTATTTCTCAATGTCAATTTTCTGGGTCATTTCCACATCGTAAGGAAGGATCGAATTGGCAAAACTCTTAAATTTGTCTGCCAGATCACTGACATAAAAACGATAGGGAAATTCCTCCTGTTCTTTAGAAGTACGCAAAAGTCCCTTCTCATCCAGAAGCCGTCCCAGCTCCAGAGCCGTCTCATAGGCTGGATTCACCAGACGTACGCGCTCTCCCATAATCTCCCCGATCGTGGAGCGAAGAAGAGGATAATGGGTGCAGCCCAGGATCAGCGTATCCACGTCCTTCTCCTGAAGTTCCTGGAGATATCTTCCTGCTACTTCTTTTGTTACCGGATCATGGAGCCATCCCTCTTCCACCAGAGGCACAAACAGGGGACAGGCTTTTCCAAATACGGTGATTTCCGGGTCCAGCTGTTTTAAAAAAGCTTCATGGATTCCACTTCCCACCGTACCGATGGTTCCAATCACCCCAACTCTTTTGTTCTTCGTTTCTTCTGCAGCAACTCTGGCTCCCGGTCCGATCACACCCAAAACCGGAATATCCAGCTCTTCCTTTACTGCATCCAGCGCAAACGCACTGGCTGTATTGCAGGCAATGACAATGGCTTTTACCTGCTGCTCCAAAAGAAAGCGGATGATCTGCCGGGAATAACGGATCACAGTCTCTTTTGACTTACTGCCATAAGGTACTCTGGCTGTATCGCCAAAATATACAATCTTCTCTGCGGGAAGATTCCGCATAATCTCCCTGGCAACGGTCAGTCCGCCCACTCCGGAATCAAACACGCCTACCGGCGCATCTCTGTCTATCTTCATTGGTCATCTCCATCTCTTACCGTTGTTGGTCTTAGCCACAGGTTCATTCTAACACCAATCAAAGGCTTTCGCAAGCCAGAAGGAAATCTTTACCTTCTCCCTGGTATCCTCTGTTCTGCTCTCTTCCTCCCGGACAGGAGCGGAAAAACAGAACCGGGGATATAACGTTCCCCACCAGGCCAGAGCATACCCATCTCCTGCTTCCCGGGGAGAAAACGCGGAAATGGAAACTGCAGCCAGACTCACTGCAAGCGAAAACAGCAAACGATTTTTTTTATTTTTCATAAAAGGTTCTCCCTTCTCTCTCTTTATCAAAGGATGCCGCATCTGTTCCAAGTATTCCCTCTCCCTGAAGCTTTATTCCAGAATTTCCAGTTTTTCTCCCTGCACCTGTATTTCGGGCAGTCTGGGAAGAGGCTCTTTTTCATACCAGCTATGATAAAGTTCCCTTAGGGTTACTCCTTTTTTATGCTGTCCCGTCATCCGGTTCTCCATAATCCCGGTAAGATATTCCCCAACAGAAGTACCGTTTCCTCCCTGCCAGCTCATCACCTCTTCGGGCGCCACAGTCTGAAACACATAGAGATTTTCTCCCACAAAAGCCTCTTTCTTAAGATAAGCAAGAAGTTCTCCTAAGTGTTCTCCATTCAGAAGTTCTTCTCCAAGAAGCAGAACCTCCAGGTGTCCCATATCCAGATATTTTTCCTGAGAACGCCCATACTGTTTCTCAATCTCAGCAAAAGTTTTGCCTTTTAGACTTAGAAGAGAAGATTTCTGTCCCTCTTCTTCCTTTTCCTGTCCCGTAGCTGCAGGAAGATCCGGCATTCCATAGTTCACCAGAAACTGTTCCTCTTTCCAGTCAACTCCAAGAGCCAGGGGATACATTCTTTTTTCCGGCTCCACACCTCCGCATCCCATGAGAAAAAAGGGCAGAAGCCACATGACCGCCACAGTAAGCGCCTTCTTTTTTCCCCTTCCCTTTCGCCCCAATAACAAGTAGACCTGCGCTGCCAGAAGAAGGGGGACATGAATATATGCCAGATAGCTTCCATACCAGGCGCCGATTCCCCTGCCATCCACCTTCAAAAGAGAAAGGAAAAACATAACTGCCGGCATCCAGAACCGTCCGGTACCAAGATGAGCCTGATGGATTACCTGATGACCATAATGGAGCAGACTCCCAATGGCGAACAACAGACTATATAAAAGAAATGCCATCCACAGCACATCAAACCTGGCAAGCACATTTCCCGGAAGGTCAGCTCCCGCCAGAAGAGGCAGTACCGGATAGGCTTCTTCTTTTAACCGTTCCCAGCCAAACACAGCAGGAAGGAGCAGAAGCATCCCCAAAATCATCCCGCAAAGAGTAAGAATCCCTCCTGCCACGGTCCGGCCTGCCGTAGCTCTCTGTGAAACATTTTCCAGAATAAAAGGCAGAAGCCCCAGTCCGGAAAACGCACAGAGAAGACCATAGCTGCATGAAATCACTTCCTTCTGAACCAAAGGCGCCTGCAGCATTTCCTGAAGATAGGCGCCCTTGCTCTGCCCCAGACACAGACCCATCATCAAAAGAATCCCCAGAAGAAGAATCCCACCGGAAACTTCTCCCATACGACCTCTTCTCTGCATCCCTTTGTGCGTCCCAAGACTGCAGCAAATCACAGCAAAAAATGAAATCCATGGACCGGGAACTCCAGTCAACAGACTTTCCGGTACAATTTCCGTCAGTACCGATAACAGATAAGCCCCCGTAAAGATTACATATATTACGAAAAGCAGACCAATCATTCTTCCAAGAAACGATCCAGCCCACTTATACAAATCGGTACAGCTGTTTCCAAGGCGAATAAGAAAAATCACATAAATCAAAAGAAGAACCATCCCCACAAACAGCCCCAGAATTCCAGCTTTTCCCAAAAGCCTCTGTTCTCCAAAGAGACAGAGCAAAAAAGGGGCTGTAAATGCCAGAATCATCTGGCGATAAAGTTGTCTGTGAGAAATTCTGTTATTTTCTGCAAAATTCATGGATTTTCCCTCCTTTTTAACCGAAGGCTTTCTTCCTTTTTGGCATAAAGCGGACGATTTTTCCGCTTACGAAAAGGCACTCGAAAAATACGTTCTCCCGTTTCACTTCTTCCCTCTTTTTTTATAAAGGGAAGGAGATACGGCATTCCAAAGCTAAGCAATCCTGACAGATGCGCCACCGTAAGATATCCGCCGAGAACCAGGCCAAAAATTCCAAGATATCCCCCAAGAAAGAGAAACAGATATTTCAAAAGCCGGAAAGACGCTGCAAACTCTTCATTGGGAATGGCCATAGAACCAAGAGCAGTAAGGGCTACGATTATCACCACAATGGGGCTTACCAGATTGGCGCTTACCGCTGCCTGTCCGATGATCAGACCCCCAACAATTCCTATGGCATTTCCAAGGGAGCCTGGAATCCGTACCCCGGCTTCCCGGATCAGTTCAAAGGACAGCTCCAGAAACAAAAGCTCCGTCACACTGGAGAAAGGTACTCCTTCCCTGGCTTCCGCAAAAGAAAGGATCAGATTGGTGGGAAGAATCTGGGTATGGAACCGGGTTACTGCCAGATACAGACCAGGAAGCAAAGTGGCAGAGAACAGGGCCAGGTACCGAAGTCCCCTGAGAAACGAAGCCATTTCAAACCGATGATACCAGTCTTCGCTGCTTTCCATAAAGCCATTAAAGGAGCTTGGAAGAATCAGCGCAGAAGGCGAGTTATCACACAGCAACACAAGCTTTCCGTTTAAAAGCTCCTGAGCAGCCCGGTCTGGCCGCTCTGTTGTCTGGTACTGGGGGAAAGGAGATACCCAGCTGTCTTCCGTAAGCTGTTCCAGCATACCGCTGTCCAAAATCCCATCCACCTCATAGGCATCCAGGCGTTCCTGAATTTTTTCCAGTAATTCCTCCTGCACCAAATCTTCCATATATAATAGCTGCAGCATGGTATGGGAACGTGTGCCAATCTGACGCTCCACCACTTTAAGACGGGTATCCCGAAGGCGTTTCCGCACAAGGGCAGAATTAATCTTCACAGAATCCGAAAAACCTTCTTTTGACCCCCGAAGAACCTTTTCCGTTTCTGCTTCCGAGACACCCATACCAGGATAACCCTTACTGGAAATTTTCAGCGCCTTGTCATAGCCATCCACAAAAAATACTGCGTTTCCTGCAAACAGAGCCGCCACAACCTCCTGCATGGTTTCCAGTCTTTTTCCATCTGCAATTCCAAGGCTGTTGTTCTGTACAAATTCCTGAATCTGCTCAGGAGAAACCTCCCAGAAATGATTTACCATTTTTCCAATGGCAGAATCATCCAGCATCATATTGGAAACTGCCACTTCAAGATAGACCATGAGACAACTGACTTTTTCTTCTGCACCAAGCTTCATGGGACGGATCAGTACATCCGCACAATTCTCCAGTCTGTTCCGAATATACACTTCATTTTCTCGAAGCTTTTCGGAAATCCTTCTTTCTTCCATCCTTTTCCCGCCTTTCTTTCCCAGCCTCTTCTCTATTCAAAAACTTTTTTGTAATCAAAAAGAGAGACGCTTCTCGCATCTCTCTTAGGATATCCCAATTTCTTCTATATTATTTATGCTTTTCCTTTTTTTCTCCGGCTTCCTGGTCTGCCTCAATAGACTGGATAATCGCCTTTCTCTGATTCTCAATGTGTTTGCTGGAAATCTCCAACGCCCGGGAAACATCCCGCTCCTTAATGGCATGATAAAGCTCCTCATGCTCCTTGACCAGCACATTTCTGGTCTCCTCATCCTTCAGATATTCCACACGGTAACGGTAAATCTGCTCCCGAAGATTATTCAATACCTGATTCAGGCGGCGGTTATCCGATGCCTGATAGATGATTTCATGAAATTCCACATCTGCCTCTGCAAGACGTACCAGATTCCCCTCTGTCATGGTCTTTTCAAACTCTCTTGCTGCAATCCAGAGTTTATCCATCTGATCCTCTGTCATCCGGTTACACGCCTTTTCAATGGCCATGTTTTCCAGAGCAAGACGTACCTCCAGTACATCGTTAAGATCCTTCTCCGTGATATTGGCCACCTGAGCTCCCCGACGGGGAATCATAACTACAAGTCCCTCCAGTTCCAGCTTACGCATAGCTTCTCTGATGGGAGTTCTGCTTACCCCCAGCCGTTCTGCCAGCGCAATCTCCATCAAACGTTCCCCCGGTTTTAATTCTCCCTTCAGGATCGCCTGACGCAGCGTATTAAATACCACATCTCTCAGTGGAAGATATTCGTCCATATGGACAGAAAAATTACTTGTCATTGGTAGTTCCTCCATTTCGGTTGTACACTTCCGTTGCAAAAACTGTCTTCGCAAGATGGCTGGCGCGAAGAACTGCCGCTGCCTTATTCAGCTTCCTCCGGTCGTCAAAGATTCCAAACACCGTAGGTCCGCTGCCGCTCATCATAGCCTTCAATGCGCCCTGTTCCTCCATCAGATCCTTGATCTTCTGGATCACCGGATAACGGCCGATGATTCCCGGTTCAAACACATTGCCCATCTGCTCTGTCATACCTTTTAAATCTTTGGCCTTAATGGCTTCGATCATTTTATCAATATCCGGATGTTTCTGGATTTCCTGAAGCTTCAGGCTCTCATAGGCCATTTTTGTGGAGACGTTCACACCAGGCTTACCGATCAGAACATAACACCGGGGCACCTGAGGAATCCAGGTGAGTTTCTCTCCGATTCCCTCAGCCAACGCTGTGCCTCTCATCACACAGTACGGCACATCTGCGCCTACCTTAACTGCACGTTCCATCAGTTCCTTCTCTGTGAGCCCCAGATGAAACAGACGGTTTACTCCCACAAAGGCCGCCGCTGCATCTGAGCTTCCTCCTGCCATTCCTGCCGCCACAGGTATGGACTTGTCCAAATGAATGGAAAGCCCCTCCTGTACCTGAAATTCATCCATTAAAATTTTTGCCGCCTTATAAACCAGATTCCGCTCGTCTGTTGGAATATAAGGAAGATTTGTAGTAAGTGAAATTCCCGGAGTTTTCCTCCTGTGAATCTCTAATACATCATACATTTGAATGGTCTGCATGATCATTCGGACCTCATGATATCCATCCTCTCTTTTGCGGATGATATCCAGTCCTAAATTGATTTTTGCCAATGCACGTAATCGCATAAGTACCTCCGGTTTTTCTCTTATGTGCCAAAGGCACATTTTGTACTTTGTATACAGTATTTCTATTTTTGTATTTTATATGATTTTCCCAAAGATAGCAATACCGGTTTTTCCCAGTTACTGCCCCACCCTTTTTACAAGAAGCAAAGGCTGGCCGGAATGAAGCTGTCTGCTCTCCAGTTCATTTAGAGAACAGATTTCATCCACCGTGGTATAAAATCTTTTTGCAATATCCCACAGAGTATCCTCCGGCCTTACCATATAAACCAGAATCCCCGGCATGTTCTGAATTTTTTTCATATCCAGAGGCTGTTCCTCCACCCGGTCAATAATCTGCTCCTCTGTGCACTTCATCACAAGCGCATTCAGACTTACTGTTGCCTTCACTTCAATTTCATTACTGTCCACCATGGTGGTCGAAAGCTGTTCCAGATCTGTTTTCAGATGATAGATATCCTCTGGCTGAATTCCCCTGGCTTCCACCATATGCGAAAAAGGTACCATAGCTTCCATGGAATAAAACGGCATATGATCATCACTGATAATGTACAGCACCTTCATCTGTACGATTCCTTCCACCTGAATTCCATTTTCCACAATTTTCGTCTTATCCACCTTTACCCGTCCCTGGCTGTGGCAAATCTGCAGAACCTTCCCCTGAGTCTCTTTTACTGAAATCCGGTCGGACACTCTGCATCGGGAATGATTCCGAATCAAAAGACTTCTCAGCTGCTCTTTTTTTCCATGGGGGAGACACTCCTTAAAAGGTGTATATACATCCAGGATCAGATCATGAGTTTCTTCCCGATAGAGCTTCATATCCAGTTCCAGCACCACATCCGCCACAAGAATCCGCTCTTCTCCATCTGCATCTGGCTTCACCTCCACACTCTGATGAATTACCGATGCTTCAATATCCGGGATCATCTCTTCTCCGCATCCCTCACATTCCACCTGTCCACTGAAGGGAATGGAGTATTCCACCCATTGCAGCGGTTCTCCTTCCTCATCTCCTTCATAAAGGACAAAGACAAACAATTCTCCCCTGGCACGTACCAGATTCTCCTCCGGTCTTAAATCCAGCCCCCGTACCTCTATGGTATGCCACAGCAGTTCCGCAATGTTGGGCTTATTGGATGCCAGCGTAATCTCTTCCTTCAGCCGAAGGATATCCTTTTTGTGCACACAAAGGCTTAACAAATCAATTTTTTTCTTCTTTACAGAAACCTGCTCCTCCGAAAGTTCCACTGGCAGACGGATTCCTGCCAGTTCATCCACCACGGCAAAAAAAGTAACAAGAGCCTTGATATTGAGCTTTCTGGAATGAATCACATGAATACTCAAATCCTCAATTTCCCACTTGAGACACATTTTGTCCCCGCTGGCAATTCCCTCCAGGTTCATAACCTCCTCCACCGGAAGCTTCGCTGACAAACTGTGGATATTCCCTTCCTCTTCCCCCACATAAAGAAGATCCACATTCAAATCGCCCTTCAGGTACGCATGACCGTCGTTCAGCCGGACTTCCTCCATGGATACCTGCCCCTTGCTCTGCACCATCCGCCCAATATCCGGCTTAACATCCGGTACATTAAAATCCACGTCAAAGGTCACCTGACTGGTCGCCTTGCTTTTTTCACGAAGCAGCTGCACATCTTCTCTGATTAGTTCCATATCCCATTCTCCCCTCTTTTAAACAGACACATCTTTTACTTATCCACGATCAAACTGTACCGGCTCTTTCCGGTACTCCATTTTTACCACGATATAAGGATAGGACGGCTCTCCCTCCCGCCCATCCTTATCCGGCCCCAGAAGTTTTGTCTTAAAAAAGATGCTGTTGGATGACAGCCCCAGTTCCTCCACCTGAATGCTGTAGCCCCCGCACATCTGCTGCCCATATCCTTTGATCAGATACAAATCCTTTTCATTCTGATAGGTCATCTGAAATTCTTTGCTCTTTCTTTCCTGAATCAGCTCCTGTACTTCCTCCGGAACCTCTTCCGGATTCACCACCGTATATTCCAGCGGCGTTCTTGGCTCTTCCTCCACACGAACCAGACGGCATCCGCTTATGGTCATGAGCAGTACGGCAAGCAGGCAGATCCACCCACACGTTCTTCTCATCCTGTCACCCCTGTCCGTTCCTTCCTGATTATTGTATGTGGAACCCAAAAGATTTATTGCAACTATTTTTAAAATTCCGTATAATAAATATCAGAAAAATCATAACAGAAAGGAAATTGATATGATCCGTTTTATTTTTACCTGCATCCTTGTCATCGGATTTCTTGTTTTGTCCATCCCCATTCTCATTGTGGAATGGATCATCGGCAAATTCGCTCCCATGACCAAGGACGTAAGTTCCCTTCGCCTCATTCAGGCTGTATTCCGTTTTCTCCTTCGGGTAACCGGAGTCAAGGTCACTGTCATTGGTGAAGAAAATGTACCCAAAGATACCCCGGTTCTTTACATCGGCAATCACAGAAGCTATTACGACATCCTTCTGACCTACAGCCGCTGTCCTCTCAGAACCGGCTATATTGCAAAAAAAGAAATGGAACGCTATCCTCTGCTTTCCAACTGGATGCGCTACCTTCACTGTCTGTTCCTGGATCGCAATGATATCAAACAGGGACTGAAAACGATTTTAAGCGCTGTAGAAAAAGTAAAATCCGGTATTTCCATCTGTATCTTCCCTGAAGGTACCAGAAACACCAATGCAGACGAACTGGATATGCTTCCCTTCCATGAAGGAAGCTTTAAGATTGCTACCAGGGCCAAATGCCCTATCATCCCCATTGCCATGAACAACACTGCAGAAGTCTTTGAAGCACATTTCCCCAGAATCAAACCCTGCCATGTGGTTCTGGAATATGGAAAACCCATTTATCCTGATCAGCTGGATAAAGAGGACCAGAAGCATCTTGGCGCTTACACGCAGCAGGTAATTCTGGATATGTTAAAAAGGAATAAAGATCTGGTATAGGCCTTTGGCTTATACCGGATTTTTTTATCCCCAGATCTGTACCACCCACACCGAAGCCGCCATACCGGCCACAGTAGCCAGAATTGCTCCGGGGAGCGTATAACGGGTTTTGCTGATATGCACCGAACCAAAATACACACTCATACAGTAAAACACACTTTCTGTAGAGCTTAACAAAACAGCTCCCATCCTTCCAATGGAAGAATCTGCTCCAAATTCCTTAAAAAGATCCAGAAGGAGCCCAGTGGCTCCACTGGAAGAAAACATACGCACCAACGCCAGAGGCACCAGCTGCGGCGCAAGCCCCACATATCCTGTCACAGTTCCAAGAAGTTCTCCCAGAAAGTCCAGAAAACCAGAAGCCCGAAGGATCCCCACCCCAGTCAAAAGTCCAATGAGCGTTGGAATCAGACCTGCGACCGTCTTTAACCCCTCACTGGCTCCTTCCAAGAAATCCTGATAAATATCCCGCCTGGACAAAAGTCCAAACCCTACAATATATAATAGAAGGAAAGGAATCAGCATACTGGATACATACGAAATAATTCTCATGGTCACACCCTGTTCCTATGATTCTGAAACATACAGAAAAGCAGCGCTGTCAGGGTACTCACTCCGGTGGCAAAAATTGCCGGTCCAATGATTGCCGCCGGATCTGTACTCCCATACTGCGCCCGATATGCCAGTATGGAAACTGGAATCAGCTGCAAAGACGATACATTGATAATCAAAAAAGTACACATCTCCGGACTGGCAATATGCCTGCCCCGTTTTCTGCTTTCCCCTAACTGTTGACAATCTTCTCTGTTCTTCTTATCCAGTTCCTGAAAAGCCATAAGGCCTGAAGAAGTGCTTGCCCATCCAAGACCCAGAAGATTGGATAAAAAGTTTACAGAAATATAATGGCAGGCTCTGGAATCCAGGTCCAGCCTGGGAAACAAAATCCCAAGAACCGGGCGAAGCCTCCTGGCCAGCTGTTCCACCAGACCGGTGCGTTCTGCAATCTTCATCATTCCTGTCCACATGGCCGTAATCCCTGCCATGGAAATACAAAGATTCACTGCCTCTCTGGATGAAGCGATGGCTGCATCTGTCACTTCCGGAAGTGTTCCGGTAACTGCTCCGTAAAGGATTCCTATCAGGAGCATTCCACCCCATAAGTATGACATCTTCCCCTCTCCTGTTCTTCCCATGCGGGACCGCTTTTTGTGTTTACATTTTATGGCGCTTCCAAAGCAATTATGCGCACCCATCCCCATTCTCCCTTGCAGAGAAAAACAGATTTTGATACAATAAACGAAAAAATAAGCAACGTCTGTGCCAGGCTTTTGCACAGCGTACTGGAAATCGGGGGATTATATTTATGAGAGCAAGTGGAATTTTACTTCCCATCAGCAGCCTTCCTTCCAAATATGGAATCGGCTGTTTTTCAAAAGAAGCCTATGACTTTGTGGATATGCTCAAAGAAGCAGGACAGAAATACTGGCAGATCCTTCCCCTTGGACCCACCAGCTATGGAGATTCACCTTATCAGTCCTTTTCTACCTTTGCAGGCAATCCTTATTTCATCGATCTGGAAGCCTTAATCGAAGAAGGTCTTCTCACCAGAAAAGAATGCAATGCCTGCGACTTCGGAAAACAAGCAGACTCTGTGGATTACAGCAAGCTTTATAAAAACCGCTGGAAGCTCCTCCGCAAAGCCTACACCAACTGTGACATTGTAAACAATGAAGAATTTCACCAGTTTCAGGAAGAAAACCGTTACTGGCTGAAAGACTATGCCATTTTTATGGCAGTCAAGGAACGCTTTGACAACATCTGCTGGAACCAGTGGCCCGAAGACATCCGCCTTCGCTATGGATATTCCATGGACTATTACCAGAGAGAACTGTACTTTGAAATTGAATTCCAGGAATACCTGCAGTTTCTTTTTGCAAAACAATGGAAAAAACTGAAAGCCTATGCCAACGAAAACGGCATTCAGATCATTGGGGACATTCCCATTTATGTGGCCTTTGACAGCGCAGACAGCTGGGCCCATCCAGAGCTTTTCCAGTTTGATGAAAACAACACTCCAACCGCAGTCGCCGGCTGCCCGCCAGATGGCTTTTCCGCTACCGGACAGCTGTGGGGAAATCCTCTATATCGATGGGATTATCACCGCCAGACTGGTTTTTCCTGGTGGATTCAGCGAATCGCCCATTGCTGCCAGCTCTATGATGTGGTACGCATTGACCATTTCCGTGGTTTCGATGCCTACTATTCCATTCCTTATGGAGACAAAACCGCAGAACACGGCCATTGGGAACAGGGTCCCGGCATAGAACTGTTTCACCGGATTCAGGATGCCCTGGGAGACCTTCACATCATCGCAGAAGACCTTGGATTTATGACAGACAGCGTAAGAGCCCTGGTAAAAGAAAGCGGGTTCCCCAATATGAAAGTGCTGGAATTTGCTTTTGACTCCAGAGACACCACAGGCGCCGATTATCTGCCCCATAACTACAACCAGAATTGTGTGGTCTATACCGGAACTCATGACAACGAAACCATTGTAGAATGGTATCGCACCATTTCCAAAGAAGACCGGGCTCTGGCAGACGCTTATCTGAATCTGAAAGGAAATGAAAAAGAAGAACTGCCCTGGTGCTTTATCCGTCTGGCTATGCTTAGTGTTGCCGACTACTGCATCATCCCGATCCAGGATTATCTGGGATTGGATGGCAAAGCCCGCATCAATCAACCGGCCACTCTGGGCAAAAACTGGAAATGGCGTCTCACCAAAAACCAGATTACACCAGCGCTTCTAAAAAGAATCCGTGAGCTGACAGAACTCAGCGGAAGATTACATAACTAATAATTACATAACTAATATCTCTTACAGCCCTCAGCCTCCCGACCAAGGATGGCTGAGGCTTTTTGTATACAGCTTTACAACGATCTGTTCTCCGGCCCTTTGATCTGTCTCAGATTTTCCAGGTAATCTCCAGACTTCCCCGCTTAACCTGTACACAATGAATCAGTTTATCCACGGTAAACTGCTTATCCTCAAAAGCAGCATGTTCCCAATCTGTAGTACTGGCTACAATTCTCTCCAACTCCGCCGGAACCACCACACGATTCACCAGCTCCATCATTTCACCCATTTTTTCCTGACGAAGCTGATCCAACTGGGACACCCTCTGATTAATATAGGAAGTCAGCGCTTCCCCTGCACCGGCCAGAGAGTCTGCCAGCCGCTCGATCTCCTCCTCCAGTTCCTGTGACTCCCTCACAAGCGCGGTGAGCCTTGGGTCCTGGTGTGATCTGGTATACCCAAGAGGTGTCTGATATTCCCTGAGTTTTTTTACCATTTGCAGGTACACATACAGCTGTACATCCGCTGTATATACTTTGCCGCAGCCTTCACACCCCTTATTGTTCAGCCGCTTAATACAGCGCAGATAGCCCCGTCCGCTGCGACTCTTCACACTGATCATGGCATAACCGCAATAGCCACACTTAATTTTTCCTGCCAGCCAGGTATTCACTGCACGACGGTTCACCTGCAGCGTCATATTTCCAAAAATCTTAATCCGACACCGCAGCCAGAGGTCTGAAGAAATAAACCCTTCATGGGGAGCCACCACCAGCATCTGTCCCCGCAGGCTTTTCAGCTTATCCGCTTTTTCATCCCTGCCCTGGTAAAGATAACAGCCATGCACTCCGTCAAACTCCTCCTCACTGCTTACAATCACCGTTCCCTGACTTTTGAAAAACCGGTAAATATCCCTGTCCGCCCTCACATAAACCGGATTACGCAAAAGCTGCGCAACCATAGGACGAATCAGCTCCTTCCCATAAAACTGAATATGGCGCTCCGTAAAGTAGCGGGTGATATCTCCATAGGAAGATTCCGGTTTCACATAAATCTCAAACATCTTTTTTACGTGCTCCGCCTGCTCCGGAATCTGTACCAGCTTCTTCGTATGAATTCCCTGAATCACCGTATCCTCCAGACCAAAGCCATACGGCGGTTTTCCTCCCATCCGGAACCCCTTCTGACTCCTGGAATAATACGCATCACTGACACGCTTCTGGATGGTTTCCCTCTCCAGCTGTGCAAATACAATACAAATATTCAGCATCGCTCTTCCCATTGGCGTAGAAGTGTCGAATTTTTCTGTAGAAGAAACAAATTCCACATGATATTCCTGAAACAGTTCCATCATGTTGGTAAAATCCAGGATTGACCTGCTGATCCGATCCAGCTTATAAACAATCACTTTTGCAATTTCACCCCTGCGTATGTCCTGCAAAAGCTGCTGAAGCTGCGGCCGAAGTGTATTTTTTCCACTGTAGCCTTTATCCTTGTACTCTCTGAAACTTCCACCCTTGAGTTCAAACTTACAAAACTCAATCTGACTTTCAATTGAAATACTGTCCGGTCTGTCAACGGATTGCCTTGCATAGATTGCATTGATTCGCTCCATAACGTTTCCTCCTTTGTTTGAATATTTTTTTGTTATGACGCTTTTGTCATACAATTAAGATATCAAATGTTTTAGAGTGTGTAAATTATTTTTTTATAATTATGTAGAAATCTCCACCAACATCATGCCAGATATGAACTGCCATAGGCAGTCCCATTCCATGAACCTCCGCTCCCATCCTGATAAAACAGCCTTTCCCCATATCCCCTCTCTCCTCCACTTAGCTTGAAACTTTATAATTATTAATTATTATAATTTTTCTTATAAATCTACAGATATAAATAAATTCCTTTTCTCCCCCAAAATTCATATTTTCTGCCCACCTCACAAAAACCACCCAAGCATCACATCCACAACCACGCCAAGGGGAACTATAACATGACGAAACTTAAAAACACAAAGAAGGGCATGGCGAAAAAAGCGCTGAGCATTTCTCTCGTCGCAGCAATGCTGGCTACTTCTAATGTTCCGGTTTGGGCTGCAGAGTTCACAGATGGAACAGATGCAGTAGTAGAAGCTCCGGTTGTGGAAGAAGCTGTAGATACCTTTAGCGCTGAAGCAGAAGCTCCAGTTGTTGAGGAAGAAGTAAATGATTCCGCTACACTTTCTTCTGGAGAGTACACCGCCAAATTCACAGATTATTTAATTGATGACAAAGCTACCGAAGGCAATGCTGCTGAATGGGGTGGAACCTTATCTACAACTGTAGACATAACAGAAAATAGCACTATTAGTGGAGCCACTCTTAAAGCAGTTTGGCAAGTAAATGGCAAAAATTATGGAAACACAGTCGAATTATCTAAAGCTAAAAAATTTAGTTGCCTATTGGATGCAAGTTTAGCTGGTGCAAAAATTAATTTATTTGTTTATGCAGAAAAAGCTGGTGAAGTTGTTTGGAGCGCTAAGTCTGATGCGTTTACTGTAAAGACTAAAGATATCAGTAAAATTGTTAAAGCAACTGTAGTCAACCCTACATATAATGGTAAAGAACAGAAACCAGCTCCTGGCGTAAATGGTATCGCATTACATTGGGTAGATGAAAATAACCGGCCTAATGATGGTGTAGGTGATCCTTCAAATTATGATATTACTTATACAGGTGAAGTTGTAAATGCTGGTGGAAAAGCAACTGCAATTTTAACTCCTAAGGCAGATGTTCTTAAAGGATATCACGGACAACTTACAGCTACCTATGAAATTCAGCCAATGGAATTAAATAGTCCAGCTGCTATTGCAGCTCATATGACTGCAACATTTAAAAACACAACTTATGCATACACAGGAAATAGAGACACTAAGATTAAAAAATCAGACATTACTTTAGTTGATAAAGAAACAGGTGAAGATTTATCTGGATATCTTCGTGCTGACAAAGATGGCTATGTAGATATTACTCTTAAAGGAACTGAGGCTGGTCAGAGTGTAGGCGCTGATGTAGGAATTATTTTAAGTGGAACTCCTGAAACAGGAAATAAAAACTATAAAATCACAAGTACTGCAGGTGCTTATCTGCCTTCTGAAAACGATATGACTATCGTTGCTCGTGACCTTTCCACTGTTAATGTGGCAATCGCTCCACAGAAATATACTGGAGAAAAAGTTGAGGTTACATCTAGCGAGGTAACATTAACTGATAAGACAACTAGCGAAAAAATCGTAGTAGATGCACTTGATGTTAAAGTTCCAGATAATGCAATTGAAAGAGGTGACGGATACGTTGCTGAAATCAAACCTGGAAAAGTTTCTGGAGTAACAACAAAGAACTTTAGCGGAAGCACAACAGGAACATTCTCTATTTATTCTCAGGGACTTGAAACAGCATATTTTGAAAAATATTACACTGGTTTACCTGCAAAAGAATATACAGGAGATGCTGTAACCTTTACAACTGAAGAACTTGGTTCTCTTATGAACTATCAGGATGGTGAATGGAAAAAAGTTCCTGAATCCGATTATGAGATTGCATATTCAAAAAATACAAATGCAGGTACAGCTAAACTTATCGTAAAAGGTAAAAACGGATATCTTGGAAGCAAGAAAGAATTTACATTTACAATTAACGCTGCTGCAGTAAGTTCTGTAAAAGCTGCTGAACACGTAGAACTTCAGAATGTAAGTAGTGCAAAAGAATACAAAGATGCTATGGCAGTTGCTGTAAAAGCGAAAAACGGCAAAGGAAAAGAGTT
Source organism: uncultured Blautia sp. (assembly GCA_937900135.1). GTDB lineage: Bacteria > Bacillota > Clostridia > Lachnospirales > Lachnospiraceae > Blautia_A. The sequence continues at coordinate 2,099 of CALCDJ010000028.1, read as the reverse complement.
TACTTTAACAGAAGGTGTTGACTACACTGTTAAGTATGATTATGAAGATGCAAATAACAATAGTAAAAAGACAAATGAAGTTGGTGATAAGGTCGTTGCAAAAATTACAATTACCAATCCAAACTTCAAAGGACATCCAGCTGTTACTTTAGAAGCAGAATCTAAAATTGCAGCAGCTATTTTGAAGTCTGAATACATTAAACTGAAAGGAAATTCTTTCACATATACAGGACAGCCTGTAAAACCTGAGTTTGATGTGGTAATTGGTGGAAAAGTAATTAATCCTGATTATTACACTCCATCTTATATCAATAATACAAATGCAGGAACTGCAACACTTTCCATCACAGGAGATGGTGTACATTATAGTGGAACAGCAAAAGTAGATTATACTATCAAGTCAGCAGATGCTTCTAAACTTGTAGGTGTAATCGGTACAAAACAATATACAGGTTACTCTCTGGAAGTTGCTCCAGATGAAATTGATCTTACATTAGATGGAAACAAGATTGATGTTGCAAGCAATTTCAACCTGACATTTGGTGAAAACCTCAATATTGGTGAAGGAACCGTAACTTTGACACCAAAGAATGACAACTTCACAGGAACAAAAGAATTGAAATTCCAGATCTGTGGAGAATTATTAAACGTTGGTGGCTCTTTCAAATATTGGGATAAAAATGGTTTTGAAGTAACCAGTAAAAAAGATAGTCTCTTCAAGTACGATGGTACAGCACATACCTTTGCTAAAACAGAGTTTACTTATGCAGGAACTGAAAAATTAGTAGAAGGTAAAGATTATGAGCTGAAATATGTAGACAATGTTTACGGAAAAGCACATAATAATGTTCAGAAGGGTGCTGTATTGGCAGTTGCTATTGGTAAATATGGCAGTAATGTAAATAAAGATGGTTTGGTAAATGGTGTTTACACAGATGCTGAAGGAAATAAAACAGCTAATGTTATTGCTGTAGACTACTTTAAAATTGATAAAGAAACTATCGCTGAAAGTAATATTTCTGTATCTAATGGAACTTATGCCGCAGGACTTCTTGTAAAACCACAGGTATCTATTGTTGTGAAAGGTGTGAAGTTAGTAGAAGGTAAAGACTACGAACTTGAGTTAACTGGAAACAAAGATATGGTAAATGCTACTACTGAAAAATCACTTACTGTAACAATTAAAGGTAAAAATGGTTATGAGGTAGCTACAACTGTAAAACCTTTCAAATGGGGAATTGATAAATTTGATCTTGCTAATGCAGATGTAAAAGTTGACGATGGTAAGATTTCTGTTAAATGTGGTGCTGTGGATGTAGATGCATCTGAGTATACAACTGAAAATAACGGAGATGGAACAACTACTATCAAAGCAGTAAAAGATAGCAGAAATTACACAGGCTCTAAAGTTGTAAGAACAAGTGGACAGACAGAAGCTGAGAAGCCAGAAGCTCCAATGATTACAGATGTAACTGTAAAAGGCAATAATGCAACAGTAATTCTTTCCGGTGAATCTGGAGGAGCAACGGGCTATGACTATGTTATCAGCAAAGACCGAAACTGCATCAATAACAAAAAATATGCAAAAGTAAACAAAAACATCTTAACAACAAAGACAACCTTTACTTATACAGGACAGGGAACTTACTACGCATACTGCCATGCATGGAAGAAAGTAGATGGAAAGAAAGTCTTTAGTGATTGGTCTAATCCTTATTTATTTGTTGTAGACTCTGTTACACCAGAGCAGCCAGCAATTACAAGCGTAAAAGTATCTAAAAATACTGTAAAAGTAACCTACACTAAATCTGCAAACGCAACAGGCTATGACCTTGTTCTTGGAACAGAAATGAAAAAAGTCAATGGCGAAATGCGTCCAGTAAAATATGGCAAACTTGTTAAGAAAGTTTACAATGGAAATACTGTAACAGCAACCTTTACAAAGGTTGGTAAAGGAACTTACTACGCAGGACTTCATGCATACAACCGTACTTCTGAAGATGGAAAGAAAGTCTTCAGCCCATGGTCCAATGCAAAGAAGGTAGGTAAGCGCAAAATATTGCTACGCTGCCCATGAATCACGCTTGCACCAAAATGAT